>DATHKT010000001.1:0-18988 GCA_035489035.1 Mucilaginibacter sp.
GGTTATCTATAGACATGTAGATATAGCCATCGTTTGCCATATCGCCCACATATTGGCCATTGCGGCCTGCCCCGTAGGAGTCGACAACATTGGCGCCGGCCGGTTCGCTGTAAACAAAGAATACAACCGGGTATTTTTTGGCAGGATTAAAGTTGGTTGGTTTTACCATCCAGCCGTCCATCTCCACACCATCAGCAGTTTTTACTTTGAAGAACTCCGGTTTGTTTTTCGCATCTTTTTTCACGGTCATTTCGGTGCCGCTCAAGTGTTTGTAAACAGGCAGCGTTACGATCTCGCTTTGAAACGGGGTGTAGCTGTTGGAAAAACGGTGTAAAGCTATTTTGCCATTCGGCGAAATTTCATAGCTGTGCGTGCCGGGAAGATCAGCAGGAGTTAAGCGCTCGGGCGTTTTGCTCGAGCCGTTCAGCTTTACGCGATACAGGTATTTCTGCGTGGCATTATCAGGCGAAGCAATAAAATAAATGAAGCCACCGGCCTCGTCTATGCAATTCAGCTTCATAATATCATAGTTCCCTTTGGTCAGCAAGGTTTCTTTCCCTTCGGTTGATATCTTATAGATGTGGCGCCAGCCGTCCTTTTCGCTCACCCACAAAAACTCCTTGCCGGTTTTCAGCCAATCCCAACCTACGGGGTTGCCATCGTTCCAGCGGGCTTTGCCATCAATCCAGGCTTTATCGGTTTCCTGGCGTATTGCGTGTGTTGTACCGTTTGATACATTGCCCACAAATATTTTACTTTCGTTTTGTGCACGGTTCAGTTGCTCCAATATGATATTGTTTGAACTGGTGGTCCACTCCATACGCGGAATATAATGCTGCACATTATCGCCGGGTACATCTATCCAGGTAGTTTTTGCCGAACCGATATCCACCACACCCACTTTGCACGAACTTGGGTCTTCACCCGCTACAGGGTACTCTACAGGTACGGTATAGGGGTAAATCGAATCGGTAGTATTCAACATCAGATAATTCTTGATCTTGCGCGCATCTATCTGCCAGTAAGCGATCAGCTTGCTATCGGGCGACCAGCGGAAACCATCCCTGCAATCAAATTCTTCTTCGTAAGCCCAGTCGAATGTCCCATTGATCAGCCTTGTGCTGCCATCTGTTGTCATAGGCTTGATATCACCCGTGCCCAGATCTTCCACGTAAATATTATGCGCACTTACATATGCTGCTTTGGTACCATCGGGAGAGATCTTAGCGAACATTAAGGAGGACTCTGGTTTGCCTACGCCCAATTGTTTCAAGGTTTTGGCAGTCATATCATATATCCAGTAATCGCCCTTGGTATTGTAGCGCCATACCCTTTTGGTATTGGTGTATATCAGTGCTTTATTGCCATCTTCTGATAAGGAAAAACCGCTTACTGCCAGGGCCTTTTTGCCCGGTGGAGTTAGGTTCTCTTTGGTGATGATCAAGGTTTTTTTAGCGGTATCGCGGGTATCCAGCTCTTCAATACCATCCTTGCCGGTACGGTAATACTGATAGCCATCCTTCGCCCAATTGGTGCCCGTGCGCTGGGCCTGCACCTTGCTATGAAAGGATAATAATAGAGTAAGCGACAGGAGCATTAGCCCTGCACGATAGAACCTCGTCTTCATTTATGTCAGTTTAAGATTGAGAAATAGTGTAATCAATAACTAAATTTTGCGTTAAATTAGCACTTTAATGCCCCGCAAATTAATCATCCTTAATGAAACCATCATGAGCTGCCTCAAAAAAATTACATATCATAGCTCATGATAGCTTCATCACCAATTAACAACAATTTACATTGATGAAAAAATTATCTATTCTTTTTTTGAGTATTATAATCGTTACATCCTCTGCATGGGCACAGGGGGTTGACAGAAGCAAGTTTATAAAAGACAGCCTCGACTTGTATATCAGCCGTGCGCTAACCAACTGGCGCATACCCGGTGTGGCTGTATGTATTGTGAAGGATGGCAAGGTGGTGATGATGAAGGGCTATGGGGTAAAGGAGCTTGGCCTGAACAACAAAGTAGACGAAAATACCCTGTTTATGATCGGCAGTAATACCAAGGCTTTTACCGCTACGGCTATGGCCATGCTGCAGGCTAATAAAACACTCTCCTTAGATGATAAGGTAACCAAATATCTGCCCGAGTTTAAACTGGATAATCAATATGCCGGTCAGGAGGTTAATATCCGCGACCTGCTTTGCCACAGGATAGGGTTCCGGACATTCCAGGGAGATTTTACTTTTTATAATACCGACCTGGGCCGCAGCGAGATCATTGAAAGGATGGGCCATGTTAAAGCTGCCTATCCTTTCCGTACCCAATGGGGATATACCAATTCGGCCTTTTTAACAGCAGGCCAGATCATTCCAAAAGTAACCGGCAAACCCTGGGAGGTATATTTAAAAGAAAATATTTTTGCCCCATTGGGGATGATCAACACGCTGGCTCTAACCGAAGATATGCCAAAATCCTTGAACCGTACCGTGCCCCATACGTTGGTGGATGGCCATTTAACCGCTATCCCGTATTGCCAGATAGATGGGCTTGCCCCGGCCGGCGCCATCAGTTCATCCGTAAACGATATGAGCAAATGGGTTATGGCTTTGCTGAATGACGGTAAGGTGGGCAGCAGGCAGGTGATACCCAACGCGGCTATACAGGTCACAAGGCAGCCGCAGGATATTGTGGGCAGCGTAACGCATTTGAATGGCGAAACCAATTACCAGCTGTATGGCCTGGGCTGGTTTTTGCAGGATTACCATAACCGGCACCTGGTAATGCATGACGGGGGAGTGAATGGCTACCTGTCGTCGGTAACGCTGAGCCCTAAGGATCATTTGGGCATCATTATATTAACCAATACCGACCAGAACCAGTTTTTTGAAGCCCTTCGCTGGGAAATCATGGATGCTTATTTTAAATTGTCCTACAGTGATTACAGCGGCAAATACCTGAAAAGGTTTAAAGCAGGGCAGGATGCTATGCAACAGAAAGACAAGAAACTACGCGATTCAGTGGCGCTGAACCGCTTGCCGCAGTTACCAGTCGGCCAGTATACCGGCAAATATGCGAATGACCTGTACGGCTCCCTCACCATTACCCAGGGTATGGGCAACGACCTGGAGATACGCTTTGAGCATCACCCTAAAATGTATGCACACCTGCAACCGCTGGGCGGCAATCGTTTTTATGTTACCTTCTCCGACCCCACGTTTGGTAAGGCGGTTTTCCCCTTTACGGTGCAAAATGGCAAGGTCACGGGTGTAAGGGTAAAGGTGGCGGATTTTGTGGAGTATGATCCTTATGATTTTAAGAAGGTGGACTAAGGTTGAATATGATTTGTTATTTTTGATAATGTAATAGCCAAAGATCAACCGAAACGGCGCCGCTTCCTTTAATAATAACCACCAGGAGCAGTGCCAGCAGCATTACAAAATATTCAATGCCTTCGCCTTTTTTCCGGCCAAACCAGTTCAGCATCCAGCCATCAGGCGAATGAACGATGAGCGCGCCAACGAATATGATGAAATTGCCCGTGGCGGCTATTCGTCCTAAAAAACCAATAATTAAGGCGATACTTCCTAACGACTGGCCGAGAATAATTAACCAGGCGATAAACATGGGGAGTTTCTTTTTTATGGTCAGATCTTCAAGGGTTCCTTTAATCCCGGGCCCGCCAAACCATCCGAAGAGCTTCTGCATCCCGTATGGAAAGATGATGATACCAGCTATAACCCTGATAAAGAAATAGATGTAGTCTGCATTTGTTTGAATGATGTAGGTCATTTACAAAATTACAATACATGCCCCATCTTTGGAATAGGCACACTGTCAGAAAATGAGAATATTCAGACAGTGATCGGCGCGATGCCGGGGATAGATAGGGATAAAAAATATGTGTTTTATTCTGTCTTTAACCAGATGCCTGATAGTACAAAGGCATTTGACCATTTTGATGTTACGGAGAAACTTCAGCCTTAAAATAATGGTTATTTGTTGATATTTGCTCTCCATAATTACCTGCCGACATGAGAATAATTCACAAAGCCCCAAAAGGAGATTACCCGGAATACGCCGAAATGTATATGAAATGGCTGCCTGATGACGGCCTCATTTTGAAACATCTGAAAGACAACTTCGAAGCCAATAAAAAGTTTATCTATTCCCTGCCCGAGCCGCTTTTATACCACCGCTATAAAGAAGGTAAGTGGAGTATCAAGGAAATATTGGTGCATATTGTGGATGATGAAAGGATATTCGCTTACCGCGCCCTGCGTTTTGCCCGCAATGAAAAAAATAACCTGATCGGTTTTGACCAGGATTCGTATGCCACCTATTCTGAAGCTGACAACCGCAGCCTTTATAGCATTTTTAATGAATACGAGGCAGTTCGAAACTCGACCATAGCCTTATATAACGGTCTTCCGGAAGACTCCTTAGACCGGATGGGGCACGGAACAGGAACTTTTAATGATGCTACCGTGAGGGCGCTGGTGTACCACATTGCAGGGCACGAGCAGCATCATATCAATTTTATTAAGGAGTATTATTTGTGATCGCCTAATTACTAAACCCGGTAAGATCAACCGTAAATATCAAAACCGAATTGGCGGGGATACCGCTGGTTGAACTGGTTCCATAGCCTAATGCGGAGGGAACGAGCAATATTATTCTTCCGCCGGTTTTAATGTGCGGCAGGCCTATTTGCCAGCCTTTTATTAAGGTAGACAGGGTTTGGGTATAACCGTTAGCGGAATCAAACACCGTACCGTTAACAAGTTTTCCGCTATAGTTTACCGTGACACGCGATTTGGCAGTAGGGAAATCCCCCGTTCCTTCGGTGACCACCTGGTAATAAAGCCCGCTTGGGTCTTTTACCGCCGTGATACTATTGGCCGCGATATAGGCTTGTATGGTAGCATCATCGGCTGCCGCCTGTTTTATGGGATCAAAAGTAGCTGCATCCTTTTTACAGGATGAAAAACCGATAATAAATAAGCTAAATAGTAAAATATATATCTTCATTCAAAATGTCTTTGATTGATAACTCCCTTAACGCGGGAAAATTATAAAGCGGTTTTAATTTTCAATTCGTTCATCTGTGCTTCGGCAATGGTGGATGGCGTATCGATCATCACATCGCGGCCCGAATTGTTTTTAGGGAACGCGATCACATCCCGGATAGAATCCAGCCCCGCAAAGATGGAACAAAGCCTGTCGAACCCGAAAGCGATACCACCATGCGGAGGGGCTCCATATTCAAAAGCATCCATCAAAAAGCCGAATTGCTTTTGCGCTTCTTCTTTGCTAAAACCAAGGTGTTTGAACATTAAAGCTTGCAGGTCGCGATCGTGGATACGGATGGAACCACCACCTATTTCAGTACCGTTGATCACTAAATCGTAGGCATTAGCGCGTACGTTTTTAGGATCGGTATCCAGCAAGGCGATGTCTTCCGGTTTTGGCGAAGTGAACGGATGGTGCATGGCGTGGTAACGTTCGGTTTCCTCGTCCCACTCCAGTAAAGGAAAATCAAGCACCCATAATGGGGCAAATACATCCTTATTGCGCAGGCCCAATTGATTGCCCATTTCTAAACGCAGTTCATTCAGTTGCTTGCGAACTTTATCTGTCTGTCCGGCTAATACCAGCATTAAGTCACCTTGCTCAGCCTCAAAAGCAGCCGCCCAGTTGGTCAGCTCGTCTTCGCTGTAAAATTTATCTACGGATGATTTTAAAGTGCCATCGGTATTATAACGACAGTAGATCAATCCGGTAGCGCCAATTTGCGGGCGTTTGATATAATCGGTCAGTTCGTCAATCTGTTTGCGGGTATATCCGGCACAGCCTTTGGCATTGATACCAACCACCAGCTCGGCATTATCAAATATGCTAAAGCCTTTGCCTTTTACGATATCGTTCAGTTCCACAAATTCCATCCCGAAGCGGATATCCGGTTTATCAGAGCCATACAGGCGCATCGCGTCAGCATATTGCATCCGCGGGAATTTATTGAACTCAATACCCTTGACAGCTTTGAACAAATGGCGTGTCAGTCCCTCAAAAATATGCAGGATATCTTCCTGGGTAATGAAGGCCATCTCGCAATCGATCTGGGTAAACTCCGGCTGGCGATCGGCGCGCAAGTCCTCATCTCTGAAGCATTTTACGATCTGGAAATAACGGTCGAACCCGCTCACCATCAGCAATTGCTTAAAGGTTTGCGGCGATTGGGGCAGGGCGTAAAACTCGCCCGGGTTCATGCGACTTGGCACCACAAAATCGCGGGCGCCTTCGGGGGTAGACTTGATCAGTACCGGGGTTTCTACCTCGATAAAATCCAGTCCGTCTAAATATTTACGCACTTCCTGCGCCATTTTGTGGCGAAGCACCAGGTTGTTGCGGATCGGGTTACGGCGCAGATCAAGGTAACGGTATTTTGCCCGAAGCTCCTCGCCGCCATCAGTTTCATCTTCTATCTGGAACGGAGGGGTTTTAGCCTCGTTCAATATTTCTAAGGTATCAACAGCAATTTCTATTTCGCCGGTAGGCATTTTCAGGTTCTTGCTGGCGCGCTCTATTACCGTACCACTCACTTTGATCACAAACTCACGACCCAGGCTGCGGCTTTTGTCGCGCAGGGCGGCATCGCTATCGGTATTCAAAACCAATTGGGTCAATCCATAACGGTCGCGCATATCGATGAAGGTCATCGCCCCAAGGTCGCGGGATTTTTGCACCCATCCGCATAAAGTAACCGATTGGCCTAAATGACTGATATTTAATTCGCCGCAGGTATGTGTTCGTATATGTGTTTGTAGCATAGCCGTATTGTATAAAGTTTGCAAAAGTACGTTTTTGAGGCGAAAGGAGAAAGGTAAATACTGAAAGTGCCGGGAAATTGCATTTAGGATCTTTTGGCATCAGATTTTGGCTAAAGCCCTTTTAGCCACTCCAATTTATCCGTTGGCTGAAGCCAAACGGCAATGAAACATACAGGAAATTTCGAAACCTGCTTTAAATTCATTGCCGTCCCATTTATGGGGCGGAAACAATAAGAACTGAATGGGGCTTTAGCCAAAACTGACTTCATATCAAGTATCCTTTTGATTTTTATTTTATAAAATTTGCAGGGTTCAAACAAAATAGAATATCTTAGAGGTCTACGAATGAAAAAAAGCTTAACCCTGGTTGGCCTGTTATTTTTGTGTGCAATATTTGCAGGTGCAGTATATGCCGGGAAAAACAGGCATGCCCACAAGGTTAAAGTAAAGGCACCGTTATTCCATTTCGATGTTTTAAATACAGAAAGCATCTCGTCCTACGACTTGATCTATTTTGCTCAATCTTTAATAGGGGCGCCTTATCGCCCTGCGTCATCCGATCCCTTGCGCGGCTTCGATTGCTCCGGGTTTGTGAGTTATGTGTTTAAAAATTTCAATGCTAATGTGCCGCGTTCATCCAATGAGTTTATAAACATCGGCAGAAAAATAAGGATCGAAGACGCCCGGACAGGCGATATCATACTTTTTACCGGAACAAAAAGCCATCATCCGCGCAGTATAGGGCATGTGGGGATAGTATATTGCAACGAAGGCGATGGGCTAAAGTTTATCCACTCAACTTCGGGTAAGGAATACGGCGTCACCATAAGCTCCATGGACGACACCTATAAGCGGCGTTTTGTGACGGTGATACGGTTGCTGAAACAAAATGACGACTTCCAGGTTCAGTTGAACTGACCAATCACTTTTTTCTTCTAACCTATAATTTGAATTTCTTAGGATTTCTTCGGGTATCCCAGATAGCTAATATCTCTATAGATTCTGATTGAGTGCGGTAATAAATCATGTAGTCGCGAACTATTTTTATTCGCACCAAAGGGTAATTGGCGGGTATACCCAACTCAGGTAATTCGGTAACTAAATCAAATGTTTCTTTAAATAACTGATCAAGCTTTAAACTATATAAATTAGATTTATCTCTGTCTGTCCAATATTCTAAAATTTCCACCCACTCCAGAATAGCCCTTGTAGACCATTTTATTTGCCTAGGCATTTATCAATCATCTTATTCGCCTCATCATTGGATACCCATTGGCCGTTATCAAGTTGCGCTATACCTTCTTTAACAGCTTCAATTTCTTCCGGGCTCATTTCATATATTTCATCCATTCTTGTTTCAAGGTCGATAACCCTTGAAATTTGATCCAACAACTCTTCATCATCAGTATTGCTGATTCTCGCTATTAGCTTTTCTTTTAATTCAATAACAGTCATAAAATATTGCCTTTATCAAATTTACGGATAATATTATAATTCCGAAATCATTTATACCTTTGCCCTATAATTCTCAAGGGGTGCCTTGCTTTGAGCAATCAAACTGAAAGACAGGCTGAGATCAAACCCATTGTTTAAGTACTAAGTCTTGAGTCGAAAGTCTTGAGTCCTGTTTAGGACTAATGACTAATGACCACTGACTAATGACTTCAACATACACCTGATCCGGGTAATGCCGGCGTAGGGAGAGGTAAAAAGTTAAGTGTACTGCATATTCAACCCTGGTGTGCAGATGGTTTAACAAGTATTAATTATTTATTTTGAAAAATTTATTCACGGCGTTTTTCGCCCTGCTGCTGCCTGTCCTGGCAACGGCCCAACTTTCCGTTTCCGGGAAGATCACCGATCAGCAAACCGGCGCTGCATTGCCGGGCGCTACCATTACCATTAATGCAGCTAATGGCTCCGTTGCTGATGCCAGCGGCAATTACCGAATCAGCGGACTTAAAACCGGCACTTTTGCCATCAAAGTAACTTATGTTGGTTACGAGCCAATTGTGAGAAACCTGGTATTGACCGCCGACACCGCAATTAATTTCCGGCTCGCGGGGAGTACTGTATTCACCGAAGAGGTTACCGTGAGCGCAACCCGTGCCTCCAATAATTCGCCGACGGCTTTTACCAATTTGAGCAAAAAGGAGATCGATAAAAATAATTCAGGCCGAGGGCTTGAATATTTGCTGGAGCAAACTCCGTCAACGGTGGTTACCTCCAATGCCGGCGCAGGCGTTGGTTATACCAGTATCCGTATCCGCGGATCTGACGCTACCCGCACTAATGTGACGCTCAACGGCATCCCACTTAATGATGCAGAAGACCAGGGCGTATATTTTGTTGACCTGCCGGATCTGGCATCGTCAGTAGATAACATCCAGGTACAACGTGGTGTGGGAACATCCACCAACGGTGCGGGCGCATTTGGGGCAAGCATCAATATACAAACTACCACCCGGCATGATACCGCTTATGCTGAACTGAATAATTCGGCCGGATCATACGGCACGATAAAAAATACAGTTAGCCTGGGTACGGGTTTGTTGGGCGGGCATTTCAGTGTTGACGGCCGCTTATCAAGGATGAACTCAGATGGATATATCGACCGTGCGTTTTCGAAGCTCAAATCTTTCTTTTTAACGGGCGCTTATTATGGCAAAAGCAGCGTGTTGCGCCTGAATGTATTTTCGGGATATGAGCAAACTTACCAGGCCTGGGATGGTGTACCCGAAGACAGTGTAAAAAATGGGAACCGCCGCTATAATGAGCTGGGCTATATTAATTCGAGCAAAAGCTTTTATAAAAACCAGACCGACAATTACACCCAAAATTATTACCAGCTGCTTTATGATCAGCAGATCAGCAGCAAGCTTTCCTTCAGTGGCGCGTTGCACTATACCAAAGGTGACGGGTATTACGAAGAGTATAAAAATGACCAGTCGCTGGCTGACTACAGCATTACACCAGTTGTTATCGGCGGTACAACTATTGATCAGACAGATTTGGTACGCCGCTTATGGCTGAACAATAAATTTTACGGCCTTACCTATAATTTAAATTACAAGCCAAATAATAACCTGGATGTCACCCTTGGCGGGGCGTATAACGAATATAAGGGCGCCCATTATAATAATATCGAATGGACGCAGCAAAGCACCAATATCCCGCCGGATTACCAGTATTCGCGTAATGATGCCAGAAAAACAGATTTTAACTTGTTTACCAGGGCCGAATATCATATAGGCGGCCTAATGCTTTATGGCGACCTGCAATACCGGCACATTTATTATTCATTTTTAGGGTTCGATGAAAGCCTGAACAATGTGCAACAGCAGGTAGGGCTTAACTTTTTTAACCCTAAGGCAGGTATTACCTATCAACTAAATGCACACAGCAATATTTATGCATCGTTTGCAGTAGGTAATCACGAGCCTAATCGCAGCGACTTTGTTAACTCATCGCCCCAAAGCCGCCCAAAACCCGAAAACCTGAAAGATATTGAGTTCGGGTATCGTTTTGCCAGCCCGGTTTTCAGCGGCAGTATCAATGGCTTTTACATGCTCTACAAAAATCAGCTCATCCTGACCGGGGCGCTTGATGATGTGGGCGAAGCGATACGCACCAATATTAAAGACAGCTACCGGGCAGGTATCGAAGCCAGCGCCCGTGTGAAAATAGCCGAACCATTAACCTGGGCTGTCAACGCTACGGTGAGCACCAATAAGGTGAAGGATTTCCACCAGTTTTTGCAGAACTACGATACCGAAACGCTGGATGAAACCCAATACAAAAAAACCGATATAGCCTATTCGCCAAACTTTACAGGGTCAAGTACTATAAGCTATCGCCCGGTGAAAAATGGGGAGATCGCTTTTATCAGCAAGTATGTGAGCAGGCAATATTTGGATAATACCTCAACCACCAGCCGCTCGCTTGAGGGTTACCTGGTAAATGATGTGCGGCTTAATTATAATTTCAGCATAAAGGGGGTAAAAAATGTGGGTGTTGGTTTATTGGTGAACAATATTTTCAGCAAGAAATACCAGTCGGACGGGGCTACTTACCCGGATATTGAGGGCGGCCAGGTGGTGAATTATAATTATTTTTTCACACAGGCGCCGATCAATTTTTTGGCTTCGCTGAATTTGAGGTTTTAACTAGACTCTGCCTGTCATTTCGAACGAAGAGAGAAATCTTATACGGTTCGAAAAGCGGACTATGCATGTTGTACAAGATTTCTCCTCATTCGAAATGACAATGGGTTTTGTTTGGAAGTACACCAAACTTTAAATTGCCGTAACGCAAATATCACATTGAATTTTGCTCACTTTGTTGATATTTGCGTTACTTAATCTGCTTTCAATGAAGATCAAACACCTGCTTTTATTCTCGTTCGCTTTTGCCGCGCTCCAGGTATCGGCACAAACCAAAAAGAAAAAGACCCCAACTGCAACGGCTAATACCACTGCAACTTCTGAACTGCTGCGTCCGAAATTAGTGGTAGGTATCGTTGTAGACCAGATGCGTTGGGATTACCTTTTCCGTTATTACGACCGTTACACTAATAATGGTTTTAAGCGTTTATTGAATGAAGGCTTTACTTGTGATAATACACTGATTGATTACATCCCGACCGTAACAGCTGCCGGGCACACCTGCATTTATACGGGTTCTGTGCCAGCCATACATGGTATAGCGGGTAATGATTTTATTATACAGGCAACAGGTCAGTCCATGTATTGCACACGGGATACATCAGTAAGGTCTGTTGGGAGCCCGCCGGCATTGGAGGGGCAAAACTCACCGAGAAACTTATTGGTGACTACGGTGACGGATGAACTTCGTTTGGCTACCAACTTCCGCTCCAAAGTAATCGGGATAGCCCTTAAGGACCGTGGCGGCATATTACCTGTAGGGCACACTGCCAATGCGGCCTATTGGTTTGAAGATAAAAGCGGCAACTGGATCAGCAGCACTTATTACATGAAAGAACTGCCACAATGGGTGAAGGATTTCAACGATCAGAAAATCCCCGAAACGTATTTGAAGCAAGACTGGACACCAGCCTATCCAATTGATTCCTACGTGCAAAGCACGCCTGATATCAGCCCAAGGTATGAAGGAAAATTTAAGGGTACGGATACACCCAGTCTGCCGGTAAAAACATCGGCCCTATATAAAAACAATTTAGGGCTGATCCGTTCAACACCTTATGGTAACACCATGACGCTGGACCTGGCTATAGCAGCCATCAACAATGAGAAATTGGGCCAAAATACCGTTACTGATTTTTTGGCGGTGAGCTTTTCCTCTACCGATTATGTGGGTCACCAGTTCGGCCCGAATTCGGTTGAGATAGAGGATACCTACCTTAAACTGGATAGGGACTTTGCATCCTTCTTTACCTTTTTGGATGCCAAATTGGGCAAGGGAAATTATACGGTGTTTTTAACTGCGGATCATGGCGCGGCGCATAACCCAACGTTTTTAAATGACAACAATATCCCGGCAGGAATGTGGAGCGAAGGCACGGTTAAAAATGATCTGAATAAATTTTTATTAGATAAATACAAAGTTGAAAACATGGTGATCGGTCTTGGTAATTACCAGGTTAATTTCAATTATAAATCTATCAAATATGCCAGGCTTGATGAAGAGGCCATCAAAAAAGATTGTATAGAATTTTTGATGAAGCAGGGGGGAGTAGCCTATGCTGTTGATATGGCAAAAGCGCAAACCGCCAATATCCCCGAAGACTTGCGTGCCCGTATCATCAATGGTTACAGTGTTGAGCACAGCGGAACTATACAGATCATTTTAAAACCGGGATGGTACGCGGCTTATAGCAAAACAGGCACAACGCATGGCACCTGGAACCCGTATGATGCACATATCCCGCTGGTATTTATGGGCTGGGGCATCAATCATGGCCATTTGAACCGCGAAACACATATGACCGATATTGCGCCTACAGTTGCCGCTTTGTTACACATACAAGCACCTAACGGAAATATTGGTAAACCGATAAGCGAGGTGCTGAAATAGGCCTTACCAACCCTCTCAAAAGGAGAGGGCGAGTGAACTCACCCCGCCACCGGCAGGCAGGCCCGACTACGCTATAATTAAATTTCTTAACTATTAAGGTGTTCCGGGGTGTTCCATAGTGTTGTTCCACATTTTTGGAACGGAACGCCCTGAAAAGTGGGCAGAAAGGGGATTGTTTTGGTTTTTTTAGTCCCTATCGCGGCTCAGTTTAGCGATAATTAAGGGATTTTCGTTTAACTCAGCAGTTTCGCGGCGATTTTTTACGATGTGCGTGGCAGCAAACAGGGCTTCGCGGAATGATATTTCGGAAGCTTTATCCTTGCCTGCTATATCGTAGGCGGTACCATGGTCAGGCGAGGTGCGGACCACGTTTAATCCGGCTGTAAAGTTAACCCCCGACTCGAAGGAGATTTGTTTAAATGGAATGAGGCCCTGGTCGTGGTACATGGCCAGCACGGCGTCAAACTGCATATAAGTTCCGTTGGCAAAAAAACCATCTGCCGAGTACGGACCGAAAGCCAGGATATCATTGGCTCGAGCTTCTTCAATGGCGGGTATAATGGTGTCAATCTCTTCGGTACCGATTAGGCCGTTATCGCCGGCGTGGGGGTTCAGGCCCAGCACGGCGATCCTTGGTTTACGCACCCAGAAATCCTGTTGCAGGCTGGCATCCATCAGTTTCAGTTTTGCCAGTATCTTTTCGGCAGTAATTGATTCGGCCACTTTGTTTAATGGTATATGCCCGGTTACTACGCCTACGCGCAGGGTATCGCTAACCAAAAACATCAGTGATTCAGCAGCCCCTGCTTTTTCCTGTAGGTATTCGGTATGGCCGGGAAATTTGAATTCCTCGCTCTGGATATTGTCTTTATTGATCGGTGCGGTAACCAGCGCATCAATATCGCCGCTGATCAGGTCAGCGGTTGCGCGCTGTAAGGATAGTAGTGCATATTTGCCGCCAACTTCATTCACCAGGCCGAGATCTATCTTCACATCTTCTTCCCAGCAATTGATCATGTTGGCCTTTTTAGGCTGAGCTTGCGATGCGTTATTGATCACCTGGAAATTCAACTCGCCGGCATTAATGGCACGGCGATGAAATGATGCTACCTTGGTGTGCCCGTAAACTATCGGTGTGCAATACTCATAAATATGGCTATCAAGAAGCGTTTTGATGATCACCTCCAACCCTATCCCGTTAACATCGCCTATACTGATACCTATTTTTAGTTTCTCGCTCATTATTTTATGATTACACCGATATAGTTATGATTCCACTGATTACGATTGGATTGCACCGATTTGTTGTTGATTCCACTGATTCTTGCTGTTAATAACCTTACAACATTAATACCCTGCAACTTTACAACAGTGTAGCGCAAACATACAAATAAAAGATTTTAGGTTTATAATTCCTGATTACAGCACAAATATGAGTTAATTTGCGCAAATAATTGAATGATCATGTCGTTGGTAAGAGCAAAAAAGCACCTGGGTCAGCACTTTCTTACTGACAAAAACATTGCAGCCAAGATCGTTGATAGCCTGCGCCCGGCTGATAAATATAGCCAGGTACTGGAAGTTGGCCCCGGTATGGGTATCTTATCCGACTTCCTGCTGCAAAAGCCTGATCTGCAAACTTATCTGATCGATATCGATACTGAATCGTACGAGTTTCTTCAAAAAAAATACCCGCAGTTAGGCGAGCGCCTGATCAATGATGATTTCCTGGAGATGGATTTTGGCAAAATATTTAAGGAGCCGTTTGGTATTATTGGTAATTTCCCTTACAATATTTCATCCCAGATATTGTTTAAAGTGCTGGATAACCGCCAGCAGGTGGTTGAAGTAGTAGGTATGTTTCAAAAAGAAGTTGCCGAGCGCTGCGCCTCAAAGCCCGGCAGTAAAGAGTATGGCATTTTGAGTGTTTTTTTGCAGGCGTATTACAAGGTGGAATACCTGTTTACTGTAAAGGCAGGGGTTTTTAATCCGCCGCCAAAGGTATTGTCAGCAGTGATCAGGCTGACGCGGAATGAGGCTGCGCAATTAAATTGTGATGAGAAATTGTTTTGGCAGGTAGTGAAGGCCGGCTTTAATCAGCGGCGTAAAACCTTGCGAAATGCGGTATCATCGCTTATCAACAAAGAAAAAATGACTAACGAGCCCTTGCTTGACCTGCGTGCGGAGCGGTTAAGTGTGGCTGATTTTGTTAATTTGACCAATAAGATTACGGAGAATAGATGATACGGTATTTGTTTTTAATTGCTCTTCTTTTGCCTCTGCAATATGGCTATGCCCAGAAAAAACCTATCACCGATTACAGTAAAATTATCACTACAAAAAAGATCCTACTTAAATTCCAGGATCAAACCGACAGCCTGATGATCCCGGTGGTATCCGACAAATATCCCGGATTAAAGAATGCTTTATGCGATACCAGTTTGTTTTTCGGTGAGCGCCTGGATACCGTTGTTAACCAGTATCAAACCAACGGAACAGGCATTACCGCCTTTAACTATAATATTACTTATATCAATGGGGACGTGGTATCGCTAAGGTTATATTCCGAAACTATGGGTGCCTACCCGGATCAGCAAACACAATCACTCACTTTAAATATTCACACCGGCAAGGCCTACCCAATTAATAAGGAGATAAGCGCTGCGGGCCTAAAATGGGCCTATACCAGTTACAAAAAATTGCTGAAAAAGCGTATTGATGATGATAAAAGTGAGATTGTGGCTGCTAAAGAGAATAAAAAGGATAGCGATGAGATGGGCGGCTATATTGGCGGAGAGGAAAATATAGATGATATTTACGGGGATTTGAGCCAATCGGCAGATGATTTGACAATGGATGATTTGGTGAGCAATTACATATTTACTGATAAGGGTGTGCTTTTTACCACTGAACCCAGGCTGGCCCATGCCGTAAGAAACTTTGAACCTGAAAGGGATTGGATCGTTTCCTACAAAAAATTAAAATCGTTTAAATTACCTGGTGCAATTGTGTTAAAGTAATGAGTGCAAAAAATATTTTAATCGTCGATGATATCCACCCCATCTTTATGGAGCAGGCAAAAGCCCTGGGCTATCATTGCGACTATCAGCCTACTATAAAATCCGAACAAGCTTATGAGATCATAAGCGGTTACGAGGGCCTGGTGATCCGCTCCAAATTTTTGGTCGACCGGAAGGTGATCGACCTGGCTAAAAATCTCCGTTTTATTTGCCGTGCAGGAGCAGGCATGGATAATATTGATGAGGCTTATGCCAACGAAAAAGGTATCAAACTGATCAACGCACCCGAAGGTAATATGGATGCCGTAGGCGAACATGCCGTAGGTATGCTGCTTAACTTAATGAACAATCTCAACCGGTCAGATGCTGAAATAAGAAAGGATATATGGAAGCGTGAAGAAAACCGTGGATACGAGTTGAAAGGGAAAACCGTAGGTATCGTAGGCTATGGCTTTATGGGGCATAGCTTCGCCCGGAAGCTTTCGGGATTTGGAGTGAATGTGATTGCCTATGATAAATATAAAACGGGTTTTAGCGACCAATATGCCCGCGAGGTAAGCATGGAGGAAATTGTAAAGCATGCTGATGTAATCAGTTTCCATATCCCCCTAACCGCCGAAACAAAAGGATTGGTTGATGACGAATACCTGTTCCATTTTAAAAAGCCTATTTTTTTGCTCAATACATCCCGTGGAAAAGTGGTGAAAATCCAGGCCGTCCTGAACGCCATAAAACAGGGTAAAATCTTAGGCGCGGGGCTTGATGTTTTAGAAGTTGAAAAATTCCCCGCACTGGGTGAACAGGCTTGGTTTGAGGAATTACGCCAATCAGAAAAAGTAATACTGACCCCTCACGTAGCCGGATGGACTTTCGACTCTTATCGCAAGATCAGCGAGGTAATGGCGGAAAAACTGGGTAAGCTGAGCATGTGAGCTGCGAATTATCTGTTCCTATTTAATCAGCCAAAAAAATTTGGTTTTTAAAACTTAAATCACTTATCTTCGTTTTACTGTAAAGCAAGACTATGTAGGCAATGGCCCATATAGTCTTGTTTGTTTTTAATACACACGCGTCCTTCTTAAAATGGGGAGGGCGGTTTTTTTTGGTATCATTTATAAATATTTTAATAACGAGGTGAAGTCATGGCAGATGTAGCATACTATACCAAAGAGGGTTTAGAGAGGTTAAGGGAAGAATTACAACAATTAAAAACTACCGGCAGATCAAATATCTCCAAAGCCATTGCTGAAGCAAGGGATAAAGGTGATCTTTCTGAAAACGCCGAATATGATGCCGCTAAAGAAGCGCAGGGCCTGCACGAAGCTAAAATTTCGCAGATGCAGGAATTGTTGTCAAACGCGCGCTTGCTTGATGAATCAAAACTTGATGCGTCAAAAGTGCTGGCGCTATCTATTGTCAAAATAAAAAACGTAAAGAACGGCGCTACCATGAGCTACCAACTGGTATCTGAAAGTGAAGCCGATCTGAAATCGGGTAAGATATCGGTAAGCTCGCCCATCGCTAAGGGTCTGTTAGGCAAAAAAGTGGGCGAAACAACCGAGATCATGGTACCCGCCGGTAAAATGGAGTTTGAGATACTGGAAATTAGTCGTTAGTTAAGTGGTTGATTAAGTTAGATTAGGTGAGTAGTTATTTTACAAGATACCCAATCCAACTTAATCAACCATTCACTTAATCAACTCAAAAATGACAATTTTTTCAAAAATAGTAGCTGGTGAAATACCCGCATATAAGGTAGCTGAGACAGTTGAGTTTTTGGCGTTTTTGGATATCAGTCCGCTGGCTGAAGGGCATGTGCTGGTGATCCCCAAAAAGGAAGTGGACTATATTTTTGATCTGGATGACGAAACCTATACCGGGCTGCAGATATTTGCTAAAATAGTAGCGACCGGCTTAAGAAAAGCCATACCCTGTAAACGTATTGGTGTAGCCGTTATCGGCCTTGAAGTGCCGCATGCGCATATTCATCTGATCCCGATGAACAATGTAAGCGATCTTAATTTTTCGCGGCCAAAATTAAGTTTTACGCCGGATGAGTTAGAGGCTACGGCTCAGAAAATAAAGGAAGCCCTGAAAGGGGAGTAATGTTACCAACAACTTGTCATGCTGAGGAACGAAGCATCTGCTCGCCAGTAGATTCTTCGCTATGCTCAGAATGACAAAGTATAATTAGAGTTCCTGTAGTTGCTTCGCTATAATCTGCTCATTTTTTTATCTTCAATCCGCTAACCCGATCCTTATTATCCTGCACAAAAGTTTCCCAGCCTGAATAGGATTTTTTACCGCCGCTTTTTCCTGTTTTGGTACTGATCTTTTGAAAGGAATGGCAAACGGCCACGGCAAGGCCATCGGTTGCGTCCAAAAACTCGGGTGTTTCGGTAAATTTCAGCAGGGTTTGCAACATAGCCGCCACTTGTTCTTTGGTAGCGTTACCGTTGCCTGTGATGGATTGTTTTATTTTGCGGGGCGCATATTCTGTTATGGTTACGTTACGCGAAAGGGCAGCCGCCATAGCAACACCCTGTGCCCGGCCCAGCTTTAGCATCACTTGTATATTTTTACCATAAAAAGGGGCCTCAATAGCCAGGCAATCGGGATGATAATTATCTATCAATTGCACTGTTTTTTCGAAAATGCGCTGGAGCTTCAGCATGTGGTCGTCAATCTTCTCCATTTTCACCACACCCAGGCTGATCAGTTCAATTTTGGAGCCTGTTTCTTTCACCAGGCCATAGCCCATTACTGCCGTGCCTGGGTCTATCCCTAATATAATACGCTCTTTGGTGTTGATCTGCTCCATTTAATTGCTTATATCGTGAGGGTGTCATGTTGAGGCTCTCGAAACTTGCTGGCAAAGACCCCTGCGCTCACCCTTCGAGTGCCTCAGGGTGACATCCCTCTTTATTTTCTCTAATGATATTCAGGATGACACCTTGTTTCCCAACAAAACTAATCTTTCACGACTCATTATTTTGCAGAATATCCAGATATTCTTTTCTGCTGATCAACCGGGCCCCCATCGATGTTAAATGTTCAGTATATACCTGGCAATCTATCAG
>DATHKT010000002.1:0-106962 GCA_035489035.1 Mucilaginibacter sp.
CCTATACTGTAAAGAATATCGCCACGGAAGCTGGTACGTCCGATCATTGCTCCTGAAACTATAGTGGAGCAGGTATCAGCAAACGCATATTGGAATACCCAATGTGCTAAAATCGGGATACCATAAGCTTCGTAGGTAGCAGGAGTGTTTTGAAGGAAGAACCAATTTTTACCATCAGCTCCACCCCATCCTATAAATCCGTTACCATGTCCAAACATAAATGCGTATCCAATGGCGTAGAATAAAATACCGCAAAGACACGTATCGAAAACGCACTCCATCAACACGTTCACTGTTTCGCGTTTGCGGGCGAAACCGGCTTCGAGCATTACGAAGCCTGCCTGCATGCCGAATACTAAAAATGCAGCCACTAATGTCCACACCGTATTGATCGAGTTGACCATAGATGTTTCCAGATCTGTTGGTTTTGCCGGGGCCGCAGCAGCATGAGCAGCTGTTGGCAGCAATCCCGGGATAGTCATCATGGCTAATAATACGAGGGCTAAGCCGATCAGTTTCCCGGTGAGGATTGTCGCGCCAAGAGCCCATTTTTCCCGCGTCAGCTGTCGGAAGCTGCTGAGCAGGTCGGTCTTTGTGAAACTTACTTTCATTGTTTGTTTAATTTAGTTTGATTGATATGAACGATTTTAATAATATTCTACAACAAAAAGGCAATTAAAGTACCGAATTAACCTTTGGTTATTAATAGAATCACATAATTTCCTAATTATAAATATGATTTTATTAATTTTTTATGAAATTATGTATGTTTTTCTAAAAAAACAAATTTTATTTAGTTAAATCATTGCAAAAAATGAAAGAATTATGAAATTCACAAAAAATGATATGAATATATACTTCATTTTACATTATTTTTAATCAAAAAACCCAAAATAGATCAATAAAAATGTTTTTTAATCTAAAAATTAATCAGTTTATTAATTTTCTTCCATTTATACGTGCAATTTTGATGATTCTATTAAATTTTCCTCATTAAAAGCTCATTATTTATAAAATAGAGCCTATTTATCCTATTTTTATGCGATTAGCTCCCATTTAACAAGAGTTTGTTAAATGGATTTATAAATAGTAAGATATTTTACTAAAACCTTATCCGTATTACCAAGGATAATTTTACTTTTGAACTAAACCGCATAAAAACCCGATAAAGCATGTCAAATATTCGATTTCAGGCTCTCCAGGCAGTACTTAGCAGGACAATTCCGGAATTAAAGTTGCCTTCTAACAAAATTTCCGATTATTTTAACGCCAATGTGTTCGACAAACGGAAAATGAAGGAGTATCTTTCAAAGGAAGCATACCAGGTTGTTGCTAATTCAGTTGAAAGAGGTGAGCCGATCCCGAGAGATATGGCAGAACAGGTTGCATCCGCAATGAAATCGTGGGCATTAAGTAAAAATGCAACCCATTATACGCATTGGTTTCAACCGCTTACCGGTACAACTGCAGAAAAACACGATTCTTTTTTTGAGCCAACTGCTGACGGCGGTGCTATAGAGGTATTTTCGGGCGATGCCCTGTCACAACAGGAGCCGGATGCTTCCAGTTTTCCAAGCGGAGGCATACGCAACACTTTTGAGGCGAGGGGCTATACCGCCTGGGACCCTTCTTCCCCGGCATTTATTATGGGCCGCACCCTATGTATACCTACCGTTTTTGTATCCTACACTGGCGAGGCGCTTGATTATAAGGTTCCGCTATTAAAAGCGTTAAGCGTTTTAGATAAGGCAGCGGTAGATGTATGCCACTATTTTGATAAAAGTATTGAGCGTGTTAACGCGTCATTAGGGATAGAACAGGAATACTTCCTGGTTGATATCGCCTTGTTTAATGCAAGGCCCGATCTGTATTTAACAGGCCGTACCCTTTTCGGGCACATGTCTGCCAAAAACCAGCAATTGGAAGATCATTACTTTGGGTCGATACCAGAGCGGGTTTATGTGTTTATGCAGGATATGGAGACAGAGGCCCTGCAATTAGGCATTCCACTAAAAACACGACATAACGAGGTTGCTCCATCGCAATTTGAATGCGCTCCTATATATGAAGAGATCAACCTGGCAATAGATCATAATCAATTATTGATGGACCTGATGGACAGGGTTGCCAAACGTCATAATTTCAAGGTATTACTGCACGAAAAACCTTATGCCGGCATCAACGGATCGGGCAAGCATAATAACTGGTCGATGATCACTAATACGGGTAAAAACTTGTTGTCGCCGGGTAAAACACCCAAAAACAACCTGATGTTCCTTACCTTTTTTGTGAATACCATTAAAGCTGTATATGAACATGCCGATCTGCTAAGAGCCTCCATCGCATCGGTAAATAATGATCACCGCCTTGGAGCTAATGAGGCCCCTCCTGCTATTATATCTATTTTCCTGGGTAGCCAGTTGAGTGATGTATTGGATGAAATTGAAACCTCCAGGATCAGTAAAAAAATAAAGGATGATGCATTGCTATGGCAGGGTATCCCTAAAATACCACAAATATTAAAGGACAATACCGACCGTAACCGTACTTCGCCATTTGCCTTTACCGGTAATAAATTTGAGTTGCGCGCCGTGGGCTCTTCTGCCAATTCGGCCAGCCCTATGACTATCCTGAATATGATCGTAGCCGATCAGCTGAAGAAGTTCAAATATGATGTAGACAAACTGATCAGAAAAGGCGAAAAAAAGGATGTGGCATTGCTCATCGTTATTAAGAAGTATATTAAAGAATCAAAAAATATACGTTTTGAAGGAAATGGATATAGCGAGGAATGGGAAAAAGAGGCCGAAACAAGAGGATTATCAAACTTTAAAACTACGCCAAAAGCTCTTGATGCATTTTTGTCTGATAAATCAGCCCTGCTTTTTGAGGATACCGCGGTTTTCAGCAAAAGGGAGGCTCATGCCCGTCATGAGATACTGCTCGACAGCTTTTATAAAAAACTACAGATAGAAGCCCGGGTTATCGGCGAGATGGTAACTAATGTGATCATCCCTTCGGCAATTGCCTATCAAACCAAATTGGTTGAGAATGTTAAAGGATTAAAGGATATTGGCTTAGACGCTTCTTCATATACCGCGCAAGTGGATATTATTAAGCAAATATCAGAGCACGTGAACTTTATTAAAACTAACGTAGAGGAAATGGTAAGCGAGCGTAAAAAAGCCAATTCAATTGAAGATATATACCAAAAATCATTGGATTATGATGAAAAGGTAAAATCCTACTTCCAACCTATTCGTTATCATGTGGACAAACTGGAGCAATTAATTGATGATTCGATATGGCCATTGCCAAAGTTCAGGGAATTGCTGTTTATTAAATAAGCAGGCATCAACAGAATTACCAAACCCCGCAAACATTTTAATTTGCGGGGTTTTTGTTTATATCATTCACCAGGTTCTCATCCTCTTGTTCCAACTCTTTTATGTATTGCACCTTAAGATGATCATACAACGAGTGCTTGTCTATCAAGATCGACACTAAACTGGCAACCATACCCGCCAATATAAGATGAAAGATCACATTATGGCGATCGGTCATTTCCAATACCAGGATAGCAGAGGTAAAAGGAGATCTTGTTACTCCTGTTAAAAACCCAACCATGCCCGATAAAATGAGCAGATTAGTATTAGTTTCGGATAGCTGAAACCAACCCGATACCATTGAACCTATACTTGCACCTGCTCCCAATGCAGGGGCAAATATGCCGCCTGCGGCACCTGTGGTAAATGATAATATCGAACCCGATATTCTTAATAATGGCATATACCATAGCGAATATTTATCAGGGGTAAACAAAACTTTTTGCATCAGGTCCTTACCTGATCCTAAAACGCCATAGTCTACAAAAAGCGCCAATCCAACCATTATTAAGGCACAGCATACCACATATAATATATGTTCGCGATTAAATTTAAAGCGGGATTTCCATTTCATTATCACCAATATCAATTTTGACATACCGCTGCCTAACAGGCCCGAAATAATAGCCACCAGTATAACGCCTAAAAAAATAAAGGCTGAAAGACGATCGATCTTCGGATAACCGAGATAAAGATAGGGCCCTAATATCCCCTGGGCAGTTAAGCCCGCAATAATGACTGATGAAAAAATAGCGGTTTTAAAATAACTGAAGTGCGTTTTGGTCAGTTCTTCTATAGCAAATACAATTCCACCTAAAGGTGTATTGAACGCTGCCGCCAAGCCTGCTGCCGCACCGGTTATGATCATATTCCTTTTTGCGACCTTCGGCCACCAGGCGGGTAAAACCTGATTTACTTTTCTAAAAACTGATGCAGCAATTTGTATGGTTGGCCCCTCCCGCCCTATGGCGCCTCCGCCAATCGCCATAACAAGGCTTGATGCCACCTTTACCAATATTACTCTAATGCCCAAAAGCTTATTTACCTTGCGTTCGGTTTTGGGATTGCTTATTTCTATTGCAGCCATTACCTGCGGTATGCCGCTTCCCCTTGAATAAGGTGCGAGGCGGACCAACCACCAGGAGACCAGAAAGCAAACCGGCGTCAAAATAAAAAGCAGCCAGGCGTGTTTATGATAAACCAATGCCGTAAGTCCTTCGGCCATTAAAAAAAGCCGCGTATAGAGTACAGCAATAAGCCCTGTTATAATGGAAGCGATCCAAAAAGGTATAGCCTGCAGCATATTTCTTTTTAGTTCTTCGTTGTTTATCCTGTCAAATGAATGTTTTAAATGAAGTCGTACTTTGGAGATAGCATTATTTAACATAGGAAGATAGATGAGAATTGCAAAAGTAACGCTTTTGGTATTCCAAACTGTTATTAAGCATTATATTTGCCCATGATTTCTTCGCAAAGATATGATCAGAGGGGTGTTTCGGCCTCAAAAGATGATGTACATAATGCTATCAAAAACATTGATAAGGGTATTTTTCCAAAGGCGTTCTGTAAGATCGTTCCTGATATTTTAAATAACGACCCCACTTTCTGCAATATTATGCATGCCGATGGTGCTGGAACAAAATCATCGCTGGCTTACAGTTACTGGAAAGAAACCGGTGATATTTCTGTTTGGAGAGGCATAGCCCAGGATGCCATCATCATGAACCTTGACGATCTGTTGTGCGTGGGTGCTATTGATAATATCCTGCTTTCATCAACCATTGGCCGCAACAAGAACTTGATACCGGGCGAAGTGATTGCTGCCATTATAAACGGCACCGAAGAAATATTGGCCGAATTGAGAGATGCCGGAATAGGCATTTATTCAACCGGCGGCGAAACAGCTGATGTCGGCGATTTGGTTCGTACAATCATAGTCGACTCTACAGTAACCTGCCGCATGAAACGCGAAGATGTGATATCCAATGATCGTATTCAACCCGGAGATGTTATTGTAGGCCTTACCTCATATGGTAAAGCCAACTACGAAAAGGAATACAATGGTGGTATGGGTTCAAACGGATTAACTTCGGCCCGGCATGATGTATTTAACAAAACCATTGCTGACAAATACCCGGAAAGTTATGATCATGCAGTACCTTACGAACTTGTGTTTTCAGGCAGTAAAAACCTGACTGATATGGTAGATATAGGTAATGGAAATTCAATTGAAGCGGGCAAACTGGTACTTTCCCCTACCCGAACCTATGCGCATATCATCAAAACGATATTGGATAGTTATCGCAAACAAATACATGGTATGGTGCATTGCAGCGGAGGCGCGCAAACCAAAGTGCTTCATTTTATTGACAATTTACATATCATCAAAAATAACCTGTTCCCTGTTCCCCCATTATTTAAGCTGATACAGGAAGAATCAAAAACAAGCTGGCAGGAAATGTATAAGGTATTTAATATGGGGCACCGTATGGAGTTGTATGTACCACAGGAAATAGCTGTTGATCTGATAGCGATATCTCAAAGCTTTGGTGTGGATGCTCAAATCATAGGCCATGTTGAAGCTGCTGAGAAGAAACAAGTAACAGTGACATCAGAATTTGGAGAGTTCATTTATAATTAAAATTGACGTCATAAAAAAAGGCTCCCCGATCGAATCAGGGAGCCTTTTTTATGGATCAAAGTTCAGTTATTATATTTTGTTGAAATTTGTTCCATCGTACTGGAAGGTTTTCGTTACACTAATAGTTGCGCCATTATACGCAGAATAAGTAATAACAAACTTTTGGTTTGCAACAGCGGCTGGATATTTAGATTTTAATACCGCAACAATACCGGCATTGATCTGATCGTCTGTCCACGCAGCGCCTATTAGGCTGAAATTGCCATGCGCTTTTAGATTATCTATAGCATCTGCACTTGCTACACCTGGTATGTTTGCTATTAAAGTATAATCAGCAGCTATCAGGGTGTAATTTACCGTATTATCAGCAACCCAAACGCCATTTGTTTTTAGAAATGCAAGCGGCGAAGCCACATCTATAGGTGTAACTACCCAGTTGGCGCCATCAAAAGTCAACGGTTTTACACGCTGGAAGTTGTTCGTTGCGAAATATTTGAAACTCACATATTGAATGTCATATTTTTTGGCAGTAGACGCAACAGCTGGGTCCACCTTCAAGAATGTATTAAAATAGCCCTGGAGATTGGCATTGTCTGATGAACTGAAATCATTAAACGTGCCTCCTTTACCAATGGACGTGTATTGTGCAGGGGAAATGGTATATATCTTTTTCCATGCGCCGTTCAAGTATAAAAATGACTGGGTTGCAACACTTATTACACCGCTCTCATAATAGTTAAAAGTTAATAAAGCCAACTGATTGGGAAGTGGATTTTGATATTTAGTTAGCAGCCAACTCAATACCTGTGATGCACTGAAATCCTTAAAACTGTTATTATAATCTGCATCCGTTAATGTATACGCTACATTGGCAAATGTGGTATCAGCAACGACAACTTTAGCAGGTGAATTTGCATAAGTTACATTCGCTGTAGATTTATCCGAATATCCGGGATATTTAGCAGCCAAGATAGTTGGGATACTCACCGCAGCATCATCCTGCGTTTTATAGGACAAGCTGGTTTTAGCATAATCGGTTGCCGGCAGCAAACCATAATCAGCCGCGGCTAAGGTAATAGTAACCGTTGCCGGGGGAGCCGTTGGCACTGGCAGGTCGCCTAACTGTTTATAGGTACTATCCATCGGATTGCAGGCACTTAAAGCTGTTGCAGCTAAGATAAATGCAAGTAAATAATGTATCTTTTTCATGAAACTCTTTTTAAAGTTTATTAAAATTTAATTTTTAACGTAGTCATATACAATCTGCCGGAACCATACCATACACCTAGTTTATTTGTCCTCGTTACAAAACCGTCATTTGAAGGAGCAGTTTCAAAAGCGTCAGCCAGATATTCGGTATTAAGCACGTTGTATACATTGCCAATAAACGACGCATCCATACCGCCCAGTTTAAACCTGAAAACAACATTCAGATCAAGGGTGGAAAAATTAGGCAACTGGTATGGTTTATAAGCAGTGGGATCAAAAGTAACCTTACCATCCTTATATGTATATATCATCTTTGTAGGATCGTAAGATGCATAATAACGTGCATAGTAGTTATAATTTGCACCTAATTTAACCTGGGGCAACACATTTACGTCCAAACCTAAAGCAGCTGTAGTTTGTGCTCCTGTACTTGCTGTACCAAATTCACCTAATTTTTTCCCTTTAAGCAGCAGTGAAGCCTGGTTGGCGGTAGGGCCATTATCAGAAGTAACTTGCGCCGGGCCAGTATTAGTTAAGTAGTGATAATCACCTACAGAAAGCATACCGCTAAAAGTAACATCCTTTATAGGGCGTAATTTCGCGTCAACTTCAATACCCTGGTGTACTTCGTTCAATCCTGAAATATTGATGGTAGAGAACGCACCGGTATTAGCATCTGTTTGAACAGTCACTTTTGACCTGTCCTTATAAGTAGACCTGTACAGGTTTACGTTAGCGCTGAACATGGAACTGCGAAAACCATAACCCAACTCATAGCTTAACAACTTTTCAGGGATTGCATTAGGGTTAATATCGTTTTTCTTATTTAAAAAGAGCGAAGCAACAAGAGGCGCCCTTTGTACATAACCTATGTTGGCGAAAATATTGCTTTGATTATCTAAGTTGTAGTTGGCACCACCTTTAGCCTGGTAGCCCAAAAAGTTAACCCATTTACTGGTACGATTGGGGTCGCTGGATAAGTAGTCAAAATAGTCCACCCTTCTGTTGCTGGTATTATTAACTGCCAATGCGACAAAGGCAGAAAGGTCATTTTTAACATATTCGCTTTGCAGGTATACACCTTCCGAACCAATTTCATAACGGTAATCATTATTGAATTTACCATCAGTAACAATATGTCCATTAGGATTATTAATATTTCCGGCAGGACTGGTTTTACTGGTGCTTAATGCATCTATAACGTAATTTCCGCCGAGCAGGTCATTCACTTTGTTAAAATGCTCACCTTCATAATATCTAAGGTCAACACCGGCTAAGAAATTAATATTATCAGATAATTTTTTTTTATAAGTGCTTAATAAACCATATTGCTTGTGGTCATTTTCTGCATTTTGCAAATAGGTGCTTGAAGAGCCATCTATGTTTGCCTGATTATTTTTGGTAATCTGATCAAAACTTATGGGCGAATAAGTATTTCCGGTGCGTGGTACTGGGTTTACTGTAGTGCCCGCAACCAAACCTGTTGTTGAGCCTGCTAAATAAACTGCGGCACCGGTACCGTAAGAAGCATAAAGTTCTGTTGAAAGCGAAGAGGTTTCGTTTATCTTCCAGTTATGGTTCAGAGAGGCCAATGGTTTGTTATAAAAGTTTTGTTCGGCACTTACCAGTTGCCCGTTAAGATATCCGAAATCAGAGTTATAATTGATACCTTGTGGGGCAGCACGGTATGTATTAATAGTATTATAGGAATAACGCTGTCCGTGATTCTGGGAAGCGCCCATTATACTTAAAGATAAAGTTTGCGATGGGCTCAATACCTTTGATATATTGGCAAAATAGCTATACCCGGTATAATATAATCCCTGTGCGTAACCATCGCCCTTACTCCTTGAAAGCAAGAAAGAAGATGCCCAACCTTTATCGTTTAAACCGGTTGAGTAGGATACTAACGTTTTTAACGCGTTATTACTACCTATGGATTGAGATACAGTACCACCCGGTTGTGCTTCAGTGCTCATCGTAGTAATATTGATGGTACCACCTAATGAGGGTACTGCCGCTGTTGATGCACCCAAGCCACGCTGAACCTGCATAGATGTAGTTACATCGGCAAGGCCTGCCCAGTCGTTCCAGTAAATTTTACCTGCTTCAACATCATTAACAGGAAGCCCGTTAATTAAGAGAGCAACGTTATTGCTGCTGAAACCACGGATATTTATACGCGAGTCGCCATAACCGCCACCAAGCTTACTGGTCATTACACCCGGAGTAGCCTTTAAAAGTTCAGGAAATTCAGCGCCGGCACCTTTTTCTTCAATGTATACTTTACCTACAGATGAAGCGGCAATAGGCGTTTGCCTGTTAATTGCCAATGATTGGTTTGCTGTAATATTAACTTCTTTCATAGAAGCCGATGTAGGATCAAGGGTGATCACACCAAGATCATTTCCTATAATCTGTACCTCTTTTGGCACATACCCGATAAAAGAACATACCAGGGTAGTTGTACCTTCAGGCACACTGATCTTAAAGGTTCCATCCAATGATACAGCGACTGCTTTTGTTGTGCCTTTAACTGTAATGGTTGCACCAATAAGGGGGTCTTTTGTTTGCGCATCAAGCAGTCTGCCTTTAATTAATTTTCCACTCTCCTGAGCGAAGGCAACTGAATTGACAGCAAACACTGCGATTAAAAATAAAAGTAAATACTTCCTCATACTCGTTGTTTGTTTTTGTTAATTATTGAAGTTTCAATTGTGCTAATGTGCGGCAAAGATAGCTAATGGCTTCATTGCCAATGTTAATTTAGTATTAAGATTTATTATATATTTTTCAACATTTAACCTTCTAAGCATGCAATAATTTAATATAACTGTAATAGTTTTGTGACATTCGCATAAATGTCTGATTTTTAAACCTTTAGTTAACCTACTTTTCTGGTAGATTTTATATGCTATAATTCAATATTCGGCTGACACAAGAGGCTTTTGCATTCCCCCCTTTTTACTTAGCTTTGGCATCAAATTCAAAAAGCATTAAAAAACTATGGACTACGATTTAATTGTTATAGGGTCTGGCCCCGGGGGTTATGTGGCTGCCATACGTGCTTCACAACTTGGTTTAAAAACCGCGATAGTTGAAAAGGAGTCGTTGGGGGGTATTTGCCTTAATTGGGGTTGTATTCCTACCAAGGCTTTATTAAAAAGCGCACAGGTATTTGAATATATGAATCACGCTGCCGATTATGGTATAAAGGTATCAGGCGGTGAAGTTGATTTTGAGTCGGTGATTAAAAGAAGCCGCGGTGTGGCTGATGGAATGAGCAAAGGTGTTCAGTTCCTGATGAAAAAGAATAAGATTGAAGTGTTAATGGGTGCCGGCAAGCTTAAATCAAAAGGCACGGTAACCGTAACAGGTAATGACGGTGCTACTAAAGATTATACGGCTAAAAATATCATATTGGCTACAGGTGGCCGTTCGCGCGAGTTACCTAACATAAAACAGGATGGTGTAAAAGTGATCGGTTACCGCCAGGCAATGAATCTGCCTAAACAGCCTAAATCTATGATCGTGGTTGGATCTGGCGCTATCGGGATAGAGTTCGCCTATTTCTACAATTCAATCGGTACTAAAGTGACTGTTGTGGAATTTTTGGACAATATTGTTCCTTTAGAAGATGAGGATGTTTCAAAACAATTGAACCGCATACTTAAAAAACAAGGCATCAACATCATGACCAGTTCAACAGTTGAGTCTGTTGACAGCAGCGGCGATATATGCAAAGTAAGTGTAAAAACCGCTACAGGCACAGAATCACTGGAAGCAGAGGTTGTTTTATCTGCAGTTGGTATCAGCACTAATCTCGAAGGTATCGGCCTTGAAGAAAATGGCGTTAAAACCGATAAAGGAAAAGTGTTGGTTGATGATTTCTACAAAACCAATGTAGATGGCGTTTATGCCATAGGCGATATCGTAAAAGGGCAGGCACTGGCACACGTAGCTTCCGCCGAAGGGATTATTTGCGTTGAAAAAATAGCCGGTTTAAACCCGGAACCACTAAATTATAATAATATACCGGGCTGTACCTATTGTATGCCTGAGATCGCTTCGGTTGGATATACCGAAAAAGCTGCTAAAGAAGCTGGGTACGAGATCAAGGTTGGGAAATTCCCATTCTCGGCATCGGGCAAGGCATCAGCAGCAGGGGCAAAAGATGGTTTCGTAAAAGTGATCTTTGATGCCAAATATGGCGAGTTCCTGGGCGCTCACATGCTGGGGCATAATGTTACCGAAATGATAGCCGAAGTGGTTACCGCCCGCAAGCTGGAAACTACCGGCCATGATATCATCAAATCTGTTCACCCTCACCCTACCATGAGCGAAGCTGTGATGGAAGCAGCTGCAGAAGCTTACGGAGAGTGTATACATTTGTAGAAGGCTTATAGTTCATGGTTCATAGATCATGGTAGCTATTGGCTATCCTTCTATGAATCATTAACTATGAACTATGAACCATCAACCATGAACCTCTTTACCATCGATACCGGTTTTTTTAAATTAGACGGCGGCGCCATGTTTGGCGTTGTCCCCAAATCTATATGGAACAAAACCAACCCGGCTGATGAAAATAACCTTTGCACCTGGGCTCTGCGTTGCATGTTGGTTGAGGACGGCAAACGGCTGATACTGATCGATACCGGCATCGGAGATAAGCAGGATGCCCGTTTTTTCAGCCATTATTATTTGCATGGCGATGCATCACTTGATTCGTCATTGGCAAAACATGGTTTCAATCGTAATGATATTACTGACGTGTTTTTAACGCACCTGCATTTTGATCACGTGGGCGGGGCTGTTAAACGCGATGGAGATCAATTGACCCCTGCTTTTAAAAACGCAACGTACTGGAGTAACAAAAAACATTGGGATTGGGCCGTATATCCAAATGAACGCGAAAAAGCATCATTTTTAAAAGAAAATATTTTACCCATACAGGAAAGCGGGCGGCTAAAGTTTATTGATACTGCAGATGGTGTTCAGTTTACCGATAATTTCAACGTTCGTTTTGTCTCGGGGCATACGGAAGCCATGATGCTTCCTCTTATCAGTTATAAGGGGAAAAATATATTGTATATGGCTGATCTGCTGCCATCTGTAGGGCATCTGCCTATCCCCTATGTTATGGCTTATGATATGTTTCCTTTGACCACGCTTAATGAAAAGAAATTATTTTTAAACGAGGCCTTGGAAAACGAATATATTCTGTATTTTGAACACGATCCGGTCAACGAATGTTGCACGTTGCAACAGACCGAAAAAGGGATAAGAGTTAAGGATACATTCAGGCTAAATGAGCTATAAAAACAGGCGTAAAACCCTGTTAATTAACTATAAATACAATACATTTTAATTAAAATGTAAAGATATATTTCGTTGTTATTTTTTCATAACAATTTTATAGCTTTGCACGTTCTATTCTAAAGTAAGAATTGAGGTAATAAAAATAGATGAGACAACTCAAAATAACCCAATCCATTACCAATCGTGAGTCGCAATCGCTCGATAAATATCTTCACGAAATTGGTAAGGTTGACTTGATCACAGCCGAAGAGGAAGTAATTTTAGCTCAGAAAATACGAGAAGGTGACCAGGCCGCACTGGAAAGGTTAACAAAAACAAATTTACGTTTTGTTGTTTCGGTAGCAAAACAATATCAAAACCAGGGACTTACCTTAGGTGACCTTATAAACGAAGGTAACTTAGGTTTGATAAAGGCCGCAAAGCGTTTTGACGAGACCAAAGGCTTCAAATTTATATCCTACGCTGTATGGTGGATACGTCAATCCATTTTACAGGCTATCGCCGAGCAATCGCGTATTGTTCGTTTACCATTAAACCAGGTAGGTTCATTAAGTAAGATCAGCAAAGCATTTTCAAAATTAGAACAAGAATTTGAGCGTGAGCCTTCTCCTGAAGAACTGGCCGACATGCTGGAAACTACAGTTGATAAAATATCTGATACTTTAAGTAATTCAGGCCGCCATGTATCTATGGATGCTCCATTTGTGCAGGGTGAAGAAAACACCTTGCTTGATGTATTAGAAAACCAGGAGCCAAATACCGACTCTATCCTGATCAACGAATCATTATCCGAAGAAATAAAACGTTCACTTTCTACATTAACTGAGCGTGAACGCGAGATCATTGTATTATTCTTTGGTTTGGGTACCAATCATCCACTATCCCTGGAAGAAATAGGTGAAAAATTTAACCTGACACGCGAACGTGTAAGGCAGATAAAAGACAAAGCTTTGCAACGCTTAAGGCATACTTCAAGGAGCAAGATCCTGAAATCATATTTGGGGTAATAAAGCTTCAAAATAAGACTAAAGAGCCCCGGTATTTTAAAAAATGCCGGGGCTCTTTTTTATTCTTTTTTGCAAAATATGCTTGTATGATTGTTTTAGCGGTATTGTGAGATTTATTCTATATTTTCATCGTGCGTAATTCAATCTAATGCGTCCGTTTCTAAGTATATTAATTCCATTTCTTTTAATAACTTTTTTTGCCTTTGACGCGAATGCACAAACTTGTACCGGCAGTTTAGGCGCGCCTATTATAAATGAAACCTTTGGGGCAGGCAGCAATCCGATTAGTGTCGGCCCTGCCCTGCCGGATGGGTTTACCACTTTAAAATATGTAAATCATGCCTGCGGTGGTGAAGAGGGCGAGTATGACATCGTAAATTATTTAGGCCCTTCTTGCAAAGGCGGTACCTGGCAGGCCATGAGCCATGACCATACAGGCGATCCAAACGGCTATTTTATGACCGCGAACGGCACCATTGAACCAAGCGTATTTTACACATACAAAGTTAGCGGCAGCAAATTATGCCCTAATACCACTTACCAGTTTGCCGCCTGGATCATGAACCTGGTGCGTTTAATACCTGCAACGAAAGACTTTTCGCTGCCCAATATTACTTTTACTATTGAAACCGCAAGCGGGAAGGTTTTGAGTCCACCGTACAACACGAAAGACATTCCCGAAACCGAAGAGCCAACCTGGATACAATACGGTACTTATTTTACCTCACCGGCTGATGGTGAGGATATCGTGGTTAAAATGATCAATAATGGCGGTGGCGGTTTTGGTAATGACATCGCTATGGATGATATCACCTTCAGTCCATGCGGGCCGCTGGTGCAGGTTGGATTTGAAACTTTGGGTAACACTGCCGATAAAAATGCCTGTGTAAAGGATAATCTAAGCTATACATTAGTAGCAGCCCAACAGGGATATCCCGATCCAAACTTCCAATGGCAGAAAAATAATGGAAGTGGCTGGCAGGATATTCCCGGTGCAACAACCCTTAGCCTTGATGTAACCATCCCTGATGCAGAAGAAGGGAAATACCAGTACAGAATAGGTGTTTTGAGTGGCCCAAAAGCCGGGGCTGAAAGCTGCCGGATCTTCTCGGTTCCGCTTACAATTAATGTATACCCGCCACCCATAATAACTGTTCCCGCCAATACCAGTGCATGCGCTGGGCATTCGATACAACTCAGCGCGTCCGGCGGAGATAATTTTTTGTGGACCGGTCCCAATAATTATACTTCTACCGAAAATAGTCCTGTTGTCAGCTATAACGCCGATCCCCGTTTTGATGGTGATTATACGGTAAGGATAAGCAGGAATAACTGCCCTGCTTTTGCAACCACCACGGTTAAAGTTTACCAGTCGCCGACAATAAGTCCGCTTAGCGATGTTAGCATTTGCGCGGGGGATGCGATACCAATCACCATTCAGACTAAAAATGCCACCCGCTTCCAATGGTCACCCGCTGAAGGATTGGATCATGCGGACATCGCCAACCCGATAGCCAACCCCAGTGTCACCACAACTTATACGGTAACTGTACGGAATGATGGATGTACAGATGTTTCCCCATCAGCATCGATAACTGTCAAAGTAATTAAACGACCGATGGCCAATGCAGGGAAAACCATAAAAATGTTCGAAGGAGAAACCGCCAAACTGAACGGCACTGCTGCGGGTGATGAGATAACTACCTATTGGACACCATCCGAATACCTGGATGATCCCTCATCGTTAACACCAACAATGAACTCGCCAAATGACATTACTTATACGCTGCATGTTGTATCCAACGTGAGTTGCGGTGAAAGAACGAGCAGCGTTTTTGTAAGGGTTTATAAAAAAATAACTATAGCCAACACCTTTACACCGAATGGCGATGGGGTAAATGAACTTTGGACTATCAAAAATATCGATAATTACCCCAAAGCCCATGTCAACGTTTATACCCGCAATGGCCAGGCAGTATTTGAAAGTAATGGCTATGGTAAGCCCTGGAATGGCACCCGTAATGGCAGTAAGTTACCTGCCGGAACGTATTATTATATCGTTGATCTGCACGAAGATGATCTTCCCAAATTATCGGGCTGGCTTTTGATTATACGATGATCCATTTCTTTTATTAATTGCTAATAAAAAGTAATTTAGCAATCGTTAAATTTATAGTACTTGATCTTATGACAATCCCTATATACCAGGCTGATGCCTTTACAAATAAACTTTTTGGCGGCAATCCTGCTGCTATTTGCCCGCTCAATGAATGGCTTCCTGATGAAACCATGCAAAAGATAGCGGCTGAAAATAATTTGGCCGAAACTGCTTTTTTTGTAAAAAACGATACAGGTTATAAATTAAGATGGTTTACTCCGGAATATGAGATAGATCTTTGTGGCCACGCAACATTGGCCTCTGCCCATATTATCTTTACTGAGTTAGGCCATAAGGAAAATGTTATCCATTTTGAAACCGTAAAGGCCGGCACGCTGACTGTTAAAAAAGATGGCGATAAATATACCATGGATTTCCCATCGAGGCCACCCATCCCAATCGAGTTGCCCAACGGATTGGCCGAAGCCATGAGTGAAAAAATGCCTTTGGCAGCTTACAGATCCCGTGATTACTTTTTGGTTTATGAAACGGAAGATGACATTGTAGATATCGTACCTGATTTGTTTGCCTTGACCAAACTGGATACTGTAGGTGTAATTGTTACCGCTCCTGGTAAAGATGTTGACTTTGTTTCCCGCTTTTTTGCGCCCGGCGCCGGCATACCCGAAGATCCGGTTACTGGTTCAGCACATTGTAACCTAATACCCTACTGGGCCAATAAATTAGGAAAAGATAAGCTTCATGCCTACCAGCTATCGGCCCGCAAAGGAGAACTATGGTGCGAGAACAAAGGTGACAGGGTGCAAATGAGCGGCAATGCCGTTACTTATTTAAAAGGCGAAATATTTGTATAAGTCCAAAGGTAAAAGCTTAAAGCAGAAAGCCTCTTTCATCTGCTTTAAGCTTTTTGCTTTCGGCTTTCAGCACATAAAAAATGCAGCTTAGCAGTTTAGAGATCAAAGGTTTTAAGAGTTTTGGCGACAAGGTAACTATCCACTTTAATGAGGGTGTTACAGCTATTGTCGGCCCGAATGGCTGCGGCAAATCAAATGTGGTAGACGCTATCCGGTGGGTACTTGGTGAGCAGAGCACCCGTATGCTGCGTTCAGAAAAAATGGAGAACATTATCTTTAATGGCTCCAAAAGTCGCAAAGCCGCCAACCTTGCTGAAGTTTCATTAACCTTTGATAACACAAGGAACATACTCCCTACCGAATTTTCGCAGGTTACTGTAACCCGTAAGCTTTACCGTGCAGGTGATAGCGAATACCGGCTGAATGATGTTCAATGCCGCTTAAAAGACATTACCGACCTGTTTTTAGATACCGGTATCGGTGCCGACTCCTACTCTATTATTGAGCTAAAGATGATCGACGAGATCATCGCTAATAAAGAAGGTTCGAGGCGTAATTTGTTTGAGGAGGCATCGGGCATATCTAAATATAAGCTCCGCAAAAAACAAACCTTTAATAAGCTGAAGGATACCGAAGCTGATTTGGAACGTGTTGAGGATTTGCTGTCGGAAATTGAAAAGAACCTGAAAACCCTGGAGAACCAGGCAAAAAAAACCGAGCGTTACTATCGCCTAAGAGAGCAGTATAAAACGCTTAGCATTATGCTGGCATCATTCAGGATCATCTCATTCAGCGAGTCGTTGAATAAAATTGATGATCAGGAGCAAAAACAACGGGGAGAAAAATTAGGCATAGTGGCTCAAATTGATCTGCTGGAAGCCACCCTGCAGCAGCAGAAGACAGATAGCCTGACGCGCGAAAAAAATCTGTCGACCCAACAAAAAGCTACCAATGAGTTTGTTTCGAAGATCAGGGCTTATGAGAATGAGAAGAAGATAAAGAACGAACAGTTAAAATTTCAACAGGATAAGGAAGGCCGATTAAGTGAAGAATTGGAGCGTGACCGCAATCAGCTGAACCATGTTTTTTATAACATCAAGCGGCTAGCCGAAGAGAAAGCGCAGGAAGATGAAAATCTGCAAGCCGTGCATACTTTGGTTAGCGATCTGAAATTAGCTGTTGATGAATTAAGGGTTCAGCAAGGTTCGGCACGTGCTGAATTGAATGAGATCACCAACACTAACAACAGCTTACAAAACCAGATATACAAAACCGAAAAGGACCTTGAGATACTAATAATACAACAGCAGGCTTTGGAACAGGAAAGCCAGCGAAATATGGAGGATGCGACCAATAAGGAAGCTGAACTTTCCCACTTCAACCAGGTGGTTGCGGAACTGCAGAACCGCTCTGAAACCATGGAAAAGGAACTGCAGGTTATTGTCGAATTTGAGAATAAGCTGCAGAACCAAATTAAGGATACAGAAATCGAATCAGGTACTATAAAAGAAACCATTATACAGGAAAGCAGGAAGCTTGATGCGAAGCAAAACGAGTATAACCTGACCAAAAGCATGGTGGACAACCTGGAAGGTTTCCCGGAATCTATCCGTTTCCTAAAAAAGAACAGCGACTGGGCCAAAAACGCCCCCCTGTTCAGTGACATACTTTTTTGTCGTGAAGAATACCGGGTAGCCATTGAGAATTACCTTGAACCGCTAATGAATTATTACGTGGTTGAGAATTATGATGAGGCCATCTCGGCAATCAACCTGCTCAGTAATTCGTCAAAAGGCAGGGCGCAGTTTTTTGTACTGAGTAATTATACTAATGAATCACCTTCATCAGGAGAAAGTTTGGCTGCGGCGGCTGTGCCCGCATTAAGTGTGATAGAGGTAGATAAACGCTATCAAAATCTGTGTACCCATTTATTAAAAAACGTTTACCTGGTAAACGATTCGACAGAAAATGATCTTAATAATACAGCTGTCCATGGTGATGTAGTGCTGATTGGCAAGAGCGGAAAATTTAACAAATCAAAACTGACCATGGCTGGCGGTTCGGTAGGCTTATTTGAAGGCAAGCGTATAGGCCGGGTGAAGAATTTGGAGAATCTTTCTAAAGAGATCAAATCTGTTGATAGCCGGCTTAGCGAATTGAAAAGCCGTTCGGAAGAGTTGCAAAGTAAACTTTCAGCATTCAGATCGTCCGGTAAAAAAGAACAGATCAACCAGCAACAGCAGGATTTAAACCGCTTAAATACTGAATTAATAACGGTTAAAACCCGGCAGGAACAATACCAGGCATTTATTGAAAATAGCCGGAACCGGAAAGAAGATATCGCGCAAAAAGTAGCCGGCATTAAAGATGAAACGCTTAAACTGCAGCCACTTGTGGCTGAGCTAAAAACTCAAAAACAAATTCAAAGCGATCTGCTGGCGGATAAACAAGGCGCCTTTAATGAGTTGAACGAGTACATATCTGTACAATCCAATGCTTACAACCAGGAAAATATCCGGTTTCATCAGCAGCAGAATAAGGTTTCAGGCCTGGTAAAAGATATGGACTACCGGGAGAGTCAAAAAGAAAACCTGGAAACCCGTATCGCCCAAAATAGTTCCGAACTGGAAAAGGTAAAACTGGCTATCAGTGAAAATCTGGCACAGGCCGGTCATTCGGATGACGACCTGCTGGAGATGTACAGTCAGAAAGAAGAACTGGAAAAAGCCACGCAACAAGCCGAACAGGATTATTACAGTTGGCGCGAAAAGATAGCCGAAACTGAAACTGAAATAACTGCCTTAAGGCGCAAAAAAGACCAGGCCGAGGTTATAGAAAATGAGCTGAAAGATCAGAAGAACAATTTAAAGCTGGATCTGAATGCTTTAAAGGAGCGCCTTTCCGTTGAATTTAATATAGATATCAACGAGTTACTGGATGCCGAGCCACCGGAAAACGAGAATGAGGCTGATCTGCGCGAAAAAACAGAAAAGCTAAAAAGACAGTTGGATGATTTCGGGCCGATCAACCCTATGGCTGTGGATGCTTATAATGAAATGAACCAGCGGTACGAGTTTATACAAGCGCAGAAAAAGGACCTGAACGAAGCAAAAACCTCACTATTGGCAACCATCCAGGAAATTGACGATACCGCCCGGGAAAAATTCATGTTGGCATTTACCAACGTACGCGAGAATTTCATCAAAGTGTTCCGTTCCTTGTTTAATGAAGAAGACTCCTGCGACCTGATCCTCGTTGATCCAGAAAACCCGCTGGAATCTGATATTGATATTATTGCCCGGCCAAAAGGGAAACGCCCTTTATCCATTAACCAGTTATCCGGCGGCGAAAAAACACTAACCGCTACCGCCATCCTGTTTTCCCTTTACCTGTTGAAACCTGCGCCATTCTGTATTTTTGATGAGGTGGACGCTCCTCTGGATGATACCAACATTGATAAATTCAATATCATCATCCGCGAGTTCTCGGGCCAATCGCAATTTATCATCGTATCTCATAACAAAAGAACCATTGCCAGCACTGATGTAATTTATGGTGTGACAATGGTTGAACAGGGTATATCACGGGTTGTACCGGTTGATCTTCGGGAACTGGCAGATTAAGCTCAAAGCAAAAAGCCGAAAGCTTAAAGCGTTAATACCTCTTGCTTTCGGCTTCAGCCTTTATTTTAAGATAGAATTATCTTTTCAGCTTCAACTTCTTGTCGAATACCAATCCATTAAATTTATGTTTATCCATTTTTACTGCTAACTTATTCTGCGCCTGCACCGAAAAAGTGGTGCGTTTGCTTGCCAGGCTTTGGATAACTGGTATACTTAAGGTATACGTTCCATTTTTTACGTAGTTTAATGCATGTGCCAATAAGATTTCAGTTGGGTCACCAAATTCTTTGGTTACATCATCATAATCCTGTACACCGGGATAGCCGGCTGTGTTAGGTGTAAATCCTGCATAATAATCACCTTGGTTAGCAGAATTCTTGGTAGAGAATTCAGGTATATACATTTGATACTTGTTGATATCGATATCAAAAAAGCCAACTGGCTTACCATAACTTTGTGAGCCTATAAATTGCACATCCATTATCGGGCGAAGGTTATTTATAGTTAATTCGCTTGCCGATGCTGTTGAACCGGTGATGATGAAGAACACCCGGTTAACATTCAAATTAAGGCGTTTTGTAAAATTGACAGCGTTATCCGCTACCGTATAGCTAAATTGACCATAATTATACACTTCGCCTGTTGATGGATCTTTACGCACCTGGTTTTTAAGTAAGCTCTCTTTACCAGTTGTTAATATATCATTGTAATAGGTATTATACATCAATGTTCCTGAACTGGCCGTTGGAACGATTAAATTGTCAATATATTCAGCTGTAGAAACATAACCACCTCCATTATAGCGCAGATCAACTACCAGGTCGGTTACTCCACTTGCTATAAAATTGCCAAATGCTGCATCTAATTTTGGATTAGCATTGGCACCCGAGGTAAAGCTATTGAAAACGATATAGCCAACTTTATGGCCATTACCCTGGTCATACACCGCACTTTTTAAAACAGGATTTACAGTATAATTGGTAACATTCATATTGGTTACCGTAAGTGTAGAACCATCGGGTTTAAGCAAAGTCATCGAAATGGAATTGCTATTAGAATAAGCGTTGATCACAAATTTCAGGTTATTGCCTGAGTTGTCTCCATATCCGTCTGTATCATAGGAAATATTTGTTCTCCCATTAATGCTGGTTATCTGGTAACCGCGTTTTATTCCGGCTAAGTCGGCTGGTGAGCCCGGATAAACATATTTAATACGCAGGTCATTAATTTCGTTATATAAAGGTGCAAAGCCAAAATTACCCTGAACACCATTTAACTCATCTGAAACAGTTCCATCATCGATAAAGGAATATTTTGCCGAAGTACCGTCATAATATTCATAAGGCTTATTAGTTGCCGGATTGATAGGGATTTGTGAGATCGCATCAAGCTCACTAGTCAACGCAGTTATATCATCAGCGCCGGTATACGATCTCGGTTTAAAGGTCTCATAGCTTGGCAATGAGGCATACCATAGATAATCTTCCTTAGCATAATAAAACACGGAGTCCTTTACCAGGTCGAGCGAGTTGGGCTTCTTGTCTTTATGACAACCAGAAAGGATAAAGCCAGAAATTACAAATAAAAAGTAAAATAATTTTTTCATATTAATTAATTAAGTATGCTTTGTTTTCGAAAATATTTAAATGTTAACGAAATGTACGATAATATGTTATAGCCAGACTTGTTAAAATTCACTTTGTTTTAAATAATCTATTCCGCAGGCCTCGGCACATCGCAAATCCGTATCTGAATTTCCTATCATCAGGATATTTCGGCGTTGTAAATTATGGTTTTTTATTAATAAATCAATACAATCTGTTTCAGGTTTAGGAGCGATCTCGTCTGCAAAATAACAAGTCAGGTAGTTTTCAAGGCCGTTCCATTCGGTTTGTTTGATCTTATTTAGTTGTTGCTCAGGGTTCCCATTGGTTACAACAAATATATTTTTACGGTCGATCACGATCTCCTGGAGTAAGGTAAGCATACCCGGGTAAAGCAATAATTTGAGCGGTAGCTGGGCTGTTTTATTTAAATGGTTAAAATTAAATCTGTATTTTTCATCTATCCCAAACTTTTCCTTCAGCACATCAAACACATCCTCCTTCCCTTTTGATAAATACGTGTCTATCATCAAATTAGTTGCCTCTTTGGCGTCTATCAATTCAGTATATTCCAAAAACGCTGTGAAAAGATAGTAAACCTGGAATAAATAATCTTCCTCAGGATAAAGCACATCATCCAGCTCAAATATAAAAGCGTTTACATGGGAATCTATATCGCTATATTTCATCTTCTGCTACCTGTATTTTTATATCATACTCAGAAAATAATTGCGCAGCCTCCAATAGCAATTGCTGCTCCTGTTTGCGCAAGGCATACACTGTATCAATGCTCCTGTCGAGGCATAACGCAAGCATCTCGTGGGTGTAGGCAATGGTTTGAGGGTTGGGTAATTTCAGCATCTTCCCCGATTGTACTAAAAGGTCGGGCAATTCCAGGTAATCCCCTAATAAAATATGGTCTGAATTCAATTTGGTTTTCAGCTTATATGCCTGCGATGAATTGGCTGCTGTAATTAGGGTATACACTATAAATTATTGAACAATTAAACCGTCTTTCATTAAAACTTTCCTATCAGACAAATCGGCCAGGTGTTCGTTGTGGGTAACGATCACAAACGTCTGATCAAACTCATCCCGCAGCTTAATAAACAACTCATGCAACTCGTTGGCATTGGTCGAATCCAAATTACCCGATGGCTCATCCGCAAAAATAAGCGCTGGCTTGTTGATCAGTGCACGGGCCACAGCCACTCTTTGCTGTTCGCCGCCCGATAGTTGATTGGGCTTATGCTGCAACCGCTCGCCTAAACCTAATTTTTCAAGTAACTGGGTAGCTCTTTTTTCAGCATCTGCACGCGGTTTGCCCGCTATCAGGGCAGGGATACACACATTTTCAATAGCATTAAATTCTGCCAGTAAATGATGAAACTGGAATATGAAACCAATCTTATGATTTCTGAAAGCGCTGATATCCTTATTGCTTAACTGGCTTACCTCGATATTATTTAAATATACTTTGCCCGAATCAGGCTTATCTAAAGTACCGAGAATGTTTAACAACGAGCTTTTGCCGGCACCCGATGCACCAACAATGGTTACTATTTCGCCTTTTCTTACCTCCAGGTCAACACCCTTTAATATTTGAAGCTGTCCGTATGATTTGCAGATGGATTTGGCTCTGAGCATTGTACAAATTTAGTGATTAGTTGTCGAAATGTTGTAAGATTGGAATGTTGCAAGGTTGCTTCGCTTCATTTTCTGTTTTTTCAATTTGCAGATGTCTCATAACAATGTAAAACTAATCTCTGATCACTGATCTCCCGTCACTGATTTTGTGAAACAAAATCGTAGATTTACCGCAAATTCTACACAAGACATGAATATTCACGAATACCAGGGTAAAGCCATATTAAAAAGCTTTGGGGTTAGGGTTCAGGAAGGCATTGTTGCCGATACTGTTGAACAGGCTGTTGCCGCTGCTCAAAAATTAAAAGAAGATTTAGGATCAAGCTGGGTAGTAATAAAAGCCCAGATACATGCCGGCGGCCGTGGAAAAGGCGGCGGTGTTAAACTGGCAAAAAACCTGGATGAGGTTAGGGAAAAGGCAGGTAACATATTAGGAATGCAATTGATTACTCCCCAAACCGGCCCCGAAGGCAAAAAGGTAAGCAAGGTATTGGTGGCCCAGGATGTGTACTATCCGGGCGAAAGTGAAACCAAGGAATTTTATGTGAGCGTATTACTTGACCGTGCAAATGGCCGTAATATCGTCATGTATTCAACCGAAGGCGGTATGGATATTGAACATGTTGCTGAGCATACGCCGCACCTGATATTTAAAGAAGAGATAGACCCTAAAGTAGGTTTGCAGCCGTTCCAGGCACGCAAAATTGCTTTTAATTTGGGCCTTTCGGGCGATGCCTTTAAGGATATGGTGAAGTTTGTAACGGCTTTATATAAGGCATACGATGCTACGGATTCTTCACTGTTTGAGATCAACCCGGTATTGAAAACATCGGATAACAAAATATTAGCTGTTGACGCCAAGGTTAACCTGGATGATAACGGTTTGTTCCGTCACCCGGACTTTGTTGCTTTACGCGATTTGGCCGAAGAGGATGCTACTGAAGTTGAGGCAAGCAAATCAAACCTGAACTATGTGAAGCTTGATGGAAACGTAGGCTGTATGGTTAATGGCGCCGGTTTGGCTATGGCTACCATGGATATTATTAAACTGGCCGGTGGCGAACCTGCAAACTTTTTGGATGTAGGCGGTACCGCAAATGCTGAAACAGTGAAAGCTGCTTTTAATATCATATTGGAAGACCCGAAAGTAAAAGCGATACTGATCAATATTTTTGGTGGCATTGTACGTTGTGATCGTGTGGCACAGGGCGTAATTGATGCTTATAACGAGATCGGAAATATCCACGTTCCTATCATAGTTCGCCTGCAAGGCACCAATGCTGAGGAAGCTAAGAAACTTATCGATGAATCTGGTTTGCAGGTTTATTCGGCCATATTGCTTAAGGAAGCTGCTGCAAGAGTAGAAGAAGTACTGGCTCTATAAGCTAATTATAGATTCTTATTAAAATATATCCATATTGAGCCCGTTTACGGGCTTTTTTATTTAATACCCCTCCTATTTAAATCACTAAAATCTAAACAAAAAACATCATTTCGGGTTAAAGTCTATGCAATTTGTCGACAAATTGTAAACTTAATTTAAAAATAGATGTTTAAACATATATTCTATTTACATTTGATCTATTAAAACAATCATTAAAGTTATGGCAACATTAACAAAATGGGTTATCGACCCTATGCACTCCGAAGTACAATTCAAGGTAAAACACCTTGTTATTTCAACCGTTAGCGGTTTCTTTAAAAGTTTTGAAGGATCAGTTGAAACAGAAAATGAAGATTTTTCTGACGCGAAAATTGAATTTTCAATAGACATCGATAGCATTGATACCACCCAAACCGCTCGTGATGAGCATTTAAAGTCAGCTGAATTTTTTGATGCTGCAAAATATCCCCACATTAAATTCAAATCAACGTCATTTACCAAGACAAGTGATGATGAATATGCATTAAAAGGCGACCTGACCATTAAAGATGTAACTAAACCAGTTACGCTTGATGTAGAATTTGGTGGTTCAACAGCTGATTTTTATGGCAATACAAAAGCCGGGTTTGAAATTACAGGAAAAATAAACCGTAAAGAGTTTGGTTTGACCTGGGATGGTGTAACCGAAGCAGGTTCAATTGTAGTTGGTGAAGATATTAAATTGACCATCAACGCTCAATTGACTAAACAAGCGTAATATTCCTCCTGTCATTTCGATGAGGAACGAAGAGAAATCTCATACACGATGCAAAGTTGTATAAGGTTTCTCTCTGTCGTTCGAAATGACATTACTTAATTATAAGCCATTTGCTTTGCAAATGGCTTTCTTGTTTAACACTATTGAAAGGTATATTTGCTGGATCGATATGTTATTAAAGATTTATCCTGAGAACCCGAACCCCAAAGCGATAGAACAGGTGGTTGATGTGCTGCGTAAAGGCGGCCTCATCATCTATCCTACCGATACGGTGTATGGTTTGGGCTGTGATATTACCAATCACAAAGCCATAGAGGCCATTTGCCAGATCAGGCATATTAAACCCGAAAAGGCAAATTTTTCATTTATATGCTATGATCTGAGCCATATATCTGACTATATAAAACCCATTGACAACGCCACTTTCAGGGTATTGAAAAAAGCATTGCCAGGGCCATTCACGTTTATTTTTAATGCCAGTCATAAAGTTCCTAAGCTGTTGAGCTCCAATAAAAAAACGGTAGGTATACGTGTGCCTGATAATGACATTGCCCGCGAAATTGTAAAGATGCTTGGCAATCCTATCCTATCCACTTCTATCCACGATGAAGACGAGATCATCGAATACTCAACCGATCCGGAACTGATCTACGAAAAGTATGAGGATAAGGTAGATATCGTAATCGATGGCGGGTATGGCGGTAATGTGGCCTCTACGATAGTAGATTGTACTTCGGGTGATTTTGAGGTGATACGTGAGGGTAAGGGGGAATTGGAGTTGTATTTGTAAATAGTGTATCCTTAAAATATTGGCCTAGACTGCAATATTTTATACTTGTTTAAATACTTTCCTTGTTCTATTGTCGAAAACATATAGTAGTTATTTCCTACGTCCATACTAATCAAATCATGTAACATATAGTCAGGGTAATTCTTTTTTACTATTTCGTTTACGTAATGAACAATTTGAGTATTAAAATCTGTGTAAGCTGTCAATGTTAAACTATGTGCTTCATTATTGATTTTAAAACTGACTACAAACTCTATTTCCTTTTCGATTGGACCTTTGGAAGGATAGCCGTCTTCAATATCATAAAAAGTCAAAATATTATGTGATATCTTATTTAATAATTCTAAAAAGAATCTATATGGCTGTTTTTCAATCCTTTCCCAACGTTTTATTACAGAAACCGTATTTGGAAAACTACTTAATAAATTAGCATAGTTGCCATAAGCATTGTCAAAAACTGCATTAGAGGTATTGTCAATTTCTTGTGCAGTCAGATGATTTAATACGCCCGAAACTTGATAATGGTATATCGCATATTGAATTTGATAATAAGATAAAGAAGGCCAGAAATGAATATGTGGTCGAGCAAATAAAAATTTCTCATGTAATTTTGAAAAATCAAAGAAAGACTGCATATGCTGGTCCACCCGGCAAATAGCAAATTGATTATCCTCTTGTATAGGGATTTTTGATTCGGAAGTATTTTTTATCAGGATAAAACGATATTGAAAATTGAAATCAGCCAGTGTATTATTCAGTAATACCAAAAAGTGTTCTATATCGTAACTGTGATTTGCCTTTTTATTAATAAGATCTTCTCTCAATTCATAAGTATAATGCAGGTTTTTCCCGGCTATTTGAAATGATAAATCAATTAATTTATTGGATGAAGATTCCAACCGTTCATTTTCGATTATTTTATAACTGCAATTATCAATTACGAAGCCATCATAAGATAACTCGGCAAATACCTTTAACGATCGTTTAAATAAATCATTTCGGTTATATTTTTCAGGTTTAAACTCAAAAAATATACAATTATAACAATACTTAAAAAAATCAAGATATGATGTTAATTCTCCTTTTTCAATGGCTTGGGCAAGTTTCTTTTTCTTTCTGTCTTCTACTAAACTGCTCTTAAAATCCTCTCCTGCCAACTGCTTAGCAAATTCAAGTTGATGATTTTGCGTAAAATTCTTATAAAAATGATCGAGATTTCCCAATCGATATACCAAGTGCAAACTATTTACAATTTGGAAATTTGATATTTCATCCTTGAGTTTGGCATAGGTGATATTTTCAAGAAGTTTATTTGAAAATAGGATATCCAATAGCCCATTTAATAGTTCGGGTTCTACTTTATCTTTTTGAATTTCCGTAATCCTGTAAATAAACATAACTGGTCCGGATGGATAGGATTCGCCTGAACTCTGTTTATAGAAAAAACGGAATAACACTCTTAGAATGTCCTGAGATTTATCCTTTAACTCAGAATTAAGCTGGGCATTTTCTTCTTCAGTAATTATACCCTGATTTAAAAGATCATCAATGATTTTTGTTGACATTGGGTTAAACGAGATAGGTTTAGTATTCTTTTGAAAATAAAGTTATTATTTTCTATCGGATATAAAAATTCACCTTATTGATCCTACAAACTCCGGTATCCTCTCCAAATAATTCTCTTCACCCAAAAACTTCACAAACGCGCTGCCTACTATAGCTCCCTGTGCATATTCGCAGGCCTTTTTGAAGGTAGCATTGTTGGATATGCCGAACCCGATGATAGCCGGGTTGTTCAACTGCATGGCTTTTATTCGTTTATAATAATCCTCAATGGCATTGGATACCTCCAGGTTTTTACCGGTGATGGAGGATGATGAAAGCAGGTAAATAAAACTATTGCTCAGGGTATCTATTTTACGGATACGCTCTTCAGATGTTTGCGGGGTTACCAGGAAGATATTACTCAAACCGTTATCTTTAAAGTAGCCTGAATACATATTTTCATATTCATACATCGGCAGATCAGGCACAATAACACCATCAACCCCTACTTCCGCTGCCTTTTTACAGAATCGCTCGATTCCATATTGCACCATCGGGTTAAAATACCCCATCAGCAAAATAGGAATGCTTACCTGCTTGCGCAAATCCTTTAGTTCCTCGAACAACAGGTTTAAATTCATGCCATTTTCCAGCGCTTTTTCTGAGCTGTGCTGGATAGTAGGCCCATCCGCAACCGGGTCTGAATACGGGAAACCGATCTCCAGAAAATCAACTCCGGCCCTTTCCAAAGCTTCGGCAATATCTACTGTAGTGTTTAACGCCGGGTAGCCTGCCGTAAAGTAGATGGATAACAGATCAGCCTTTTTTGATTCGAAGAGTTTATTTAAGCGGTTCATGTGCTTCACCCCAACCCCTCTCCGGTAGAGAGGGGCTTTTAAATTTTTATTTTTACATTTTTACAAATTAATAAAGTCTCCCCTACCGGGGGAGATTTAGAGGGGGCTGATTAATAATTAAAATATTTTATATACGTATCCAAATCCTTATCTCCCCTGCCCGAAATACAGATCACCACGTTATCATCAGTTTTAAAAGTCATTTTTTCCAAATAAGCTAAAGCGTGCGCTGTTTCAATAGCTGGGATAATACCCTCCAACTGGCAGCATAATAAACCGGCTTTTAGGGCTTCATCATCGGTTATGTTTACATATTGCGCCCGTTTGATCTTGTATAGATGCGCGTGTTGTGGGCCTATACCTGGGTAATCCAGTCCTGCTGATATGGAATAAGGTTCTACTACCTGCCCGTCATCAGTCTGCATCAGTATGGTGCGGCTGCCATGCAAAACACCTTCTTTTCCTAAAAAAGTTGTCGCTGCCGAATGTCCGCTGCCAACCCCCTGCCCTGCCGCTTCAACAGCAACCAGCTTTACGGCTTCATCATCCAAAAAATGATAGAACATGCCCATGGCATTGCTGCCGCCACCTACACAGGCCATTACATATTGAGGCAACTCACTGCCTGTTTTTTCCAACAGTTGTTTCCTGGCTTCTAATGAAATAACAGATTGAAACTGCGCCACCATTTCCGGGTACGGATATGGTCCAACTACGGAGCCTATTATATAATGCGTATCCACCGGGTTATTGATCCAATCGCGCATGGCTTCATTGGTGGCATCCTTTAGTGTTTTGCTGCCGGATGTGGCAGGAACAACCTTTGCACCCAGCATTTTCATACGGGATACATTAGGCGCCTGGCGTTCCATATCTACTTCGCCCATGTATACCACACACTCGATGCCCTTGAGGGCGCAAACCGTAGCTGTGGCTACCCCATGCTGCCCTGCCCCTGTTTCGGCGATAATGCGTTTCTTACCCAGTCGGATAGCCAGCAATATCTGCCCGATGGCATTATTTATTTTGTGCGACCCAGTATGGTTCAGGTCTTCCCGCTTAAAAAATATATTAGCGCCATATTTTTCTGAGTACCGTTTGGCATGATACAAAGGTGACGGGCGGCCAACATAATCCTTTAATAGCTGATCATATTCAGCTTTAAATTCAGGATCATTAATAATTTTAGAATATTGCTGGCGTAATTCTTCCACGTTTGGATACAGCATTTCAGGGATGTATGCCCCGCCGAAATCACCATAATATCCTTGTTCGTTTACTCCGTATTTCATCTTAATATATCAAATGCTTTTTTCAATTTGTCAACATCCTTCAATCCCGGCTCAATTTCAAACCTGCTGTTCAGGTCAACACCATAAAACTGGGGGTGTTTGATCAACTTAATTTCTTTTAAATTATACAGACTCAATCCCCCACTTAAAAAGAAAGGTATATCTAAGCTGTATTTATCTAATAATGACCAGTCAAATGCCTTGCCTGAACCACCATGCTGAACGGTTTTGGTATCAAACAGAAAATAATCAACATTATCTTCAAACTCATTCAATTGTTCAAAATCAAAGTTTTCATCCAGCCCGAACGCTTTGATAATGATGGCCTTGCTTCTTAGTGAATCACAAAATTCAGGATCTTCATTACCGTGCAATTGTATGGCATCAAAGTTATAAGTATCTGTTAGTTTGGCTATTGTTTCGGCATTTTCATTTACAAAAACTGCAGTTTTAAAAATACTCGCAGGCAAAGTGGTCAATGTCTCAGCCTGCAGTTCTTCAGCATACCTCGGCGATGGGGCATAACATATAAAACCCATATAGTCGGGCGCAAGAGCCGCTACAGCTTTTATATTATCGGGGTGCTTCAAACCGCAAATTTTTATCTTCATCAGTTACTGCTGATCAATGTTTTAAAGCCGACCAATGCTTTTTTGCTTAATAATGCTTCATCAGCCTCATAAAAACAATCGCCAAATGTCTTTTCGGGGTGAATAGTTTTGATCGCCAGCGCTGCATTACATAAAACCACGTTGTTTTGTGCCGCGGTAGCCTGGCCGTTTAGTACGCTCATAAATATATCAGCCGATTCTTTAACTGTGCTACCTCCTGTTATTTGTTCGGGATTAAGCTTTTCAAAACCCAAACCCTCAATGCTATTTATTTTTTCGCCCTCGGCCGAAAAGGTTTTGAAATCGCCGGTCAATGATATCTCATCATAACCATCCAACGCATTCAATATAGTGTATTTTACGTCTGATTTTTGGTATAAGTAAGCGTACACTCTTGCCAGTTCTAAGCTAAATACACCTACCATCTGGTTTTTTGGTTTAGCCGGATTAACCATCGGCCCCAGCATATTAAAAAATGTTTTCACACCTAACTCCTTTCGTATGGGAGCAACGGTTTTCATAGCCGGGTGAAAAAGTGGCGCATGCAAAAAGCAGATATTGGCCTTGTCAATACTATTCTTTAACCGATCGGTATCATTGGTAAACTGGTAACCCAAAAACTCCATCACGTTTGACGAGCCGCATCCCGATGAAACACCATAATTGCCATGCTTAGCTACTTTATACCCTGCTCCCGCTACAATAAATGATGCCAGTGTTGATATGTTAAAGGTATCCTTACCATCACCACCGGTACCGCAAAGGTCTATCAATTCGTTCGTTTCCAGGTTGGCGGGCAGGCACAGATCAAGCATGGCGTCCCTGAAACCTTCCAGTTCATCCACTGTGATGCTGCGCATACAATAGGCCGTCATAAAAGCAGCCATTTGCGAATTGTTGTATTTACCCTGTGCAATGCTTGTCAAAATTTCTCTTGACTGCTCACGTGTAAATGTTTTATTTTCAAAAAGATGATTTAATATCGCTTTCATATAGTTGGGCATAAAAAAAGGGTCACCTTACGGCAACCCTTTTGCATATATTTTTTAAACAAAAACAGGACTGCCTTACGATTACTCGTTAAGCCACCACCAGTTGTTGTTTAATACTTTAATTTTCATTTGTGCAACAAATATGGAAATAGTTTTTTCTAAAAGCAAGCAGAATGATAAATTTACAGGCAGGAGCTAATCTACCCCAACAACATGGCAATCAGAAAACAAAAATTTAATCCCGAAGACGACCTTGGCTTTGGCCCCCAGCCGGTAATGAAAAACCAGCCGCTGATCAACCAGGATGGCTCCATCAATGTTGGGCGTAAGGGGCTGCCATTTTTCAATACGGCTGATAATTATCATAAGCTGATCACCATGAGTTGGGGCAAATTTTGGTTATTGGTATTAAGCGGTTATTTGTTTGTGAACTTATTATTCGCATTTATATATGTAAGTATAGGTGCTGATAATCTTAATGGGGCTGAAGGCTCAACCGGTTTTCAGCATTTTTTAGATGCGCTCTTTTTTTCGGCGCAAACTATTTCTACCGTTGGTTATGGCCACATCAGTCCGAAAGGAAATGCAACCAATTGCGTTGCTGCCTTTGAATCCATGATGGGGTTGCTGGCTTTTGCATTAGCTACCGGCTTATTATACGGGCGTTTTTCCCGGCCGTCGGCAAGGATACTTTATAGCAAACAGATATTAGTTGCCCCATACATGGATAATTGCCGCGGGCTGATGTTCAGGCTTGCCAACCGGCGCCGTAATATGCTGATAGACCTGGAGATAGAAGTCATCTTCTCCTATAATGAGGAAGTTGGCGACAAAGTACTGAGAAGATTTTTTCCGCTTGAACTGGAACGGCGGAGGGTTAGCCTGCTTACTTTAAACTGGACGGTTGTGCACCCGCTTGATGATAAAAGCCCTTTAAAGGACATGACACCGGAAGACCTGATCAATACCGAAGCAACCTTTGGTGTGTTGCTCAAAGCTTTTGATGATACCTTTTCGCAAACCATTAATTCGCGCACAGCTTATACGCATGATGACATTGTTTGGGGAGCCAAATTCAAACCTGCATTTGAGCGTGACGAGGATGGGCGAATAGTGTTAGACTTAAGCCGGATCAGTGAATTTGATAAGGCACAGTTAACTGTAAAATAAATTTTAAAAAGAAGCAAACATTATACCGGATAGTTGCTTTATACATACATATTTATCAAAACCTTATTATGAAAACATTACCTAAATTCCCAATCGCGGTATTAGCGTTAGCATTCATAATCAATGCAACCAGCTGCACAAAAGAAAACACCCCGGCACCTTCACAAACAAGCCCTTCACTAGAGTCCGCAAGACTGCTGGCATTAAACGAACTGAGTTGCACTAACGGGCACAAACCACCACCTCCTCCAAAATGTGGTTGTGTGATTGATTCAACAAACTATGGTTTAGTGACGACATTTGCAGGTAATGGCAGCCCTACTGATGTTTACGGAACGGGGACTGCCGCAGGTTTTAGTACACCATTATCCCTTGCGCCTGACGCTGCCGGCAATTTGTATTTCCCACAGGGTTATAAAATAGTAAAAATGACTCCAGCAGGCACGCTTTCCATTTATGCCGGTGGAAATACAGCCGGATCTGCAAACGGCTATCGCACATCAGCCGGTTTTGGCTACATCGCACATATAGCCATTGGGCCCGACGGAAGTATATATGCTACTCAGCCTAATGAAAAGATAATTAGAAAAATATCTCCTGCTGGGCTGGTAACTACGTATGCTGGAAATGGAGTTACGGGAAACACCAACGGGCCTGCGGCTACAGCAACATTTTCTGATCCCCAACTAATAACAGTAGACAGTCATAGCAACGTTTATATGACCGATAATTATAACTCTATCAGAAAAATTACTCCGGCGGGTATAGTAAGCGCATTTACTGTAAAAAATACAGACGGCTCTGGATTTGTATTTTCACAAATAAATGGTCTTGCTGTAGATGCTGCCGACAATATATATGCAACCGATGGCCCAACTGTAACAAGGCTCGATAAGATTACACCTGCGGGCGTGGCAATTAGCCTGACTGGTGCTTATGGTCGATATAATTTCAATGCGCTTGCTATCGATTCGCAAGGCAACATTTATATCGGCAACATTAATTATATCTCAAAAGTCACCCCGGCTGGAGTAGTAAGTGTTTTAGCTGGTAATATTGACGTTAATGTAAAAGGTGAAGGAGACGGCATTGGCACTGCGGCAACTTTTAGCGATATAGAAAGCCTTGCAGTTGACAAAAATGATAATCTGTATGTTGGCGATCATAATTTGATCAGAAAAATAGTGATCAAAGTTACTGCATGTAAAACTACAGCTAACCGGGGGAATCCTAAACATGATCAACACGACAACCATGATAATCACAATAACCACTAGAGATAATTATTAATTTAGGGGTTAAGAAGAACGTCATCCCGATACTTACGGGATGACGTTCCTTTTTTCACTTAATACAATGTCGAATTCATGCACCTCCTATCAATATGAAGATCTGATTTGGGGCGTTAAATTTAAACCAGCACTTGATCGTGATGACGATGGGCGGATAGTTTTAGATTTAAGCCGTATCAGTGAATTTACCAACGTTGAATTGCCGGTAAACAGTTAGATCATTAATATTTTATAAACAGTTGTAGCGAAAAAGATGCCTTCTGCGTAATTATACTTTAATACTTATTGTTTACGTTATAATAAATCCAAAAAGTATTATACTTGCTTTTATAAACCATTTTATGATAAAATCATTTACTAAATTTCGTGGAATAAGCGGGCTTGCTATTCTTGTTTTAATAGCTCTTAGCAGTTGTTCAAAAAAAGAAACACCAGGACCGCCGGCCCCTCCAACCATTTCCGGAACTGTGACCACTTATGCCGGAAGCGGAGCTACAGGATCTGATGATGGTATCGGCATTGCTGCCAGTTTCTTTTTTCCAACAGACATCATTTTTGATGCAGCGGGAAATATGTATGTAACCGACTCGGGAAATAATATGATCAGGAAAGTTACCCCTGCCGGTGTGGTTAGCAAATTTGTGGGATTTTTGGCAGGCGGCGAGGCTGATGGTACAGGTGCGGCAGCAGGTTTTCATTATCCCTATCATATCGCCATTGATGCGGCAGGGAATTTATATGTTACCGACCAGGGAAACGTCAAAGTAAGAAAAATAACCCCGGCCGGCGTGGTAACAACTTTCGCTGGTACAGGGCAGGTTGGCTTTAATAACGGACCAGGTAACCAGGCTACATTTTACGGACTAACCGGTATAACGGTTGATGCAACAGGTAATGTTTATGTAAGCGATCAGGGAAACAGTGTTATAAGAAAAATAACACCTGCCGGCGTAGTAAGCACATTTGCCGGTACAGGCAGCCCGGGTTCTGCCGATGGCACTGGTACGGCGGCAAGCTTTCATGCTCCTTCAGGTTTGGCAATAGACGCAGCAGGCAATTTATACGTATCCGATGCCTTTAATAATAAGATCAGGAAAATCACCACTGCCGGTGTAGTAACAACTATTGCAGGCAGTGGTGTTCAGGGTTCTGCCGATGGTACAGGTACCGCGGCAACTTTTTACTCGCCATCGGGTATTACTGTTGATGTGGAGGGCAACATATTTGTAACCGAGGCCAGTAATAAGATCAGGAGGATTAATCCTGCAGGTACAGTAACCACTTTTGCAGGAAATGGAATAGCAGCAAATGTGAATGCAGCCTTATCTCTGGCCAGTTTTAGCGGGCCTACAGGTGTAGCAATTGATCCGGTTAGTAAGGCGGTATTTGTAGCTGATAAAAACAATAACCTTATTCGCAAATTAGTGCCATAACATCAGTTATTTTTGTATCGATTTTCTATTTCGAATTATCCTGGCAAAGCTCAATAAGCACCCCATTAGCACTTTTGGGGTGCACAAAGCATACCAGTTTGTTATCGGCACCGGGTTTGGGCTGCTCATCTAACAGGACAAAACCTTCCTGTTTTAGCCTTTTCATTTCGGCTACAATGTCCTCTACCTCAAAGGCTATATGGTGGATGCCCTCACCTCTTTTTTCAATAAACTTGCTTACCGGGCTATCGGTCAAGGTGGCTTCAAGCAGCTCTATTTTATTTGCGCCTACCTGTAAAAAAGCTGTTTTAACTCCCTCTGATTCAACATTTTCAGTTTTATAGATCAAAGTATTAAGCAGCTTTTCATATATCTTGCCTGCATCTCCTATGTTCTTTACCGCAATACCAATGTGTTCGATCTTTTTCATATCCAAATATTGTAAATAATTACCTTTATCTGATTATTCCCCCTTGTTTTGAATGATTTTAAATAAAAAGTTTACCTATCTTTGTACTATAGTAATTTAATACGAATATGGACCTCCCTATATACCTGGATAATAACGCGACTACCCCTATGGACCCAAGGGTACTGGAGGCTATGTTGCCTTATTTTAACCAGAAATTTGGTAATGCTGCAAGCCGCAATCATGCGTTTGGATGGGTAGCTGAAGAAGCTGTTGATTATGCACGTGAGCAGATCGCAAAAATAATCGGAGCCAGTGAGAAAGAAATCATCTTTACATCAGGCGCTACTGAGGCCGATAACCTGGCTATCAAAGGTGTGTTTGAAATGTATAAGGAAAAAGGAAATCATATCATCACCACAACTACTGAGCATAAGGCTGTACTGGATACTTGCAAACACGTTGAAAAACTGGGTGGCAAAGTTACTTATTTAGCCGTACAATCAGATGGTTTGATCAACCTGCAGGAATTGGAAGCTGCAATGACCAGTGAAACCATCCTGGTATCGATCATGTATGGTAACAATGAGATCGGCGTTATACAACCCATAAAAGAAATAGCAGCCATTGCGCACAAACATGGCGCTTTGTTTATGACTGATGCAACACAGGCAGTTGGTAAAATACCTGTCGATGTGATTGCTGATGGCATCGACCTGCTGGCATTTACAGCGCATAAAATGTATGGCCCTAAAGGTGTTGGCGCTTTATATGTTCGCCGTAAAGGCCCAAGGGTTAAAGTTACCGCCCAGATGGATGGTGGTGGCCACGAACGCGGAATGCGCTCCGGTACATTAAATGTTCCGGGCATAGTTGGGTTTGGTAAGGCTTGCGAAATATGTATGCAGGAAATGGAAGGCGAAGCAAAACGTCTGTCCGCTCTGCGTGATAAGTTACAATCAGCCTTAACAGTATTGGAAGAAAGCTATGTGAATGGGAATGTGGAACACCGTTTACCGCATGTAGCTAATATATCATTCAAATACGTAGAAGGTGAAGGTTTAATGATGGCGATGAAAGATCTGGCTGTATCATCAGGTTCAGCCTGTACATCAGCTTCGCTTGAACCATCATATGTATTAAAGAGTTTGGGATTATCAGATGACCTTGCACATTCATCTATTCGTTTTGGTTTAGGAAGATTTACCACCGAAGAAGAAGTGGATTATGCTATTGAAGTAACCAAAAAATCAGTTACTCATTTGCGCGAACTTTCTCCACTATGGGAAATGTTTAAAGAAGGCATTGACCTTGACTCGATAGAGTGGGCAGAACATTAATTGATTTCGGAATTCGAATTTTCGATTTCGGATTTAAAATTGATTAAATTTATATAGGATTTAGAAATTAGAGTTTAGAAATTAATATTAAAACATAAAGCTATGGCTTATTCAGATAAAGTAATCGATCACTATACCAATCCACGCAACGTTGGCACTTTGGACAAAAGCAGTCACAAAGTTGGTACCGGTTTGGTTGGAGCACCTGAATGCGGCGATGTAATGCGCCTGCAGATACAGGTTGATGATAACAATATCATCACTGATGCTAAATTTAAAACATTTGGCTGCGGTTCGGCTATTGCTTCTTCATCGTTAGCTACCGAATGGCTTAAAGGCAAAACTATTGACGATGCCATGAAAATTGACAACATGGATATTGTTGAAGAGTTGGCACTTCCACCGGTAAAAATTCACTGCTCGGTATTGGCAGAAGATGCTATCAAGGCAGCAATTAACGATTTCCGCGTAAAGAACGGCTTAGCGCCGATTGAAAGCGAAAAAGCACATCACTAAGTAGAATCAAGAACCAAGAGTCAAGAACCAGGGTATTTGGTGATCTTGACTCCTGATTCTTGATTCTTGACTCTTAATAAAATGGTAACTATAACAGATAAAGCTAAAAGCAAGATAGATCACCTAATGCAGGGTGCCAGCTTAGATGGCTCTTATTTCCTGCGCGTTTCGGTACAAGGGGGCGGATGTTCGGGCTTATCTTACAATCTTGACTTTGATAACGAAATAAAAAAGGGCGACCAGTTTTTCGAAGACCGTGGCATACGCCTGGCTTTGGATATGAAATCGTTTTTATACCTGGCCGGTACCGAGCTTGATTTTTCTGACGGATTAAACGGCAAAGGATTTAACTTCCATAACCCGAATGCAACCCGCACCTGCGGTTGCGGCGAGAGTTTCTCGGTATAAAGATTTCACTGATATTTTTGATTACACCGATTTTGTAAAACAGGATCGGTGTTTTTATTTTTACAATCGGTGTAATCGCTCTTAAGTATTTTATAAATCGGTGTAATCATCATATATTTATCGGTGTAATCCCATCATAACCTGAATGAATTCTGTAGCTGAGCGATCAACCGTACCGAGCCTTATACGCCATGTTGTAGCCAACATCCATCCCGATACCCATACTTTTATGACTCACAAGGTAAAAGATGAGTGGGTGGAGATTTCCTATAGGCAAACTATCGAAAATGCAGATGCTATTTCGGCATGGATGCTGGATATCGGCATCAAAAAGGGCGACCGCCTGTCACTCATCATTGAAAACGGCCCGGATTATGTCTATTACGACCAGGCCATGCAGCAGATCGGCGCTGTAAATGCTTCCATCTATCCTACCCTGTCTGAAAGCGAAATTGAATATATTCTGAACGACTCGGGAGCTAAGGCTATCCTGGTAGGCAATCCGTTTTTGCTGCGTAAGGTGATCAAGGTGGCTAATAATTGCCCATCACTAATCCGGATCATACCGGCATTTGATGATTTTGAAAAACATAGCGAAAAATTAAATCTGAATGCAGGTGTGATTGGCTTTAAGGAGCTAATCGCCGAAGGCAAAAACATAGTGGAAAAATATCGTCCTGCAATAAATTCTGCAAGGGAAGCTATTTTACCATCTGATCTTTCCTGTCTCATCTATACATCCGGCACCACTGGTATCCCTAAAGGTGTAATGCTAACTCATTATAATCTTACCGAGAACGTGCGTGCCAGTTTGGAGCAAATACGGGTAGTTAATCAAACCGACCTGTTCTTGTCTTTTTTGCCACTCTCCCATATTTTCGAACGCACAGCTACGTATCATATTTGCCTCTTCAAAGGCTGTACCATCGCATTCGCTCAAAGCCTGGAGTTATTGGCTAAAAACATGACTGAAGTAAAGCCAACTATCATGTGCTGCGTGCCCCGTTTATTAGAGCGCATCCATGATAAGGCCATGAAAAACGGCACTTCTGCCGGAGGTGCTAAAACCAAAATTTTCCTGTGGGCTTTGGCTATCGGTAAGAAGTACAGACTAATACAAGAGGATGGTAAAAAGCCAGGGTTCATACTGCGTAATCAGCAAAAAATTGCTGAAAAATTAGTTTTTAGTAAGATCAAAGAGAAAACCGGCGGACAATTGAGGTTCCTGATATCAGGCGGCGGCGCTTTGCCAAAAAATATTGGTGAGTTTTTTGGCGACCTGGGCATTAAGGTATTGGAAGGATTTGGCTTGACTGAAACTTCGCCGGTAATGGCAGTTACCGAAAATGAGCGCGTGATCTATGGCACTGTTGGCCGCATTATCCCGCGCATCGAGGTGGCCATACAAAATGTGGATACCAAACAGATCTATACGATACAAACGCATGATAATTTTAAGGAAAGTTATCAGTCGGAAGAAGGTGAAATTATTGTTCGCGGCCATTGCGTAATGAAAGGTTATTGGAACAAACCTGAAGAAACAGCTACGGTGATAGATCCGGATGGCTGGTTTCACACCGGTGACATCGGTCGTTTTTTTAAAGGCAACCTGCAAATTACCGACCGCCTGAAAAACATGCTGGTTAATGCTTACGGCAAAAATGTGTACCCTACCCCTGTGGAGAACACTTATTTAAAAAGTCCGAGGATAGAACACGTATTTTTGGTAGGCGATAAACGCGAATATATCACCGCTATCGTTGTACCGGCAAGGGAAACACTGCAGGAAACATTTAAACTTCCTAACGAGTTTTTTGAAAAATCAGAACTGTTTATCGAAGACAAGGAAATTGTAGATTGGATAGGTCAGGATATCAAACGCTTATCCAACGAGTTGGCCAAGTTTGAACGCATTAAGAATTTCAAGGTAAAACGCACACCTTTCAGCATGGATGAAGGCGAGATCACCCCGACTATGAAAGCCAAACGTAAGGTTATCGAAAAAAAATATGCTAAAGATATTGATGAGATGTATCTGCAGGAAGCGGAGGCGGATTAAGATTTACGTACCAAAATGCTGACTACTATTTCCTCGGTGTATACTTCCAAAAATCTGTTAAAAGTCCTGGGTTACCTGTGCCTACATAGCCAATACCATCTATAGCAAAGCTAACCATATCATATCTTTGAAATCCAGGAAAATTGGTGATTTTTGTCCAACTATCTGTAGTAGTATCGTATTTATACCAATCTTCTTCCGTTTTGGTAATTGAGGATCCAAAACCCACATAACCACTGTTACCTATAGTGAATTGACCACTAAATGCCCTGCCCTTTGCAGGATAATCTGCTTTTTTTGTCCATCTATCCGCCCCCGGATCATACTCCCAAAAATCTTTTTCAGCGTTAGATGATGCTTCCCCGCCTAAACCAGCGTATCCTTTACCATTGATAGAGAATGCTGCTACTCCAAAACTGCCGCTACCAGGGTAATCAGCAACGCGCGTCCATTTATCGGCATCGACATCGTACTTCCAAAAGTCCTTATAGTTTTTATCATAATCATTATCTGTACCCAGCCCCATGTATCCAATGCCATTTATTTCAAAGGCGATTACATTCTCCCTTTCAATACCAGCGAAATCTGCTTTTTGTGTCCATTTATTTGTTGCCGGGTCATATTCATAAAAATCATTGTTTTGCGGAACGTTATCATCCTGAGTAAAAACTCGTTGCCCAAAACCTGTACCTACATAGCCTTTGTTATTGATACTAAAACCCCTTACATATTCGCCAGCCTGACCGGGATAATCGGCTTTCTTTGTCCATTTGTCAGTAGCCGGGTCATATTCCCAAAAGTCGTAAACAAGTATAGTATTGAAACCGCTGCCTGTATTACCACCAAGAATATATCCCTTTTTTCCAATGGTAAAACCAAAAGAGCGCACCCTACCTAAGCCGGGAAAATCTCCTAATTGTTTCCATAGGCCGGGTAGAGCATTTTGTGAATTAGGGACAAATGGCTTTTCCTTGCATGAAAATATACATAATACAAGTACTAACAGTAAGCCATTCCTTTTTAAAAGCATATAATTGGTGGGAAATCTTTTAGTAAATATATTGTTTAGAAACCAATACCCATGTTAAACATTAAGCGGATATCAGCAATTAGGTTGGCAATTTTATATAAGTATACAAAATTTCACATAATTACATACAATACCCTATTTTTGCACCCTTAATAAAATACCTTATACAACATGAGTATTGCCCTATCCGAACAGGAAATTATACGCCGCGAATCGTTACAGCAACTGCGCGATCTTGGTATCAATCCATACCCTGCCGAAGCATTTAATGTGACCGCATTTGCTAAAGATATATTAGAAAACTTTGAAAGCAACCCTGATACCTATAAACATGTTGTATTAGCCGGCCGCATCATGACGCGCCGCATTATGGGCAGTGCATCTTTTGCCGAACTGCAGGATTCAACCGGGCGCATACAGGTTTATTTAAAGCGTGATGATATTTGTCCAGACGAGGATAAGACCTTATACAATACGGTATTTAAGAAACTATTGGATATAGGCGATTATATAGGTGTTAAAGGCTATGTATTTTTAACTCAAACCGGCGAAATCTCGGTGCATGTTCAGGAATTGGTTTTATTGTCTAAGGCATTAAAGCCTCTGCCTGTGGTTAAACGCGAAGATGACGGAACTATCCACGATGGTTTTACCGACCCCGAACTGCGTTACCGTCAGCGTTATGTCGACCTAACTGTAAACCCGGAGTTTAAGCAGATATTTATTAACCGCTCCAAAGTGATCAGCTCGATGCGCGATTACTTTAATTCGGAGGGCTGGATGGAGGTGGAAACCCCGATCCTGCAGCCTGTACATGGCGGCGCAGCAGCAAGGCCATTCACTACACATCACAACACGCTGGATATGCAGCTTTATCTGCGCATTGCCAATGAATTGTACCTGAAAAGATTGATCGTAGCCGGCTTTGACGGTGTTTATGAGTTTGGTAAGATGTTCCGCAATGAGGGTATGGACCGTACGCACAACCCGGAATTTACCTCGGTGGAGATCTATGTGGCTTATAAGGACTATATCTGGATGATGGCTATGGTAGAAGCCTGCCTGGAACATGTAACCCGTGCTGTGCATGGTATACCGGTAGTACAGGTTGGAGAAAATGAGATCAATTTCGCCGGGCCTTATACCAAACTGTCCATGTATGATTCAATACTGAAATATACTGGTATTGATGTATCAGCAATGGATGAGGAAGCCTTGCGTAAGGTTTGTGCAGAATTGGGTATCGAGGTAGATGCTACGATGGGCAAAGGCAAACTGATCGATGAGATCTTCAGCGCTAAAGTGGAGGCTAACCTGATACAGCCCACATATATTACCGACTACCCAATAGAAATGACGCCGCTTGCCAAAAAGCACCGCACAAAAGATGGCTTAGTTGAGCGTTTTGAACTATTTGTGAATGGCAAGGAAATAGCCAATGCTTATTCTGAATTGAACGACCCTATCGATCAGCGCCAGCGTTTGGAAGAACAACTGATATTAGCCGGGCGTGGTGATGAAGAAGCGATGGCAATGGATGACGACTTTTTGCGCGCACTGGAATATGGTATGCCACCAACATCGGGTTTGGGTATCGGTATAGACCGCCTTGTGATGCTGATGACTAATCAAAGCACGATACAGGAAGTGTTATTCTTCCCGCAAATGCGCCCAGAAAAGAAAGCCAAAGTGGTTACATCTGATGATTTTGTAAAGATCGGCGTTCCTGTTGAATGGGTGCCTGTACTGAACAAAATGGGCTTTAATACCACCGAAGAATTAAAAGCAGCTAATCCCAATAAAGTGTTTAATGATTTGGGCGGTATGCGTAAAAAGCTGAAATTGGATATCACTATGCCTGCCAAAGAAGTGGTGATGGCGTGGTTTGAATAGTTGATAGTTCATGGATCATAGTTCATAGTCAAATTCCCATCTGCCATGAACTATGACCTATCAACCATGATCTAATTAACATTTTGTTAATGAAATCATAATCTCCTCAAAACCTTAGTATTAGAATTATCGTTTAATTTTATAGTTCAACAATAACACTATAGTTATGACCAATTCAATTCTGGAGATTACCGAAAGCGAATACTTGATTAAGCTGAACAGGGGTAAATTCGATCTCTCTTTTATCCGTAGCTTATTAAAAATGGTTGAAGTGGCCAACCCATCAGATAATCAAATGTCCATTGCCGAGAGGCATATTACACCGAGGCAAGACCACTCGTCTGAGCCGGATTATTACAGTTCACTGGAAGAAAAATAGGCTTTAAATTATTCATTTAAAGCCTATTTTTTTGTATTAGTATTGGCGATATCCCCCACGTACTACCTGTTTATCCATTTGCGCTAACTGGGCTTTCATCATTTTTATCTGGTCGGCCAGCAGTTTGTTTTTATCTTCCTTGGTGGCTTCTTGCAAATACATCTGTGCTTCGCGTTTGTTGCGTTTAGCCATCGATATTCCTGCCAGGCTCAACTTAGCCAAAGCAATATTATGCGACATCTTCATACCTAAAGCAAGCGCCTTTTTAAAATATTTTTCTGATTTCAATGGTGCTTTACGCGATTCCAGCAAACCGATCAGCAGGTTGTAGTATCCGTGCTGGCTTTTATTTAGTTGTTTTTCGTAATCGGTGATCTTGTTTAACCATTCTTCTGATTTAGCCGTATTTTCCTTGCGAAGGTAAAATTGGGCAATCAGCATGTTTTCATTAAAGAAGTAGGTTAACAAAACAAAGCCGCCCATTAAAAATACCAGTATCCCCCATCCCCAAAATCCAAAGCCACAAAGTGTAACTCCAGCTCCTGCAATAACGCAGGCAATAATTAACCGAACAATATTTGACATAATTTTATATGCTATAAAAATAGAATGCAAATATCTGTTTATTTGTATTCTTAACCAACATCTGCACGAATATTTATGGCAATAGAATTAGAACCATCCTGGCTTGAAGTTTTACATGGTGAATTTGAAAAAGATTACATGATCCGGCTCAGATCTTTTTTGAAACAGGAAAAGGATGCCGGCTATAAAATATACCCCAAAAACGCCGATATTTTCAACGCTTTTAAACATACCCCCTTTGACGAACTAAAGGTGGTGATATTGGGACAAGACCCCTATCATGGTGTAAATCAAGCGCATGGTCTGTCATTTTCAGTGCAAAAAGGGATCACCACGCCGCCATCACTCAGGAATATCTATAAAGAGCTGACTACTGATATACCCGGCTTTAAAACCCCAACACACGGTGATTTAACGAAATGGGCTGAACAAGGGGTGTTGTTACTAAACGCTACATTAACGGTAAGAGACAGCAGCCCGGCCTCGCACCAGAAAAAAGGATGGGAAGAATTTACCGACAAGGTGATAAAAACGATATCCGACAAAAAAGAGGGCATCATATTTATCCTGTGGGGAAGCTATGCACAAGCCAAGGCGGAACTGATAGATAAAAACAAACACTTTATTCTCAAATCCCCTCACCCGTCACCATTTTCTGCAGACCGTGGTTTCTTTGGTTCGAAGCCCTTCTCAAAAACAAATGAAATATTGATAAAGGAAGGAAAGGAACCTATTGATTGGCAGATACATTAGAAGGGAGAATCAAGAGCCAAGACAAACGATAAACAAAAATCTTGATTCTTGTATCTTGACTCTTGGTTCTAAATTAATACTCAAGCGGCACTATCGGTTCTTTCTTACTGGTCGACATGATCATCATGGTTTGGAAAGTTTTTACAACCGGGATGCGGCTGATCTTTTCCATGATCAGTTGCTCATAAGCTTTGATATTGCTGACATATACTTTCAGCAAAAAGTCGCATTGACCGGTTACGTGGTGACACTCGGTTACCTCTTTTATCTTTTGTATCTCGTCTAAAAATACCTGGATGGTATTATTTTTATGGAAATCAAGCGATACCTGGATAAAGGTTTTAATTCCCAATCCCAGTTTTTCTTCATCAACCAACGCGTGGTAGCTTTTTATATACTCCGCGTTTTCCAGTTTGCGCACGCGTTCCAAAGTAGGCGCAGGCGAAAGCCCTATCTCGTTGGAAAGTTGCAGGTTGGTTATTCTCCCGTTTTCTTGTAAAATCTTAAGAATTTGCAGGTCTATTTTGTCAAGTTCAGCACCCATGATAGTTACAAATATAGTTTTTCCTTAACCAACAGAATAAAATTTCTTATAAAAGTATTTCAGCAGTTATAAATTTTTTAATTATTTTTAGACTAATCTAAATTTTTTATTAGATTTGTTTAAATGAATACCTTTACAGAAGAGAATTATTTAAAGGCTATCTATCACCTTTCGCTGCAATCGGGCAGTGTGAGCACCAACCAGATAGCCGCTTCACTTAACACAAAAGCAGCATCGGTAACTGATATGCTGAAAAAATTGGCAGACAAGGAACTGATCAATTATACCAAATACCAGGGCGTTACGCTCACTCCAGCCGGTGAAAAGATCGCCATCAGCATTATCAGGAAGCATCGCCTATGGGAATATTTCCTGGTCGAAAAGCTCAACTTTAAGTGGGATGAAGTGCATGACGTAGCCGAGGAACTGGAACATATCTCCTCAAAAGAGCTGGTTGACCGCCTGGATGATTTTATGGGAAACCCCAAATATGATCCACATGGAGACCCGATACCTGATAGCAGCGGTAAGTTTAAGACACACGAATTAAAACCCGTTTCGGCACTTTTGGTAAATGAAAGTGGTATAATATCGGGGGTTAGGGATCATACGCCTGCATTCCTGCAATACCTTGAAAAAATGCAATTAACAATCGGAAGGAAAATAAAAGTGACAGAAATTAACAATTACGACCACTCGGTTATTTTACAGGTTGAGGATAAAAAAACACATATCAGCCGTGAAGTAGCCAATAATCTATTGATCGCCTTATGAGTAGTGAACAAAATCAATCTTTAGCCAATGTTCATAGCTCCGTCAGTACAGAAAATAAAACCGGCTGGCGCAAATTATTAGCCTTTATTGGCCCGGCTTACCTGGTAAGTGTTGGTTATATGGACCCGGGCAATTGGGCTACTGACATAGCCGGCGGTAGTGCTTTTGGGTATAAGTTAATATGGGTATTGTTCGCATCAAACCTGATCGCCCTGCTGCTGCAATCATTAAGCGCAAGGCTGGGCATTGTGAGAGGACTTGACCTGGCACAAGCCTCAAAGAATTCATATCCGCGATTTGTAAACTTTTGCCTTTATATCCTGGCACAAATAGCTATTATAGCTTGTGATTTGGCCGAGATCATCGGTATGGCGATCGGCTTGCAATTGCTTTTCCATCTGCCATTGATATGGGGCGTATCGCTCACGATAACGGATACCGTGCTGATGTTATTCCTGATGAACAAAGGGATGCGCAAACTGGAAGCCTTTATTATGTCGATGATATTTATAATCGGACTCTCTTTTTTAATAGAGATGTTCATTGTTGGGCCGGACGTTGTTGAAATTGCCAAAGGATTTAAACCAGGTAACCTTACCGGCAGCGCTTTGTATATCGCTATCGGTATTATTGGAGCAACAGTAATGCCGCATAACCTTTATCTCCATTCGGCGTTGGTGCAAACACGCAAAATAGTCCGGTCGGATGAAGGCATCAGGTCGGCCATAAAATTTAATCTGTTTGATACCACCGTTGCCCTCAATCTCGCATTTTTAGTGAATGCAGCTATTTTGATACTGGCAGCAAGCGCTTTCTTCAGGAACGGGTATTTTGAGGTTGCCGAAATACAGGATGCTTATAAATTATTAGAGCACATTTTTGGTTCGCTTGCGCCCGCTTTATTCGCCATAGCGTTGATCGCCTCCGGGCAAAGCTCCACTATAACTGGGACTCTTGCCGGGCAAATTATTATGGAAGGCCATATCAACCTGCGTATCGAGCCATGGCTGCGCCGTTTATTAACCCGTTTACTAGCTATTATACCTGCAGTATTCACCATTCTTTATTTCGGTGAAAATGGCTTGGGCAATTTGATCATATTAAGCCAGGTGGTGCTTAGCCTGCAATTGGGCTTTGCTGTAATCCCGCTGATTCACTTTACCTCTGATCGTAAACGAATGGGTAAATTCGCTATTGGCTTAAAGGTTAAGATACTGGCGTGGGCATGTGCTATCGTGATCGTGGGCCTCAATGCAAAATTAGTGGTACAGCAGATCGGCATTTGGGTAAAACAATATCCTTCCGCAGAAATATGGATATATGGATTAGTAGTGCCTATTACTATTTGTATTGGGGGATTGCTGGTTTATGTTTTTTTGAGGCCGGTTTTATTTAAACACAAGGATACTCCTGCACAGGTGCCGCATGGATTGGCCATGTCGCTAAACGATCTTACCCCTGTTTTATATAAAAAGATAGCAGTGACCATTGATTTCTCAAAAAATGACCGGGATTGCATCAGGCATGCCATTATGCAGGGTGGTAAGCACGCCAGTTATACGTTGATACACGTTGTTGAAACTGCAGGTGCACGCTATTATGGCACCGAAGTTATGGATCACGAAACACAAAGTGACGTAGACAATCTTAATAAATACGTTACGATATTAAAAGAGCAAGGTTATAAGGCCAATGGGGTTATAGGGTATGGGCGGCCTGCCCCTGCAATAGCCCAAATAGTAAAGGATGAAGATATTGACTTTATTGTGATGGGTTCGCATGGACACAAGGCTATTAAGGATCTTATTTTTGGCACTACCGTTAACTCGGTGCGCCACCTGGTAAACGTGCCGGTGCTGGTTGTTAAGCCAACAAAATAAATAATTTGCATATTTGCACCAAAGAAGCAAAGATGAGCCAGGATCTATATATAAAGAACAAGAAAGCCTATTTTGAATACCAGATACTGGATAAGTATACAGCGGGGTTAAAATTACTTGGGACGGAGATCAAATCTATCCGCGAAGGCAAGGCTAATCTGAATGATGCTTTTTGTACTTTTATCGATAATCAGCTTTATGTACGTAACCTGCATATTGCTGAATATTCATATGGCTCCTTTTACAATCACGAAGCCAAACGCGACCGTGTACTGCTATTAAATAAAAAAGAACTAAAGAAACTCCAAACCCGTGGCGAAGAAAAAGGACTCACTATTGTACCGCTTGCACTGTTCATCAGCGAACGGGGTTTTGCCAAACTTGAAATTGGATTAGCCCAGGGTAAAAAGACCTTTGACAAGCGCGAAACCATGAAGGAACGGGATACGAAGGTGGAGATGGAACGGGCGATGAAAAGGTAAAGCCCCCCGGCCCCCTAAAGGGGGAAAGTGAGCAGCAATTGTTCCCCTTTAGGGGTTAGGGGCTCTCACCAGGCTTTATCACCCACCAGCGGCACGAACCTGAAAGTATCCAACACGTGTTTCTCGTAATCGTTATCACCGGTTTTAAGGATAGTTACCATTTTTTGTGATTCGCTATCACCAACAGGTATTACCAATATGCCGCCTATTTTTAATTGCTTTAGCAGAACATCGGGAACAAGAGGCGCACCCGCTGTTACGATGATCTTATCATAAGGCGCGTGTTCGGCAATCCCTTTTGAGCCGTCGCCTAAAAAGAATTTTGGTTTATAACCCATATAGGGTAAAACCTGGATGGTACGTTCATAAAGCTTTTCCTGGCGTTCGATAGTATATACTTTAGCACCCAACTCAAGCAAAATACAGGATTGATAGCCCGAACCGGTGCCTATCTCCAGCACCTTATCACCTTTTTTAATATGAAGCAATTGTGTTTGATAAGCAACTGTATATGGCTGCGAGATCGTTTGCCCCTCGCCTATCGGAAAGGCAATATCCTTGTAAGCCTGGTTCCAGAAGGTTTCATCAAAAAAGTAATGCCGGGGTACTTTGCCTATAGCTTTCAGCACCGCTTCATCGTCAATACCCTTTTTCTTCAATATATCAACCAGCTGTTTCCGGGCGCCTTTTTCGCGGTAATTATCAACAAATTTGTAAGCCATTCTGATGGCTAATTTAAGCACGATTTACAGGATTTCATGGATTGTTAGGATTTTTATAATCCCTGAAAATCAGTATTAGTAGGGATCAACGTCAGGTTGTACAATGCTTCCCTTGCTCAATTTAGTGGTTTGAAATTGTGTAATGATATCCCTGATTAGCGTTTTTACACGAGTGATTGATATTCCATCCTTTTCAAATTTCAGCATGATGGATTTGATGTAATAATTACGTACGCGGCCAACGAGCGGAAATTCGGGGCCTATTACCCTGTCGCCAAAGTTTTTGCGGAGCTCGGTTGCCAGGTATTCGGCCTGGTTATACAGTATTTCCGGGTTTTTATGCTTGATATCCAGGTTGATGATGCGGTAAAATGGCGGGTATTTGAAACTTTTCCGTTCGGTCATTTCGGTGAAGTACAAGTCCTGGTAATCGTTTTCTATTACCTGCTTAATTACCCGGTGGTTTGGGTCGTAAGTTTGTATTACAACTTTACCCTGTTTGCCACGCCTGCCTGCCCTGCCGCTTACCTGTGCCAGCATCTGAAAACTGCGTTCGTTGGCACGATAATCGGGGTATTTGAGCAGGCTATCGGCATTGATCACCCCAATAACGGTGATATCCGAAAAATCCAGCCCTTTAGCCACCATTTGTGTGCCTACCAAAATATCGATCTTCTTTTCCTCCAGGTCATTCAGAATATTTTGCAGGGAGTTTTTTGAACGGGTAGTATCAAGGTCCATCCGTGCTATCCGGGCATTGGGTAACAAGATGCTTAACTCATCTTCCACCTTCTCGGTACCGAAGCCCTTATATTCCAAATGCGTGGAACCACAGGCTGGGCAAATTGCCGGCGAATCCTCTTTATATCCGCAATAATGGCAATGCAGCTTGCCACTGCTTTTATGGTAAGTTAAACTGACATCGCAATTAATACATTTGGGCGTGTAGGCGCAAACCTTACAAATAAGCAAAGGAGCATACCCCCGGCGGTTCTGGAATAAGATCACCTGCTCTTTTTTGGAAAGCGCAGTCTTGATGTCCTCCATCAATACACTGGTAAAGTGCGATTGCATGATCTTCTTTTTGGTCTCCTCGGTAATGCTTACCACTTCGGTTTTGGGCAACTCTACCCCTCCAAACCGCTCCGATAGTTCCACCAAGCCATACTTATGCATCCGGGCATTATAATAGGTTTCAAAGGATGGTGTCGCCGAACCTAAAAGGACTTTACCCTGGTAGGTATTGGCTAAATAAATAGCTGCATCGCGGGCATTGTAGCGGGGCGCCGGGTCGAATTGCTTATAGGATGTTTCATGCTCCTCATCTACAATGATCAATCCCAACTCATCAAACGGCAAAAAAACAGATGAGCGGGCGCCGAGGATTACTTTATATTCATGGCTCAGCACTTTTTGCCAAACTTCCACACGCTCATTATCATTAAACCGGGAATGATACACACCGATATTGCTTCCAAAATATTGGCGCAGTCGTTCGATAATATGGGTGGTAAGTGCAATTTCGGGCAATAGGTAAAGTACTTGTTTCCCCGAGTTGATCATATCTTCAATCAACCGGATGTAGATCTGTGTTTTACCGGATGAGGTTACACCGTGCAGTAACACCACATCTTTTTCTTCAAATTGCTGTTTTATTGCTGCTAAAGCGGTTGTTTGCTGTTCGCTTAAAATGAAATCGCTGCTGAACTCTTCCTCATCAAAATATAAACGGCTTACATTTTTTTCTTCGGCTATAAATATTTCCTTTTCAATAAGGGATTTGATACTGGCATCACCTGCACCACTTTCCTCTATCAGTTCGTTTTTCGAGATCGTTTTTTGATGGCGTGCTAACTTGATATAGGCTAATAAAGCATCAGCCTGTTTAGGAGCCCGTTTCTCAAGAATTGGAAACAGTTCCCGTAAATTATCCTGGTTATTATAAACTGGATTTAAAGTAAGAAATGTACGTTTGCGTGGTTTATAACGCTCGCTTACTTCTTCCGAAATATGGATGATATTCTTCTCGAACATCGATTTCAGGATAGGCATCACTGTTTTTTGCCCCAATAGCTTTACGATATCGCCTACAGTCAGTTCGGGTTGCAGTTCCAGCGCTTCCACAATCAGGTATTCCTTATCATGGAGCGAAGGCTTATCAATTGGGAAATCTTTATTCAGTTCCACCTTTGTTTCGCTTGCCAGTTTTAAGGCTGAGGGCAGGGCGGCGTTCATCACCTCACCCATATTACACAGGTAGTACTCGGCCAACCATTGCCAAAACTGCAACTGCTTTTCGGTGATCATAGGGCGATCGTCAAGCACATCCATCAAATATTTCGCCTCATATTTTTCAGGAGCCTGGGTACTGATTGCTGATATAACCGCCGTATATAGTTTACTTTTGCCAAACTGAACCACCACCCTTTTTCCGATAGCGATTGCATCATTCAACTGGAAAGGAACACGGTAGGTATAGTTTTTGGCTATCGCCAGGGGCAGTATTACCTCAACAAAAAGCGTTTCCCTGTCGATATGTTGTACTTCGGCAAATTCAAGCATGTAGTTTATTTCTGAAAGCGGCCAAAGCCAGGGTTACCCAGCCGGCAATAAAAAGGAGACCACCAAGCGGTGTAACCGGACCCGCTGCGATTATCCATTTCCATCCCAACAAATCACGGCAGGCAAGTAAGTATAAAGAACCCGAAAATAATACTATTCCTAAAGTGAACATATAGTAGGCCGTGCGTGCCATGTTATCCTCTGAAGATGCAAACGTGGAAAGAAAGAGCAAAGCAAAAACATGATAAAATTGATATTGCACCGCCGTATGCCATATTTCCAGCTGCGTGGGTGTTAAAAGCGGCTTTAAACCATGTGCGGCAAAGGCTCCGGCTATTACTGCCAGCATCCCCAAAATAGAAGCGGTTATGATAATTCGTCTGTTCATCAGGATATAAAGTGCTAAGTTACCAATTGAAAGTATTACTTTACGGCTGCCCGCTAAAAATCTACCTTTGTAAGATTAGAAGCTATGAGACGACTAATATTTGCCACCATTATATTGTTGATAGCTACTGTGCTGGTAACCGTTGTTTACTTTAAAAATTTAAACACCACCACCCAGCATATCAGCAATGTTTTGCGCAATATCCCTAATGATGCTTCCCTGATATTTGAGTTTAATAATGAGCAAAGCTTCTACGATATTTTTACCGATAATAAACTATTCACCACTATTGCCGGAGAGGAAAAAATGGCTGAACTGGCTGAGCTTCGGAAACTATTATTATTAAATCCCTTAATTGCATCTCATTTGGGGGGACAAAATTTATTTATTTCCCTCCACCCTCAAAAAGGCAGTGAAATTGATTTCCTGCTCACAACTTCTGTTTTAAAAGCCTTTCAACCCGAATTATTGGATCAGCTTTCAAAACAGCCCAAAAGTGGCCTGGTGATCAATACCATTAACCTTGGAGGCAGGCAAGGCTATACCATCTACCTGAACCAACTGAAAAAGCGCTTCTATTTAATTGATAAGGACGACCACACCCTTTCGGCAAGTTTTTCAAAGGAACTGATAGAAGCCTGTGCAAAATATGATTATAAAAAGTCAAAACAAGCATTTGTATTAATGCCCGACAGGCAAAGTTCTAACTCACTGGCCAATTTATACGTTAACTACGCCGCACTTTCCCCGTTTTTTGAACAGTTATTCATCAATAAAAACACGGATATCTTTAAAAATTTCAGGCAATTGCCGGCTTTGGCTGCTTTAAGCCTGAACTATAAGACCGATGCCTTAATGTTTAACGGAACTACCCAGATCGAAAATGGCCAGGCAGATAGTTATTTAGGTTTGTTCAGCAATCAACAACCTGTCATCAACCATTTAAAGGCCATTTTTCCGGCAACTACGGCTTATAGTACCAATTTTGCTATTTCAAACGCGCAGGGTTTTGAATCTGACTTAGCCAGCTGGCAAACAAAAAGTAATTTTAAAGTTGAAAAATCATCCATTCTCAGCAAAATTAAGGCGGAAACAGGCATTGATCTGAAAACCGAATTTACCCGCCTGCTTGGTAATGAATTTGCTGTTATTACAACGCGCTATCGTGAAAAAATAGCGATCATACAGGTTAAAGATGGCTCGAAACTAAAGACTTTAATGATCAATATCAGCAAAATGAATACTGATAATACGGGCCAGTTTAACTATGATAAAGTACCTCAACTGCTTTTGGGCGATGCTTTCACTGTGTTTAAAAGGCCTTATTTTAAAGTGATGGACAATTACCTCGTTTTAACCAACAGCACATCAGAACTTGCAAGCTATGATGATAGCTATGCCAACCGCAAATTTTTAAGCAAAATGGATGGCTATAGTCATTTTGATGAGCTTTTAGCTGAAAGAAGCAACGTATCATTTATCATCCAGTTTAAAAATGCGCAGCAATTGTTTAAGCAGGATATGAAACCGGCATTTTACAGTGCATTTGAAAATATGACACCCGGTTGGAAGAATTTTTATGCCGCTTCATGGCAGTTTACATCGTCCGAAAAAAATTACTACACCAATTTCTGCATACAGTTAAGCAATGATACTACGACTGTAAAAAATACTTTCTGAAAAAATATACCCGTCATACACAACCATAAGGCCTAAATTTCGTTTAAAGCAGATAGTTGTTATTTTTTAATTTTTAGTATAAATATAGTTTTTGAAGTTTATCTTTAAAAGCTTTACAATAATTCATATAGTCCACTGCTGATATAATGAAGAGAGTTTTACTTGTTTTTTGTTTATTATTTATAGCGGTAAAGGGCTTTTCGCAACAATTTTCTCAAATTAATACAGGCACCCTTTACGATTCATTTGAAAACCCTTCGCAAAGGGCTTTCGTGCCCGATACCAGCAAAATGTATGCGTTTAATTTTTTTATCCCTAATTTGAACGGGAGCATCTTTCTTACCGGAGATATACAATCATCATTGGTAGGCCGGGCGTTTGGAGGCAAATACAATAATTCAGCATTGCAAATAGGCAGCGGGCAATATAATCATGCCAATATCAATGCAAACGCTTATTTTGCTATGTTCAAAATATTCACCAGTTTAAACGGCGATGCAGAGGTCGGTTTTTTTGCGGAAACCAAGGCGGAAGGACGAGGAGCCATTACAGATGAATCAATAGCCCTGCTTAACGGGCCAAGCGCCTTTACTAATAATATTTACGATAATATTATTAACAATCATTATTACTACCAGGTATACAACTCTATTGGATTTACTTATCGCGAAAGGATCAACAAAGAGATCGCTATAGGATTCAAGGTTAGCGCATTAATGGGTATAGATTATACCAAGCTTGATATTTATGAGTCGCACATCAATTTCGACAAGGCCAATGACGCGGCAACTATCTCACTAAGAGGGAAATACTATAACAGCCAGGGGCCGGGTAAAATAGACTCGCGAAGCTTTTTGCCAAGTTTACGTAGTCCCGGCGCAGCCATAAGCTTTGGTGCATCCTATAAAACTGAGGAAGGTGTAACTATCCAGGCAAATGTCAAAGACCTTGGCTTTATCCATTGGTATGATAATTCTACTTTTTCTAATTTTGATGGTTCAGCAACCGCCGAGGCTATATCTACTAAAAAAAGAGAAAATAATATTTATAATGCAGTTATCAATACAGCCCGGTCAAGTACAAAATTGGAATCCTTTACTACTCCTACTGATGGTCTGTTTGAGCTAAGCGTTACCAAATCTTACTGGGTTGACAATGACAAAACCATTAAATATTCTCCTACGCTTATCGGCTCAAAAGAGCTCCTTTATAATGGATTTATAGGTGCATTGGTCAACCGCTTTCAATACAATAATTACAATGTGAGTCTTACTGCATCATATGACAACCAAAATCTGTTCAGCTTTGGAACACAATTCATGATCAAATCGCATAACGGAGAATTCTATATTGGCAGCGAACGTTTGTTTCAAACAGTTGGGCTGGCAATGGCGCATGGTAATCCATCTGGATACACTAATAGCTCCTATACTGGTGCAAACTTCTTTTTAGGCTTTTCCTTAAAATTCGGACCTGTAATTGAGCATCCGATGAACTCAAGCACCATGCCTAATGGGGAAAAAGGCTTTTTTGGCCGTTTATATAACCGCCTGTTCAAAACTAACTGGTAATTTAAAGCGCCTTTTTGCCGGCAATAAAATCTTTAAGATAATAGGGCTCGAAATAAGCTACATCTTCAAAATCATCGGCAAGATATTTCTCTGCTGCTCTTTTGGTGAGATAACGGGCTGAATTTAAAAAGGACGGTTCAATCTGAACATTTAAATTTGCCCCTAATACCTCGCGGCATTTTTCTGCTCCATCACCAAAAAATATGATTTTATTGCTTTTCAGCAGTTCATTAAAACTATTTTCATCAATGATTTCAGCCGAAGTTGCTTTTACTTTGTTCCCGTTAATATCAAATATCGCGGTAAAAACTTCCATGCGGCGGGCATCTATCATAGGGCATAACAAAATATTAGTAGCATCAAGTGAACTTTGAGCTATCATGCCATCGGTCATTGCTTCCAAAGTTTCGATAGCTATAAGCGGCTTATCCAAAGCAAAACATAAACCTTTGGCAACCGACACACCAATTCGCAAACCTGTATAAGATCCTGGCCCGCAGCTTACTGCAACGGCATCCAGATCATGATAATTCTTACCGGCAATTTTTAAAACTTCATCAATAAACAGGGTGATCGCTTCGGCATGGGCGTTGCGCTGTTCTATTTCTTTATAAGCCAAAGCGATTCCATCTTCTGCAAGGGCTACAGAACATACGGTTGTTGCGGTTTCAATTTGTAGTATCAGGCTCATATCATTCAGGGTACCGGATCATGCCCATGGCCTCCCCAGGGGTTACAACTGGCAATACGTTTTAAAGTTAACCATCCGCCTTTGAAGGCGCCATGTTTTTTTATGGCCTCAACCCCATATTGCGAACAGGTGGGTGTATAACGGCACGAGGCCCCTGTAAGCGGCGAAATAAAATACTGGTATATCTTGATCAGGATGATGAAAAAACCTCCTATTATCTTTTTAAATATGCCGGCAATTAAGTTCATTTGGCAACTTGCTCAGAAAGCTGGGCTAAAAGCTTCAGCATTTTTTTTTCGAGAAACTCGTACTCCCCTATTTCCTTGCCAATATATCCAATTGAAAAAATGATCTTTTTATCAGTCGCCCTGAGGATGGAATATAGGTTTTCTTCTTTATGCAGGCGATAGGCCTCGCGGATACGGCGCTTTACCAGGTTACGATCAACGGCACGTTTGTAGCGTTTTTTTGGCACCGCGATCAACACCTGCGCGGGGAATAATTGCAGGGCGTCAGTAACCAGCCACGAAACTCTGAAAGGGTAACATAAAAAAGAAGAACCATTATGAAAAAGACTATCAATCAGCCTTTTATTACATAAACGTTCTTCTTTTGTGAATGTGTATATTTTGCTCATGCCTGAACCGCAATTTAAAAAAACAACCGGCCCGAGCCCCTATAAGGAGAAAATAAGCAAGTTATGCTTTGTGCAGGCGCTCGTCAGAAACAGATAATCTTTTTCTGCCTTTTGCTCTTCTTGCTGCCAATATTCTTCTGCCATTTGCAGTAGACATACGCTCACGGAATCCGTGTTTATTTCTTCTTTTTCTTTGAGAAGGCTGAAACGTTCTTTTCATTGCTATTTTATTCTATTCGTCGTTTTTAAAAACAAGAGTGCAAATGTAGTGTAATTTTTAAACTTTTCAAATACAATTATACTTATTTGCTAACCATGTTTACATATCGTAATTTAACGCTTTAAACCATTCACTCTCTCATATATCCCGCATCAACATGAAGCTTTTAACCCTGCTGTTACTCACCAGCTTACCATTTTTAGCCATTTGCCAGGACAACTCCGTTCATTATAAAATTTATGATACTAAGAATAAAAAGGTAGTATCTGTCGATGATATCATCAATAGCATGGATAATGCAGACGTGTTATTTTTTGGAGAAGAACACAATGATTCAACCTGCCATGTGCTGGAATATGCTTTATTTAAGGGGCTATCTCAAAAATATCCGGGCAAGTCGGCTTTAACATTGGAGATGTTTGAAACCGACTGTCAAACTGTACTTAATGAATACCTGGGCGGGCTGATACGCGAAAAGAATTTTATTACCGAAGGCCGGGCATGGAAAAATTACAAGGATTACCGCCCCATGGTTGAACTGGCAAAAACTGAACACATACCCGTTGTGGCTGCCAATGCGCCGGCGCGGTATACCAATATGGTTAACCGGATGGGTTTAACCAGTTTGCAAAACCTGGATGCTACTGCTAAGTCATGGCTTCCACCCCTGCCGGTTGATACTGCTACAGGAACTTATTATGATAAATTTGTGCAAATAATGGGCGGGCACGGCGCTATGGGCAATATGCAGATGTACCAGGCACAAAACCTCTGGGATGCTACTATGGGCTGGTCAATAGCCAGGTTCTTTAAGAAACATAAGGATTATAAACTATTCCAGGTAAACGGCGGCTTCCACAGCGAGGAAAAGCTGGGCACTGCGGCACAATTAAAAAAGTATGTGCCAAAGATCAGGATAGTCAATATTGCTTGCTTTTCGGATGATAGCTTTGACAATCCAGACTGGAGTAAATACAATGCCAATAATGATTATATTATTTTAACCGATCCGAAATTACCTAAGACTTTTTGATAAATATTTTTTAATTTTATATACCAATTACCGCGATCGCATTGCCCCTGATTGAGTATAGCATGATTATCTTCATTTAGATCGATCAGTATATGAGAAAAAAATACTTATTGTTTATAACCGCTTTCTGCTTGCTCCAGGTACTTTCCTGCAAAAAAGATCAGAAACCAGTGCCTCCGGCGCAGCCGGTTAAACAGCCGATCACTACATTAAATCGTGGCCTGCTGATTTTTTCGGTAGATGGAGAATTTGTAGGCAGCCACATTGATACCATAGCCGATATAATTACAGTAACCATTGCACGCGGCAGTGATCTTCATAGCCGTAAGGCCGATTTCTCGCTCGCAAGCCAGGTTAAAGCAAGTATTAATAATGCAAGTGTACAAAGCGGGATAACGCTTGACCTTAGCCAGCCGACAACCTTTACCGTAACATCAGAGGATGGTAAATTATCAACAGCTTTCAAAGTAACTACCCAAACAGAATTTGGATACATGGGTATCCCCGGAACCATTATTGCCGAAAAGAGCCTGAACAAATCCTTTGATTTTTATTATGATCAGATAGATGGGAGCACTTTTGCTTCTGTAAATTGTGGCCCTACGGTTGCTACAATGGCCGCAAAGTGGGCAGATTCATCATTTACTAAAAAACCTGTTGACGCGAGAAACCTGATCAGGGCAGAGGGAACCATGTGGTACACAGGTGATATTCAAAGCTATTTACATTACGATGGTATAAATTCCACAAACGATACATTAAGCGATATGCAGGGCCTTGTTAAAAACTGTATTGACCATAACAATCTTCTTGTTTTGTGCCTGGATATGTATAAAGTTCCGCATAATCCAAAGATTTATCAGCATACACATAAGTTTTATGTAACAACCTATCCTCCATGGCCACATTTTATATTGGTAAAAGGTTACAAGCAAACAGAAGATAATTTCTACCTGGAGATATATGATCCTTATTCTTACGGAATGCGCTATGACTATCTTTTTAATAACCAGCTTAAAGGCATCGACAGGTATTATTCAACCGCCGATCTTGCACAAGCAACTCACGACTGGTGGCCCTACGCTATTATAATTGCACCAAAAGGCCAAAAAACCGTTACATCAACCAGGTTACAAGTTAACAGCATCCATAAAGATATACCGCAAGCGTATGGCAGGTAAGGCGATCATGCCTTTTTTGCCAAATCAGGATAGTCAACATTGCCTGTCTTTCGACGATAGTTTTGACAATCCTGATTGGAGTAAGTATTATCTTCACCGATCTGAAATTGCCAAAGACTTTTAAAAATTGTTTATTTTTATAGAAATTATAATGCATGAAAAATAAGTACTCTTTAATATTGATCTTTTTTCTTTTACAAGTTGTTGCCTGCAAAAAAGAGGCGAAACAGCCTCCTGTTCAACCTCCATTAACTGAATTGCAGGTTTATGGATTAGGCAGTCATTTAACTGCCGAAAAAAGTTTAAACAAAGATTATAACTATTACTATGATCAATTTGACGGCAGCGCATACCAGGCAATCAATTGTGGACCAACGGTTACTACCATGGCTATAAAATGGGCAGATCCTGCTTTTTCAAAAGCACCAGTTGATGCACGAAACACTATTCCTGCAAGTGGCGGATGGTGGTATACTACCGACATTGGAAACTACTTAACTATGGACAATATCAATTACTCTATTGTTTCATTCAACGCGTCCAATTCGGATAATGTAATCAGGCATAGCATAGATAATAACAACGAGGTTATATTGTGCCTGGACATGTCTTATGCATTATATAATGCTTCTGCTACCGAGCATACCAATAAATTTTATGCCACTAATAGCGATGGCTGGGGACATTTTCTATTGGTAAAAGGATACAAAGAAGTAGACGGGAAGGTATATTATGAAATTTATGATCCTTATACCGATCATAAAACGTACCAGGATAATTCGCCAAAAGGCAAGGACCGGTATTATTTAAATACAACCATTACTGATGCCACAAGTATATGGTGGGCCTATGCCATGATTATAGCACCTAAAGGTCAACACGTTGTTGCTTCGTCCGGAATGAAAATAAACAGCATACAAAGTATACCGGCAGCAAAAGGAAGATAATAATTATTTTCCTTTTGCAAGCAGATCCCTAATTTCTGTCAATAGCACTTCTTCATTCGTTGGTGCAGGTGCGGCTGATGGCGCCTCTTCCTTCTTCTTCATTGAATTGATGCCCTTTACTACCAGGAATATACAGAAGGCGATGATGATAAATTGAATCAGGATATTAATAAAATTCCCATAATTGATAGATACTGCAGCTGTCTTTTTTGCCACGTCAGCAGCCTTTATAACCAATTTCATATCCGAAAAATCGACACCCCCGGTCAGTATCCCGAGCGGAGGCAGCATAATATCGGTAACCAGTGAGGTAACAATACGTCCAAAAGCGGCACCGATAACAACACCGACAGCAAGATCGATCACGTTGCCTTTTACGGCAAATTCTTTAAATTCTTTTACTACTGACATGATTTCGAGGATTTGATTATTTAAATATATCAAAATCCTCAAATTCACAATAACTCAAAATTCAAGCACTAATAAACAAAGGGGTTATCCAATAACGGATAACCCCTTTGCAATGCCTGGAGTATTGATAAGATTATTTTCCTTTGGCAAGCAGATCCCTGATCTGCGTTAATAAAACTTCTTCTTTTGTTGGTACCGGATCTGCGGCAGGTGCAACTTCCTCAGGCTTTTTCATTGAGTTGATACCCTTTACGACCATAAAAATACAAAAAGCTACGATCAGGAATTCAATCACTATATTAATAAAGTTCCCAAGATTGATGCTTACATCTGGTAACTTTTTCGCGGCATCAGCGTGTTGCAAATAGAACTTAATGCTTTTAAAATCAATCCCTCCTGTAAGGTATCCGATCGGGGGCATGATAATATCATTAACCAGCGAGGTTACAATTTTACCAAAAGCCGCGCCGATGATAACACCCACTGCAAGGTCAACCACGTTTCCACGCATGGCAAATTCCCTAAATTCTTTTACAATAGCCATAAAATATGATTTAGTTAAAAAAGGTTAGTTAATCTAAGTTATTAAAATATTTATCAACCGAATATTTATTTAATATTTAAGTTGAACACTTAGCATTATTTTACGTTTAAAGGTTGTCATCAGCTATCAAGAAAGTTAATTTTTTAAGTTTATGTTAATTGATGTATTTTTGGCTTTATCTAACTATGCTTAAACAGAACCTTCAACAGAAACTTTTACAAAAGCTCTCCCCGCAGCAAATACAATTTATTAAATTGTTGCAGGTGCCTACCGTATCCCTTGATACCCGTATCAAAGAGGAGCTTGAAGAGAATCCGGCGCTTGAGGATCTTAGTTTGACCAATCTGAATGAGCCTGAAGAACAATATCCAGACCGTGACCCCGAGGAAGAAACCTATAACAGCGAAGATGATAACAGCCCTGCTGACGAATTTAACATAGATGATTACCTGCAGGAAGATAATTTAAATGAATACGGATCGCGGTATGACCAGAACGGTGATGATGAGGATGAGCGTAAGGAAATACCAATAGCCGTACAAAGCTCATTTTTCGAGAATCTGCAGGCCCAGCTCGATCTGCTCCCGGTATCCGATAAGGATTTCAGGATAGGTCAGCAAATTATTGGCAGTTTGGACGACGATGGATACCTGCGCAGATCAATAACTTCGCTTACAGATGACCTGGCATTTTCGCAAAACGTGATGGCTGAGGACGACGAGGTGGAAGAAATGCTGAAAGTGATCCAATCCTTTGATCCGCCAGGGGTGGGTGCACGCAGCTTGCAGGAGTGCCTGCTGATACAATTAAGAAGGAAAGACGCTGTAGCAGACCCGATAATAAAGAAGGCCATACAGGTTGTAGAGCATTACCTGGATGAGTTTACCCGCAAGCATTACGATAAGCTGGAGAAATCGCTTAATATGGATTCGCGGGAACTAAGGGGTGTAATTAATGAAATTTTAAAGCTGAACCCCAAGCCTGGTGACTCGAACGAGGTAAATACCAAGCAAATGCAGGTGATACCTGATTTTCATATCTCCAATAATGACGGGGTGCTTATACTAACACTGAATTCAAAAAATGCGCCCGAGCTTCGCGTGAGCCGGTCATACCAGGAAATGTTTGAGCATTACGACAAGGCATCGCAACGGGATAAAAAATTGAAGGAAGCCGTACAATTCGTAAAACAAAAGCTGGATTCGGCCAAATGGTTTATTGATGCGATTAAACAACGCCAGCAAACCTTGCTGAAAACCATGAATGCGATCATGATGTATCAATACGAGTTTTTCCTGACCGGTGATGATAAAAATCTGAAACCAATGATCCTGAAGGATATTGCCGACAGGATAAGTATGGATATTTCGACCGTATCACGGGTTGCCAACTCCAAATATGTACAAACCGAACACGGTACTTATCTTTTAAAATCGTTCTTCTCAGAAGCAATACAAACCGACAGCGGAGAAGAGGTTTCTAATAAAGAAGTTAAGAAAATATTGGAAGAGCACATCGGCGCCGAAGACAAACGACATCCCCTGGCTGATGAAAAGCTAACCGAGATACTCAAAGACAGCGGCTATAACATTGCCCGCCGCACCGTTGCTAAATACCGCGAACAGATGAATATCCCGGTAGCAAGGTTGAGGAAGGAATTGTAGTATAATTATAAAATCATACGTCAAAGAACGTTTCGATCATTTTCACAAATAACCAGAAAATACAGGCCGGGATCATGCGGGATGGGATATACAAATTTACGAAAGCAGATTGAGTTTTATACTGACACGATTTTGTCAGTAAATTTAAATATCTGATAATCAGATATTTTATTTATCTGAATGATATCGATTTAGAACGAATGCTGCGGAGACACCACACTATCTTTATTATTCAGCATAAGGCCTATCACAATTTCGTGCGTGCCACTGCTTACTGTGCGCAATGCGGAGGTGGTATAATCATAAGAATAGCTGATATTGATCAGCGAACTAATATTAAAGCCTACAAGGCCTGCAAATGAGTCCTGGTTGCGGTATGATCCCCCTACCCAAAACCTGTCGCGAAAAGCCAGTTTCATGTTAATATCATAAGCTACTGGCAACGGTTTGATGAACTTGATCAAAGCGGTAGGTAACAGGGTCAGATCATCATTCAAAAAAACCTTATAGCCGCCGGTTACAAAAAACTGCGGCACTGTTTTAGCAGCACTTACAGAGTTATTGGTGCTGAAATACAAACTTTGCGGCAAAAGCTGCTGCGCCGAAACACCAAAATAATAATTGGATGAATATGCCCATAAACCTATGCCCAGGTCGGGTTTCCATTGGCTGTTATTGCCATTGGCTATCACGGGGTCGAGCGGGTTTTCTAAGGTGATCTGTGAGATATTCAGGCTGATATGGTTAAATCCGGCTGCCACCCCTACTGCCAGGTTAAGCGTACTGGATAAGCCCAAATGATAAGCATAAGTCGCAGCAAGGTTCGTTGTGTTGATAGGGCCCGCCTTATCAGATACTACCATAAAGCCTATTCCATGATGCGGCTCGGCAGCCTGGTAATTTTGTGTATATAAGCGACTGTAAGGGTTTGCTTCATTACCCGGCGACATAGCGGCAGCATCGCCCTGCACATAATCAGATCCAAATGGTGCGTTAATAGTAAGGTAACTGGTTACCGGCGCCCCCTCCAATCCTGTCCATTGGCTTCGGTATCCTGTCTTCACATCTACATAATTTTCTATACCGCTTACAGCGGGATTCAGCAATAAGTTATTAAAAACATATTGTGTATACTGCGGCTTTTGCTGTGCCCGTACCAACTGCAGCATCCATATTGAAGCAAATATTATGAGTAACAGTTTCTTCATTTTACCTGATAATAGTTACACTACCTGCAATGGTTTTACGGCCATTTTTGGGGTTTATAATATAATAATATGCACCTGCGGGCAAATCTGCACCTTTATACCTTCCATCCCAGGGCGCAGGATACCCAATAGACGAATATAGCTTTTCTCCGTATCGGTTGTATATATCAACTGTATTATTTGGATAACTATCCAAATATTTAATGTTCCAGGTATCATTTATACCATCACCGTTTGGTGTAAATGCATTTGGCACTACCGGATATTTCAATACCCTCACAAAAACTTCATCCGTAGCCGAACAACCATCTGCCGATGTTACAGTTAGCTTATAATTGGTATCCTCTGCTGGGCTCGCTATAGGATTAAGCACATTATCATGATCCAAGCCTATTGACGGGATCCACTTATAGGTCAGCCCATTACCACTTGCAGTCGCTTTAATAGCGATCCCTCCCCCTTCCAGAACGGTAAAGTTATCACCTGCTGAAGCCGTTGGCGTAGGATAAACGGTAATTTGCTGACTGGTAGTATAATCGCAGCCATTTTGTGCTTTAAATATATAATTAATAGTTGTTACTCCAATCCCTGCCACAGCCGGATCAAATAACCCGGTTGATGATATCCCTTTACCCGAAAATGTGCCTGTGCCTGAAAAGCCATTTTTATCTTCAGTGATCTGAACCGGGCCGGCTTCCTGGCATACACTATTCAGCTGCGATAAAGTAATAATTGGGTTATTATGAATAGTGATCGTTTTCGGTGCCGACTCATCATAACAGGTTTGCCCTGAATAAACACGCATAACCACCGCGTAATTCTGATTTGCAGGCGAATTGAACAAACCATAATTATGATGGAATTTGTGATCGGCCGGTATCTGGTCTTTCAAAAACACTTCGCTGTTGTTAGGATTGTTGTTGTAATCATAATACCAAACGATCTTAGTGATATTTCCAAAATTAACGGCAGAGCGGTCATCGAATACCACTTCATTACTGCTGCATAAGTTATTTGTATTTTCTACCACAAATCCAGCCCTGGGTGTATCGCCATTAACTGTAAACGGCAGTGTTTTCGAAAAAAGACAACCATATTTTGATTTTACGGTCAAAGTAACCATGTAGTTGCCCTCCTGGCTATATTTATGCTTCGGGTTTTTCTCTATTGATATATTAGGATAAGCGGACGTAGCATTAGCATCTCCAAAATTCCACTGGTAAGTAAATTCGGCCCCTGTGTTATCGGCTATAGTACTTTTGTCTGTAAACTGGGCGAAAGCATCGGCCAGGCATACATCGGGCAAACCAAAATCAACTACCGGCAGGGGTGATACACTTATCTTCTGCTCGTAAGTATCGCTTACGCATCCGCTGGTCAATATCACATGCAGTTTAACCGTCATCAAGCCTGTATTGGTATAAATATGATTAAATGGTTTATTATCCGTTTTTGTTTCAGCGGCTGAGCCGTCCCCATAATCCCATATCCACTGCGCAATTGGCCCGTCAATGGCAGTGGATTGGTCGGCAAGCAATATATTCTGCCCTATGCAATCCGGGGTTGCAAATTTAAAAGATGCAACAGGCTTACTGTTGATGTGTATTTTTTGTTGGAGGATTGACAGGCATCCGTTTTCGTTACCTACCGTCAGGGTAACCAGGTGATCGCCCGCAGTGGCGTAAATGTGGACAGGGTTTTGCATGTTGGACGTTTGGTTGTCGCCAAAATCCCATAACCAGGTTTTTATGGCATTACCTTCGGCAACCGACAGGTCTTTAAAAGCTGTGGCATCACCGATACAATAATTAGCGGAACTAAACTTGGCAACCGGCGGGTCGGATATATTGAAATCCAGGCTTACATCTTCATTTGATCCGCAATCATCCCCTACCGGGTTAAATACGGTGGCCACGACTGTATAGTTGCCGGTACTGTATATCATAGGTTTGGGGTACTCATAAACATACAGGGTTTGTGTACCTTTTTTGATGGTTTGTTTTACAACGGGGCTATTATCCACTAACGGCGTGGTGCCATCTTTAAAATCCCATTTAATATTAGTGGTTTGATAAGGCAGCGTTACCTGTACTTTATACTGAACCGCGCTGCAACCATTGGTTTGGGTTGAATTGTTAGCTGCATTGTTTAATACAATGTATTTATTCAAATCCAGCAGGTTAGTCCCCGCAGCGTATCCGTATGATTCATTTTGCCCAAAACCGTAGGCAATAGCATTGAACCCTTCTGATGCCTTGATCGTGTGCGTTCCGGCCTGAACAGATATCCTGGCATAAGAATACAAGGTATTGCCCGGTAAAAGTGTGAAACCTGTATAAACATTACCATCCAACGTAAAGGTTGGGACAGCAGTTGTTTTGATCACCACATTGATATAGTTCTTTAATATCCTGAAATTCCCGGTTGAATACAGTGTAACCTTATCAATGGTTTGCTCTGTTGGGTTCAGGAAGATCATCTCCGGATCGCCGAGATCATTGTTATCGACGACATTGCAGTCCATTGTTTTTCCCTGGCTAACCGCATATTGTGCCACCTGTATGGGCTTATCGGCAGAAATAATATTAGGCGCAGCCGACCTGAACTCATAATAAAAGCCATTTACAAATTTAGTGGCAGGTAAGGTTACACCGTTCAATTTCACATTGGTATTGGGCGAACTTAGTGCTATCCTGAACTTATCATACGGCCGGTCTTTAAGCGGCACGGTGATATAGTTTTTACCCCAGGAGGCTGTTGGATATACTTGCTGAAAAAGATTATCAGATGAAACATTAGTACTGTCGCATCCGATCCCGATTTTTGAACTGCCGGAGAAAACGGCAAGTTTAGTACATGATCCAGCGGTTGAACTCACTGACCGTATGCGTGTTCCGGTAAGGTCATAGGCTGATAGTCCCTGGTATACCTCTCCTTTTTTCAGATTAACAGTGTATGGTGCAGCCGGTTGTTTCCCATCCAATAAAATCACTGAAGGCGTTATCTCCACTGTTGTGTTATCCTGGGTGCCAATCACCATAAAAGTAGAATAAGATGGCCGTTTCTCCTGATTTGAAGTCATCGAATTTGACGCCTGGGTATAATTGATCGAATAGTAATCCTTTCCTAAAGTATTGACCGGTAATAAAAGTGTAGCGCCGGATATGGATGAGGCGTAGATGTGCGCGTATATAGCAATAGGTTTTTCGGAAGTGATATGAATACCTTTATTAAAGGTACCCTGCGCATCACCCAGGAAAGCGGTCGCCGGGATAGTTACCACAGTCACCTGGTTGGCAAGTATATTAAATGTTGATGAAAACGTTCCGTCGGCTACAGAAACGTTCCCGGAAGTGTTTACACCTGAAGTTATGTAAAGGCTCATCTGGCTTTTACCTGGCCCTGCACCTTCAATATGGTCCATATAAGCCGTCCAGAACTCGGTACCAAAATTAGTGGTGTTCCCTTGCGGATAAGCACGCAGGATACCCAATAACAGGATAGCTATTATTACAAAAAAGCTTTTTAATACCTTCACACTTGCCGCTGGTAATTTAATTGGATATTGGTTCCTGTTTAGGTAGACAGAAAAATGACCTTAAATATACGTAATGCTTTGAATTAATCAGCGTTACAGCGGAAAGAAATTAAATGCGGGATTTGTTGAGCATATCCAGTTCCAGATTGGCAAGGTGTAATTTATAAGCCAGTTCCTTATTTTCTTTGCGCAGGTGATATATCTCCAGGGCGTTTTGAATATATAATTTCAACTCATCATTTTGCCAGGGTTTAACCAGGTATTTGTAAACCTGCCCGCGGTTAATGGCGTCCATTACTGCATTCATATCCGAAAAGCCTGTTAATAATATCCGGATCGTATCAGGATATACAGTCAGTATCGACTCAAGGAATTCGATCCCGGTCATGCCGGGCATGCGCTGGTCGGTGATGATTACACCGATTTCATTTGCATCTAAAATTTTCCGTCCCTCCCTTGCTGAATGTGCGGTGTAAATATCAAAGTCGCGCCTGAAAGCGGCTTTAAAGCTGTTCAGGTTATTAATTTCATCATCAACATACAACACTCCAAAGGACATATTTCAAATTTTAATTTAAGGGGCTGCAATGAATACTAACTTTAAACGAAAAAATTCACTAATGTTTATTTTTCTACGCAATTTTATTGTAAAATCACACAGCCTTTATAAATGCAAATTGTAAAAATGAAGAAAATATTGTTAACCATCTACCTAATAATACAAAATAGTTTACTTTTTGCAGCTAATACCGATACTTTAACGATCCACGAAAACGAAACCAGGCTTTTAACCAATAAATATTTCCTGGAACTTAATGATGCGGCGGGCATTTACAAAATAAATGATGTCCTATCAAATCCGGGTTTCCACCCTATCAAGTCTTCGCTTCCGTTTCTAAAATACTCCCGATCGGCCACGTGGCTGAAATTCGTACTGAAAAATAAAACCAGCCAGTATTTTGTACCTATCACCATTCGCGCAAGTGTGATTGATAATTTCGACTTATACTATGTCGAATCCACAAATCACCGGATCATCAATTTATCATCCGGCAATCCTTACAATGAAACAAAACTGATCAAGCAAAATCTCACCCTGATCAATTGTGATGTAGCCCCTGATTCATCCCGAACTATCTATCTGAGGATCAAAAGCATTGCCTCAAATGTTGTTCCGATAGAAGTAAACAGTGCCGGGAGTTTTTTAAAAAACCTGGATTTTGAAAACCTGATCATGGGGGGCTTTATCGGTATTATTCTGATCATGGCGTTATATAATCTTTTGCTTTTTATTATTGTAAAAGATAGAAGTTACTTATACTACGTGTTCTATATAATCTTTTTAGGCTTATCACAGGTATTACTTCGTGGTTATGGTATCAGCCTGCTTTTGAATGATAAAGCGGCTTTAAATAATTACTTCCTGCCGCTTGCGAGGGTGTTTTTCGGTTATGCCGTTATATTGTTTGCAGCTGAATTCTTACAGCTCAAGCAAAATATTAAGCCTTTCTTTAAATATTACTATCTGCTCTATGTTATTTATACAACAGCCCTTATTGCAATCATTATAGGAAAAGTAGTTATTGCGTATAGTTTAATAACGGTGGCAGTTTCGATAACATCTATATCCCTGCTACTTATTGGTGGCCTATTGTATTATAAGGGGTTTAAGCCTGCCAAATATTTTATGATCGGATGGGGGCTATTCCTCACATCCATTCTTATTTCGATTGCACGGAATAAGGGCTTCATCGTTCATAACAACTTCACTATAAACATTATTCTTTACAGTGCTGTATCCGAACTTATATTATTTTCACTTGCACTTGCTGATAAGATCAATTTTTATCGCCGTCAGAAAAACGAATCACAATTACTGTCTCTTGCTATCGCTAAGGAGAATGAGCGCCTTATAACCCAACAGAACATATTGCTGGAAACCGAGGTGAATTTACGTACCCAGGAACTGATAAAAACAAACCAGAATCTTTCTTCAACGATTGAAAATTTGAAATCGGCCCAGATAAAATTAATTGAAACTGAAAAGATGGCTTCGCTGGGTCAGCTTACAGCAGGGGTGGCTCATGAAATTAACAATCCTATAAACTTTGTAAGTTCCAATGTAAAACCTTTAAGGCTTGACTTTCTTGACCTGTTTTCCCTATTGGATAAATATAAGGAAGAGAGCGACAACCCTGATAAGCAGGAATTATTAGCCCTGGAACGAAAGATCGATCCGAATTTTATTAAGGACGAAATTTTAAGTTTGCTCGATGGCATTGAGGAGGGCGCTAACCGGACCACTGAAATAGTGCAAAGCTTGCGGACATTCAGTCGTACGGATGAGTCGATATTAAAACCAACTGATATTAATAGATCAATACTTAATACGCTGATATTGCTCAGAAGTTCGATACCTTATAACATCGAGATCAAACCGGTTTTAAATAAGCTGCAGCTTTTAAACTGTTACCCCGGAAAGATAAACCAGGTACTGATGAACCTGATCAATAATGGCATCCAGGCTATCCGGGCCAAAGAACAAGTTGGTAACGAAAGTATCATGATCGTAACTACCGATCATCCCGAAAATATCACCATTGAGATCACTGATACAGGCATCGGCATGAGCAACGAAGTAAAGCAACGCATTTTTGAGCCGTTTTTTACCACCAAAGATGTAGGAGAAGGTACAGGATTAGGGCTATCCATCGTGTTCGGCATCATTGAAGACCATCATGGCACGATGGATGTGCGGTCTGAACCCGGCAGAGGAACCACCTTTACCATTACATTGCCGAAGGATTTGGAATAGAGCTTAATTTTAAAATATCTTCTTCACCTGCAGGCCATTTAAAATAGCTTCGCCTTTTATTGGTTTAAAGTTGATATCTATTCCCTTTCCGTCTGTCACGTTTATCATAACTTTTGTTGAGAAGGCGCGCAATGGTTCCAGGTAATTATCTGAACCTAAGCTTTCAATTACTTTTTTGCCGTTGATCAGTATATCAAAATTACGTTCAGCTACATCATCTTTTTGGGTTGAATTGGTCAGATTATAGGGTAATTCTTCCCGCTCTTTTTTGGAGAGCAATTCGGCAAACAGCAAGCTTACTTCATATTTTCCATCCGGCACATCCAGTTTAAAATCGCTTAAACCCACCCGTTGCGTAGCATAAACAGGGTCATAATCCGTTCCCCAAATATCCTTGTTGGTGCCGTACTTTTGTAAACTGCTTCCCTTCATACTAAAAACATGCCCGCCAACATATCCCCAACCACCAAGTGAATAAGGTTGTTCAGGCAGCCAAACTTGCTGCAACTTATCATCAATGAAAAAACGTTTATCGCCCAGGCTGATGTTGATCTCTTTAAAAGGTAAAACAGCGTTTTGCAGTTCGTGCGGCTGCATCTGAAAATTAACGGTGATCAGGTCTTCATAATTGCTGTTATTTACAGATGACGAGGCCTTTAATACATCAGTTCCATTTTTAAAGGGCACGTTAAAAACGGCAACTTTATCGTGTACAGGCTGTTTATCGATCAGTTTTCCGTCAAGCCACAAACTCACCTCGGGCAGGTTACTGTAAACTTCAACCGGCTGTGTGCAAACTCCATTTTTATCCTCTACCCCTCCCCTTAAACTCCAGTTATGCGAACCAATTTTGATAAAAGGCCGCTTCAGCAAATTGGCCTGGTAATAATAGTACACATCCTTGGGTACACGCTCTGATGTGGCCATACCCTTGGTATTAACATGCGGCGCGGCATCAATACGTGCTTCTGAGCTAAAGTCGACCAGGCACCACAACGCCCCGCCGGATACAAACGGCCTCTCCATCATATCTTTCAGATATCTTTTGTGATAGATCGTTTCATATTCAACAGTTTTATCAAACCGCTCAGGGTCAAAACTGTGCAGCCGGGTATCGCCATCACAACCATATTCCGTTACTATAACCGGCTTGTCAGGTAGTACTTCATGATGACGATCCAGGAATTTTCCGAAACCATCAAATCCTTCGGCATACCAGCCGTAATATAAGTTCCACCCAATAATTTGCGGGATGCTGGTTATGCCTGCTTTATAATAACGGTCGAAATCACCATGACATGAGATCATGGTATACCGGCTGGGGTCTTCTTTCCGGGTCAGGTCATCCAGTTTTTGAGCGAGCGCGGCTACATCACTAAAATATTTTAGCTGTTCGGGTGAATCCCGCTGATACCTCGGTACCAGCAAAACTTCGTTCATATAAGCCCATATAATTATGCTTGGGTGATTGAAATTCTGGCTGATCATTTCCGACTGCATATGGAGGCAGTTAGTCGTGAACTCATCGCTTTGGGTGATACGGTTTACGATAGGTATTTCAATGGATACCAGCAGACCTAACCTGTCGCATGCTTCCAGTACAGCCGGATCTTGCGGGTAATGCGATATGCGGACAAAATTGGCGCCCATCGCTTTAAGCAAAGCCATATCGTTTTCGTGGATCGCATCGGGCACAGCATTGGCCATGCCTTTATAGTCCTGGTGGCGGTTGGCACCTATCAGTTTAATTGATTTACCATTCAGATAAAACCCTTTGGCCGCATCGAAACTAAACCAGCGCAGCCCGAGGGGGTGCATGGTTTCGTCCAGCGTATTGCCCTTGGCGTCCACAATGCGGTTAACAACATGATACAGGTACGGATCATCAGGAGACCATAAATGAGGGGCTGTTAGTATGCCGAAGTCCTGGTAAAAGTCCATGGTGGATTTAGATGCCAGGGTAATTTTGGTTTGTATCTCTTTAATCAACTTACCATCAGCACTTATAATTGACGATATCACTCTCACAGTTTGCTTAACGGTTAAAGTGTTAATTACCGATCCATTAATGACAACATTAGCCTCGTGATCATTTACACGAGGTGTTTTTATTTTAATGCCACTTGCAGCGTTATTATCGAGGTTAAAATGAACAGGCTCTGCTGCCAGCAAGTAAACATCGCGGTAAATCCCACCAAAGAAAGTGAAATCCGCATTAAGTGGCGGTACATTTTCGCTGTGGGTGTTATCAACCTTAATGGTTATTTCATTCGCAGATAAATGTTCAGCATCAAAATTCAAAAATTGGCTGATCGGAAAACTAAAGGCGGTATAACCCCCGATATGTTTGCCCGCAAATTTGCCGTTAACATACACTTCAGTCACCTGGTTTGCACCCTCAAAGTATAGGTAAACGCTTTTGTTTTTGTAAGATGCCGGGGTGTAGATCGTTTTTTTATACCATCCCACTCCCTGATAATAGCCAGGCTCATCGTCAGTCACATCGCTTACATTCCAGCTATGCGGCAGGGATACTTTTTCCCATTTAATATCTGTTGGTTTCTGAGCGGGGAAATTGGTAATATCTCCTTTAAAAAAATCCCAGTTTGAATTGATAGTTTGTTTTATCGGCTGCGCGCAAGCAAATGCAGCGGCACAGAACAATAAACAAAAAAGAATAGGCAGTCTTTTCATATTCATAGGTCAGGAAGATTACAGAGAGCCTAAACTTTCTGATAACTAAAAGAATTTATCCGGGTTTGGAACCAGGTTCAAAAACGACTCGAAATTTTCTTTATAGTGAGATTGGTCAAGCTGGTAATAGAAGGCTCCTTTTTTGGATGACAGCTTGTCTTTCTCAGGCAATTTCACCAATAAACCGGTCGACAAGAGTTTGCGACTGAAATTACGGTCGTCAAATTCGGTTTGATAAACCCCCTCGTAGAGCGCCTGCAACTGGGGTATGGTAAACTTCTCAGGCAGTAGTTGAAATAAAATAGGATGCAAAGCAGCTTTATAGCGTAATTCCCTTTTTGCCAGCTTCACCATTTCGGTGTGGTCGAAAATCAACTCAGGCAATTCATCCAGCAAAAACCACTCGGCATGGTATTCGTCATTGATCTGTTTTTCGTACTGGTGTATGTCGATCAGCGCATAATAAGAGATGGACAGCGTTCGTTCAACCGGGTCGCGATCAGGTTTACCGAATACATGAAACTGATCCATATAAACGTTTTTCAACCCGGTGCGCTGTTCCAGCACACGTATGGCTGCATCATCGGGTGATTCTGACGGCTGTATAAAGCCGCCCATCAGGCTCCATTTATTCCTTTCGGGCTCAATGGCACGTTGGACAAGCAATAGTTTTAAATTCCAGCCATCAAATCCAAATATGATACAATCAGTAGCAACTAAAATTCGTTTTTGGCCGGTATATCTTTGCATATTTTAAATCTGTAGTTACAAGTGTAAAAATAAATCGGGAGTAATTAAAAATTAATAGGATAATCGCATTTATTAATTCAATCCTAACCCAAATTAAAACAATTTTGAGAAAGGTTTGATAAATAAAGTAGTAATATTATAGCTTTATAACATAAACCGATTATATGCCAGTTAACACATTTACCGCAGGGCAAATAGCCGATTATAACCGTGATGGCTACCTGTTAGTGAAAAACTTTTGCTCTCAGCCCGAAATAAACAAACTGTACAGAACCGCCCTGGACGATGATGCCATGCGCAAAAATGCTTTGGACCTTAACGACCAAAGCGGCAAAAAAACCAAACTATCCTTGTGGTTCACACCGGGTAACGATGTATTTGGCTACTTGACCCGCAGCGAAAAAATGATATCGTCCGTAGCGCAATTTTTGGATAGCGATGCCCCGGTTTGCCATTTTCATTCGAAGCTGATGCAAAAAGAGCCAAAAGTGGGCGGCGCCTGGGAGTGGCATCAGGATTATGGCTATTGGTACAAAAATCAGTTTATGTTTCCCGATCAACTGATGAGCGTAATGGTGGCTTTAACCGCTGCTAATAAAGAAAATGGTTGTTTGCAGGTGATCAAAGGCTCGCATAAACTGGGCAGGGTAAATCATGGTTTTTCGGGCGAACAGGTTGGCGCTGATATAACCATGGTGGATAACGCGCTGCAAACTATGGAACTGGTTTATTGCGACCTGCAACTGGGTGATGCTTTGTTTTTCCATAGTAACCTGCTGCACCGGTCGGAAGCTAATTTATCTAATCATCCACGGTGGTCGATCATTTCCTGCTTTTCATCGCAATCCAATCTGGCATATAATGAAACCTCCACCTCCTGGAAAACCCCGGTCGATATCGTGCCTGATGAAGCTATATTAGAATGGGAAGCAAGCTCGTTATCCGACAACGATTTCCTGAAAAAAGAGAATGATCCTGCTTTGAAGGATACGGGGTGGGAGAAGTGAAGAAGTTGAAAGGTTGGAATGTTGTAAAGTTGGAATGTTTCCTTTCAATCCTTTTACAACCTCACCAACAAAAACCTTACAACTTTACAACGTTTAAACTTTACAACAACTATAAAATATGAAAATAGCTATGCTTGGCTCGGGTTTTATCGCCCGCTTTTATGCCGACTCACTAAACGGCCAACGAAGAAAAGACACTTTACACAGTGTTTATTCACGCTCGATGGAACGCGCAGAGAAATTTGCTAAAGATTACAACCTGCCGCACTACAGTAATAACCTTGATGAAGTGGTTGGCAATCCTGATGTGGACGTGGTGGTGATCGCCCTGTCAAATGAACTGCATCTTTCAGCCGTGGAGGCATGTGCTAAAGCCGGCAAGCATGTTTTATGTACCAAGCCTTTGGGCCGCACCGGCGAAGAAGCCAAAAAAATGATGGAAATGGTGGAAAAAGCCGGCATCATGGGTGGTTATCTGGAAGATCTTTGCTATACGCCAAAGTTTTTGAAATCATTGGATAGCGTAAAATCCGGCGCTTTGGGCCGTATACTTTGGGCAAAATCAAGGGAAACGCACCCCGGCCCACATAGCGACTGGTTCTGGAATATAGAAAAATCAGGTGGCGGCGCTATTGTTGATCTGGGTTGTCATTGCATCGAGATCTCACGGAACTTTATTGGTAAGGATATCAGGCCGGTATCGGTAATGTGCTGGGCGGCTACCCAAGTACATCCTATTGATGCCGAAGACAATGCGGTGGGCATGGTGAAATACGCCAATGGGGCTATCGGGCAGTTTGAGGTAAGCTGGTGTTTCCGCGGTGGTATGGATCTGCGTGACGAAGTGATGGGTACTGAAGGCACCATCTGGCTTAATAATTTTATGCGCACGGGTTTCGAGATGTTTACCACGGGTAAGGGCGGCGCTTACGTTGCTGAAAAAGCGGAATCAAATTCCGGTTGGCTTTTCCCGGTTGGTGATGAAGTGCATGAGCTGGGCTACAGCCACATGTTTACCGATATGTTCGAATCCATCGAGCAAAAACGCGAGCCATTAGAAAGCTTTTACGATGGCTATGTGGTAAACTCCATTATCGATGCCGCCTACAAATCGGCCAAAACAGGACTTTGGGAACCAGTGCAATTAGATGATTGGCGCGGCCGTACCGACGTCACCGAGGCGCATGCCTTTACCTCCTATGATGAAGATTACCACCTGATCAAAGAAGAGATATTACCTAATGGTGAGAAGAAACTGATCCTGAAACATAAAAAGACGGGTGAGGTGGTGAGAAGGGATTTGTGATCAGACTAAATTAAACACCCAATTAACACTCAATAGCGATGGGTTTGAAACCCATCGCTATATGAAATATAAATGGTTAGTAATCCTCCTAACTAACCCTCTTCCCCTGCAGCAGCATGTCAATCGCATCATTCAATGACCCGGCTCGTATCACTTCGCCTGAGTTTACAAAATGGATTTCATCCGCGTTCTCAATCGTATTCAGGCGGTGAGCAATGATCACACGGGTGGTGGTTTCGGGTAATTTTTTTAAGATATTACTTAGCAATTGCTCGGTCATAGTATCGATATTGGCAGTAGCCTCATCCAGTATCAGTATCTCCGGGTTACGCAAAACTGCCCGCATAAAGGCGATCAGTTGTTTTTGACCGAGACTGATGCTATCACCTGATGATAATACTTTTGTTTCCAATCCCTCATCAAAAATCGCTATCAGATCCTCCAGGTTTGCTTTTTTCAGGGCATCTTCCAATTCTTCATTACTAAAATCCTTATAAGCTTCATTCCCATACAATATATTCTCCTTTACTGTCCCTGTAAACAAAAATGGTTCCTGTAATATAAACCCGATCTTTTGCGTGCGTTCGGTTGGTTCATAAGATCGTATGTCCTTCCCATCCAGGAGTATGGTCCCACTGGTTGGGTCATATAAGCGGGCGATCAGCGATGCTGTCGTTGTTTTGCCGCCACCGGTTGGCCCTACCAAAGCATAGGTTTTGCCGCGCTCCATTTTAAAATTGATATTATGCAGTATCTCGTTACCGCCCGGGTAAGCAAAATGCACATTCCTGAATTCGAGTAATGAAGAAGATGGTTCCGCAACCTGCTCTTGTACGGTTACCAGGTTGGTTTCTAAAGAGAGTATCTGCGATATCCTGTCCCATCCCGCCATAGCGGTTTGGAAATTTGCCCACAGGGTAGCCAGCTGCCTTAAAGGATTATAAAAGTTATTGGCGTATGAGAGATAGCTTACCAGCAAACCCACCGTAAAATCACCTATCGAGATCAGGTAAATACCATAAGCCAATACGATTAATTGAGCCGCACCCGAAAGCAAGCTATACACCGGCAAAAAGATATTATTGGCAATTCCTGATTTTATCGCGGTTTCATAATTATCTTTGTTAGCCACATCAAAACGCTTGCGGAAATAGTCCCTACGGTTAAAAGCAATGATCACCTTAAAATTATTGAGACTTTCCTGTATCTCGGCGCTCATCCCTCCTACGCTTTTTAAATTGGCCGCATTCTTTCGCTTTACCCATGCCGAAAATATCCGCGTAAATATCCAGGCCAAGGCAGCCGGAACAAGCGTTGCCGCACCCAGTTTCAGGTTAATGCTTAGTAAAAATATCCCGGCTCCTATCATGATGGCAATACTGCCAACAAACTGCATCAGCGACTGGCTAAAGAAGGTATTGATCTTATCGGTATCATTATTCACCCTTGAGATCAGGTCACCTGCTTTGTTTTGGTTGAAGAAAGCAACTGGCAATTGCTGCAGCTTGTTGAATATCGCGTTGCGTAAGGTATAAAGCATGCGCTGACCTACCCCGCCCATTAGCTTGGTTTGCAAATAGCTGGCTACCAGCCCGCAGGTATACATACCCAGCAATATGCCTGAATAAACCAATACGCCATGATAATTGCCTGGGATAACATATTTATCTATTGCATGGCCAATCATAAAGGGGCCAAACAAATTCACTGACGAATTGATGAGTATGGCCCCTAATGCCAGCCACAGGTTCTTTTTTTCATGGGCGATGAGTGCCAGCAGCCTTTTCAGTGCCGACAGGGTGGATGTTTTTTCCTGCTGCTCCGAAAATTTATTTAGATCGTAGTTCATAATTGCTGGTGCTTTGTTGCGAATTAAATATCTGTACATAGTCCGTACTGGTATGCATCAGTTCATCATGTTTGCCTATGGCTACAATTTCCCCCTCCATTAATATGATGATCTGGTCGTAATGCTCAACCGAGGCGATTTTTTGGGTTACTGATATCAAGGTCAATCCGGGATAATTCTTTTGTACATTTTCCAGTATTTTCTTTTCGGTATTGTTATCCACCCGGGCCGTAAAATCATCCAGCAACAAAACTCTTGGATTCACCGCCAAAGCACGCGCAAGCATAATACGCTGTTTTTGCCCTCCAGATAAGCTTGCTCCACGCTCAGAAACAATAGTGCTCAGCTTATCCGGCAATGATTCAATAAACTCCCTCAATTCGGCCGTATCGATGGCCTTTTCTAATGATTCGTCTGTTACCGTATCGCTGAAGGCAATATTCTCCCGGATGCTCATATTAAAGATAATGCTGTCCTGGAAAACAAATCCTACCTGGCTATGGAAAGCTTCGCTGTTATAATCATCAATGTTTCTGTCGTCAAACAGCACCTCGCCTGAGTTTTGTTTGATCAAACCGGTAAGCAGGTATAGCAACTGCGTTTTACCCGCCGCCGTTGGCCCGATCACCGCGATCTTCGATCCTGCCTTAACAGCAAATGATATATCTTTTAATGCGGGCTTCTGCCCGTAAAGTACATTTACGTCTTTCAACTCAATATCCCCTCGTAAAGGTTCGGTTACTGTTCCGGTTTCCGGTGTTTCAGGAGCGTCCAGCACTGCATTGATCCGTCCAAAAGAAGCTGTGGCTTGTGCAATAATATTGCTCATAAAGCCAATGATCAGTATCGGGAATATCAACTGCACCAGGTAGCTGTTAAAAGCGGCGAAATCACCCAGCGACATAGTTTTATTAATAACAAAATGCCCGCCCAAAGCCAATATAGCCAGGCCAGCCATATTAGCGGTAAAGGTGATCACCGGGATAAGACCCGCGAACAGACGTAGTATCGCCAAACCGAAATCACGGGCTTTGGTATTGGCTTTCAAAAATTTATCAAACTCCAGTTGCTGAGAGTTGATAACCCTGATCAGGGCAGAGCCTAAAATACTTTCATTAATTACTTTGTTCAGCCAATCGATAACCGCACGGCTTTCGATAAATAGTACCCTTACCTTTTTCAATACCAGGAAAAAAGTACCGCCGATGATAGGAATAATTGCGATAACGCATAGCGCCAGCTTCCAATCAATAGTGAGCAGCATGATACTTGCGCCCACGATGATAAATACCGATGACACAATGGAAACGAGCGCCTGCGATACAAAAAGCTTGATCGAATCAACATCTGCTGTCAGGTTGGTTAATAGTTTGGATGGATTTACCTGCTCGATAAAAGCACTGCTTTGCCTGGATATTTTATCGGATAGTTTTGTCCGCAGATCGCGGGCTACCTTTTCTGATGTATAAGTTTGGATAATGCTTTGCAGATAGGAAAATATAAAAATGAATACGATAGCCGATGAGAACTTGATCAAAGTCGGATTTAAATCGAAATGCGTACGGGTGACCAGCGTGTGGATATAATCATCAATACCATGCGAAATGATCTTAGGCAGCCATAAGCTGGCGCTATTGCTGAATACAGCAAACAGTATCAGCAGAAATACCAATCCGTTATATGGTTTTAGCAAGCTGAAAATGCCCGGCTTTTTTTCTTTTGGACCCATAAAAGTTGAGTAATCAATTTATTATTATGTCAAATATATAGGAGCTGCAACACTTTTTTCCGCTTCTAAGAATATATTTTTTTTGTCAAAATATAAAAAAAGCAACTGCGTTATACTAATGCAAACCTGCAAACACCGGGCGATAAAACACAAGCCAAACTCGGCGCAAAACACTCAAGCTCCTGTGTCTCAACATTAAAAAAATGTATAATTGCAAACGCTTTATTGATGGAGACGAATAAGCCATAAAAACATTTTAAATAAATTTTTATTTATAGAATTTGCGCCATCTGTTATGCGGTAAAATGACAAATCTGCATCTGTTTTATTATTGAATTAAAACCGATTTTTGCAGTGTTCCTCAATTTATCATTAATACCCAAAGATATGAATGTAACCATAGTAGCCTTTGATAGATTTACCGATATCGATGTTTTTTTACCCTGGGATCTGCTGAATCGCATAAAATTTCGCCAAAAAGATTGGACTGTAAAAATTGTCGGTACAAAACCCGTCCACCGTTCGGTTTGTGGTATCGAATTGCCCATGCATGGCGATATTGCAGAATGTAATACCGCCGATGTAGTTTTCTTCAGCAGCGGGCCCGGAACAAGGGAAGTGATTAAAGATAAAAACTACCTGCAACAATTTAACCTCGATCCGGAAAGACAAATTATTTGTTCTATGTGTTCGGGTGCGCTTATTTTGGCCGCATTGGGTCACCTGGATGGGTTAACTGCAACTACCTACCCTACCGCGGCGGAGCAATTAAAATCATATGGGATAGAAGTGTTACAGGAGCCATTGGTTATACACGGTAACATAGCCACTGCGGCGGGTTGTCTTGCTGCTATTAAGTTGGTCAGTTGGATAATAGATACTAAATTGAACCGGGAAATAAGAGAGGACGTTATCTCTTCGATCCAGCCCGTTGGGCAGGGGCTGGAATGCATTTATTAATACACTAAATCAATAAACATGTTATCGAACTATAACCGTGAGGCCGAATATGTATTGGAAGACGACCGGGTTTTATTGCGACCATTAAAGGAATCGGATATAGAATTTTTATTGCCCTATGCTCTTAATGAGCCGGATACCTGGGTCTATTCGCATAAAAGTGCAAAAGGTGAGCAAGGGATGCGGAATTATATCGCGACCGCGCTCAATAACAGGGCCGCCGGAACAGAATATGCTTTTATTGTATTTGATAAAACAACCAACCAATATGCAGGCAGCACCCGGTTTTATGATATCCAACCCGGAAATGATATGCTGCAATTGGGTTATACCTGGTATGGCCAAAAGTACCGCGGGACAGGCCTAAATAAGCATTGCAAGTTTTTGATCCTCCAGTTTGCTTTTGAAACGCTGGGTATGCTGCGGGTAGAATTCCGCGCGGATGCCCGGAACGAGCGCAGCATTGCCGCTATGAAAAGTATAGGTTGCCAGGTAGAGGGCATATTAAGAAGTAATATGTGGCTGGAAGATGGCGGCAGGCGCGATTCTATCGTGTTAAGTATTTTGAAAGATGAATGGGAAAATGGGGTGAAGGAGAATTTGAGGAAGAGGCTGTAGTCCGAAAGTCCGCATAAGTCGGAAAGTCCGAAAGAATACTTCGATTAGCTTTGGAGAAAGGTGACCCTAAAAAAAGATTATAATCAACGGTTCTCAAATGGTGGAGGGCTGTGTAATTCAATCTCCCAATCCTCATAAGGAGGTTCGATTTGAAAATTTGGATCAAAATAAGAACGTAAATAGTCTGTTGCTCTTTTCTCGGCATATTTAGCATTTACTACCACCCCTTTTTCGTCCAGTTCAATTACATTCGCATAAATCGCAAAGACCTGTTCTATTGCGCTTGGTTCATTCCCATACAAGGAAATATAGTCTATGCCTTTTAATGTGTATTGTGTTCCACTTGCCATAAAGTAAGCAAATGTTCTAAGAGCACCACTGAATGAATTACTTAACCTCATCGACTTTTTTATTAGAATTAATTTCTCACTTTTACCACTACCTACTGTTTCTTGAAAATTATAATTTTAAAAATACTTTATTTCTCACCAGCCACTTCTGTCTGAATCAGGATTTTCAAAATTTAACAATTAGCAGAATTATTTCTGAACCATTCCCATTCTGTAAATTTATTAATTCTGTAAATTCTGATTCAGACATTTTATAATTTTATAAACAACTTATTCTTCGCCAACCAAAAGCATAGCCCCCATTCTACCAACAATGTAGCAAAAGCCGAAAACACGGCGGCTACATGGGCGCTAATTCCGGCAAATCCTAAAAATCCTTTTACGAAAACGCCAACCGCGCCATTTAGCCATTGATAGCCTACGGTATTGAAAAAATAGTAGATGAAAATAGAGTTCATGCCTACTACCACAGCTACCCAAGCGTATTTATTGAATTTTTTGATATCGATCAGCCAGTAAAGCAGTGCCGTCAGTAGCAGCACCCAACCAACCGATGCCAGCGTAAATGAGCTTGTGGCGATACGTTTGATGATAGGCGTGATATTCGCCAGGTCGAGCCCGAAACCTAATACAAGGGCAATGATCCCCGCTACGATCAGGTACTTTATTTTTTCAGTGGCAGATTTATCCGATATCAATGCTTTACCTATCAGAACACCCCATATGGTATGGCAAGCAGTAGGTATAAAGTTAATAGTCACCCAGCCATCATGGTTGATCTTACCCATAAATACGGTATCCATATAAGCGCCAAAATTATGCGCTTCCACAAATGGCTGATCAAATCCGGGCTTTAGTATGGTGCGGTATAAAACTTCCGTTATGACCAATAATAGTACAGAAACCGCGATCTGAAGTTTAACCGATTTGTTAATGATCAGGTACGCAATGATAGTAGTTACTGATAATTGCGTTAATACGTTCCACAGTTCCCACACCAGTTTGCCGGCGTAAAAACATTGTACTGCCGTACCCAAAGCAAATAGCTTAAGCGCCCTGAAGGCGATATGCTTAAAATTCTGTTCCCAGGTGATGCCTTTTTGCAGTTTGTTGTGATAGGAAATGTACATCGCCGTGCCCGCGATGGTCATAAATGACGGTTGTATCAGATCCCATAAACGCAGGCCATGCCATGGATGGTGGTCGAACTGAATCAGCAGTGTATCAAAAAAACCTCCGACGTGTAATTCCTGCAGCGATTCATATACCGAACAGGCTTCACCCGCCAGGAAGATCATAATGAGGCCGCGCATTACATCGATAGATAAAAGCCTGCCTGCTTTTAAGGGGACTGTATTTTCCATTGCTGTAAAAATTGGATAGCTTTTTAGGTTAATTAATAAAGTTAAAACTATGCAGCCATATTACAACATTAAGAGATTACATAAATTCAACCCTGCCAAAAAATTCAGGCAAATGAAAATCAGGCTCCGGCGAAATGATATTGGTCCACGCCAGGAAATGCGGCTGCGAAAGGTCGTCACCGCATTTATAGAAGTTCATTTTTGCTTTTTGATGCTGAATGGAAGTGAGGCGATGAAAGCAAAAGACCTGTATAGGCACCGCCACAGTCAGCGTCCAATTGATCAATGGCTCTGCGGTATCTTTGATTTGCTTCAGTGTCCGCTCATATTTTATAGTTTTCAAAACGTCAACCGGTAGTTCTGTCCTGTTTTCACGTTCAGTGCCAAACCGGCCCAAACAGGTACCGAGCCTGTTAAACTCAATATTGTAATAAGCTTTTTCATCATCAAAACTAATAAAGAACTCTACACAGCTGTCTTTGTAAACCGGGTCATTTATTTGCCGGTAACGTGCCAATACTTCACTTTCTTCTACATCATATTTAATAAAAATATGTTCCCCGTTGTGAGCTATGGCGAAAGAAACTTTTGGTTTAGCCTCATACTCAGGCCAGGGCGTTATAGCTATGAAATTTTTCTGTTGATTGTCAAGCAATGCGGATACTTCACCAAGCCTGATGATTCTATTTATGTCGGATAAAAAAGGTACTCGCAACGATTTAACGCTCATTATAGTTAGTATCTGAAACTTATTTTTCTAAAAAAGTGAGATGTGTGCGCACACGTAGCATATTTTTAATATTTTAGCCCTATCTCAATTTACATTAATTCTCGTCATGGATTACGTAATATTAATCAACATCGCTACCTTGTAACAGGTAAAATAATAGAACAAGCTTATTATTAAACCATTAAAATATTAAAGGAAAAAAATCATCTTATTATGGACCGCAGAGATTTTATTAAACAAGGTGCATTGGCAACCGCAGGCTTAACCATATTACCAACAGGCTCGCTTTTTGCCGACACACCGAAAGTACGATTGGGTTATATCGGCGTTGGCTTGAGGGGGCGCAGCCATATTGGCGAGGGCTTATTAAGGGATGATGTGGAGATCGTAGCGATATGTGATACCCAGGAAAGCTCCCTGAAATATTGCCAGGAACAGTTTGTTAAAGCAGGTAAAAAACTGCCAAAGGAATACACAGGCGGTACCGATGCTTACAAGGGCTTGCTCGAGCGGAAAGATATCGATGCGGTTATCATAGCCACCCCATGGCAATTCCACCATCCGCAGGCTATTGATGCCATGAAAGCCGGCAAATATGTTGGCTGCGAGGTTATTGCCGGGTTATCTCTTGAGGACCATTGGGATATTGTTAAAACTTCAGAACAAACAGGTGTGCCTTATATGACTTTAGAGAACGTTTGTTACCGTCGTGATGTAATGGCGGCCCTGAATATGGTGCGGCAGGGCTTGTTTGGTGAAATCATTCACCTGGAAGGCGGTTACCAGCATAACCTTAGGGGCGTGTTGTTCAATGATGGCAAACATTTTTCAGGTAACGGCGTAGAATTTGGGCCAAAAGCATTGAGCGAGGCTCAATGGCGCACGCAGTTTAATGTCGACCGGAATGGCGACATCTACCCTACCCACGGAGCCGGCCCTGTAATGCATTATGCCAATATCAACCGGGGCAACAGGTTTACCAACCTGGTTTCGTTTGCGTCCAAATCAAGGGGGTTAAATGCATACGTTAACGAATTGGCACCCGGTCATCCTAACGGAAAAATCAATTATAAAAATGGGGATGTGATTACTACGGTATTAAACTGCGCCAATGGGGAAACGGTTTTATTAAGTCATGATACACATTTGCCGCGGCCTTATTCACTCGGTTTCAGGGTGCAGGGAACTAAAGGCATCTGGATGGATGTGGCTCAGTCGGTTTATATTGACCATCAATCAAAGAATGATGACCAATGGGACCCTGCAAAAGAGTGGTTTGAGAAATATGATCACCCGCTATGGAAAAAGTACGAGGATAAAGCATCAGGAGCCGGGCATGGCGGGATGGATTGGTTTGTATTTAATGCTTTTGTAGAGGCTGTAAAGAAAAAAGGCCCTACCCCTATCGATGTTTACGATTCAATTACCATGAGTGTAATCACACCGCTGTCGGAGAAATCACTGGCTTCAGGCAACCAGCCACAGGAATTCCCTGATTTTACCAAAGGAAAGTGGAAGGATCAAAAAGTAACATTTGCGGTGGATGACAGCGGGTTTTAAAGTAGACTGATTCTATATAAACATTGCTAGTGGCTTTATGTCTCTGGCCTTTAGCTTTTATTATACATTTGCGGCTCAAAAAATAAAACATGGCAGCAACCAAACTCACGATAAACAGTAATGGATCAGTAAAAATTGATGGAGATTTTGAAATAGTAGATGCGCAAGGCAACAATTACGGCTTGCAAGGTCGCACCATAGTTTCCATCTGCCGTTGTGGCCTATCAGCCAACAAGCCATTCTGCGATGGATCACACAAAGGCCACTTTGAGCACGACGCACAGGCTTTTGACCTGCCGCCGAAAAAGATATAAGTTCGATATATAGCCCCTCTCCCCCGGAGAGGGGTTGGGGGTGAGGCTTATATATTCCCTTTCTTCAATTGCTCCACCGCGTAATTAGCAGCCCGTGCCGTTATCGCCATAAAAGTGAGCGACGGGTTTTGCGTACTGGTCGAGGTCATGCAGGAGCCATCAGTTACAAACACATTAGGGCAGCTATGCAACTGGTTCCATTTGTTCAGGAGTGAGGTTTTAGGGTCTTTACCCATCCGTACACCCCCTATTTCATGAATATCCAGTCCGGGCGCCTGATTGGTATCAAATGAACTTACGTTTTTGGCGCCGGCTATGTGCAGCATTTCTTCTCCCTGCGCCATAAAATCCTTCATGCTTTTTATATCATTGTCGTCATAGTCGACTGATATTTTTAACAGAGGAATTCCCCAGGCATCCTTTTCTTCCTTGCTCAGGCTTACATGGTTAGTTTCCTTCGGGATGGTCTCACCCTGCATTTGCACATAGATCACCCACGGACCCGGTTCGGCAATATCAGTTTTATATTCAGCGCCAATCTGTGGCCCGTCGCTTTGATGCCCCCAGCCGCCACGCATAACCGAATAGAAGGTCATGTAACCCCGCTGGAAATCCATCTCCTGTTTATACACATTCCTGAAATTAGGCATCATGATGGCACAAGGACGGCGGCCATAATAATAAGAATCCAAGTAACCGTCCATAGTAGCACCCAAATTGCCCCGGTAGTTATGGAAAGCGATATACTTGCCCATTAGCCCGTTGTCATTCCCCAACCCATTCGGGAAACGTGATGAAGTTGAATTAAGCAGGATCAGGTTGGTGTTCAAAGTAGCGGCGTTTACAAAAATGATCTTCGAGAAATATTCGGTAGCCTGCTTGGTATGCGAATCGATCACCCTTACGCCTACCGCCTTGTCCTTTTTCTCATCATAAATAATCGAGTGCACTACCGAATCAGGCCTCAAAGTGAGATTACCTGTCTTCGCAGCCCAGGGTAAGGTAGATGAATTAGAGCTGAAATATCCCCCAAAGGGGCAACCGCGCTCGCATAAGCTGCGGGCCTGGCATTGCCCCCTGCCCTGTTGTATATGGATCTCGTTGGGTTTGGTTAAATGCGCGCAGCGGCCGATGATCACGTTGCGGTCTTTATAATGGGCATTGATCCTTTTGCTCATATCCTTTTCCACTGCGTTCATTTGCCAGGCAGGTAAAAACTCACCATCCGGCAGGGTTTCGAGCCCATCGTGATTGCCGGCTATCCCGGCAAATCGTTCTACATGACTGTACCAGGGCGCAATATCGTCATAGCGGATAGGCCAGTCTACCGCGAAACCGTCCCTGCCCGGCCCTTCAAAATCATATTTGCTCCAACGCTGTGTTTGCCTCGCCCAAAGCAATGACTTACCGCCTACCTGGTACCCGCGTATCCAGTCGAACGGTTTTTCCTGCACATAGGGATGTTCTTTATCTTTTACAAAAAAGTGCTGACTTGCTTCGCTGAAAGCATAGCATCTTTCCACTATGGGGTTCTCATTTTTTACCGACAAAGGCTCATAAGTGCGATGCGGAAAATCCCAGGGATTTTTGGTAGCTGTTGGGTAATCCTTCAAATGCGTCACATTTCTGCCGCGCTCCAATACCAGCGTTTTTAATCCATGTTCGCATAGCTCTTTTGCCGCCCAGCCGCCGCTGATGCCGGAGCCTATCACAATGGCATCGAAAGTGTGATCGTTTGTTTTGTTTGACTCGACATTACCCATAACTAATCTCTTTACAATTGGTGAGTTCAATTTAGGTGTTTTTTGGGAAAGATGCTATTTTGCCTGACTTTCAATATACAACTCCTCCACCTTCTTCCTCGCCCATTCCGTTTTACGCAAAAATTTCAGGCTCGATTTGATGCTCGGATCGTCCAAAAAGCAATTGATGCGGATGCGGTAACCCATCTCTGGCCATCCATATTTCGCTACCAATTCATTCAGTATCGCCTCTAATGTTTTGCCGTGCAGCGGGTTATTAATTTGTTTGTTATCGTTCATAAATAATGGTTGAAAATACCGAAAAAAAATAAAAAACATTTGCGTAACCGATTGGTTACATCTATATTTGAAACCGATTGGTTACAAGTCAATCAAACCAAAATGAGAAGAGACGTATTCCAGGCAATAGCCGATCCCACGCGCAGGGCTATTATCAACATGATCGCACACAAATCACTGAATTTGAATTCGGTAGCTGATAGCTTTGACATTAGCCGGCCCGCTATTTCAAAGCATATCAAAATTTTAACCCAATGCGGGCTCATCACCATAAAACAACAAGGCCGCGAACGCTTTTGCGAGGCCAAGCTGCAAAAACTCAACGAGGTTTCGCAATGGATTGAGCAATACCGCGTGTTTTGGACCAATAAATTAGATGCATTAGAAAACTTTCTGGCTGCTGAGGCTGCATCAGATGATGAAGTCAAACCAAAAAAATCTAAAATAAAATGAAAAACGAACCATTTGTAATTGAAAGAACATTAAATGCCCCTGTAGAAAAAGTATGGAAGGCAATTACCGACAAAGACCAGATGAGGCAGTGGTATTTTGACCTGGCCGAATTTAAACCCGAAGTAGATTTTGAATTTAGTTTTATAGGGGGCTCAGAAGAACAAAAATACCTGCACCTGTGTAAGATCACAGACGTGGTCGCCGGCAAAAAACTGCAGTATAGCTGGCGGTACGACCAATATCCCGGCAACTCATTCGTCACCTTTGAGTTGTTCGACGAAGGCGATAAAACCCGCTTGAAATTGACGCATGAAGGATTGGAAACATTCCCAACTGATAATAAAGATTTTGCGAGAGAAAGTTTTGCAGCAGGCTGGACCTATATCATTGGCAAATCAATTAAGGAATTTGTTGAAAAAGAAGGCTAATATTTAATCGACAAAATAAATGTTATGAAGATCATAGTAACAAGCGTTTTGGTTGACGACCAGGCGAAAGCGTTGAAATTTTATACCGATATTTTAGGGTTCATCAAAAAAGAAGATATCGATATGGGTGAGGCCCGGTGGCTTACCGTGGTCTCGTCTGATGCGGAAAATGGTGTAGAACTATTATTGGAACCGAACTGGAACGCCGCGATACAAATCAACGGAGAACCCGCTGCCAAAGCCTTTCAAAAGATCCTGTTTGATGCGGGGATACCTGCCACTGCATTTGGCATAGAGGATGTTCAAAAAGAATATGAGCGATTAGAAGGCCTTGGCGTTGCTTTCAAAACCAAGCCTACAAAAATGGGCCCGGTGATTATTGCAAAGTTTGATGACACTTGCGGGAACCTGATACAAATGGTTCAAAAATAATGGCGTGAATACCCCTGTATTTTGGCGTATTCAAAACCATAGAGTACGGTTTGTTGTTAATAAATTTGTATTAATAACCAATTTAAACAATACATCTATGTTAAAGGATAGCAAAGCATTCAGCAGCTTTTCAGTAAATGATCTGCAAAAGGCAAAAGCATTTTATGGTGATCTGCTCGGGCTCGAGGTAAAAGAAAACGAGATGGGAATATTAGAGCTGCATCCGGGCGGCAACAATATCATCATTTATCCCAAGCCCAACCATACCCCTGCAACTTTCACCGTTTTGAACTTCCCGGTTGATGATGTGGAAAAGGCAGTAGATGAACTTACTCAAAAGGGTATTCAGTTTGAGCATTATGATTACGAGGATCTGAAAACTGATGAAAAAGGCATTTCGCGCGATAATGGGGGTCCAACAATAGCTTGGTTTACCGATCCGGCAGGTAATATTTTATCCGTGTTGGAAAAGATGTAAAAGCACGGTTTAAACATCTTTTACATACCATCCACCAAAGGGCTTCACAGTAGCACAAGTCGGGCTGCCATCACGGGCTGTACCTGGCACACGGGTTTCCAGGATCTTATTGGCGCCAGTTGTTGCCTGCTCAATATCGGCCCATGAAATACTTTTTAAGGGTACTTTTAGCCGCCTGCCCCAAACCGAGTCGGAGTGGCCCGCGTACGTGCCTATATCGATATAAACAAACCGATCATCTATAGTGCCTTGTGCATAAGGGCCCAGGAAATTGGGCTTCCCTTCAACGGTCTTTTTTACTTTTATTTCAAATTCAAAATTCAAATCATTTATGCCTGAACGTTGCCTCTGTACCGTTATATAATTATTCCCGTTACCCGATTGCAAGCCAAAATCAATGCCTGAGGGTGGATTTTCCAATATGATGCGTAAAGTCAGTTGCTGATCCATAATCTACTTTGCCTATAAAATTAGGCATATATTCGCAATAAAAAAGGCCATTCCGGGCCTTCATACTTTGTTTATTTTTTATTTTCATGTTTTCGGTCGTTATCACGATTAGAAGTCTGATCAGCGCGCTGCCCGCCGCCATTGCTGATGCCTTTTTGCTTCATATCTTCTTTGTGATCCGAAAAAGCACGATCGGATGTTGGCCTTCCTTGTCCGCCCGCATTGTTTTTAATATTTTGCTTCGTTTTCATGGTAATAATAGTTAATGTTAAAAATGATAATGACACAATAATTATACCATCAGGATTACATACAACTGCTTAAAATGCTTTCCTGAGTTTGATGATCCGCATCCAATGCATTAACTTCATAATAGGGTAAACCGGGTCGATCTCGAACCACCTTTTTCCGAAATTGGCACTGTTGGGAAATTTATGATGATTATTCTGAAACAATTCGCCCAGCATCAGGAAATCAAATGGCGATGTGTTTTTTGATTTGTCTTTATTGTCAAAATTGGTGTAGCCGTATTTGTGCCCGCACCAGTTAACTATTGCGCCATGAATAGGCCCCATCATAAAATGGATCGGCAACAGCAGGAACATCCACCAATGGGTGGCAAAAAAAATGTAAAAACAAGTATAAGCTATGGCAAATATCACCCTGGAGATTATAGAGGAACCCATCCGGTCTATCAGCGGCCATTCCGGGTAATTGCCCTTAAACCTTGCCTCGGGATCTTTTTTAAATTGCAAGTGATCGCCAAAAGTCCTGATGGTCGCCATCATCATTTGAAATATATCCTTAAAAAAATGGGGCGAATGCGGGTCCTTCTCCGTATCGCTGTAAGCGTGATGTTCGCGGTGCATGGTCGCATAGGCCCGGGGATTTAAAAATGAGGCCCCTTCAAAAAAGTAAGCCATTAAATAAAAAATACGCTCCCAAAATTTACTCGTAGTAAACATGCGGTGAGAGGCATAACGGTGCTGGAAAAATGTTTGGAAAAACAGTGACATGAACCAATGCGCGATGAAAAAAATAAGTATGAGCATAAAAATTGAATGAATATAAAGTATCGGAATAATAGGTGACCTTCTCTTAAGGAGCGTACATTGATGTTGAGTAATAGGGCAACAGGGATGTCCTCTTTAGTATGGGCGGGAAAGCTATATTATATTTAACTGATAATTAAACTATTTGTTACGCCATTTACGGAATATATTTTAGCAGATAAATCCTTTATATTCCTATCCTTTGCTAACTAAAAGCCATTTCCAGCGTTTATATAAAAATGAAAATATTCCAGCAAGCCGTACAGTTAAGGGAAAGAAAAAGAGGATTTCACATCATTACAGCCGAGGTGATACATGCCCTGCCCGAAATGAATGAATTAAAAGCAGGCATGTGCCAGGTATTTATTCAACATACATCTGCCTCGCTATGCCTCAATGAAGATGCCGACCCGACTGTGAGGCAGGATTTTGAAATGTATTTCAATAAATCTGTACCCGAGAATGATCCAGATTACGAGCATGATAATGAAGGAGCAGATGATATGCCTGCGCATCTGAAGGCGGCAATTCTTGGCAGTTCAGTAAGTATACCTGTGTATAATGGTCAACTGGCCCTGGGCACCTGGCAGGGCATTTACCTGTGCGAACACCGCAACCACGGTGGGCCGAGGCATCTGGTGGTCACTGCCTGGGGCGAATAATCTATTAAATAAAACGCTTGATGATCCTCAGTTTATGCGTATAACGCTTCAACTCCTCCGAGTAGATACCCTGGCTGTCGATACTATCAATTTTAACCCTGCCTGATGCATGGATGATCTGGCCACTATTCAGCATAATGCCTACATGCGTTATCCTCCCATCCTCATTATCAAAAAAAGCAAGGTCGCCAAGTTGAGCTGATGATAAAAAGTCGACAATTTCGCCCTGCTCTGCCTGCTGGTACGCATCGCGCTTCAGCTCAATTCCCTGTAATTTAAATACGGTTTGCGTAAAACCTGAGCAATCAATACCATAATGTGTGCGCCCGCCCCAAAGGTATGGTGTATTCAGGAAGGATTTGGCGGTAATATCTAAACTTTCCGTCTCCCCTATTTCGCCTATTATTTCAAATTTTTCATTGCCGATATGGCATGTGGTGCCTTTTAAAAACACAAGCGAGCTGCCTACAGGCAAATACATTACACTATTATCCGGTTTTTTCCAGGCCTGGGTAACGGCACGATAAGTAAGCGGAGGCGGATTTTGTTTGAGGCTTTTATAGGCAATATGGCCAAGCATCACAAATTGCAGGCGTCCTATCCAGCCTTCATATTTGTCATTAGCAGTAATAACCTTTACCCATCGGTCTGTCCATTCCGTTATTTCAAAAGCTTCGCCAAATAATATCTGCGAAACTTGTTCGCTTTTATCACTTGCTTCTGCCCTTAACGGGATAACAGCCAGGTTACAGATTCCATATTCCATTATTTTAATAAGGCTATCAGGGTAAAAATGTTTTTTACACAACTATAGGGTAAAATTTTCATTAAAAAAATAGGGGAACGCACTAATCGTACATTCCCCTATTTAAAAGAAAAATATTTAACTATTCGTTCATATGCAGCCATTCTTTTTTGGCTAAAAGCTCTTCTTTTGTTTCACGCACATCTTCATCGTCCACACAGCAATCAACCGGGCAAACCGCAGCGCATTGTGGTTCATCGTGAAAACCAACACATTCGGTACACTTATCCGGTACTATATAGTATATATCATCAGATAAAGCAGCCTGTGTTTCTTCGGCGCTTAATGTATTTCCGTCACCAAAATCAATCACTCCCTTTAAGCCTGTTCCGTCCGAAAAACGCCAGGCAGCACCTGCATCATAAATAGCATTATTGGGGCATTCTGGTTCGCAGGCCCCGCAGTTTATGCATTCATCGGTGATTTTAATCGCCATATTTTCTTAATATCTTATATTCTAAACTACCTTTGCCTTGCCTTAAGCAAGCATGCAAATATAACAAAAAAACACTTTAAGGGTTTATTCCCTCACCATTTATATGTCAAAATTCAATATAAACTACTTATCAGATGTATTTTCTACGTTAGGTAAGCAATTAAGTTGCCCCGATGAAGAATTATCTGCAATAATTGAGGACGAACATTACCATAATGCCTGGTTTACGCCTGCAAGCGTTGAAAACGCGGTGAAGGCATTGGGCCTGATGCTGAACAAAGATGACCTGTCGGCCTGGCTTAACAGGTATCAATTTAAGTCTGAAAAAGCCGGCAAAAAGGTTGGGCTGATACTGGCGGGGAATATCCCGTTGGTTGGCTTTCATGACGTGCTCTGTGTGCTTATCACCGGCAACCATGCGCTGATAAAAGCATCAACACAAGATTCAAGATTGATAAAGTATGTACTAAATATGCTGGTCGCTATTGCCCCGGAGTTCAAAGAGCAATATACATTTGTAGAAAGACTGGAAAATTTTGATGCGGTAATAGCTACAGGAAGCAATAATAGCTCGCGCTATTTCGACTATTACTTCAGCAAGGTCCCCAACATCATTCGCAAAAACCGTAATAGCGTGGCCGTCCTAACCGGAAACGAAACAACAGAACAATTACATGATCTTGGTCACGATATTTTTGATTATTATGGATTAGGTTGCCGTAACGTATCCAAACTATTGGTGCCGAAGGATTATAATTTTGTGCCATTTTTTGAGGCGATCGAGGACTACCAGCCTATCATCAACCATCATAAATACAATAACAATTACGATTATAATAAATCCATATACCTCGTAAATCGAGATAAACACTTAGATAACGGCTTTTTATTGGTAAAGGAAGATGATCGCATGGTATCGCCATTAGCCGTTGTGTTTTATGAATATTATGATGACATAGATGCAGTGCAGGGTTTACTCACTCGTGAAAGTAACAACATCCAATGCATTGTTAGCCAGGCGCCACTGAAAGTGAGTAACCAGGTGGTTGATTTTGGCAAAAGCCAGCAGCCTGCTTTATGGGATTATGCCGATGGTATTGATACCATGGATTTCTTGACAAAGCTTTAAATAAACGATACCTTTGGAACGAGAGGTGAAATGTATATTATAAAAGTTAAAGGCGTAGCCAAAATACCTGATTATGTACAATTGCGTGATGATCAATTTACACTGCTTGCTTATTTCAGGGTCGACAGGCCTGAAAAGTCTTTGGATAAAGTGGGACTCGGCGAAAAAACCGAGTATATCATGAACCTTATTAAAGACCTGCCTTTTGGTCAGATCTTAAAATTAGAATTATAAAAATGATCGGAAACTCAATTATAAAACTGAATGGCGTTGATATTTTTCAGCAAAAGCACCTGGTGTTGTCAAACGTTAACCTGCATATTGATAAGGGCGATTTTGTATGGCTCATCGGGCAGACGGGGTCGGGCAAAAGCAGTTTGCTAAAAGTGATCTACGGTGACCTGGGTATTACCACAGGTGATGGCCATGCCTGCGGGTATGATCTAAAAAAGATCACCACGCATGATATCCCTTTCCTGCGGAGGAAATTGGGTATAGTTTTCCAGGATTTTCAATTACTAACCGATCGTACTATTGAACAAAATCTGCAATTCGTAATGCAGGCCACAGGCTGGGTAGATAAAAAATTAATTTCAGAACGTACTTTAGACGTTTTGGAAAAAGTAGGTCTACGCTCCAAACTCAAAAAAATGCCGCATGAGCTATCCGGCGGCGAGCAGCAACGCGTGGTAATTGCGCGTGCACTGATCAACGATCCCGAGATCATTCTGGCTGATGAGCCTACCGGCAACCTTGATCCTGATACCTCTGAAGAAATTGTGCTTTTACTGAAGCAGATTGGTCAATCAGGTACCGCTGTACTAATAGCCACCCACGATTATCACATCATCCGTACCTTCCCTTCCCGCATTATTAAGTGCGAAAATGGTAAAGTGCTGGAGGATGTTCAGATAGCTTAGTTCAGTTTGCAGTGGGCAATTTGCAGTGGGCAAAAAAGCCCATCTGCCATCTAAAAACTGCCAACTCGTAACTACAAACTTCAAAAACTGCCAACTGTATACTGCCAACTGAAAACTACCTGTCACCTTGTCGGATTTTCAGCAATGGCAGGATACTTGATTTGCAGAGTTGAATCATGAATTTAAGTGATATGTTAAAGAAAAAAAAGAAAGAGGGTACCGAAAACTCGGAACATCTGAACGAGGTTATGGACGAACAGCAAAATGTCGCTGTCGAATCTGAACCCACGCCTGAAGAACTGTTAAAGCAGGAATTGGCGCTGGCTAATGACAGGTATCTGCGTTTATATGCCGAATTTGATAATTTCAGGAGGCGCACCGCCAAGGAACGTGAAGAAGCGCGGAAAGAAGAAGGCAAAGATGTAATGGTTGCTTTACTACCCGTTTTGGATGATTTTGACCGTGCGCTCAAGCATATGGACAACGCGACAGATGTTGCAGCCGTAAAAGAAGGTGTTGCGCTGATACAGAATAAATTAAAGAATGTTCTTTCGCAAAAGGGGTTAAAAGAAATGGAATCTATAGGCGCTGCTTTCGACCCGGAAATACACGAAGCCATCACCAATATACCCTCCCCATCAGATGATCTGAAAGGCAAAGTGGTTGATGAAATGGAAAAGGGTTATTATTTGAATGATAAAGTGGCCCGTTTTGCAAAAGTTATTGTAGGAAGTTAATTGATTTCGGATTTCGGATGTTCAATTTCGGATTTGTGATAAGCGCAAATCCAAATGATTAAATCCGAAATCGAAAATTCGAAATTCGAAATTCGAAATAGGAAAGATATATGTCAAAAAGAGATTATTACGATGTTTTAGGCGTTTCGAAAGGTGCCGATGCTGATGAGATCAAGAAGGCTTATCGTAAGATGGCCATCAAATATCACCCGGATAAAAACGAGGGCGATAAAGCTGCCGAAGATAAATTTAAGGAAGCTGCCGAAGCATACGAAGTATTAAGCAATCCCGAAAAACGTCAGCGCTACAACCAGTTTGGCCACGCGGCCAATGCACAATCGGCAAATGGCGGCGGTGGTGGTTATGGTGGCAGCATGAATATGGAAGACATATTCAGCCAGTTTGGGGATATATTTGGCGGCGGCAGCCCGTTTGATGGCTTTTTTGGCGGCGGCGGCAGGCAAAGCAGCGGTGGGCGCCGTGCAGTACGCGGAAGCAACCTGCGCATTAAAGTACGGCTGACTCTGGAAGAAATTGCCAATGGCGCCGAAAAGAAAATAAAGGTTAATAAACAGATAATTTGTAACACCTGCGACGGTACGGGCGCAAAGGATAAATCATCCTTCCAAACTTGTAAAACCTGTGGCGGACAAGGTGCGGTGCGCAGGGTAACCAACACTATACTGGGCCAGATGCAAACTACGAGCACTTGCCCTACCTGTAACGGCGAAGGCTCTGTGATCACCTCTAAATGTACCGTTTGTCATGGTGATGGTGTTGTACGCGGCGAAGAAACCATCAGCATCAATATCCCTGCCGGTGTAAGCGAAGGCATGCAGCTAAGCATGAGCGGTAAAGGTAACGCAGCCCCCCGCGGCGGTGTACCGGGCGACCTGATCATCCTGATAGAAGAAATACCCCATGAAACGCTAAAACGTGACGGCAACAATGTGATCTATGATCTGCATGTAAGTTTTATCGATGCAGCTATCGGTACCAGTGTTGAAGTGCCGACCATTGATGGCAAGGTTAAAATTAAAATAGATCCCGGAACTCAGGGCGGTAAAATATTAAGGCTGAAAGCTAAAGGCGTGCCAGAAGTAAATTCCTACCACCGCGGCGACCAATTGGTGCACATCAACATCTGGACACCAAAAGCCCTGAGTCGCGAAGAACGCGAACTATTGGAAAAATTACAGGATTCCCCTAATTTCAAACCAAGTCCCGGTAAGAATGAGAAAAGCTTTTTTGAGCGGATGAAAGAATATTTTGAGTAAGGATTAGTCGGGAAGATGGAAAGTCCGAAAGATAATTTAAAGCCTGGGATCAGTTTGATTTCAGGCTTTCTTGTTACCTACCATACTTCTCTTACCCAATTGTCATTTCGAATGAGCATTGCGAAGAGAAATCTTATACGGCCGACATGATCCGCATGCATGTTTTATAAGATTTCTCTCTATGATCGAAATGACAACCCTTATTTGACTTTCATTTCCGGGCTTTCATGGTTATCACCGTTGTATGCATGATCAACTCGTTGATGAGCGCCTCAACTTCTTTGTAGTCCATCTTTTCAACAAGGTAATCCTGTCCCTGGCCGCTATCATCCCAGGTGTTCTTCCCATCGGCCTCTACTTTTATCCGGCCGGGATGCAGCGTGTAAAATTGATCATATCCCCTAATAGCTATCAACACTGCTGTTTCGTCCCAGCTTTTGCGGCCCAATGAATCTTCTTTGGCCTGGGGTATCGAAATGCGAAATGCATCCTTAACCGGGCTGTTTCTTATTTTCTCATTATGGATCAGCGGCAGGCCCGCTTTGATCTTCTCGCCTATCTCAAACCCGCTGAAAATGATATGTGTGGGCCAGTTGGTATACACATTTTGCGAGGCTGGCGCGTCCTTCATCACATTAAATTCATAACCCTCGGAGAATTTTCCGCCCATACATACCAAAAGCTTTACCTTCTTCTTAACCAACTGTTTTCCATCAAGGTGCGAGTATTTATCAGCTTTGGTGTCGAGCAGGTTGGATAGATTAGTTAAAAAACCAATGGTTACGATGGTAACGCTGGCATCCGGCTGCGAAGCTAATATTTTGCGATAGAGCATTACGGCATCCTGCGCCTCGTTATTGGATTTTATTTTATGCGGATAGCGGGCAATTAAAGTATCCGTCCAGTGCTGCCAGTCGCGAAGCTCTAAAGCGTTTCCTTTAGGTACTCCAATCGGGATGTGCTGTCTGTTGAAATAAGTATTGAATACATCTAAAACAGGCGCAACACCCGGATATTTGGTACTTGCCATGGTAGCCAGGATATGGGCCTCTCCCTTATCAGCCAATGCATGCAGTATAGCAATGGCACCTACATCGTCATAATCGGGGCCCATATCGCTATCGAAAATAATATTAACATGTTTTGGTATCGATCTTTGCGCATAGGTGGCGGATAAACAACTCAGGCAAAAAAAAAGAAGGATCGAAAAATATCTCATCATGTATCTAAGGTATAAAATAACTGTTGTAAGTTAGCACTACCTTTTGTTGTAACAATTTCCCGGTTTTTAATCTAATTATCAAAATAAACTGATCCCCACATATGCTAAGCATTCGGCACATCGAAAAGCAATACGCCGGGCATAAAGCCCTGAGCGATGTTAGCTTAGAAGTTGAAAGCGGCCAGGTATTCGGCCTTTTGGGCCCTAACGGCGCCGGTAAAACTTCACTTATCCGCATTATCAATCAAATTACAGCTCCTGATTCAGGCGAGGTTTACTTCAACGGCGAACGGCTTAACCAGTCGCACATTAACCGTATCGGTTACCTGCCCGAAGAACGCGGCCTCTACAAAAAAATGGAGATCGGCGAGCAGATGATCTACCTGGCCCGTTTAAAAGGGCTAAGCCGCGATGAGGCCACCAAACGTCTGAAAAAATGGTTCGAAAAACTGGGCATGGAAACCTGGTGGAAGAAAAAGATCGAAGAGCTATCCAAAGGGATGCAGCAAAAGGCGCAGTTTGTAGCAACCGTATTACACGAGCCTGACCTGATCATACTGGATGAACCTTTCAGCGGTTTCGACCCGGTAAATGCAGAACTAATCAAGGATGAGATATTGGAACTTAACAAAAAAGGCGCTACTATCCTGTTCTCAACCCATCGGATGGAATCGGTTGAAGAACTGTGCGACTCTATCGCCCTGATCCATCTTTCACACAAAATATTGGACGGTAAGGTTAAGGCTATACGTAACTCCTATCGCAATGATACTTACCTTGTGGAATACAGTGGCAACCCGTTAACTTTTAATGGTGGACAACCTTTTGAAGTATTAAGCGAGGCCGTTGATGACGACAGGCATACCATAAAGCTAAGCCTGAATGTCGGCAGCACCTCTAATGATATATTACAATATCTTATGCCAAAAGTAAATATCACCATGCTGCAGGAAGTGATCCCGAGTATGAACGAAGTTTTTATTGAACAAGTAAACAAAAAATCAGCCTGACCATGAATAAAATATTACTGATCATACAACGCGAATATGTAACGAGGGTAAGAAAAAAATCATTTGTGGTAATGACATTGCTGGTACCCGCGCTTTTTGCGGCAATGTTTGCGATCATAGCATATGTGGCCAATGACAAAGACCAAACCATGCACGTTGTCAATGTAATTGATAACAATGGCAGTTTTAAAGGCAAATTCCAGGACGAGAAATTTGTTAAATATAAGTATACCGATAAATCATTGGCAGAAAATAAAACTGCATTAAAAAACAATGATGACCTGGTGTTGAACATTCCTTCCAATAAAAAAGACACCGTTCAACTTTTTGCAAAGAAGAAGACCACTTTAGCATTGGCTGATAATATACAAAGGCAAATGAACGATATTGAATCAGGGTATAGTCTGGTTAAAGCAGGGATCGATACTGCACGTTTACATAAAATAAAAAGCAATATTGTAATCAAAGCAAGCGAAATCACTGATACAGGCGAAAAAAGTGCTGGTCTCGGGTCGGCTTATGCTTTAAGCTTTGCGGGTGCTATTTTAATCTATATGTCGATATTCATTTACGGCGCGCAGGTAATGCGGGGTGTCATCGAAGAAAAAACCAGCCGTATTATTGAGGTAATAGTATCATCGGTTAAACCATTTCAATTAATGGCAGGTAAAATAATCGGCGTGGGATTGGTAGGACTCACACAGTTTGTTTTGTGGATAGGCTTATCAGCAGCCATAAGCTATTTTGTCGGGCACAATGCCCCTTCGCAAAGCCCGATATACAGCTTTATACATAACCTGGGTGCCAGTGCAGCTTACGAATTAAGTTGCTTTATTTTTTATTGGATAACCGGGTTCCTGTTTTATAGCTCCCTTTTTGCAGCAGTTGGGTCTGCTGTTGACAGCGAAACCGAAACGCAGCAGTTTATGTTCCCGATTACACTTCCTTTATTGTTTACTTATATACTTTCAGTTTCCTATTTATTCCAGGCGCCCGACAGTACACTTGCTGTATGGTTATCTATAATCCCATTGTCTGCACCGGTAGCTATGATGGTTAGAATTCCATTTGGGGTACCAGGCTGGCAATTGGCTTTATCTATGGCTTTAATGGTAGGGGGCTTTTTGTTTAGCACCTATGTTGCCGCCCGTATTTACCGTGTAGGTATATTAATGTACGGTAAGAAAACCAACTTTAAAGAGCTTGCCAAGTGGTTCTTCTACAAAGAATAAGTTTATCCACATAAATGCATAACTGATCCCTTAAATTTTAAACAATTTAAGGGATTTTTTATTTTAGATGCATGAATAAACGCGTAGCCGTGATGGACCTTGGCACCAATACCTTTCATTTACTGATCGCAGAAGGTGATATCGATAATTTTCAGGAGATCATTCACCGGCACGAGGCAGTGAAAATAGGCGAAGGGGGCATTAATAAGGGCATTATAATACCTGCCGCCTTTGAACGCGGGGTTGCCATGATGAAGGATTTTAAGCAGCAGATCAGCGCCTGCAATGTCGAAATGGTTAAAGCGATAGCAACGTCAGCTTTGCGTAGCGCCTCCAATGGTAAAGATTTCATAGAAAAAGTTAAGGCCGAAACCGGCATCGAAATAGAGATCGTAGATGGCGACCGGGAGGCAGCTTATATTTACAATGGCGTTAAGTCGGCCGGCCTTTTATCCACCCAAAACTCATTGATTGTGGATATTGGCGGCGGTAGCGTTGAATTTATTATCAGTAATGATAAGCAGCTGACCTGGAAACAAAGCCTCGAAATTGGCGCGGCCAGGCTAATGGAGCGTTTTCATCACACCGACCCTATCCAACCGGCATCCATTGAAGCCTTGAATTTGTATCTTGAACATACCCTGGCCGATCTGTTCGGAGCCGTTAAGCAAAATCCTATGAAACAGATCATCGGCTCATCTGGCGCTTTCGAAACCTTTGCCGAGTTGATAGAAGCTGAAAGAAGCGATTCATTTGACTTGAAAAAGATCAAAGCCTATGATTTTGATGAAGAAGAACTGTTAACTGTTACTGATAAGTTAATCCTCTCATCACACACCGAACGTGCCAATAACAAATTGATCATACCGGTAAGGGTTGATATGATCGTGGTGGCTTCGTTAATTACACGCTATATTATGCAGAGGCTGGAAATTAGCCAGGTATCCTTGTGTACTTACTCTTTAAAAGAGGGGGTGTTGGTGGAAATGATGAGTTAAAAATGCTTCTGATCTTATACCATATTCTTTGAGGAAGCGGAGCCCTTACGACAATAACACCTCCCATCACAGCTGACATTACTGTCTCATTAGCCAACGACCGCACGGATACTAAATCTATTGAGGATAAAAGTTCCGTCGCAGGCGACGGAAGGATAACCCCGGCCGACCTGGTTTCTAATAATGGTAATCTGTGTAATTTTCTTTTTTTATGCACAGATAAATGATGGGTATCAATCTTACCATGTAGCCGATGATAAGGTATCGCACCATCGCCCTTTCGCGAAGCGTCAGCAGTTTTAACAATGGGCATATTCTGTTGCGCACCAGCTTTAAACGCCATCGGCCCTATCATTCCCAAAAATAAGATTGCGCGCTTCCACCAGGCGGCCGCGGCCAAATTTTCGGTGTACAATTTGTGACTAATGATATTCAGTTGCGCTGGTTCAAATCTGCCGCAAATATCGGTTTTTAAAGAAAGGTACTGAATAATCTTGTCATCTGTCATTGTCGTAAAATCAACAACGGTTTTACAGCAACTATTGCAGTGCCGCCCCCGGGTAGTTGGTGTCATTTGCTGCCATGATTGATGACAGGTTTGCGGTATGTTAATGCTTCTGACCTGGTTCATGTCCTTTTTTTCTAAAAGATGCACCTGAAGTGCTGCTTCCATAAGGATCTGAAAAAATATTTCTTGTAATCAAATTGTATCATTTCTAAAGGAAACCGAAAAATAAAAGCATCCTTTGTATATTGCATGCTTATTGCCTTAAATACCATGAAATTTAAATTTATACCCCTGGGTCTTATCCTGCTTTTAACCGTTTCTGTACAGGCGCAAAGAAAAAGGCGCAGACCGGCTACTATCGACACTATTGTATCCAACTATCAGCCTGCCGACCTGTTTTCACCTATGTTTTATCCTGAAAGAGGGAATGAAGTACATGGCGCAAATGGCGAACCGGGTATAAAATACTGGCAAAACAGGGTCTATTATAAATTAAAGGCTAACATTGATACCGCGAGCAAAACACTCACTGCAACTGAAAATCTCAACTATATTAACAATAGCCCTGATTCCCTGCAATATTTATGGTTACAGCTGGATCAGAATACTTATAAAAAGGATGCCAGGTCAAATTTTGCGACCGGTTTTTCCCCTGCTGCTAACCAGCATACAGAGGGGTATCAGATCGAATCGGTAATTATTAATCATGGTGATGTAAGGCAGAAGGTAAACTTTATTATTACCGATACCCGCATGCAGATCCGCTTGCCGAAAGCTATTAAGCCAAATGGCGGTGGCATTGATCTGATCATCACTTATAAATATACTATTCCGGGGAGTTTTGGCAACCGCACGGATTATAACGACACCAAAAACGGCAAGATATACGAGATTGCCCAATGGTTCCCGCGCATGTGCGTATATGATGACAGCCAGGGTTGGGATACCCTGCCATTTTTGGGAAGCGGTGAATTTTATTTAGAATACGGCGATATTGATTATGAAGTAACCGTTCCCTGGGATATGATTGTTGCAGGTTCGGGCGAACTGGTGAATCCTAAGGAAGTACTGACGCAAACGCAGATAAACAGGCTTACCGCGGCCCGCAATAGCGATGCCACCGTGATGATACGCAGCCTGGATGAGGTAAACAAAGCTTCATCGCGCCCGGTTAACAAAGGAACGCTCACCTGGCATTTCAAAATGAACAATACCCGTGATGTGGCCTTCGGGGCATCCAAAGCTTATATCTGGGACGCCGCAAAAGTGAATTTGCCAAGTGGTAAAAAATCATTGGCTATGTCGGTTTATCCGGTTGAAAGTGCAGGAAATGACGCTTGGGGAAGAGCAACTGAGTATCTCAAAAAATCAATCGAATATTTTTCTGAAAAATGGTTTCCGTACCCCTATCCTGTTGCTATTAACGAGGCAGGTATTGCGGGCGGTATGGAATATCCCGGAATTGTATTTGACGGCATTAACGATAAAGGCAAAGAACTATATTGGGTAACCGCACACGAGATCGGCCATAACTGGTTCCCGATGATCGTAGGTTCCAACGAGCGCCGTTATGGCTGGATGGATGAAGGCTTTAATACTTTCATTGATATATACGCTTCGGATGCGTTTAATAATGGCGAGTATGCCCCTAAACGTGATGGCGAATATGCTCCCGGCGGCGGTAACCCGGCGGATGAGATCGTGCCAACTATTCTTGATCCTGATGCGCCAACCATTATGACAGCCGCGGATGCCATCCCCGAAAAATACCGCCATCCGATTACCTATTTCAAACCTGCGTTCGGTTTGGTTTTGCTGCGCGAACAGATATTAGGTCCGGATCGCTTCGATTATGCGTTCAGAAACTATATCCATAAGTGGGCCTTCAAACACCCTCAGCCTGATGATTTTTTCCGCGCGATGGAGAATGGCTCTGGCGAAGACCTGGCCTGGTTCTGGAAAGGCTGGTTCTATAATAACCTGAAACTCGACCTGGAATTGGTTGCAGCTAACTATGTAGATAACGATCCTAAAAAAGGCTTACAGGTAACTGTTGGCAACATGGAACAAATGGCAATGCCCTGCACGGTGGAAGTAAAGTTAAAGAATGGAACTAAGCAACGCATACAAATACCTGTTGAGGCCTGGCTGCAAAATAAGATAGTAACCTTTACTATGCAAACTGTTACAGAAGCTGCAACAGTAACCGTCGACCCGGATTCGGCTTTGCCTGATGTAAACAGGGGAAATAATGGAGTGATCATGAAATAAATTTTCGTGATCGTTTATTAAAAAATGCTAATTCACACTTTAACCCTTATCATATTAAGGAAAAGCACGTTAATTGCTTGCTAAAAGTAATCCTTTAACAAAAAATTAACGAAAAGCTTGCACTTTTATAAATAACTATTCGTTAAATTTATAGTGTAAAAAATCTACCTAACAATTTTTCAGGAAAGGGGCTTCATTATGAGACAGCATTCAGGATTTCTTCCGGAACATCAGTTTCATGTACTCATCAACTTTAAGGATGATGAACGCAGCATAGCCGTTTTGCCGGATGAGGCAGGCAAGTTTTTGGTAGTCGACCAGGGTAAAATCCTGGGGCAGCTTGGGTTCGACAAACACCTGAATTGTGTCTCCTGCCAGTGTGAGCTGGATTCGGCCATCATAGCCCAGTTAAATAAAGAAATAAGGAATCATTATTCCTAAAATAAGCATCACCATTCCAGTCTTAGTGCTTTCTTAATGCACAGGCTTTTGTGCCTTACGTGTGCGATGCTTAGTCCGCCCGCAGCATTTATGTGTGTAAAATCTGCCGCAGGCGAAAAAGCAACCCCCATTCATAATTTGCCTAACGCATCCGTCAGGCTTATATCGTAACTGAATTTAAACTCCTAAACAGGATTGAAGGTAAACGCATTATCCGCCGCCGCCTTTCGTAGCCCAACAGAGTTTAGTACGAGGTCTATCCCCTTACCGGGCTTTATGGGATCACTTTTTTTGCAGGAAGCAAAAGTAACTAATAAAAGGAGCAGGCTAAGCAGCGGATACATGCGTTTCATGAGATCAGTTCCAATTAGTTATCAGGTTATTAATGATATTACGCACAACCAAAACAGATCGCTACAATAGCAGTAAAATAATTATTACACTTTTTATTACCGGCTTTTTAATTCTAAATTTACTTGCTTCCCCATTTTAAACCTAAGTAAATGAAAACAACCAAATCCTTGATTATTGCTTTGCTGATGCTGCTACCTTCATTGCTGTTCGCACAATCAGGTAAAGTGTATGACGACCTGAGTCTTAACAGTAAAATACTAAAAATGGACCGCAAATACGCGGTTTACCTGCCGCCTGATTATGAAACTTCGGGCCGCAGCTACCCGGTTTTGTACCTGCTGCATGGTAGCGGCGATGACCAAACTGGCTGGGTGCAATTTGGCGAGGTGCTGAATATAACTGACAAGGCCATCAAGGATGGTATTGCCACCCCAATGATCATTATTATGCCCGATGCCAATACCGGTCGCAAGGGCTATTTTAATGACCCCAAAGGCGACTGGAATTATGAAGATTTCTTTTTTAAGGAGCTGCTTCCATATGTAGAAAAGAAATATCGTATAAAAAGTGATAAACGTTTCCGTGCCGTGGCCGGCCTGTCAATGGGTGGCGGTGGCAGTTTTGTATATGCGCTGCACCATCCCGAGCTATTCTCATCGGCCTGCCCGTTAAGCGCCGCCACAGGGCCGATGACCGTGGAAGATGCCCGCAAGCAGTTGATCCGCAATAATCCTAATGTTACTGATTCTGTTGTCAACAATTATTACAATCGCCAAAGCGTGGTAGCGTTGGTGAATAATGTACCTGATGATCAGAAGAAGGCCGTGCGCTGGTTTATTGACGATGGTGACGACGACTTTTTATACGAAGGCAACTGCCTGGTGCACATTGCCATGCGTAAAAAGGAAATACCGCATGAGTTCCGCATCCGCGATGGCGGCCACACCTGGACTTATTGGCGTGCTTCGTTACCTAATGTGCTGGAGTTTGTATCGCAGGGATTTCATCAGTATTAAAAAAATAGCCTCTTGTCATTTCGAACGAAGAGAGAAATCTTATACAACCAACATAGTCTGCTTTGCGCTTCTATAAGATTTCTCCTCGTTCCTCGTTCGAAATGACAACTTTGTGTTGAGTAATTATCGCACGATCACCAACTGATTTTGAGTGATCGCTTTACCGCGGGTAGTCTTATTTAAAAAAGCCAGCTTCAAACGCGACACCCAATACTTATCAAACGTTTTAAGGGTTTGCATCTTCCATCCCTTTGCGGCCAGGCTACTGATAATATCCGATTGTGCGGATAAAAGGAATGGTTTTGGCGGTAGGTTTCCACTCCCATCAACATTGATATTGATTAGCGGCTGATCGAGGTAAAACTCCATCGCGAAAGGGACATCACCGCTTTGTACTACCGGTAGCTTGTCCTTATTATTTTGGTTGACCCACAAGGCAGCTTCTGTACCGGCCTGGTAATAGAGCAGGGACGGATAAAACGCCAGGTTCATATACACATTTAGAATAAATGAAACCAACAGCGTGCCGAAACCTACCCGGTAATATGGCTTGGTTGCTATCGCCTTTGGCAAAAAACCCAAGGCGACCAATAAGATGAGTATAATGGCCCCTGTTAACCAGTTAAAAACTGTTGGCCGGAAAAAGTATTCCAGCGCTATAATGAGTGTAAATATCAGGCTGATAACGACGATCTGTGTAACCCGCACCACCCGGATACTTTTCTCAGTACTAAGATTGTAAAGATATTGCGCCGTTATAATAGCGAAGAACGGGAATACGATATTGAGGTAATGCGGCAACTGGAACTTGGATGCCGAGAACACCAGGAACGTAAGTAATGATCCGCACAGACAAAGCCATTCGTGGCCCTGCACATTTTTGCTCCCTTTTTTGATAAACTGGAAGATTGCCGCGAACAATAAAAGCGACCAGGGCAAAAACGCCCATAAGGTGGTGTGCACAAAAAAGAAGGGATCG
>DATHKT010000003.1:0-131601 GCA_035489035.1 Mucilaginibacter sp.
CGCCATTTCAGCGAGGTCTTCTAAATGCTGACTTGTCAAATTCTGGCTATAACAGGTATGGTGTGCCCCTCCGGCTAATATCCAGGCAGCGCAACCGGTTTTAATATCCGGGTAGGGCTTCCATAATACCCTTGCCACGGGTAGTTTAGGCAGATCATGTTCAGGCGTTACGGCCTCTACTTCATTCACCAGTAAACGGAAATGGTTACCCATATCCACCACCGACGCGTTCAGCGCCGGGCCACCGGCCACATTAAACACCAGGCGAACCGGGTCGGCTTTGCCACCAATACCCAATGGGTGTATCTCGCATTTAGGCCTTCCGTCCGCAATGGATTCGCATATCTCCAGCATGTGCGATCCCAGCACCATCGGGTTAGCCGGGTCGAAATGATAGGTATAGTCTTCCATAAAGGCGTTACCGCCTTTTAACCCTGCCCCCATTACTTTCATAGCGCGTACAAGCGCGGCTGTTTTCCAATCACCTTCGGCAGCAAAGCCGTAACCCTGTGCCATTAACCGTTGGGCGGCAATGCCGGGCAATTGCACCAAACCGTGCAGGTCCTCGAAAGTATCTGTAAAGCCTTTGAAATTGCCATCCTTTAAAAATGCGCTTAATCCTAATTCAATTTTTGCTGCTTCCCTCAGCCCATTGTGCTGCGAACCACCTTTACGCAATGTGGCAACTATAGCATAACGTTCTTCATATTCAGTGGTCAGGGTGTCGATCTCTGTATCACTTATGGCATTGATCACTTTTACCAAATCACCTACCCCATAGGTATTTACAGAATAGCCAAACTTCAACTCTGCTTCCACCTTGTCGCCTTCGGTAACAGCCACATAGCGCATATTATCACCAAAACGTACAAAACGGGCACCCTGCCAATCATGCCATCCGGCCGCTGCGCGACTCCAGGTGTTTATCTGATCCAAAACTTCTTCATCCTGCCAGTGCCCAACCACTACTTTCCGGTTCAGGCGCATACGGGTCATAATAAAACCAAACTCGCGGTCGCCATGGGCGCTTTGGTTCAGGTTCATAAAATCCATATCGATGCTGTCCCAGGGAATATCGCGGTTAAACTGGGTATGCAAATGCAGTAACGGCTTTTGCAATATCTTTAACCCGCCGATCCACATTTTAGCCGGCGAGAAGGTGTGCATCCAGGCGATCAACCCAATACAGTTTTTTGCATTGTTGGCTTCCTGGCAAATGCTGTATATTTCTTCGGGCGATTTTACCGTCGGCTTAAAAATCACCTTAACAGGAATTTGCTTTGCAGTGTCAAGTCCTTTAGCTATCTGTTGCGAATGTTCGGCTACTTTTTTCAAAGTTTCTTCGCCATATAAATTCTGGCTGCCGGTGATGAACCAAACTTCGTATTCTTTTAGATCGATCATTTTCAATTATTGATTTATTGATTGAATAATTAGTCCGGAAGTCGGAAAGACCGAAAGTCCGGAAGTCTCTTTTTGAATTGCTTTTACCTAATCTCTGGTCACTGATCTCTAATCTCTAACTCACTGCCCATAGTACGAATCCGGCCCATGCTTGCGCTCATAGTGCTTTTTTATAAGTGAATCTTTTAAACGCACGCATTGCGGGTTGATCTGTTCTGTTAATAAAGCCATTTGGGCGATGGATTCCAATATAGCGCTATTATAAACAGCTTTATCCGCCGTTTTCCCCCAGGTAAAGGGCGCATGATTGCCAACCAATGCCATTTCTACTTCGTGATAATCCAGGCCGCGTTCCTTGAGGCAATTTATTATCTGGAAACCTGTCTGGTACTCGTAGTCACCCCGTATCATTTCATCACTCATAGGTTGCGCGCAGGGCACATCTACCGTTTTATGATCGGCGTGTGTAGTCCCATAGAGCGGAATATCCCGCTGGGCCTGCGCCCATGAAGTGGCATAGGTAGAATGGGTGTGACAAATACCACCGATATTCCAGTGTTTATACAAAACCGCGTGTGTTTTGGTATCTGATGATGGGCGGAACTCCCCTTCCACCACCTTCCCGTCAAAATCAACGATCACCATATTAGCAGGCGAAAGCACTTCATAAGGCACTCCGCTTGGCTTAATGGCAAAAACGCCTAAGTCACGGTCGGCTTCGCTAACGTTACCAAAGGTGAAAATCACCAGGTTTAATTTTGGCAATTTCATATTGGCGAGGTATGCCGCTTCGCGGATATACTGGTATTTGCTCATGTTAATTGCTTTTTTGTTCGATATATTTACCTAAACCAACATACTGCTGATAGCGTTTTTGGTAGAGCGTTGCCTTTTGCGGATCGGGGAAATACTCCTTGTCAAACCCACCGCCCATAGCCGCCATCGCTTCTTCTACATTTGGATAGATGCCCGCGGCCGTAGCTGCAAACATAGCAGCGCCCAAAGCACAGGTGTGTTCAAACTGGTGGATACGGATAGGCATCTGCATCACATCGGCCATCATCTGCATAATGTAGGGCGATTTTTTAGCCACCCCTCCTATACCGATCAAACCTTTTACCGGCACACCCTCGCTGTTAAAACGATCAACAATACTTTTGGCGCCAAAACAGGTGGCCTCGGCCAATGCCCTGAAAACCCGGGGCGCATCGCTCCCTAAACTTAATCCGCTGATGGCACCCTTTAACAGCTGATCAGCATCCGGTGTGCGGCGTCCGTTCAACCAATCAACGGCCAACTCGGCGTTTTCATCCAAAGGCAATAAAGCTGCTTGTCGGCTTAATTCGGGTATTATTTTATCGGAAACTCTCTTCCTTAATTCTTCATCATCGATATACTGCAGCGGCCATTCGAGCAATTTCCTGAACCAGGCATAGGTATCACCAAAGGCCGACTGCCCCGCCTCCAAACCAATCATACCCGGTATTACTGAGCCATCCACTTGTCCGCAGATGCCTTTTACCAATTTATCTTTAAAATCCGCCTTAGGTGCAACCAACATATCACAGGTGGATGTGCCCATTACTTTACTCAAATGATACGGCTCAATTTGCCCGCCTACCGCGCCCATGTGCGCGTCAAAAGCACCAACGCCAACAATTACATCGGTTGATAGGCCTAACCTTTCCGCCCACTCGGCGCTTAATGTTCCGGCTGATTGATCGGATGTATAGGTAGCTTTAGGCAAGCCATCCGCATAACCTTCTAATAAAGGGTCGAGCGATGAAAAGAAATCATCGGGCGGGTAACCTCCAAATGCCTCAGACCATAAAGCCTTATGCCCTGCCGAGCAGCGTCCGCGTTTCAACTGGTTTACATCGGTTCCGCCGGTCAATAAAAATGGTATCCAGTCGCAATGTTCCACCCACGAATGACAGGCTTTACGTACCTGTTCGTCAACCCGCAAGGTCCGCAGCAATTTGGCCCAAAACCATTCAGACGAATAGATGCCGCCAACATATTGCAGGTAATTGGTATCAAATTTTGTAGCATGTCCGTTGATCTCAGCGGCTTCTTTTGTCCCGGTATGATCTTTCCATAATACAAACATGGCATTCAGATTATTTTCAAAACCGGGGGTTAAAGCTAACGGAACACCAGCTGCGTTAACCGCAACGGGGGTAGAACCGGTAGTATCAACCGAAATAGCTTTTATAGATGAGCCGATATTGCCACCGGCCATTTTTATACAATTTTTGATGGTTTGCTCCAGCCCCTCTACATAATCCAAAGGATGCTGACGGAACTGGTTTTGTGCCGCGTTGCAGAATTCGTTCCGCTGCCAGCGTGGATAATTAAATACTGACGACGCTAATTCTTTACCATTCCGCGTATCCACAATTACCGAACGAACGGAATCGGTGCCATAGTCGACACCGATAACAAACTGGTCCTTACTCATCAATTAATAGGTTAAATATTTGGCCGGAATAACAAGCGGATTAATTGTTGAAAATACACTTGTTCCGTTCGGTAAACATAAGCAATTTAGATATTAAAATAAAAGCAGGTTATCGAATTGTTATATATTGCAATCCGTAAACGTAATGTGATTATGAAAAGGATATTTTACCTCGCTTTAGGTTGTGTTTTATTGACAATGAATTCCTGTTCGAACCTGTATGCGCCGGCCATGTATCACCAGGACATTGCTTATCAACCTAAACCCTCATCATTTGATACCGCTAAAACTGTTACCTATGTTTCTCTTGGTTTAAATAACTATACAGGTGTTAATTACACCGATTTTCTTACGTCGGGCCAGGTTAACCTAAGTGTAGGGCACAGATTTGACAATTTCAACATCGCTTATGGTGCTTTTGGTGTATTTGGCGACTACCAGCATTCGGGCAATAAAACCGATGCGGATTATTTTACCGATAAATTTTTCGGTGCGGTTGGCGGCAGGTTCTCAGCTAACGCCTTTGTTACTTCGGGCAATGCTGATATAAGATTTATTGGTGTTGAAATGGCTTATAGCCACGAATTTGGGTCGTATGCCGATTACAGGCAGCAATTGGTTCAACGTGGCGGCTACTTTGTTGATCCCCGTACCAACCTGTATACCATCGGCCTGACAACGGAAGTCATATTTCATGGAAGAAGAAATAATGGTTTTCAACACGGTATAAGAGGGTTTTTAGGCACAACAGTGGGACATAATGATCTGAATGATAGTTATTATGATAACGAAACCGTAGGCGAACGCTTTTATCACAATATCTTCCCAAAAGCCAGTTACTTTATTACCTTCAAAAATTACTTTGGCACAGCCGAGGTAGGGAACAACTTTTTTCTACGGTTTGGGTATAAGTTTTAGTTTATTCCGAATAAACGCTTTGTACCTTATCCCTCAAATTATAACCTGAGGCCATTACTTCACCATAAGCACCTGCAGTACGGATAGCGAACAGATCGCCACGGAACGATTCGGGCAGTTCCACATCTTTCTGGAAACAGTCGGTGCTTTCGCAGATCGGGCCAACTACATCGTATTTTAAGATCTGAGATTTGAGATCTGAGATTTGAGAAATACTTTCCGACTTTCCGACTTTCGGACTTTCCGACTCTCTACTTAAATTCTCTATCTTCTGATAAGCCTGGTACAGCATCGGGCGGATGAGTTCAGTCATCCCTGCATCTAATACCAGGAAATTCTTTTTCTGCCCATTCTTAACATACAGTACTCGTGCTACCAATGCCGAGCATTGGGCCACCAAAGCACGCCCCAGTTCAAAATGCACTTCCTGACCGGGTTTTACGTTCAGAAAGTCTTTGAACACTTTAAAATAACCTTCAAAATCGGGTATGTTATTGGTGTCGGGATGATGATAATCGACCCCTAAGCCCCCCCCGGTATTTAAAACTTTTACCTGGAAACCATGATCCTCAAACCAATCCTGCATTTCGTTAATGCGGATACACAGGCTCTTATAAACTTCCAAATCGGTTATCTGTGAACCAATGTGAAAATGGATACCCACAAACTGCAGATTGGCGCATTTTCGTAAGGTTTCGGCCACCTCATTCAACTGCCAGCTATTGATGCCGAATTTATTTTCGTCAAGCCCGGTGGTAATAAAATGGTGTGTGCGCGCGTCCACATTGGGGTTTATGCGGATAGCAACCTTCGCTATTTTGTTTTTCGCTTTCGCGAGATCATTGATGATGACCAGTTCCTGCACCGACTCCACATTGAAGCAAAAGATATCCGCATCAAGTGCTGCGTTAATTTCTTTGTCTGATTTACCAACCCCCGCAAACACTACTTTGCCTTTGTCAAAACCATATTCGATAGCTGCTTTCACTTCGTTTCCGCTCACGCAATCGGCCCCAAAACCATAGAACTGGATTGCCTCAAGTACCTTTGGGTTAAAATTGGCCTTCATGGCATAATGCACATGGAAACCATACCTGTCCGAAGCAGTCTTACAAGCCTCCAAAGTTTGGCGAAGAAATCCCAGGTCATAGTAGTAGAATGGGGTTTCTATATTTTTAAAACGATCTATGATGTTGATGTTGAACATGTACCTTATCTATTTTTGTCATTCTGAGCGTAGCGAAGAATCTGATGTCGAATAGATGCTTCGTTCCTCAGCATGACAAAACGTTTATAATTCCGAAATTAAAACAGCCTGTTATGCAAACTCCTTAAGGCTTCTATTTTATCCGTGGTCTTTAGCAATAGCGACAAATTATGATCGCTGCCGCCATAAGATATCATCCTGATCGGGATATGTTTTAAGGCTTCCAGTACACGGGCGGCATAGCCATGCTTCTCGGCTCCAAAATCACCTACTACGCAGATGATGGTTTGCTGCTCGTCAATCTCCACCGTGCCATAAGCATTCAACTCTTTTTTGATGTCTTCCAGGTAAGTGGTATCATCGATAGTCACCGATACCGCCACTTCAGAAGTGGTGATCATATCGATAGACGTTTTATACCGCTCGAACACCTCGAATACCCGGCGTAAAAAACCATGCGCTAAAAGCATCCTGCTTGATTGTATTTTGATAGCCGTGATACCGTCCTTAGCAGCTATGGACTTGATCCTGTCCTTCTCGCTCTCATTAGTGATCAGTGTTCCGGCGGCCTGTGGGTCCATGGTATTGAGTAGACGCACAGGGATCTTATACTTTTGAGCCGGGAACACACTTTGCGGGTGCAATATCTTCGCCCCGAAATAAGCCAGCTCGGCCGCTTCATCAAATGAAAGCTGCGCGATGGGCTTGGTACCTTTAACGATACGCGGATCATTATTGTGCATACCGTCAATATCGGTCCATATCTGTACTTCTTCGCTGCGGATGCCCGCTCCTATCAAAGATGCCGTATAATCACTGCCGCCGCGGCGCAGGTTATCGATCTCGCCAAAAGTATTGCGGCAAATATATCCCTGGGTAATAAACAGGTTATTACCAGGATGCTGATTCAGCAAAGGTGTGATATGATCGGTAATGTAATCTACTATCGGCTCATTATCCTCGTCTATCTTCATAAAATCGAGAGCCGGAAGTAATACAGATGGCACGCCGATTTCCTTCAGGTAAACATGGTATAGCGTGGTCGATAATAACTCGCCCTGGGCTAAAATAACTTTCTCCTCAATATTGGTGAACAGGTCATTTGACAGATTGCTCAACAGGTCGAAATGATAATCGATTACTTCCTTACCTTGTTCTAAATATTCGGGCTTAGCAAATAAGTCATTGATAAAAACTTCATATTTCTGCCTCAAGGCAGCTATCAAAGCAGCAGCTTTATTTTTATCGCCGGCAAGGTAAGCCTGCCCTATTTCTACTAAATTATTGGTAGTGCCCGACACGGCCGACAGCACCACGATCTGCCTCTCGGCAGGGTTTATGATATCCAGCAGTTTCTTCATCCTTTCAGGGCTTCCCACCGATGTACCGCCAAATTTTAAAACTTTCATTTTTTGTTTCTGTTTACCACAAATGATTGATATTCTTGTACTGATTTTGAGGCGCTAAAAATAGGATTTTAAACAATTATATACCTACAATGAACAAAATAAAATTTGGTACTGACGGCTGGAGGGCCATCATCGCGGACGATTTTACCGTTGAAAACGTAAAAAGGGTAGCATACGCCACTGCATTGTGGCTCAAAAAAGAATTTGAAAAACCATCGGCTGTGGTGGGCTGCGACCCGCGCTTTGCAGGTCCCATGTTCGCTGATGTCACCACCTGCGTGCTGGCATCACAGGGTGTAAAAGTTTTTCGCGCCGAAAACACCTTTGTTTCCACCCCGATGATCTCGCTGGGAACTGTAAGAAAAAAAGCTTCGGCAGGTATCATTATTACAGCAAGTCATAACCCGCCATCTTATAATGGTTACAAGATCAAAGCCAGCTACGGTGGCCCGGCTACACCTGATGATATTGAGAAAGTAGAATCTACCATCCCGGACACCTTGACACTTGACCTTAAAACCGTTGCTGATTACCAAAAAGACGGCCTGGTTGAATTTGTGAACCTGGAGGATATGTATGTGGCCCATGTTGAAAATAATTTCGACCTGGAAGCAATTCGTACCAGCGGTTTGGGCTGGGGCTACGATGCCATGTATGGCGCAGGCATGAATGTGATGGAGCGCCTGTTCCCTGATATTACCCGCATACATAGCGATCCCAATCCCGGTTTTGACGGCCAGGCACCAGAGCCTATTCAGCGCAACCTGAAAGAGTTTGAGGATATTATCAAATTATCCGAAGGCGAAATTGCCGCCGGTTTGGTTACCGATGGGGATGCCGACCGCATAGGTTTGTATGACCAGGATGGTACTTTTGTGGATTCGCATCATATCCTGTTGCTGCTGATCCACTACATGTATAAGGTGAAGGGACAAACGGGTGATGTGTATTCCACCTTCAGCTGCACCAGCAAGATCCAGAAATTGTGTGATGTTTACGGGCTAACCAACATTGTTACCAAAATAGGCTTTAAATACATTTGCGATCTTATCGTTAACTCCGGCAGGCCATTTTTAGTGGGCGGCGAGGAATCAGGTGGTATCGCAGTTGCCGGTCACATCCCCGAGCGCGATGGTATCTGGATCGGTTTGATCGTTTGGGAATTTATCGCCAAATCGGGTCGTACATTAAGCGACCTGGTACAGGAGATATACGACATAGTAGGTAAATTCGCCGTAGAGCGTTACGACCTGCGTGTTACCGAGGAACTGAAACAGCAGATCATCACCAATAGCAAAACAGGCAAATACACCAGCTTTGGTGACCTTAAAGTTGCCCGCACCGAAGATATGGACGGTTACAAGTTCTTCTTCGAGGATGAAAGCTGGGTAATGATCCGCCCATCGGGCACCGAACCTGTACTTCGTGTTTATGCCGAAGCACCAGGTTCAAAAGAAGCATTTGCGATATTAGACAAGGTAAAAGCGGTATTATTGGGATAATCTTATCTAATTTATGATATCAAGCCACCCAAAACGGGTGGCTTTTTTTGTGTCTTCCGGGCAAAATCTCTTTTTCAGGTGTGAAAATTTGAGTTTTCCAGGGCTTGATCGCTTTTGCCCGTGTGAAAAATCTGGTGTTTCCGGGCTTAACCGCTTTTGCCCGTGTGAAAAAATGGGTATTTCCGGGCTTAACCGCTTTTGCCCGTGTGAAAAAATGGGTATTTCTGGGCTTAAGCCATTTTGCCAGTGTGAAAAAAATGCATATTTTTTTGTTAGAAATCTGTCTATCAACACACTAACAAGAAACAGGTCAAAAAATCCGGATATTTTTTATTCGCACTGCTACTTTTTATAAAGATTTAGTCAAACGCTTGCTTCAGGCCGGCTATTACTAAATATACGAAATTTTAGGCGGCTATCCAAATTAGCAGTCCATTATTTCCCTGGTTTATCCGCTTGCTCCAACAGTGGTCGCGGATCGAAAACCACCTTAAAAGATTTTATCTTACCTTCTTCCACCTGGTACCAGCCGCAGCTGAATATCGTTTTGCCTCCCATATCGATATCATAAAAAAGGCAAACATCATCGCCATCAGCAAAGCTCTTTTTAATGTTATACTTAAACTTCATTTTCTCCATGTCATTCATGTAGGCGTCCCCACCATTCCTGGTTCCCATCACACCTACAAATAGCAGGTCGTGGCTCATATAACGCTTAGCGGTTTCAAAATCCTCGTCATTCAAAGCATTGATAAAAGCGGTAACGATCTGTTTTGCATCGCTTTCTACCGCTACAGGTTCATTTTCAGTTGGCATAATATTAGTTTTTGGTTATAAATATTTTCATCGATGTTAATAAAACAAGCGATAAATTAAATTGTGTGGAAAAATGTCTTAAAATGAAAACTCTCAGGTTTTATATATTTGTTGTAAGCAACCTCCCCTATGAAAAGGATCTTCCTGTTATTTTTTGTACTAACTGCGGCCGCTGGTTGCAAAAAAGAACAAAAAAAGCCTACTCCACCGCCTGCAAATGACAAGTTGCTGCTAACCAGTATAATTGATGTGAATGCCACCTCACCGGATACTATCCATATTGAAAAATTCACGTATGACGAGAATTTCAGGAGGATAAAAGAAACATCGGTAAATGCTGGTTCGGAGGATAATACAATTTTAAATTACACGTATGACAGTAGCGGCAACCTTACTTCCATCAATTATGGAAGTACCCCCGATGGCCTTAGCTATACTTACAAAAACGATGTACCGTTTACGCAATTTGACAGGGTGGCGCCAGGCAGCCTTAATAACTATACCGTATCAAACGGTAAAGTTACTGCAGTGGCGTATAACGGTTCGTCCGGAACGATGGAAGGGATCACTTACGATGGAAATAATATTATAAAAGTTGAAGATGTGATCGACCCCTTCGACAGCGTGACGATCACTTTTAAATATGGCACCAAAAAAGATATTTTTTACTCATCTGGCTTTAAATGGTATTACGGTTATCAATATCCATACCTGCCGCTCTTATCACAAAACGAACTTACCGAACAGGTTATCACCCTGCCTGATGGCTCTATACTTAAAACCACTTATACTTATGTGTATAACGACCAGGGATACCCAACGCAATATACCATGTATAGCGGCGATGGTAATGTGACCGGAAAGGGGTATTATACTTACAAAACAGTACATGTTAATTAACCCGCCCCGACCATAGCATTGTATTTTTTTAATCACACAAAACCATTCTGAATTTCAGAAGAATTATCCAATGAGTTTAAACGACCCAATCCACTGCCGTTAAAAGCAGTGGTTGTTTTTTGGGGGGATCTTGAGTTCCTGATCAATCCGGTAAATGCAGGGCCTGTTTTACTTGATTATAGTTTTTAGGGTTGATGCTGCCTAAAGTGTGCACGCCCCCCGGTATAATGATATACCTAAAGGCATGGGCATTTGATATACTGCCGTATACATTGTTATTGTTAGTCATATTGATCTGGATATTGCCAACCGAGCTCAATGCTGCCCAGGTGTCTATTTCCGGAGTGGTGCCGCTTAAATAATTGATAATAATAGGCAGGGAGCTCACCTGGTTTGTAGGCCATATCACCGGATTGTACCCGTTCAACCTGCCATAAACGATCACGCTGCCATTATCCAGGATCGCCTGGGTTATTTTTGAAGCTGCAATGTTGTATGAGAAGTGAAATGTGCTAAAAATTGTGGTTTTGGTGTAAGTAGCCGGTGTTATCCAGTCCGAATAAATTACATTGGCTGTCCCGGTGGCTCCCTGGACGCCGGTAGTCCCGGTAGCGCCTTTCACTCCCGCTGTACCATTTGTTCCCGCGGTACCGGCGGGCCCCTGCGGACCGGCAGGCCCTTCCGGACCAATTGCACCATCTTTTCCGCACGATGTTGACAATAGCATAAAAGCTACGGCCAGCAGTAATAAGTAGTTGTTCTGTTTCATGATTAATTTTTAAATGTTTACTAAATGGTTAACCGGAAAAGAGCCTGTAATCAGGACGTCCTTTTCCATACCCCAAAATTGGGTAAGCGCGAATGGAAAAAGGGCAGGGTATCTACGCGAAGTGAACCGTATATCCCCCCAATATGAGTTGTGTAAATACCGTTATAGGGATGGGTAGATTTACTTTATCAGGGCGCGGGTTATTACGGAAGGGATATGATATTAAAAGAACCATTAATTCAATCCATTATACTGACGATCAACATGAAAGTATATTCAAGGACCTGGGCTTACCCGGTTGATGACTTATTTATGATTTTTTTTGTCAGCTTTGTATTGTCGCAAGGATAACCGCAAAAGGCCTTGCGAAAAAAATAAAAATCTCAAAACCCAAAAAACACACAACTATGAAAAAGCATTATCCCATCCGGCTGCTGGCCTTTATCCTTATCGGCCTGGTATTGCCAAACCTTTTAAAGGCACAGAACGATCAATCCAAACGGCCGAGCCCACCCGCAACTGCCACCGGCAAAATTGGCGATGCTGCGATCTCAATTGATTATAGCAGCCCATCTGTAAAGGGGAGAAAAATTTTTGGCGGACTTTTGCCTTACGGAAAACTTTGGAGAGCGGGCGCCAACGCGGCAACCATATTTCAGACCGATAAGGACATAACTATTGATGGCAAAAAACTTGCTGCCGGTAAGTATAGCTTCTTTGCAACTCCGGGCGAAAAGGAATGGACCATCTTTTTTAATTCAGAAACCGGCCAACCGGGTGAAAAAGACGGCAAAACCAATATGGACCCTGCCAAAACTGTATTTAGTTTCGCGGTTGAACCTAAAAAGCTGCCGGCTTTAAATGAGAAGCTTGAATACACGGTGATGAATAATGGCATTTCTTTAAAGTGGGAATATACTGACATCTTTATCCCGGTAAAGTAGCAGGCATTTATCAATATTTTTGAGAATAGCTGTCAACACAGCACATATCTGTTTTTGGCCCGCTAGTTTACAAATTAGCGGGCTTGTTGGTTAACGCCAACAAGGGAGAAGGAATTTTTATTTCTTTAGAACAAGCGACTTTAAAATCCCCATCATTTCAGTTGAATCTGAACTCGTACAACCTACTTTTGAAAGATGAATATTCACAAAAAGGTCTTTGCCTGCCATTGCATAGGCATACATGTTTTTTTGCGAAAAATTGGTTCCTTCAATTATAACATCATTCTGCCTGAACATAAAATCATCGGTTGATTTGCCCCATGATGAGTCGTTTTTTTCCATAGATTTCAGCTTAGAATAGTTCTTAAAATAGGCATATGGGTAGGCTGGACTAATATCCGGCCCCCCTATAGCAGTTTTAGGGGCATCGATCAATTCCTGTTTCTCGTTATCATCCAGCTTATAATATAAAACCGAACATATAAAACCATCGTCCTCTGAATAATAGTAATAGTCTGTACCACGCCACTCTTTAGTGAACTTTTTTAAATGCTCGGCAGATAAACTGATATCAGTTCCTTTTCGTTTTGGATAATTAAATTCAAATACTTTTTTGTCAGCCGCCTTAAACGACAGAAGCCCCATAAAGGCAAGCAGGATAAGTAATTTTCTGGATGTCATGATATAATAGTAAGGTTGTATTAGCCAAATATATAATATTTTGCCGTTGCTCTCCCCGGTCCTCTCCGAGCCGGAACAATAGGCAGCAACTTCTTACTTATAGTTTTACAAATTTGCTTTTTCCAACCACACTCTTATCCTTGTTGTTCACAACTTGAATAATATAAGTTCCGGGAAGCAGGGCACTTACATTCTCTTGCAATAAAGCTTGTGATGAAGAAATAGTTTTTACAATTGTACCACTATTGTTCATGATAGTTATTTTATAAGATGCGGCATTGGATACGGCATCCGGTTTTTGAACAATGGCTAAACTAATAGTACTGCTGGCAGGATTGGGATAAACATTAAGATAATTATTGACTACCTTATCACTTAAATTTGAATACATCAGCGGGATCACTTTCGAATAGCTAATGGTGCCATTCAAATCCTCAAGCTTTATGCGATACTCATCTAAAGCAATGATCGGATCTTTATCCATGAAGTTATAAGTGCCATTGGTATTAGAACCAAAGCCACCCAAAACCTCGAAACTTTTGCCATTGTCCGTACTTCTTTCAACAGTAAAGTTGGTATAGTTTTGTTCATTTTCGGTTTCCCATGTCAATTGGGAACCATTTGCTGTTTTAGCTGCTGTAAAGTCTAATAAATGCAGGGCCAAAGCTGGGTTTTGACGTATAACCAAACTGAAACGGTGTGAACCAAAACTATTGGTATCGGCTTTGTACAGGTTAAAGGCATAGGTAGTGTTATGCCGCATATCTAATGAGTCCTTTTTATAAGCATCCATTAGCCATATATCAAAAAGCAAAGGTATGCCTGTTATACTTTTCATATTTAAAGTATAAATACCGTCGGCTTTTGCATTTACTGTTAAGCCGATGGTTCCGCTTGCTTTAGGCAAAGGCTGCATATTGATAGCCATAGAAATATGGTCGCTTGATAGGCTTGAAAGGCTTACAGCGCCGAATCCTTGTTTATAGGGTGCATCAAGGTCTGCAACATAAGCAGTGCTCGCGTTGCTGGCAAAACGAACCAGGATATCATCTGTATTCACAGAATCTTTTGCTAATTGTAAACGCAGGTATTGATTATTGGTAACCTGGTCAGCGGGCTTCCCCATTAATAATTTAGGGCTTACCACCTGGGTAGTTGTTTTGGCGCTTTCGTTAAAGATCAGGGTTGCACATGAGCAGGTAGCCAATACAAAAAAGCCCTGGCCGCTTGATATGATATTGGAGGCATTGTTGGTGCCAACACCGGCACTACCTTTAGTATAAGCGCCATAATTTTTACTTGCCGGATCGAGCATATAGATTATGGACCCTACATTGCTTCCATAAATCCCTGTAGTAGTAGTTGCAGTTTGAAAGTTTTCCCAGTCGATAGAACTGGCGTAAGGATTGCCCACCAAATTATATCCCTGCACAGCAACCGGGGAAGCAGCCGTATAACTCAAGGTTGATAAGGACGGAGTAAACCAATTTTTTACTGTGACCTGCCCCTGGTTTAACAGTCCGCTGGTGCTTAAAGTCGCCGTTTGCGGAACATAAGTGGAAATAGTTTCGGCAGTAAAAGTAGTGGCGGCCCTGTTGCCTCTGAAAAAGCATAAATATCCGTTACCCACCGGAATATTAATGGATGGATTGCTGGCATCATCCATAGAATAAGTTGGTGATGCGGTAATATCATTAATGCCTTTGAAGTTGCTGTTTAAAAATGTGGAATACAAAGGAGTCAGGTTTTCGCGGTATAAATACAACGTAGGGTTAGCCGCGCTGACATTATCAAAACCTCCGGTAGTAGTTGTAGCCGTAAGATAGATGGAGTTTTTTAAATAATTAATACTGTAAACGTTGTTCCCACTCACCGTGCTGGCATAAACGGGCGAGGATAATAAACGATAGCCGCGATAGGTTAAAGTGCCTCCGGTGATATAACGTTCCACATTTACATTGCCTGTTATTGCGCTGCCAGCAGGTATTATGCCCACACTGGCCGATTGTGTTACCGTGCTTTTTAAAGTTAATGCAGCGGGCGATGCGCCAACAGCCAGGTTACCCTGGGTTATGGTGAGTGTGCTATAAATATCTACGGGGCCGCCGCTGATAGTTACAGTTCCGCCTGCTGACTTATTGATCGTCATGCTACCTAATTGCGCAGTGTTTGCAGTATTGGTGCCTGTATAGGTTTGCGAAGCTAACGATCCGTTCCAGGTGATCTGTGATGAATTATTACCTCCATATAATATCTGGCCGCCCGAGCTGTTATAAATATTACATCCCACACTAAGCGTTTGTCCATTTAAATTTATAGAGGCTCCGCTGGCAATGGTCAAACCATATAAACTTGCAGCAGCTGTTAATGATGGATAATTACTTAAACCGGTAGGGATCACTAAAGTGGCGGTACCATCAAAAGCCGGTAGTTGATTAATTGTAGCCGTGGTAGTATTATCCCAATTATTGGCATTGGTTATAACAGTACTAACTCCTTTCCATGTATAAGTTAACGCACCTGGTATAGCCGCAGCATTCGTACTGCTAATTGTTATAGTCCCAACGCTGGTAAATGCAACAGGATCGTTTTGATCGGTATATTCGGCTTTTATCCAGTCAGCAGTTTTAGCAACATTTGATACTCGCGGTTCATCAATTAATCCATTAAAATAAAGTCCTGTCCCTCCTTCGCCAGCTCCAATATATAGGTTTGGATTAGCAGATGGATTAGTACTGGTGCTTAAATTCTTATATTTTGTTCCATCAACATAAGTACTAAGGGTTGAACCTGTATAAACACTTTGTATGTAATGCCATGCACCACTGGCAAAAGCTGTTGGGTTAGGTGTACTGGCCCTGTTAACTGCAATCCCCGATTCCGATTCAGGGATATTAGTGGAATAAACGCCCATTTTGTAACCACCGCTGGCGCCACCGCTGGCAGCCTGGTTTGTCATCACTTTTTGATCCACGCCTATAACAGCAAGGTTAACCCATGCCGATATAGTAAAAACGCCGGTAACTGACACTGCATTAGTAGTGATTTTTTTACTTGAGCCGTCAAAACTGTAAGCAGTTCCTATTTTGCCGGTAACAAGATCGGCAGAAGTCATTCCGGTGGTAGTACCGGTATGCGCACCTGCCGTACCATCCGTTACTGAGCCACTATAGGCCGCTTCATTAAAATGAAACACAGCCAGGTAATCACTTGCCCATGTATTTCTATAAAAGGTATTATCATGTGTTACTGGTGGGGTTGTTGATCCCCAATAAAAATATATTGGCGTATTGGTAGCATAACTTACGGCGGGTATTTTAACCCATACCAATAAACTACCCGCTACAGGATCATATTTTTCAACCTGGTAATTTAATTCGCCAATTGAATTTGGATTGACAAATGCAAAATCATAATTGGTGCCGTTAGGGTACTGCACCCTATCAGCACAGGCACCGCTGATTTTAAGCGAGTTACTCTGGATATATACCAATGCCGGAAAATTGGTCAAATTGCTTGTAATCCCCAGCGTGGCAGAATTTAAAGTTAATAACTTACTAAAGGCATAATTACTGTAGGTGGGAGGGGTCGTTGATGCAATATTAATCGTCATCGTTGTGCTTATGGTAGTTTGAGCACTCAAAAAAGGCGTATAGTAATTAGTTACAGTTAATATATAGCTTCCTGCAGCTAATGTACCTGTATTTAAACTTGCTACATATGGCGAAGATAAATCCGTTACGGGAGTGAGGCTCCCCAAGGTAAAAACCACCTTGTTTACTGTACCTAAAACAGGGGCTGATGCAGTTGCGGTAACTGAAATGATGTCTCCAACAATATAATTTGACCCGGCAACAGGAGAGGTTATGGCAACGCTTTGCGCTTTGATATCATTAAAAACAAATATTAACGCAATTGCAATAAAAAAACGAAGTAAACACTTTCCCATACCCACAGATTTAAAAATACAAACCATTGTATTTCAACCTGTATACGGTTCAGATCAATTATATGTTTAATTAATATTTAATATATGATGTAGTAAAAATTAAATATATTAATTAAATAATTGTATTTTATAACTAAAAAACAATTATAATATGGAATAAGTTAAATTTTGCTTTTGGGTTGATTATTGACAAAAACCCACGGAATATTTAATCCGGTTGAAAGTATAGGAAACCCAATATAAGATGGCCGCTTGCCGGCGGCAACGCCAACGAGGGCAAAAAATGGTAAATCATCCGTTGAGTACGGATCCGATTTTAAACAACCAAGCCAAAAACTACCAGCATAATGGCAACAACAATAAAGATCAATCCTACCCCATAATAGGTCGCCGTCCTGATTGGGGTCATAAAAATTTTGAATATTTCTACAATGGTCTCGTCACCTTCTTTTACCACAAGGAAATCGCTTTTCTTTCTGTTGGCTTCATACAGTACTTGTTCCCGGGCATGTTCCACACGGGTCGGGTCCAGGTAACTGTTGCAATGCACGCATATTTCATCTATCTTGTTGTTCCCCTGGTTCCATTGGCCGCATGCAGGGCACTTGATTTCACTTGTCTGACTCATGATCGATTCTTTTAATTGAGTAACTAAAACCGCTTATATCAAATATAACCAAAATAGAAAACATATATCCAAATCACCAAAAGATTATTTTGTTAATAACAACTACAGGACAGGTCTGTTTGCTTAAATAAAACTTACCCGTTATATTAGTCTCACTCATTTCAAAACAAACCTAAAATCATCACAATTATGAAAACCGATCTCTACACCAAAATTTTATTGACAATTATCGCTGTGGCATTAAGTGCTAATGTTGTTAAAGGATTTTTTATTACTCCGGTTAAAGCCGATAACAGGAATTTTGTTAGTATTCCCGTAAATCCGGATGGCACGATCAACGTAAAAATTAAAAATTCAGAAACAATGGACGTGAAAATTACTGCCATTGATAGCAGAGCTTTTTATTATGCCGAGCCGCTTCACGTAAAAGTGGACCAATAGCATGCTCTCTTTTGTTTATACCGAAAGTTACTTAAGTAATAATTAAGCTAAAGTAATACTACGCGAAAAATTGCGTAAAACTACGCATGCTAATCATTTGCTTATTCTTTATATTTGATATGTTCTTATTAAACTACCGATAAAAACAGCTATTTTCTATAAGCCTGAACTTCGTTTTTGTATTAAACCTAAAAGAAAAAACAGTTATGGATACTTATTCAGCCATTGGGGCCGTAATTACATTGATACCTTTAGTTCTAATAGTTTCAATTGCCATTAAAAGAGGCAGACATTTACTCGATCAGTAATTACTGATTCCTTGTTAAGCCTATGCCTTTGTTTGTGTTGTCACCAACAAAAACAACGATGCTATTTCAGCAACGCATCCTTCTCCTTAGCAAACGTATTATAAACCAGCTTATCGAGCCAGGCCGGGAAGAATTTGCTTAACAGCACCGTTAGTTTCCCCTGCCCTGTCATGATGATGGTGCGCTTGCGATTTTCTACACCATCAGCTATAATTTTGGCCACTTCTCCCGCAGTCATCATTTTACCTTCATCCAGGGTACTTTCACCTTGTTGAGAACCATCTTTGGCCAGTGCGGTATTGCGGATGTTTGATGCCGTAAAACCCGGACAGGCGGTCATTACATGCACACCGGTTTTTAACTTTTCTATCCGCAGGGCATCCAAAAAACCGTTCACCGCGAATTTGGAGGCGGAATAACCCGTGCGCCCCGGCAGCCCTTTATACCCGGCTATAGATGATACACCCACAATGCTTCCTTTGGTTTTCAGGATATGCGGCAGGGCATATTTGGTGCAATACACTGTACCCCAAAAGTTCACATCCATCAGGGTTTTTAAAACTTTCAGGTCGGCATCTTTAAACAGGGCCCTCATACTGATACCTGCATTATTGATCAGGATATCGATCTTGCCATAAGTGAGTATACTTTGTTTGATCAGGTGGTCGCAGTCCTCTTCAACCGATACATCACATTGCACAGCAACAGCTTTGATGCCGTATTGATTGATCAAACTTTCTGTTAACTCGCACAGGGCCACATATTGGCGGGATGCGACCACAAGATGGGCTCCGCGGCTGGCAAACTCAATTGCCAATGCTTTGCCTATCCCTGATGATGCCCCGGTGATGACTACGATTTGATCATTCAATTTCATACGACGAAGGGTATATTTCGCCTATGTCGCTGGTATTGGGCACAGGCTGATTAAACAAGTATTTGGCTGCGAAGATAAACATAGCACCATAAAAATGCTTAATGTGATCCCAGCTAAATTTGCTTGCAAACTTACCCTGTAACTGAATGATATATGTTTTGGAGTAATAATAATTTTTGTAACCCTGCTGCCTGATGCGGTAGGAAAGGTCGATATTATGACCGAAGCGGTAAAAGCGCTCATCAAACAAACCCGTTTGGTTTAAAACCGACCTGCGCAGCAGCATACAGTTCGCGTTAAGCGTATCTACTTCGGCGGTTTCAAATTCCTCTGTCCAGTCTGATCTTCTGAAGATTGAGAATGTCTTTGGGAAATAGGCTGATAGCCCGATCAGCTTTAAAAAGGCTGCCCAGGTGCCATTCAGGCTATGCTTCGATTGCGAAAGGAAATCTCCCCGCTGATCAACCATCTTTACGCTTGCGCCACCCACTACAGGGTGCTGATCCATAAAAGCGATCAGTTTGGCAAGGGTATCAGGGCCGCTGATGGTATCCGGATTCAGCAATAGCACATACTCGCCCTTAGCGCGGCGTATCGCCTGATTATTGGCTTTGGATAAGCTTTCCTCTTTATTGTTCACGATCACCCGGACATGGGGATATTCCGTAACCAGCATCATCCGCGATCCATCCTCCGAACCATTATCAACCACGATAACTTCATGCTCCACACCTTTGCCCGCCTTTAACACCGAAGTTAAGGCAAGGCGCAGCCCGTTGCACGAATTGTGATTAACAAGAATAACGGATAGCTTCATACTTTACCTTGATAGCGAACTTTCATACGGAACACGTGTAGCGATAGATCGCCCTAAGGTGATCTCATCCACGTACTCCAGTTCACCACCAAAAGCTATGCCACGGGCTATGGTTGAGATGCTTATGTGGAAATCTTTTAGCCTTTTGTGTAAATAAAATAAAGTGGTATCGCCCTCCATGGTGGCGCTCAAAGCGAATATGACCTCTTTTACCTCGTTTTCACGCATACGTTCCACCAAAGTATCCACTTCCAGGTCAGATGGACCTATGCCGTCCATTGGCGATATCAAACCACCCAAAACATGGTAAAGTCCATTATACTGGTTAGTATTCTGTATAGCCATTACGTCACGTGTATCTTCTACCACACATATTGTAGTTTTGTCTCTTTTTGGAGACAAGCATATTTCACAAACCGGATGATCAGAAATATTATGGCACACGCTGCAAAATTGGATCTCGTTACGCAATTTTCTGATGCTGCTGCTGAATTTTTCCACATCCCCTTTATCCTGGTTAAGCAAATGCAAAACCAACCGTAAAGCAGTTTTTTGTCCCACACCCGGCAGCTTGGCAAATTCTGCCACCGCATTCTCCAGCAACTTCGACGAAAAGTTCATGTTGCGAAGATAAGTAATAGTCCGGAAGTCGGAAAGTTGCTATTTGGCTATTTAAAGTTGTATACATAACTTGCCAATAAATAAAAGGGGTGTCATGCTGAGCCCCGTCGAAGCATGCGGGCTGGCCTCTGCGCCATATCCTTCGACAGGCTCAGGATGACAACGCACTGAAAGAATTAAAAAAACATCTATGTCACCATTAGTACTACTCTCTTTTATAATCGGTTACTTTTTGGTATTGTTGGTCATTTCCTGGCTCACCTCCAGAAAATCCTCCGACAACGACACTTTCTTCGTAGCCAACCGTAATTCCAAATGGTATCTGGTGGCCTTCGGGATGATAGGCACCGCATTAAGCGGGGTTACATTTATTTCTGTTCCCGGAAAAGTGGGCACTGATCAATTCGCCTATTTCCAATTTGTTTTGGGTAATGCGGCCGGTTTCGTCATTATCGCCACGGTATTGCTGCCTTTGTATTATAGGCTCAATCTCACCTCCATTTACAGCTATATTGAGCAGGCACTTGGCAAATGGAGCTATAAAACTGCGGCGGGTATTTTCCTGATCAGCCGTACTATCGGTTCATCATTCAGGCTGTATTTGGTAGTTATAGTACTACAAAAATTCATTTTCGATACGTATCACATCCCCTTTGCCGTCACGGTATTGATCTGCCTGGTACTCATCTGGTCGTACACCTTTAAGGGTGGATTAAAAACCATTATTATTACTGACAGCCTCCAAACCCTGTTCCTGGTATCATCCGTTTTTTTATCGATCTATTTTATCTGCCATAGCCTCAACCTGACTATTTTCCAGGCAGCCGATGTCATTAAAAACAGTAGCTATTCCAAAATATTTTTCTTTAACGATTTCCTCGGTAGCCACTTCCACCTCAGTAAGGAATTTTTAGGCGGACTATTCATCACCATAGGCATGACCGGCCTTGACCAGGACCTGATGCAGAAAAATCTGAGCATGAAGAACATCAAGGAAGCTCAAAAAAACATGTTCAGCTTCACTGCCGTATTTGTTATCATCAACATCTTCTTTTTAAGCGTGGGTGCTTTGCTGTATATCTATGCCGCAAAATATGGTATTAGTGTAGCCAAAACCGACTACCTCTACCCTACCATCGCCCTTAAATACCTTGGGGTTGTCCCTGCCATAGTTTTTATGCTGGGGCTAACTGCCGCCACCTTTGCCACTACCGATTCTGCCTTAACGGCCTTAACCACCTCTTTTTGTGTCGATTTTCTAGGCTTTAACAAAAGCAAGGACGTCAACAGTAAGGCTATGGTTAAAACCCGGCATCTGGTGCATATCGGCCTTTCGGGATTGATGCTGCTAACCATAGTTATTTTTAACGCTATTAATAATGACGCCGTGGTGGGCGCTATATTCAAGGTCGCATCTTATACTTATGGGCCATTACTGGGCCTATATTCATTTGGCCTGTTTGCCGGCAAACGACAGGTACATGATAAGTTGACGCCTTTTATTTGCATTATTTCGCCTATAATATGCTATCTCCTCAGTCTACATTCGGCACAATGGCTGGGCGGATATGTTTTCGATAACGAGCTTATTATTGTAAACGGATTAATTACTTTTGTTGGTCTGTGGCTGGCCTCGTCAAGAAAAACAACTGCCGCCGCAGCAATTCAATAAATCAATAATTCAATAATTCAGAACTATAAGGATGACTGGTGAAGATAAAATAAGACAAGCATTTGAGAACAAAAACTGGCAGGAAATAAAGGTTACCGATTCCTGGCAGATATTTAAGATCATGGCCGAGTTTGTTGACGGCTTTGAGAAACTGGCCAAAATAGGCCCCTGTGTATCCATATTTGGCTCTGCACGCACCCACAACGATAACAAGTACTACAAATTGGCCGAAGAAGCCGGTCGCTTATTGACTGAGCGTGGTTATGGAGTGATCTCAGGCGGAGGCCCCGGTATCATGGAGGCTGCCAACAAAGGCGCTTATGAAGCCGGCGGTAAATCTGTTGGTTTAAATATCGAGCTGCCTTTTGAGCAATTCCACAATAAATATATCGACAGGGATAAACTGCTGGAATTTGATTACTTCTTTATCCGCAAGGTTATGTTTATGAAATATTCGCAGGGCTTTATTATCCTGCCCGGTGGTTTTGGCACCATGGACGAATCATTTGAAGCCATCACCCTGATCCAAACCGGCAAAATTGCCCGCTTCCCTATTGTTTTTGTGGGGGTTGATTACTGGGGCGGCTTGTTTAAATGGGTGGAAGAAAAGATGCTGGCAGAGGAACATACCATTAGTCCCGATGACCTGAACCTGTACCGCCTGGTAGATACCGCCGAAGAAGCCGCCGAACACATCTTCCGTTTCTACGAGAAGTATGTATTGAAACCGAATTTTTAGGGTGCTATTCAAACAAGGAAGAAAATCGCCTGTGATTATAATTTTGCTGGCAGCTAAATATTTTGCCGGTTTTAATTGGGTATAAAATATCGGTAAACTAATTGCGTTTTATGTACCACAACAACCTGGACATGAGACCGAACCTAACCGCACTTATTATCGGCATTGCATTAATATGCACAGCATTTGTTATTGCCGGCGCTTACAAATACAAATTTAAAGGTGAAGAAACCATCACGGTGACCGGCCTTGCTGAAAAAGACTTTACAAGCAACCTGATTGTTTGGAAAGGCGACTATTCCCGAAAAATGCCAGATCTCAAAAGCGCGTATTCATTATTAAAAAGTGATGAAATAACGGTTTCTCAATATTTAAAAAGTAAAGGGATAAAAAATTCAGAATTACAGTTTTCTTCAGTAGATATAACCAAAAATTTTATTCGTATTAATGATAATGCTGGAAATTCCTTAAGTTCAAAATTTGATGGATACACCTTAAAACAGGGAATAACTATCCAATCAACAGATGTAGATAAAGTTGAAAAGATATCACGCGAAATAACCGAATTAATTGAAAAAGGTATTGAGATGAATTCGCTGCCTCCATCTTACTACTACACCAATTTATCCGAATTGAAGATTGGTCTGCTGGCCAAGGCCAGTGCAGACGCTAAACTAAGAGCCGAAACCATATCAAAAAACTCGGGCAGTCAGTTGGGCAGCATCCGCAGGGCCAATATGGGTGTTTTTCAGATAACAGGCAACCACGACAACGAGAACTATGTGGGCGGCGGGGCTTTTAATACTTCGTCACGCAATAAAACAGCTTCTATAACTATCAGGATCGATTACTCTGTGCATTAAATTCTCTTAACATTTAGATAAAAATTATCAAAGTATAATTTTTATTTTGCGCCCATGATCAAACCTAAAAGGCAGGCTGCTTTAGGCTTTATTTTCGCAACCATGCTTATTGATATCATGGGCCTTGCCATCATTATTCCCGTACTTCCCAAACTGATACAACATCTGATCCATAGCAACGTCAGTGAAGCGGCTGAATACGGTGGATGGTTAACAGTTGCCTATGCTTCTATGCAGTTCCTGTTCTCACCGCTTGTAGGGAACCTGAGCGACAAATTTGGCCGCCGCCCGGTATTATTATGTTCATTGATTGGCTTCGCTATAGATTATACGTTTTTGGCATTCGCCCCTACTATTGGCTGGCTGTTTGTAGGCCGCATAATAGCAGGAATAACCGGCGCGAGTTTTACCACGGCCAATGCGTACATAGCCGACATCAGCGAACCAGAAAAAAGGGCCGCGAATTTTGGCCTTGTCGGGGTTGCTTTTGGTTTAGGCTTCATTATCGGGCCGGTAATTGGTGGTATATTAGGTCATTATAATGTGCAATATCCTTTCCTGGCCGCTGCTGGCTTAGCCTTAATCAATGCCATCTACGGCTATTTTATACTTCCCGAATCCTTACCTGTTGAACACCGCAGGCCTATGGAACTTAAAAAGATCAACCCCTTTACTTCAGTGTTCCAGTTAAAAAAATATAAATCCGTCATCGGTTTAGCAGCATCCCTTTTCCTGGTATATTTTGCCGTACAGGCGGTGCAAAGTGTGTGGACCTATTATACCATGTTCAAATTTAACTGGAGTGAAACAATGGTAGGCTATTCCCTCGGTTTTGTCGGCGTGCTGATCGCCTTAGTACAGGGCGGTCTGATCAGGATCATTAATCCGAAACTCGGCAGCGAAAGAAGCATTTGGATTGGCCTCGTATTATACAGCATAGGATTGCTTTTATTTGCCTTCGCCTCAAAAAGCTGGATGATGTTTGCCTTCCTTATCCCCTATTGCCTTGGCGGGATAGCAGGGCCGGCTTTACAGGGTTATATGAGCAACAGTGTACCGGCAAATGAGCAGGGCAACCTGCAGGGTGGCCTCACTGGATTAATGAGTTTGAGTACTATTTTTGGCCCCTGGCTGATGACCTGGGTCTTTCGCTATTTTACTAAACCCGGCACGCCGCTTGTTTTTCCGGGGGCGCCATACGTTATCGGTGCTGTTTTAATGCTTTTAAGCGCTATATTAGCTGTAGTATCTTTCAAAAAAAATAAATCGGTAGCCTAAACATCATATACCTTCGGGTGTTGTGTATTTGCCCATATGGATAAACCTCAAGTTAAAACATCAGCCGCGCTCGGTTTTATTTTCGTTACCATTTTTATTGATATAATGGGTTTGGCCATTATCATCCCCGTTATTCCCAACTTGCTGAAACAACTGGGTAATATTGATTATTCAGTTGCGTCTGAATTGAATGGCTGGCTTACTTTTACCTATGCTTCCATGCAGATCATTTTTTCATCGGTAATGGGCAACCTCAGCGACCGTTTTGGCAGGCGCCCTATCTTATTGATCTCCTTATTAGGTTTTAGTATAGATTATGCTTTTATGGCTTTTGCCCCAACTGTTTTCTGGTTGTTTATAGGCCGCACCATAGCAGGCATCACCGGCGCAACCATGGCCACCGCGACCGCCTATATAGCGGATATCAGCACCGGCGACAAGCGGGCCGCCAATTTCGGTATTGTTGGTGCGGCATCGGGGCTGGGATTTATTATCGGGGTAAGCGGCGGGGCGTTTTTGGGTGATATCAATATCAAGATTCCCTTTATGGTTGCAGCAGGTGCTGCATTATTTAATGCACTTTATGGCTATTTCGTATTGCCGGAATCATTGGATAAAGCACATCGCCGCCCATTTAGCTGGAAACGGGCAAACCCCATAGGTTCATTTATACAATTGGGTAAATACAAAGCCCTGATCGGCCTTGCCATAGCTTTTACCCTGGTTTATATCGCTCAAAAGGCGGTTGAATACCAGATGCCCTTTTACGTGTACGAAAAATTCCAATGGTCTATGCGGAGTGTTGGTTACCTCGGGCTTTTCATCGGCGCCTTACTGATCGCAATACAAGGCTGGCTCATCAGGTACCTGATCCCTAAGTGGGGACTGAAAAAGAACATCATTATCGGTTTAATATCCTATGGTGCCGGGCTCACCCTTATCGCCTTTGCCGGCGGAGGCTGGCAAGTGTATTTATTTATGATCCCATATTGTTTTGGCGGTATCTCAGGCCCTGCGTTGCAGGGGTTTATTACCAGTAAATATGGCGCAAGCGAACAAGGCGAATTACAAGGAGGATTAACACTGCTTTCGAGTATAAGCCTGGTTGTTGGTCCACTATTTATGGGCTATAGCTTCAAATTCTTCACCCACAAGGATTCTTCGGTTTATTTCCCTGGTGCACCATACATTTTAGGCGCCTTACTTATGCTGATCAGTATCTTATTAGTTATCAGGAGTTTTAAAAAAGAGGTCAGTCCAAGCCACTTACCCCACCAGAAATAACAAATTTCATCACCTGCGCGGCGCTTTTATCAATCGGCTTCACTTTATCTGCTGATATGATGACCACCTGCCCGGCAAAAGAATAAGACAATGGGAAGTACACCGCCACCTCGCCGGGAAGGTTCAATTTGCTCATATCCTTTTGCACCATAAAACCTATCTTTTTCAAACCAAATTCATTTACCTCCACTATAACCGGCTCGTTAAATTTCTTTTCATCACCCACAAACGCCTCCGTCAGATCTTTGATAGATGAATAAAGGAATTTAAATATGGGCAATCGGTTTACCCAGCGGTTAAGCCAGCGTTTTATGGGGTCGGTCACCACGTTAGTTACCAATATCCCTACGATCAGGATGATCACTACCACGTTCAATATCCCCAAACCGGGTATATGAATGGGCTTTCCCTTACTGTCGGTCCATAGAATATCACTCAGGTTAAGCGCGTTATCCAGGCTGGAAACCGCCCAGTAGATCAAAAAAATGGCCGCGCCAATAGGCACCACTACGATCAGCCCCTTGATAAAATAGTTCAGAAAAATCCCAAGTATCTTCTTCATATCGCTCGTGTCTATTTCTAACCTTATAAGTGCGTTGTCATCCTGAGCTTGTCGAAGGATATAGCGCAAAGGCCTTTACCCGCATGCTTCGACGGGGCTCAGCATGACACCACTTGTTTTTATATTTCTACTCGTAAAAGTACACTCTTTTTACCCTTTGCGAAATATTGGTCAATATCTCATAAGGAATAGTGCCGATCTGCTCCGCCAATTCCTCGATCCTTAGCTCTTCGTTAAACACGACCACCTCGTCCCCTTCCTTTACATTAATATTACTTACATCAAGCGTACACATATCCATCGAGATATTACCCACCGTTGGCACCAAATTGCCCTTAACAAGCATCTTACCAACGCCATTGCCAAAGGCCCGCAGGTAACCATCAGCATAACCTATCCTTACGGTAGCTATTTTTCCATCATCAGATAATTTGCCGTTGCGATTATAACCGATCGTGTCATTCCCTTTCACTTTCCGAACCTGCGATACGCTTGTTTTTAAAGTTGCGATGGGCTGGAGTGATGTCGATTCGGCAGGCAGGGCCGCGTCTATCCCATACAGGCCAATACCCAGCCTCACCATATCAAAATGAGCCGATGGAAACCGTATAATGCCGGAAGTATTGGCAATATGCTTGATCACTTTATAACCAAGTGCCTTTTCTATCTTGGTAAAAGCCTTTTCAAAACGCCTGATTTGCTTTTTGGTAAAATCATCATGCTCTTTGGCATCACTGGCCACAAAATGTGAAAACACCGACTGTACCTTAACATACCTGTTCTCCTCCAGCAGATCGCACAGAGTTTCAATCTCAAAATCCTCGAACCCAAGCCGGTGCATGCCGGTATCTATTTTCAGGTGTACCGGGTAATTGCTTAAATTATGCTGCTGCGAATATTTAACAAATTCATCCAGCAAATTAAAGCTGAATATTTCGGGCTCCAGTTTAAATTCTATCAGTTTATCAAAAGCCGATGGTTCAGGGTTAAGCACCATAACCGGCAGATCGATACCTGCCTGCCGCAAAGCCACCCCCTCATCAATATAAGCCACAGCGAGGTAATCAACCTTATTGTATTGCAGCATATTGGCTACCTCAAACGTCCCGCTCCCGTAACTGAAAGCCTTCACCATCGCCATGATCTTTACACCCGGTTTTAGCTTTGATTTATAAAAGTTCAGGTTGTTCAGCAAAGCATTCAGGCTGATCTCCATCACCGTTTCGTGCGCTTTCAGGGTCAACGCCTGGCTTATCCGCTCAAACTCAAAACTTCGTGATCCTTTGATCAGTATAGTTTCATGATCAAAGTCCAGCGAATTCAGCTGTTGAAGCAAAGCCGGGGTATCTGTATAAAAATATTTCTGCGGAAGGTCGAAATACTCCTGCCGGGCCATCAATGCCTCGCCTACCCCGATAAACTTATCCACCTTTTTGGTTTTGATCATATTTGCCACCTGCCGATATAAAACATCCTGCTCCAAACCCGATTGGTAAATGTCCGACAGGATGAGCGTGCGAACAGGGTGCTGGTTTTGCTGGTTCAAGAAGTTAAGCGCTATCTCCAGCGATTGCACATCCGAGTTGTACGAGTCATCGATAACAGAACATTCGTTAATACCATTCTTCAACTCCAGGCGCATACTTACCGGGTTCAACCGCTCTATGCGTCCATCGGCTTCATCAGGTGTATAGCCTAAGGCCAGCATAGTAGCCCAGCACACAACTGCATTCTCCACCGAGGCCTCATCCAGAAAGGGGATCAGGCATTCAATCTCTTTGCCCTTATATCTGGCCCGCAGATAGTAGTTGCGGGATATCACGGTCTCGGCAAACACATACAGGTCGGCCTGGTTAAATTCCCGGCTCCAGGTAAACCGGTTTTCAACAGGTATATCCTTTTCATAATCGATCATCTGGTCATAATTATGAATAAGCTGTTTGCAATGGGTAAACAATTTCAACTTTTCGAGCACCTTCTCCCGCCGGTTGGCAAACCCTTCGTCATGCGCCGTGCCAATATGCGTCAATACACCAATAGTGGGCTTCAGAATAGCTTCCAGTTTATCCATCTCTTCAGTAGTGGATATACCAGCCTCAAAAATCCCTAGTTCATCCTTTTCACTGATCTGCCATACCGAAAGCGGTACCCCAATCTGCGAATTATAGCTTTTAGGGTTGCGTACAATGTTTTTATCGGCGTGCAATAGCTGGTACAGCCATTCCTTCACAATGGTTTTACCGTTGCTGCCAGTTATGCCGATCACTTCAAGATTGAACCGGTTGCGGTGACAAGCTGCCAGTTTTTGCAGCGCGCCCAACACGTCATCTACCAGCAGGAAATTAGCTTCGGGCATTTTTATTTCTGTTTGATGCCTCACTACGAAATTACGGACACCCGCCGCATAGGCTTCGGCTACAAACTCGTGCCCGTTGCGCCTGCCGCTCAGCGCGAAGAACAAACCCTCAGCTGCATTGCTGATACGCCTGCTGTCCGTTAACAAGGTACTGATTATGCTTTCTTTAACTATCGTTCCGCCGGCGCTGATGATCTGTTGTATGTCTTTTATAGGGTATTGGTTGCTGAGCATGTTACGAATTTGCTTATATTTCTGCCAATAGAAGAATTTTTAACCACATTTGGTTTTTCATGGATCAGCCAAAAACAAAAAAAATTACAGATGAGAAAGTCGCGCTCGCCAAAGCCGAGCATTATTGCGCCTACCAGGAACGTTCGCAGCAGGAAGTGCGTGATAAATTATACGAATGGGGCCTGTATCCTGATGCAGTAGAAAATGTGATCGTCCGTTTAATTGACGGTAATTTTTTAAACGAAGAGCGCTTTGCCAATGCCTACACCCGCGGCAAATTCAACCAGAAAGGCTGGGGCAGGATCAAAATAAAACAGGGCCTCAAATTCAAAAAAGTATCCGATGCGCTGATCAAAAAAGCGTTGAACAGCATCAACGGAGATGATTATTTTGAAATGCTCAACAAAATATTACAGAAAAAGGCAGCCCTGCTGACCGAAAAAGTGCCCTATAAACGGAAATACAAACTGCAGCAGTACGCGCTGAGCCGCGGATATGAAAACGACCTCATCTCGGAGGTTTTGAAAAATCTGGTTGATTGAGTTGATTAAGTGCATAGTTGATTGGTTCACAAATTTTATAACCTCCACTAACTCAATCAACTCAATCCAACCCAGTCAACTTAATCAACCACAACTACTACAAAATTGAAAATTTTTCTATTTATCCCTTGCAGAATATGCATTTCTGTCTATATTTGCACTCCGCAAACGAGAAAGTAGTTTGTGAATGCGAAAGTAGCTCAGTTGGTAGAGCACGACCTTGCCAAGGTCGGGGTCGCGAGTTCGAATCTCGTCTTTCGCTCTAATCCCTTCCACAAGAAGGGATTTATTGTTAAAAGGTAATCACCTGCTCAGATGGTGGAACTGGTAGACACGCAGGACTTAAAATCCTGTTCCCGTTAAAGGAGTGCGGGTTCGATTCCCGCTCTGAGTACAAAAGCCCTGACAATCAGGGCTTTTGCTATTTTATGACTCGTGTAAGACCGACCATAGGCTGAACAGTTTCATTTAAAAGAGATAAAATTGAATCAAAGAACTGATATAACTCGCAACAACAGCGTGAGTAGCGATAGATTATTATCCAAATAATTACATTATATTTTAAGAATATTGATGATTCAATATTCGCAATCCTTAACCTAAAACATTCTTTCTGAAATGCCCTTATCAAGAGATCTTAAAATCGACATTTTTTATGCTGTTAAAAATCAGCCCAACGTTTTTGGAACGAACCCCGGTCCCGAAGCCCTTATAGATTTTATTCAAGAAATTTGGGACTTGCGAAAAATGTCGTCTGAAGACCCAAGGTATGAAACAGCAGAACAGGACTTCTTCCAACATACCGTAAGAAATTATGACTGGGAAACTGACGACATCTTTCTTTCCAGGCTCAGATTAGGCGATGAAACTGATGAGGTATTCGCAAAATTCATTGAGAATATTTTAAATCCAAAATACAAATCCCATACTGACGAAATTATAAAATTTGTTTTACTTATAGACCCATATCTTGAAAAAGGGGGACTAAAATTAGCAATTCAAGATTATTCGAATGGAATTCCAATTTATAAAATCTTTCCAAAAGAGGAGGTTGATTTATTACCGGCCAATACAAAACAAAACGATATTCCTTTTTTCTTATCAGAGTATTCCGGAAGAAGAGCCGATTATGCGACAGCCCACCAAAAACCCCAAATCTATCCCGCTTTTATTATTGTTTATAATGATGGATGGAATGATTATTCGATAAAAACGACCCATTATTTATTCTACTATGATCGTAATAAAGAAGTAACCTTTATTGGTGAGGTAAAAATCTCTAAAAACGATACCGAATTAATTACTCAAATTCCAGAATCATTTATATCCTTAGATGACGATTTTTGCTCGTTAGGACAAAGCATTAGTTATTATCAAAAGTTAAACCAATTATTTGGGACTAACTTGGAAAGTGTTCTATTTGCATTAAAAGATGTCGCTTTCTTTCCAAAAATACTTGAGAAATTCGATCAATTCGACAAATTCAAAAACTCTTTAATAAGAGGCGATCGCGTCGAAAGACTTTTAAGAGAAGCAAGATTTAGAATATACGACTTTGACCTAACAAAGCTCTATCAATTTAAATATAGTTTTCATCCGGCATATGCTGAAGATCCCGTAAATGTCAGTTTTGATTTTGACAATACAGAAGAAATTCCTATTCGTATAATAGCTTTGATCGGGAAAAATGGAACTGGAAAAACACAATTGCTAACCTCACTTCCTTTAAACATATCAAGAAAGAAAGATGAATACTTTACACCCAAAACTCCAAAGTTTAGTAAAGTTATAGCTGTATCATACAGCATCTTTGATCGATTTGAGATTCCAAAATCTTCTGCTGAATTCAATTATGTTTACTGTGGTTTAAGAAATGAAAGCGGATTATTAATCAGCAATGAAGATCTCGAACTACGATTTCTAAATACATGGACCAGCATAGTTACAAAAGGGCGCTTACAAAGGTGGCAGCAAATTCTTTCAAATTTTCTCGAAATAGAATTAATAAGAGAACTTAAAGTTATCACCTATAAAGATGAGAAAGGTGAAGAAAAATGGAGAGTAAATATCGAAGGCTTTAACGGCATTAAAAAGACTCTCAGCTCTGGTCAAAGTATTCTGCTTTATATAATTTCGGAACTTACCGCGAATGTTAGGCTTGATTCACTTATTCTATATGATGAGCCGGAAACCCATTTACATCCTAATGCCATTTCTCAATTAATCAATTCAATTTACAGTCTTGTAGAAGAATTTCAGTCATATTGCATAATAGCGACTCACTCGCCCCTTGTTATCCGCGAATTGCCTTCAAGAAGTGTGTTTGTTGTAGAAAGATTTGAAAACATTCCATCTATCAGAAGAATTGGTATGGAATCGTTTGGCGGCAATCTTTCAGTTTTAACAGAAGATGTATTTGGGAACAGAGAAATTGTTAAAAAGCATGAATTAATCATTGAAAAATTGGTAAAACAAAAATTTTCCTATGAAGAAATTATGCAGTTACTCCAATTTGATGAGATTCCTGTAAACCTAAATATCCGCCTACATGCGAAGAGTTTAATAAATAGAGAAAATGAGAAATCTTGATGCTTATAGCGATGATGCGTTTAAATTCTACAATGATTTTATTAAACGAAAAAGAATTCCCAAAGAGGATCTCAATTACAAAAATCGATTGACTCTTTTAGAGAATCACATTTCAAAGAGGTACGAACTATACGATATTAAATACCTTGCTAACGAACTTCCCGACATTAATCCCGAAATATACACATCGGAACAAAATAAGGATCTACTATCTTTATATCGTTTTGGCGCGAAAATGTTAGTAGATCTTAGAATCAAATTAACTACAACCAAAAACAACAGGGTTTCAAACGACTGTCAGAATTGCACAATTGGCGAGATTGGTTCATTTGACCATTATTTACCAAAGGATTTATTTCCTGAATATGCGATTAATCCTAAAAACTTGATTCCGAGTTGTTCAATTTGTAACTCTTATAAGGGTATTAAATGGCAGGAAAATGGTAAGCGGCTTTTTATAAGTCCATATTTAGATGCATTACCCGAAAAGCAATATTTATTCGCGATTATTAATGTCGAAAATAATGATATAGGTATTGAGTTTCAGATTGATAATAGGAATAACATCCCCACTGATTTATTTGAAATATTGAGAAATCATTATACAAAACTTTATTTATGTTCTCGATTTGCTGAAAACTGCGAACGAGTGATCAATGAAATTAAAACAGAAATACATAAGTATTCTAAGTTTCTACCAATTGAACAGATAAAAGAAATTATTATAGAATGCGCAAATGATAACAGAAAAGTGTACGGTTTTAACCATTACATTTATATTCTGCAAATTGCATTAGTGTGCAATGTCGATTTTTTAGAAAAATATGTCGGGATAGAACTATCGGGTCCAGTAGAACAGCTTTGATTTTTTTCTCTCCTTTTATTTATAGTGCGATATTGTTTAACAGATTTCCCAAGTAATGTCCAATCCAGTTAAAAAGCAAACTGCAATACTACCTTACCATTTGGAAGCTATTTGTCAAACTATTGCTTCGACAACTGATGGACTTACAGGTACGGAGATTCGTAAAATTTTAAATGATTGTGAAATTACTGATACTGACCCTGGGATGACTAAATGGAAACGTTTATATAATGCGTTTATCCATTCTCAAAACCATCACCAATGTTCAAATTATGTATTAAAATTTCTATCGCATGCAATGCAGCCATCCAGATATGTAGGAAATGATAACCTCTTTCATTTTAGAATGAACGAGTTAAATAAAAGGCTTTCTTTTATAGGTTTAGAACTTAGCGAAAAAGCTCAATATAAGTTAGTCAATAAAGCCACTACTCTTTCAGAGGCTCAACAACGTGCAAGTCATTTTAAATATAAACTTGAAATGAGAAATGCTCACCCAACTATTATTAAATATTGCGACGAAGAACTTTTAAAGGAAAATTATTTTCACAGCATATTCGAGGCCGTTAAAAGTATCGCAGATCGAATTAGAACGATGACCGGCTTGTATGCAGATGGCAATCAATTGATCGATGTGGCTTTTTCGACAGGTAACCCATTGATCAGAATAAACCTCATGCAAAATGATACACAACGCAGTGAACACATTGGCTTGTCGAATTTAATAAAAGGCATTTTGGGGCTTATAAGGAATCCGACAGCGCATACTCCCAAAATAAAGTTTGTAATTGAAGAAGATGAGGCATTAGATATAATGACGACAGTTTCATATATTCATAAGCTTCTTGATAAAGCCATTTAGTTTATTTATCGCACCTACGGCGTCCCTTCAGCCTATGGTCAGTCTTTTCACCCCTTCCCCGTCTGCCGCGATAACGCACCGCAGGACTAAAGCGTTGAGTTCTCGTGACTTTAGACATATGATGTCCCGGTCACGAGCAGCCTTCCCACATGCAATGCCCGTCATTCTCGTGCCAGGGAGGCCTGCCCTGCCGCCAAATAATCAATCGTTAATTTTTCGTTGTGTTTATGATTTCACCCCGGTATAAATGATAAAAGAACATGGGCAGAAATATAAGGTTGAGCAGCAACACGCCTGCTACTATTTGTATGGCTGCTGTTGGGTACTGAAGTGATTTAAAGATAGCGCCAACGGAGATCAGTAATGCCGACATGAACCCTGTTACTACGCGTACATTATACCCCGCTGTGTGCGATTTCCAATGTTTTATTGAATTTGAGAACAGGATAATGGCCGTGGCGATCACTAAAACGAAAGCGATCGTGAATAGGATTGAAGCGCCCGGCCAATGCATGGTTTTAAACATGATAACACTGGAGATACAAAATACGGTTAAAAAGCTGGATAAATAAATGATACGTTTCATATTTGTCTGTTGATTATAGTTTAAAATGAAATAAAGTTCTTCCTGTATTTCGTGCATTCCGTTGGGTGTAATGGCTCGAAATGCAGTGTTATAGGCCGATTCAAAATCAGCGCCGGTTAATAGCATTTCTTCAATAAAGCAGCAATAATGGTCGAGCAGACCGTTTTGAAGGTCATTATCGATAACCCCATCAGCTATGATGCGGTTAAGTATTATCATTACCTGCCCATCGTTAAGCTGCTGCATAGGGTTTCGATGGCTGTGGGGTAATTAATTGATGAATGGTTTGTAAGAATGCAAGCAATTCGTCTACTGATGCTTTAGCAGATATTTTTCCGGACGGGGTGAGGCTATAATATTTACGAACCCTTTTACCGATAAACACTTCTTCGGCAACTAACAATTTATCTGCTTCCAGTTTATGAAGCGCGGGGTAAAGCGAGCCCTCTTTAACCAGTATTTTTTCGTCCGACATTTCCTTTACCAACTGCACTATTTCGTAACCATACATTCTGCCTTTTTCTTCCAATAATTTAAGTATAATGGTACCTAATGTACCCTTCAATAATTCGGTATGGTTCATAATTATAATTATATCAATTAACAATGCATCACAAATCTATGTATATAAATTTAATATTCAAAATTTTTATTTCGTATAGTCTCTGTAGGGTCTCCGGCACGGGACCCTGTGTAGCGTTTCGGTGTGGCAAGTGTAGCCTCCGCCAATTTAAGCGTCAACGCTTAACTTAAAACCATTCAACTGTCCACACTTGAATGGGCAGAAGGCGCATAGTAAATGAGACATCATCATTTCTTTTTGATATTAAGCATAACCTGATGTGGACGTAAAGTGAGCAATGGCCACGCCACAGGAGCTGCCCCGGTAGTGCTGATATGAAATGTTTTAAAAATAGCATAAAGGGTAAACGCCATTTCGGCCATGGCAAAATTATTCCCGACACACATTCTGGGGCCTGCGCCGAATGGCAGGTAATTTTTAACATTCTTATCAATTGATCCTTCCGGCGTTAAAAACCGTTCGGGGTTAAATGCCAACGCGCTTTCCCAATAACCTTCATATCGGTGCATACCATAAATATAAGTTAAAATACTGGTGCCCGCCGAAAACGAAAAGTCGCCAAACCTATCGTCTTTTACAGCTACCCGTTCGTTTATCCACACTGAGGGGTACAGGCGCATGCCTTCACTGATTATGGCGTTGATATAACTATCGCGCGGACTGTCAAACATATCAATTTTGCCTATCGTAGCTATCAATTTTTCACTAACCTGCTGATTTGAAGCAATAAGATATAATAGCCACGAAAGTGTGCTGCCGGTTGTTTCGTGCCCTGCAAAAAGCAGGATGAGCAACTCGCTAATGAGTTGTTCTTCAGACATGCCTTGTCCGGTGTCTTCATACCGGGCATTTAGCAGCATAGCTAACAGGTCGTTATGTGGCGTTTCATCTACCCGGCGCTGCGCAATAATGCCTCTTAGCATAGCTCTGATACCATCCCATTGCTTAACCAACTTTTTCTCCTCTCCTGTTATCGGGTATAAAAACCTTCTGAAAGGCTGCAGAACATCTTTGGCCATAAAGGCTTGCAGTGCGATGAAGGCCCGGCATAATTCGTCGGTCATTTGACGGGACATATCAATATTAAACAACGAGTTGATCAACACCGAAAAAGAGAGTTCACGCATTAATGGATAAACATCGATCTGCGCGCCCTGTGGAAAATTGGCAATATATGCATTAACGGTATTCATCACCGTTTCATAAAGCTGGTGTATACTGTTATGGTGAAACGCCGGCTGTATAAGCCGCCTTTGTCTGCGCCAGTCATCACCGTTTACAAAAAGCAAGCTGGTTCCCAATTGCTTCGCAACTACCTCTGTATCCAGTTTGGCTTTTTGATAGTTAGTGTGATTTTCCCGGAGGACATAATTGACAAAATTACTATCCTGGGTAACTATTACCCGCCCTTTTCCAGGCATAAACCCTGAATAAGTACCCGCGAACTTTTTCATTTCCGTGGAAACATAGTTTAGCGGGTCTTTTATTGCTTTAAATGATCCTGCCAGACTTTGAAGCGTGTTATTTCCACGGGGAAAACGATACTTACTGCTCATAGTGATTTACATTTTTATGTACCCTGCAAACCTAAAAATGAGTCAGGTTAAAAAAATTAACAAAGGTTAATTAATGGTGCTGTCCGGAAGCGATCCTTTTACGGATACGGCTAAGAGAGACCGGCGTAATTCCTAAATAGGTAGACAGGTATTTATCAGCCACCCGGTTAACTATATCCGGTTTGTCATGAACCAGTTTAAGGTACCTTTCTTTAGGCGACAGCAGCACAAGGGATTCTATTCTATCTGTTGCTTCCTCTAACATATTTACCTGAAAGACAGATCTATAAGCGCCTATTGACGCGTTGCGATCCGCAATTTCCTGCACTATATTGTAATCCACTTCGGTAAGTGTGGTATCTTCTATGGCCTGAAAAATAAAACGGGAGGGCTTTTGCCACATGATGGTATCATACGAACCAACAAACTGATTTTCCCAACGTAGTAAAATAGTTATTTCATCACCATTGGCTTTCAACTGGTATGCCCTCATCAGGCCCTTTTTAATATGGCCCATTTTTGTGGAGGTAGACTGCTCGTGAATATAAATTTCTCCGGCCCGTATTTTTTTGGTTTTTGCTGTTTTAAAAAGCCGGTATATATCAATAATATTTACTCCCTTTAAAATAGAAATGTAAAATTGAATATCCTCCTGGTTAAGCATGGCCAAAGATAATTCTTAAGCTATCTGAATTTATATTAATGGAATAATTTTATCTAAAATCGATTGAATACTCTTCCCGTCCTGTATCTCATTTTATGCCCTGTCCCCTGTCTGGCGCGAGCATGCAGCGCAGGACTAAAGCGTTGAGTTCTCCTGACTTTAGGCGTATGATGTCCCGGTCACGATAAGCCTTTGCCTGCAAATGCCATGCCCGTCATCCTCGCGCCAGAGCATGTAGCAGGTGTAGCGTTTCGGTGTAGCAGGTGTAGCGCTACGCTACACCCAACGAGTGACCAAATCTCAATCAAAACCCACCAAAAAAAAATTACACAGGCTAACTTAAAGCCACTATATTTAGCCTCTGAAATTTACAATATATAAATGGCAAAGGCATCTGAGATTAAAGTTGGAAATATTTTGCGCTTTAATGGCGAACTGGTAACTGTTACTGAAGTACTTCATCGTACACCTGGTAAAGGCGGGGCATTCTATTTGGATAAATTCCGTAACATTAAAACCGGGAAAATTGTAGAGGCCCGTTTGGCTACAGACGAACAAGTTGAAATTTGCCGGGTAGAGACCAACGACTTCCAGTACCTGTATGAAGAAGGTGATTACCTGGTGATCATGGATAACACCACCTACGACCAGTTTAACATTCCCAAAGCATTATTTGGCCCATCTGCAAAATTCCTCAAAGAAGGAATGAATGTCATCGTATCTTTTGAAAGTGAAGAGCCTATTATGGCGCAGGCACCTAACTTTGTGGAGCTGGAAATAACCTATGCCGAGCCTGCGGTTAAAGGAGACACCTCTTCGGGCGCGCTGAAATATGCGACCACAGAAAATGGCATAGAAGTAAAGGTGCCGCTATTTGTGAATCAGGGTGATAAAGTAAAAATAGATACCCGCACCGGGGAATACCTGGAGCGCGTAAAATAGTTTTAGCTCTCCGCTGGCGCACGCGTGTACGGTTCTTTTGTTATGGGAAATCTTCGCTGCCCGATCATAAGCTATCAGATATTAAACATTATTTTAATCATTATAATTCGTCCCGGCAGGGTATATGAACTGGCTGTCAACGTATTCGCCGACAGGTAAAGCGCATTATAAGTTTTTACGTTCAGGAAATTAACCGCGCTGAGCTCGAAGTCGGTTTTCCATTGAATTACCCTGAACTTTACTGAAGCATCTGCAAAAAAATACTTCAGATCAGAATTACCCTGTTGGCGGGTGAAATAATGCTCGCCTGATAATTTGAATTGCACATCATCGGCGGGGTCATAGTTAACCGATGCCTGCTGCAATAATTGGTCTATTTGATAAGCGGAGGCCTCCACCGGCGAATGGCTGCCGGTTTGCGTCAATGTAGCCTTGCAATTAAAATTTACCCTGTCGGTCACTTTGGTATCAGCACTCACATTAAATGTTTCGGATGTAGTGTTGAACGGTAACAGGGCGTTATTTTGTATCTGCACCGAGCGGTTGGTTCGCCACTGTATGGCTCCGCTAAAGGTGGTACGGAGCGCAAATGAATATTTGCTGATGGAGCCCTTGATTATCCACGAATCTGTGCTGTTGGGATAGGGGAGCACAATGCCTTTCTGTATATTATTGGTGATCACGCTCGACGCGATGTTATTGGCCCCGGTATGGCTATAAAGCGCATTGATGCTCCAAAAAAACAGGGTAAGCGCCTTGCGGTAGCTAAAACCGCCACCCGCTTGCTGATTTTGCTGTTCGGTGAGGCCGGCATTATTGGCATAAAGCGTGCGGTAATCGGTCAGGATATATCCCGGGTAAATATTCTCTATAGTACCAATTTGATTGCGATAACTGTAAATAAAGCTCAGATAATTCTCCGCACTCACCTGGTATTTTACGCTCAATTGCGGATTAAAATACCACCGCGTCAGGCTCTTATTCAGTGCATATGAACTATCGGAATAGTTGATGTGCTGGAGCGTTACGGGCAAGGTCAGGTTTGCTTTCAGTACTGTGCCGGGTAGGTCGTACGCCGCTTCGGCGTACAGTTTTTTCTTTGTCCAGTTTACATTGTTCAATGCACTGTCCGACTCCAGGCCAGCGCTGTTATTATTTTGCACGACATTCAAATCGGACGTAAGCGTTTGCGATTGAACGCTAAAGCCTGTTCTGAAGCTCTGCGTTATCCCGTTTGATGGTATCTTGAACGAAAAATAATTGTTGGTGTACCAGCTGGGTATATTCACATTTTGTACCAGTTGCGCGTAAGGCACATTGTTATTGAATATTGCCGCATTATACCCCGGACCGATCACCCGGTTCTCCGGCTCGGCGGAGTGGCTGACATAAGAATAAACCTGGATAATATTATTCGATTTTAGCGACTTGATCAAATTGAATTCGTTCGAGAAGTTTAGCGTATTATCCTTAAATACCTGGTTAACCGCCGAGCTGTCGGTTTTCAATCCCGAATAATTGGTTATGTTTTTCTGATCCATAAGCAAGGCATTGTTCAGGTAATATTTATCCCGGTTAATGTTCAGCGTAAACTGGGCGTGCAAAATATCGGGGACTGAGCGGTTGTGCTGTATCTCGCTGTATTGTACTGTGTCGCCGGGCAAAAAGACGGTGGTTTGCTGGCTGTAATCCAGTCGTTGCGTGTCATGTACGTAGTAAGCATTAACCCTGAGCTGCACATTTTTTTTCAGATTGATGAGGTTGTTCAGGTTGAGGACACCCGCCTTATCAAACAAATACCTGTTTTCGGCCAGTGCCGGGGTATTTACCGCGCCCAATGAAAGTACCGTCGCAGGCAAAGCATTGTCTATCCGCTGGTTGTAGTCGGTTAAGTTATGCGAGAGCAGGTCCTGCTGCACATCGTAGCCAATATTGTTGCCCCCCAGGTAATTGATGGCCTTATAACTGTCCTTAAATAGCATCGCGTTCAAATCCACGTCGTAATTACCCGGCAGTCCGGCGCCGATACTCTCCTGCCCCATCAAATGCAGCTTTGCACCCTTTTTGATTTCCAGGTTCAGCGCCACATCATCGCTCAGCACCTTGTTTCGCAATACTTTTACGGGCTGATCATTTTGAATTACCTGTACCTGGTTAACTGCCACCTGCGGAATGCTGTTGGTGGCAATGCTGTATTTATCGTCGAGCAGGTTATCGCCACCGATATACACAGCCGAAATCGGCTTGTTGTTATAACTGATCGTCCCGTCAGCGGCGACAGTTATGCCCGGCAGCTTTTTAATCACCTCGCCGATCGTCCTATCCTGCGGATTAGCGAATTCGGATACCTTATAACTCAACGTATCGCCGTGGGTGCGTAATATCGGCCGGCTGCTTTTAACTACCACTTCCTGCAACTGGTTAGATACCACCGCCAGGGTAAAATCAAGGGGTACATCAAAGATTGCAATGCTTTTCACCGCGGTTTTGTAACCGAGGCTGCGCACCTCAACTGTCAAGCTATTTGCAGCAGTATTAGCAGGAATCTGCAATGAGTAAGCGCCCTTGCTATCGGTTACCGTATAGGCCACAATGGTATTGCCTGCGCTGTTCTTCAGGCTAACGGTAGCATACGGCACCGCCTTCCCGGTGCTGTCTTTCACCGTTCCCTTTACTGTTTGGGCATAGCCCCAGGCCGCAAATAAAACGAATGAAAGCGTCAATATTGCAACTCTCACCAGCTGCATCATTTCTTTTCTGGTAATTCTATCGGGTTATTGATCACAGGACCACGAGGACCTTGCCCCTTTTTTGCAACCCTGATGTTGTCCATTTTAACGCCATCAGCGCGATTACCCGCCATAATGGCTTGTGCAAATGCCTGAGGGTCCTTCTCCATGGTCGCCTTTAGTTTATCGAATTCCTTTTGTGTGGCTTTGATTGCCTTGGCCGGTGGTCCAATCAAATTCGGATCATCGTTCAAACCCCGCAATATCGGGGGGAGATCCGTATCAGCAGGCCCGGTATTTGGCGGCGCGGGCGCCGCCTTCTCCACCCCGTCAAACTTAAATACCACTTCGTTTTTTGCATCATGGGCATCTACGATCACGCCGGGCAACCCGTTTAATTTCCAGGGGCCGGTATGCACCGGCAGATCGGGGCAAAACCATACGGTGTAATCCCTGCCTTTAAAATGGCAGGTGGCTTTCTGGCAGTGCAAGCCGCCAAAAGTTGACGTATCACCACCGATCTTCCAGACGATCGCGGGTATTGGTGCTTCGATCAGATAGTTGTTGAACATCAGCTGATCTTTCGTGAATAATTTTTGTTCATTCGGGTACTGGTAATATTCTACGGGTGTACCTGCACCCCTTCTATTTATCCTGGCGTGCCCATCCGGGCTGGCGGCCGCCGCTTCGGCATACGCTTTTTTAAACTGGGCATTTGCTGCTATCGCATCGTAACTCCTATAAGAGCTTGCGCTTCTACCTACAAATAGCGCCATGTTTTCCGTGTAGGGGTGCGTCCGGTCCGTGGTGTCCCTGATATAGGTAAACTTGTAATGCACCAGCACCCGTGCCGTATCGGTTTTTTGGGCGTTAGCGGTAATAATTGCCGCCAGTAAAGTGACAGTCAGTAGTAATTGCTTTTTCATAATTCATGATATTTTTAAACAATACTATTTCTGCGACACCACATCTTAAAAACTTTGGTGCGAAACAGGACATTAGTGTGCTTGAAGAACGGTTATTTGTTATCCGGGGATTTCAAATACGCTGCGTTCGTACCAAATTTTTTGAGGGCAGCTCCTATCGCTTATATTTGTTCCTATGCTTTCAGCTAAAAAAAGACTTTGGATAGAAATATTGCTGCATCTTTTGTTTTGGGCAGGTGTTTTTTATGTGTTGACCTCATTGAACAGTTCGCACATTCACATATGGGCTAAAACCGCCCATGTGGTTAGCGATCAGTATGATGAGATTACCATCTCGTCCTACGTTTATCTTATTTTAGTATTCCTTGCCCTACTTTTTTATGGCAATATTTTTTGGGTATTCCGAAAAGCTATCAGGTATAACAACATGATCGTCCGCCTGGCAATTTGCGCCGGATGGTTCATCCTGATCTTTGGTGCGAATTACTTTGCTGCCGGACCCTTGTTCGAACAGGCCAACCCAACTATTGAGCCACCGCCACGGGCTATTACTGATCTTGTTAAGCTTGACCGTATTAAGCTTGATACTGCGATAAGGCGGCATCCGCCTCATGGTCCCGATCCTCGTCGTGTAGGTATGATCAACTTTATGATCAGCGACTGGCAGCATCTGCAGCCTATCTTGCTGTTTGCTTTTCTGGTAATATTGGGTATATCCTTCGCTTATTTCTTCCTGAAACAATGGGCCAAAAGCGAGCTTATCCAGTTGAGCACCGAAAATAAGTTCCTCCGGTCGCAGGTCAACCCGCATTTCCTGTTCAATACGCTCAACAACCTGTTTTCGATGGCGCAAGGCAAAGGGAACGATGAGCTGGCCGACGGCATTTCAAAACTTTCAGGGATGATGCGCTATATGATCTACGAGAGTAACGAGGAGCGCGTGCCGCTGAAACAAGAGATCGAGTACCTGCAGAATTGCATCGTGTTAAACAAATTACGCTATGCTGATGACGAGGTAAAAGTAATATTTGATCACCCTGGTAAAACTGAGGGCATTTTCGTCGCCCCAATGATGTTAATACCTTTTATTGAAAACGCTTTTAAGCACGGGGTGTCCATTGGGATTTCATCGCAGATCGATATCTCTATTTCGCTGACTGATAAGCTGCTGATCTTTAATTGTGAGAACACCAATTATAGCTTTATCAAAAAAATGGAGATGGAAATAAGCGGTATCGGCCTGGGAAATGTAAAACGAAGGCTGGAGCTGGTTTACCCGGGCAAACACCGGCTGATGATCAATGATGAGGGCGGGGAATTTATGGTTAAACTCGAAATCGATCTGTCATGATAAGCTGCATAGCAATTGACGATGAACCGAAGGCCCTGGAGGTGATAGAACGATATTGCAAAAAAAGCACCTTGGTCGGCTTGAAAGCCAGTTTTCGCGAACCGGTGAAAGCGATCGAATACCTGAACCGTGAAAAGGTGGACCTGATCTTCCTCGACATTAACATGCCCGACATCAATGGCATACAACTGCTGCAGACGCTGTCGTTAAAACCAATGATCATATTCACAACCGCCTATAGTACATATGCTGTAGAAAGTTACGGCCTGAACGCCATCGATTATTTGCTGAAACCCATCACCTTTGAACGATTCCTGGCGGCTGTAAACAAGGTCGCCACAAAAAACAATACCACTAACAGGGATGATGAAGCGGCGACTATTTTTATCAAAAGTGGTCCGCTAACCTACCAGGTGAAAGTAGCCGATATCCTGTACCTGGAAAAGGACGGCAATTACATTACCGTTCACCTAAAGGATAAACAAATACTGATCCGCGAAAACATGAGCGACATTTTTGATCTCGTTCCGGCCGCCGGCTTTGTGCGGGTACACAAATCATACGTGATATCTATCAGGCATATCGCGATGATCGAGGTGCACCAGTTGATCATCAACGGCGAAAAAATTCCTATTGGGAGTACCTACCGCGAATCGTTACGTGCGCGATTGGGAATGAGTTAACAATCTTTAAGAGAGTGTTCAATAAATCCCCCTGTTGAATTTTTTGAACACCTTTGAAAACGAAATCACCTTAATTGTTCCCTGGTTTCTTCCAATTTTTTTCTTCATATTTCTGTAAAATCCGCTCTACAATCATAATTACAACTAACCGACCTTCGGTTAGGAGATTTCAAATTTGGCTGAAAAGCGAAAAAATGAGCAAGAAAAGTGGATGAAAAATAGTTTTGCGAATTCATTAATAATTTAATGACCTAAAACCTCTTTGCAGGCTGCACGAAGTCCGCTGATTATGAAAAAATAGACTTGGCTTCTGTCCGTATCTGACATCTGCTTGTCTGAAAAATCTTTTTTATTCACGACACCTTTGTGGTATAAATTATTTAATAATTAATCACAATGAAAAAATTTAAGAAAGTAGTGATCATCTCTCTATCGACAATTGTCGTTGTCTGTGGTGTTGTTGTTTTCCTTCTTCAGCCAATTATAACGCTCGGGCAGACATCTCCCTACGAAGGCAACAACCGCTTTGACTGGAAGAAACCCTCATACGATGTTACTAAGAAAACAGTGTTCATCATAGCAGATAACCAGGCGACAGAAATGTTTGATATGCTGGCACCATTTTACCTGTTTAATACTACCGGTAAATTAAATGTATATATCGTGGCAAAGGAAAAAGCACCGGTATTGATCAAAAAGGATCTGTTTATCCTTCCGCAGCTCACCTTCAAAGAAGTAGATTCTCTGAAATTGGTTGCCGATGTTATTGTTATTCCGGCTTTATCTAAACGGGATGAAAAACAAGATCCTAATGTTATTTCGTTTATCAAAAATCATTTCACACCGATTACTAAGATCCTTGCAGTATGCGATGGCGCATCAACAGCAGCGGCTACTGGGCTTTTTGATGGCAAGCCAATCACCTGCCATGCTTCTGACTTTAAGATGGTGAAATCGCATTTCAGCAAACCACTATGGATTCAGGACGTAAGTGTTGCCCACAGCGGCAATTTATACAGCACCGCGGGGGTATCCAATGCTGTTGAAGGCAGCCTGATGGTGATCAATGATCTGCTTGGGGTTAAGACAATGCGGGAGGTAGCTGTCAACATCCATTATCCGCACCCCGAAATATTAACTGGCCATCAAAGTATTGCAATCACGTTCGGAAATGAATTTACCATTGTTACCAAAGTGATTATACAGCAAAACCGCAAACTGGGAATGTTGCTGCAGGAAGGGATGAGTGAATTTGAAATGGTAAGTGTACTTGATACTTACGTTCGTTCGTTCCCAAAATCCTTCAAGTTCTTTACGCTGACCGATTCAACTATTCAAACTAAATATGGATTGACGGTGATGCATACCGGGGGCAATGATCCAAAAAATGCAGATGAGATGCATATCCTGATGCCGGGCGACAATGCCTCCATAAATTCACTCAATACCGAGACCAAAATCATCAGGTATGACCTAAAGAACCAGTATCCGATAGAGGTTTGCCTGGCGAGGATAGGTGGACTATATGGTGATAAATTTAAAAATGTTGTAAAACTCATGCTGGACTATAATTGAACAGTCCGGCATCTTAACTAAAAAAAAATCATGAAAAAGATATTCATAATAACACTTTTCCTACTTGGCTCACTGCATTTATTTGCACAAACCGATTCAATTAAGGTTGAACAATTCTGCCAGGTAATAGCCACACCAAGGCTATTAAGTAACAAAGTAACGATCGATATCGACTTTGGGGACGAGAAAAAATTCTGGAGCGATACCAGGCTGAGAACCTGGGAAGGTAAGGTCAAAAAATTCAATACGATTATCGATGCCATGAATTTTATGGGCAAAGAAGGGTGGTCGTTTATTAATGCCTACCCCGTCAAATTTGGCGATACTGAGATATTTCACTTCGCTTTTAGGAAATTAATCTATAGACGAGATGTCCAGACAGTTGAGTATTCCGAAACGCATTAATAGTAAAAATCGTAATCAATAATCAACGATATTAAATTAGAAAATCATGAGAAAATTAATAACCTACGTCCTTTCTTGCCTTATTCTTTGCTCGCTTTCTTCAAATGGATTTGCACAAGCAAATCAGAAGCAAGCAGATCAAATAACCGGCCTGTACTGGTCACCAAAGAAAGACGCTAAAATTGAAATTTATAAAAAAGGCGAACACTATTTTGGTAGATCTATTTGGGTAGCCAATCCCCGTAAAGACAATAAAAACCCCAATGAAGCTTTAAAAACAAGAGAAGTACTGGGTATAGAGTTGCTGACCAATTTTTCTTACGATGACGGCGTGTATAATTCAGGGCGGATATACGACCCGGAGAGCGGAAAGACCTACGACTGCAAGATGACTTTGATTGGAGACGACCTGAAAGTTCGGGGATATATTGGTATCTCCCTGTTTGGACGCACAGAAATTTTTCAACGTATTAAAATATAAAATCATGATCGCAACTATAATAGGTATCGGTTTAGGCCTTTTTGTAATTTTCACTATTGCCTTAGTGAAATCTTTGGACAAGCAGACCATTTACGGTCTGATATTAACAGGCATCGGCTACCTGTATGTAGGATTTACCTGGAAAGACACCAACTCCCTGGTGCTTTGTGCAGGACAAGCAATAATTTTCACCCTGATCGCCTATTACGGGATAAAAAAAAGTATGCTCGTGCTAGCGGCAGGATTTTTTCTTCACGGCGTCTGGGACCTGGCTTTTGACTTGTTTCCTTACTCCGATTTAATTCCGCCCCATTATGACCTTTTTTGTCTGTCCATTGATTTTACAATGGGATTTTATCTGATCGTTTTAAGATATCGGAATACAAAATCAGTTCCTTTGTAATAAATTAGTGAAATGAAGCTTTACATCAAGAATATGGTTTGCCCGCGCTGCGTAAAAGCTGTAGAGCAATTATTTACAAATATCGGAGCAAAGCCGCTTGATGTACGTTTGGGTGAAGTGCTTTTATCAGATCCGCTCTCTCCAAATCAAGTGGAATCCCTGAAGCCTCAATTGTTGCAATTGGGTTTCGAATTATTGGACAACAACCTGAAACAGCAGATCGATCAAATCAAATCCATTATCATTGGCCACATACATTATAAGGAAGATGAGAAATTTATTTTCTCAGAAGTTCTGGCTGACGAACTACATAAGGATTATTCTGTACTCAGCAAGCTGTTTTCAGAAACGGAGGGAATAACGATCGAACAATATGTCATCCTTCAAAAAATTGAAAAAGTAAAAGAACTATTGGCTTATAATGAAATGAACCTCAATGAAATTTCATACAAATTGAATTACAGCAGTGTTGCCCATTTATCGGCCCAATTCAAAAAAGTTACCGGACTTACACCCACCCAGTTCAAGGCGCAGGGTATCCACTTGCGTAAATTCTTAAATGAGGTTTAAGCCTTCAACAGGATATAAATCCTACCCATAATTATGTAACATACCGGGCTCAGCTACCCTGTATTTTTGTGTCAAAATAAAATATATCATGACACATACATATAACATTTCCGGCATGACCTGTTCAGGTTGCCAACACAAAGTTGAGAGCCTGTTAGCTAAAGTTGATGGCGTAAAAAAGGTAAGCATTGACCTGGCAAAAGGCACAGCCGATATTGAAATGACTAAACACATTCCAACAGTCACTTTAAAGCTTGCTTTAGAGAATTACCCGAAATATCAATTATCAGAAGCGATAACACCTACCTCAGTCGATAACGAGGACGAAAAAAAATCCTGGTTTGCAACCTATAAACCCATACTGCTCATTTTCGCTTACATCGCTGCCGTTTCATTGATCTCTGCTTTTTCGGATGATCATTTCAACCTGATAAGAGGCCTGCGAATATTCATGGCCGGGTTTTTTATTATTTTCTCGTTCTTCAAAATGCTTGATCTTAACGGGTTTGCAGACAGCTATTCCATGTATGATATTGTGGCCAAAAAGTTCAGGGCTTGGGGCTACATATACCCATTTGTCGAGTTGAGCCTGGGACTGGCTTTTGCAGCGAATCTTCAACCCGGGATATTCAATTACATCACGCTCGTGGTGATGTCGGCGAGCATAGTTGGTGTATTACAAAGCGTATTAAATAAACGCAAGATCAGGTGTGCCTGTTTAGGTGCGGTATTCAATCTGCCGATGAGTACGGTAACGATTATTGAAGACGCTTTAATGATTATCATGAGTGTTGAGATGTTGATTCTCATGAGCTAATACCAGGCTTTTTCCTGTCCGTATCTGACGCCCCGTTGTCCATCCATCCATTTAAATACCACATACTTTTAACTTAATTAATAATAACATGAAAACTCTATTAATAAGCCTCCATATCATGACGATCAGTATATTTTCTTTTCAGTCGCAGCAAAACCAGGCTGGCACCACCACGTTGTTAAACTCTTATTACGAAGTAAAAAATGCATTGATCAATGCTGACGCTGAAACAGCGGCGGCAAAGGCTGGCCAATTCATAAAAGCAAGCGGTGGTTTTGATTTAAAAACACTTCCCGATGCCAAAATGAATGCTTTTATGTCCATTCAAAAAAATTTGACTGCTGATGCGGAACGTATAAAAGCGACAAAAGATATAGCTAAACAGCGGGAGTATTTTGCCACATTCTCCCTGGATTTTTATTCGTTGGCCAAGACAGTAAAACTATCCGGGCACCCTGTTTACCAGCAATTTTGTCCTATGAAAAAAATGTACTGGTTAAGCAGTGAAACCAGTATAAAAAATCCTTACTACGGCAACGCGATGCTTTCCTGCGGAAGAGTAACAGAAACGATTAACCCCTAACGCTTTAAATAAACAAGTCATCAACACAAAGAAACCAAGATGAAAACCCTGTTTTTTTTAATATTCAGTTTGCTATTACCATTGGTTTCTTTGTGCCAACACGGATCTATGTCGATGGACATGGGAGACAGCCCCAAAGCCGATCGTTTACCTTTCTATCGAAAGATAGCCGGCAGGGCAATTTATCATTTGTATATCAGTGATACTACGGTCAATTATACCGGTAAAAGCAGGCCCGCCTCGGCAATTAACGGCTCCATCCCTGCGCCAACATTATATTTTACCGAGGGTGATACTGCCGAAATATATGTGCATAACACCATGATGATGGAAACGTCCATCCACTGGCACGGGTTGATTCTACCTAACCGGTATGATGGAGTTTCTTACTTAACTACAACACCCATTAATATGGGGGAAACGCATTTTTACACATTTCCTATCGTTCAAAATGGCACTTATTGGTACCACTCACATACTATGATGCAGCAGCAAAGCGGTCTGTATGGTGCCATCATCATTCATAAAAAGAATGAGCCGTCGGTTAAAGAATATACCTTGTTGCTAAGCGACTGGACAGATGAGAATCCCGACCAGGTGGATCGTTCCTTACACAATGCGACCGATTGGTATGGCATCCGCAAAGGCAGCACCCAAAGTTATGCGGAGGCCATCAGGGCCGGACATTTCAAAACGAAATTAGCCAATGAATGGAAAAGAATGACCGCCATGGATGTCAGTGATGTTTATTATGACCGGTTTTTAAGCAACGGCAAACCGGAAAACGAGGCGCCACAATTCAAGGCCGGCGATAAGGTAAAGCTCAGGATCATTAATGGAAGCTCATCCACTTATTTTTGGTTGAAGTATGCAGGCAGCAAACTGACCGTTATTGCCAATGACGGGAAAGATGTAGTGCCTGCGGATGTAGATAGAATGATCGTAGGGGTTTCAGAAACTTATGATGTCATGGTTACCATCCCGGAAAATAAAAGCTATGAGTTTTTAGCCACAGCTGAGGACAGGACAAAGTCGACATCGTTGTGGCTGGGAACTGGTGCAAAAGTGAAATCGGAACCAATGCCAAGGTTGAAATATTTTGAAGGCATGAAGATGATGAACGATATGATGAAGATGGACGGTAGCATGAACGATATGGGCATGAAAATGAGCCTGCAGCAGATGGATATGAATACCGTAATGTACCCTGAAATTATGGGTGACGGAAAACCTGCAAAGGATACTTTAGCCCAAACATCGAAAGAAATAGTCACTCTGAATTACGCGATGCTGCGCTCTCCGGTAAAAACCACTTTGCCCAACGTGCCAGTTAAGGTATTGCATTTCAATCTTTCGGGAAATATGAACCGTTATGTGTGGACGATAGACAATAAAGCCGTTTCAGAAACGGACAAGATCCTGATCAAAAAAGGAGAAAACATCCGGATCATTATGTATAATGGCACCATGATGCGCCACCCGATGCATCTTCATGGCCATTTTTTCAGATTACTTAATGGCCAGGGAGATTATTCACCTTTGAAAAGCGTGGTGGATATTATGTCGATGGAAACAGATACACTGGAATTTGCTGCCACAGAAAGCGGCGATTGGTTTTTTCATTGCCATATACTTTATCATATGATGAGCGGAATGGGCCGGATATTCAGTTATGAAAATTCACCGGCCAATCCTGAAGTACCTGATCCTGCAGCGGGCCTTAAAAAGATATATGCCGATGACAGAAAGATACATATGGCGGCAAAGGTTGGCCTGGAAAGCAATGGCAGCGATGGGGAAGTAATGTTTGCCAATACCCGCTACCAGCTGCAAACAGAATGGCGTATCGGGCTAAATAATAAAAACGGATATGAATCCGAAAGCCATATAGGCAGATATGTTGGCGAAATGCAATGGTGGTTCCCTTACGTGGGATGGGATTTCCGTTACCGGAAAATGGATGGGCCGGAAAAAGATATTTTCGGGCATATTAGCGATAAAGATAACCGAAAGGCGTTTTGTATCGGGGTTGAATATACTTTACCGCTTTTAGTAAAAGCTGACGCAAGGTTTGATACCGATGGAAAACTCAGGTTTCAATTAATGCGGGAAGATGTTCCCCTATCCAAACGGCTTCGTTTTAATTTTATGGTGAACACAGATAGAGAATATATGGCAGGGTTAAGGTATGTAGTTACTAAATACTTTTCGGCATCCTCTCATTATGATAGCGATATGGGTTTAGGTGCGGGAATAACTTTAACTTATTGATGAATTAAGATAGCTCTTTAAGGAATCTAATATCGATCAATACTATTTATCTCGAATTTATTTAGCAACTGTCTGTTTCTGACATAGAATTGTCCCTTACCCGATAAAGAGATAGCTTATCTTTATACATGCAATTTGTATTATATATATGAGGAAAATAGCCTTTATCATTCCCCCTTCGGTTGAGTTACTTGACCTTGCGGGCCCCGTACAAGTCTTTACTGAAGCCAGATTTTATGGCTTTGAGGCAGAAATGGAATTCTATACATACCAGGATAATCCTGTATCCACATCCGGCCTTGGATTTGGGAAGCTCAGGCATTTTAATGAAGCTTCATTAAAGGAAGGAGATTTTGTTTTCATGCCGGGGATGGATTATGATTATGTCAGTAGTATTTCTTTTGGTGCCGAGTGGGCATTTTTTAAATGGTTAAAGGCATGCTCAGACAATAAGGTAACGGTTTGTTCGGTATGCAATGGCGCATTTGCTTTAGGTAAATCTGGACTACTAAAAGATACCCAATGTACCACACATTGGCGAAGAGTAAAAGATTTACAGGAACAATTTCCACAAGCCAGAGTAGTGGCAGATATATTGTTTATCAAGAGCAACAATGTTTATACCAGCGCTGGGATCAGCGCAGGAATTGACCTGGCACTGGCTATTTTGGAAGATTTCAAGGGGCCTTTATTCACCCACAAAGTAGCCAGGGGACTTGTTGTTTATCATCGCAGGAGCGGAACACACAAGCAGCAAAGTATTTACCTTGACTATAGGAACCATATTAATCCACAAGTGCATGAAGTTCAGGATTATTTGATCGATAACCTATCCTCCGAAAATAATATAGAGGCACTCGCTGCGCTCGTACATATGAGTCCGAGAAATTTGAGCAGGGTTTTTAAAGAAAAGACAGGCTCCACTGTATTAGAATATCATACCCTTTTGCGAAAGGAATATGCCAATACTATGCTTAACAATCCGGAATACACCATCGAATATATCGCTGCTAAATGCGGATTCAAAACGGCCAGGCAGTTACAGCGGATATTGAAAACTTAATATTTAATGAAAGCTCATGCGAATTAGTATTTACCCCGGAATGCTGGTCAGCTTGCGTCGGATTCTAAATAAGCTATTTTAACACATCTATTTGCGCCTCCTTTAACCCCGCACTCTTAGCCTTAAGGGTTATTTTACCCGGAGTTTTACCGCCCTTGATGATTACCAGGCACCGGCCTTTCCAGGCTTTTCTTTGTGATAGCGAAAAACTTTCTAAACTCATCGGGTTGGCATTGCCTACACCTACAATTTTGGCATCGCCGGTAATTGAAAAGCTGACCAAATTTTCTGCTTGGGGATTAGTTAGGCCCTTGCTGTCAACCAGGCTTACCGTGATATAGCTCAGGTCTCCATTATTGGCTTTGATAGTTTTCCTATCAGCGGATAAATTGATTTTGATGGCCTTTCCTGGTGTGTTAAGGATAGCTTTATTGACAACTTTATCTCCATTATAACCAACTGCTTTTAACTCCCCCGCCCGGTAGGGCACAGTAAATGATGCCATAAACTTAGTAGCCCTGCTGGTCGGTTTAATACCTAAAGATTTATTGTTGAGGAATAACTCCACTTTATCGCAGGAGGAATATACATCTACCTTTAGCGGTTTATTTTCATGCCCCGCCCAGTTCCATTCGGGTACCACATCGGCCCAGTTCCACTTCGACCAGGATTCTATCTTGGAATTTACAGGGAATGACGGTGATGGAGGATGTACAAAAACCGATATTTGATCTTTTTTCCAAAGCGCGTCCCGGTAATAGGATTGCGGCCTTTTCCAACCGCAAATATCGATATCACCACAAAAAGCCAGGTTCCATGGATAAAAATCAGCATTTTGCGGATAACCGCGCCAGCCGATGCTGGCTTCGCCGATATAATCCCAGGCGGTCCATACAAAATCACCCAGCAAATAAGGATGGTCTTCCACCGCCATCCAGCTACCGAACGCGATCAATGCGTATGATTCCGTACCCACCATGATACGTTCGGGCAGGCGTTGGTGGTCCTGTTGGTAGCGATCATTCTGATCGTTATCCCGATCTATCGCGTAATTGTAGCCGCCTACATCCAACGCCGAAAAAAGCGGGTCTTTATCCGGATTTAAATTATTAACCGCGGCTGTAACGGCCCTTGTGGGATCGAGATCTCTTACGTATTTAGCTATCATTTTAGCATTTTCAGCCTCTTCAGGCGTCCCCGCACCCGGTATCTCGTTTCCAATACTCCATAGGATCACCGCCGGATGGTTGCGGTCGCGGGTAACCATGCTTTCAATATCCTTTTGCCACCAGTCTTTAAAATATAAATGATAGTCATAAGGATTTTTGCCATAGTTCCAGGCATCAAAAGCTTCATCCATTACCAGCATTCCCAAGCGGTCGCAAGCATCCAATAGAGCAGGACTTGGTGGATTGTGTGAGCAGCGAATTGCATTAAATCCGCTCGCTTTCATCAATTCCACTTTACGTTCTTCGGCACGGTCGTAGGCTCTTGAACCTAACGGCCCGTTATCATTGTGCACGCAGCCGCCTTTTAATTTTACAGTTTTGCCATTCAACTGGAAGCCGTTGGTTACATCAATGCTGATCTTACGGATGCCAAAACTGCTTGTCTCGCTGCTGAGCAATTGCCCATTTTGATATATCTCCGTTATGGCCTCATAAAGCGCTGGCGTTTCGCACGACCATAATTTCGGGTTTTTAATATCCGCATGTTCACTTATCTCTTTTTTCTCGCCGGCATTCAAGTTTACTTTAGATTCTGTTTTGCCAACTTCAATACCTTTAGCATTAATAAACCGGGTAACTACTGCGATATTTGCATCGATCTTTCCCTCGTTTATCAATTGAGTTTTAATATTGACCCGGGCAGATGATTCGTTAACCTCCGGTGTGGTGATATAAGTACCCCATTGTGCAATATGCACCGGGTCGACCGTTTTGAGCCACACATGGCGATAGATACCAGACCCGGAATACCAGCGGCTGTTTTGCCCTTCGCTTTTTACCTCAACTGCAATCGTGTTCTTTTGGCCGTATTTCAGATGCCTGGTGATGTCATAATAAAAGCTGGTATAGCCATAAGGATGATTGCCTATATTTTCACCGTTCACAAATACATCAGTATTCATATACACGCCGTCAAACTGGATAATAAGCTGTTTGCCTTTAGCCGTAAATGGCACGGTGAAAGTCTTTCGATACCAGGCCGTACCTTGTGAAGTAAAACCGCCACCAACTTGACTGATAGCCTTTGGGTTAAACGGCGAGTGTGTTCCGGGCAGATCTTCGATACTCCAATCGTGAGGGAGATCAACTTGTCTCCATTTGGAATCATTTAAGTCTGGATTCTCGGCGCCCAGCATTCCACCTAAATGAAACCGCCAGCCTTCGTCAAAATTGACAGTGTTATTTTTTGTTTGCGCATGGGCCAGGCTGATCAATAGCAGGCCTGCTAAAATACAAGTAAGAATTTTTTTCATGTTGATCGGTTAACACACTTGTACTACATCCATATTCAGTAGCTGACCAAGTTTTTTTATTTTTGAGCTGATATGTCCCACACCAACCGCGCAATGATGTGCCGGGCCATAACTGTTCCAGTTGTTCATAAATTTGCGCGCGCCGATAGCGAAACGATAACGGCTGTTGGTATTGCCGATCTCTAATATTGGGCCGGCAACCGACTCGCCTTCAGCTACCAGCAACATCAACTTACCACCGGCCTGCTCAACTACGGAAAGCAACGTCACCGGCCCGTTCTTTACCGACATCTCCACAGATAAGCCTTTGCCTACTTTACCATGATAAGTGCTTAGCGGCCTTATCTTGCACTTGCCTTCGGCGATAGCGATATGGCCGGGACCATCATGCCCCATCAGTATCACATCATCTGTATAATCCACAGCATAGTATTCGGTAAATGACCCGCCAGCACCAAAACTATCTATGATCTTCATCGCCTGCGCGTTTTTGATCTCGTATTCACCAGCAACAGGAACCCCATTTGCGGTGAGCAGCGAATTGCCAAGGATGATAGAATTGATGGTATCCTCATTATCCGCATTACCTGTACCCTTATAATAATAAGCAATGGAGCCAAGCTGGTGCATCTTTACCAATTGATCCAATGCTACCGAGGTTATGGCGGCCTTTTCCAGTTCATCCTGCGGGCAATCATCCTGCACATCAAATTGCTGAAAAAACAATTTTATTCGCTCGTTTATTTGTTCCTGGGTTACTGATTTCCTAAGGGCCGCAAGTTCTTCCACCTCTAATAATTCGATATGGCCCCCAAAAGTTGCGTAGTGCTGCGTCAGGTCCGAATAGATATCCAGCATCCCGCTATAATAATGGCCCATGCAACCCGTGCGGTTATAAGCCATAATGTTGGCCACTTTAGCGGCTTCCACCCATTCTTTGATCCCGTCCCAGCATTCGGGGTCGTCATGCAGCATCCCGGTTACCTGGTGAAATTTGATGCCTGTGCGGTTAAACACATTGGCAATTTCAGGAACCGGGCAGGCCGAGCAATAGGCCAACCATTCGCCGGTCATTTTGGTGCGATCGCCCATTTGGTTAAAGGCAGCATAATCAATGGCGGCTTCCGGCGCAAGGTTCAGGATAATTACCGGCACCTTTGCGCGCTGAACCACCGGCAATACGGTGGACGATAGCGCGTAAGTACTAACGTATAAGAAGATCAGGTCAACATCAGACTTCCTGAAAGCGGTACCGGCTTCAAAAGCTTTATCGGTTGTGTCGACAAGCCCAAGGTTGACGATCTCAGGATGCATTGCCGATAGTTTTTGCTCAACTACAGCAAGATAACCTTCCAACCTTTCTTTTAAGCCTGCAAACTGTTCCCAGTATGCCTCGAGCCCAATGCCGAATAATCCTATTTTCATTACTTGATCTCTACAACCGTTACAGAAAATGCCTTCAGTGTGATTTTAGTATCAGTTATCGATGTGGTAACCGGCGGATTTTCCCGTGTTGACGTATCCACACTTTTTGCCTGTCCGCCTTTTGCTTCGGGTGGTAATACGATCTGTACCTCCTTATTCAACTTATTGATCAATAATATCCGCTTTCCTTTTTTTGTATCGAAGGCCTGGTAATCAATATTGGCATTGCCCACGTTAGTAGTGGTTACCAGCTTATCACCGGGGCCAAAATTGTCGATCAACAGCTTCAATACCCAATAGCGCGAATTTGGGTTGCCATTCGTCCAGTTGATCATGCTCACATCCGGGAACTGGGAGGGGTAACCAACCAGCTGCGATTCACCGGCTACCTCTATCCCTATCTTCGTCATTTCTAAAAACATATGAGCATACATCGCACCCGATAAATTCCAGTAATCATCCGGTATTGGCATGGTTTCAGCTCCCAATATGCTGCCGATCTCATTAATGGTAGTAATGGTTTTTGGCGACAGTCGTTTCCTGATATTTTCGATATAGCGTACGGTGTTCAAAAATGCATCCGCCTTTTCAAAAAAGGTATATTGATAAGCATCCACGGGCTGTTCCCTCCATGAAGGCAAAGAATAGTGGTGATACGAGATACCATCTAACGGAACGCCGGGCTTGTGATTTTTAGGATTAAGGAAATATTCAAAATAAGCCGGGTCCTTTTCAAACGCCAGCGATATACCGATGAACTTGGTTTCCGGGGCAATCTTCTTTATTTCGGTAACGATGGCATCATACATTTTGGTGTATAGCTGCACTGAAATATTATGCTCCAGGTCCGGCTCATTCAAAACCTCCCAGTAAGGTATCTTATAATAATGCCCTGATTTGTGATATTGGCCCAGCTCATCGGTAAAACCACCCTTGGTGTACCAGCTAAACAGGCGGCCATAATAACCGGCTAATTCTTTCATGGTAGTGTCCCGCAGTTCTGTTCCCTGGTTATAATCCCAGCCGGTTTGATAGGGATCATCAGGATAACGAACAACCCGGTCGGTCTTCCACATCCAAACCGGTGTGGTGCTGAAATTGATCACCACCGAATGGCCCTTGGTAGCTTCCATAAAGGCGGCCATCGTACTATCCGGCAATTTAAAATCCCAATAGGTTTTGCCATTTGACGGCGGCTTTAGTTCAGCAACAGCCATTTTGGGGTACGGGAACCAAGGTACGTAACGAACAAAATCTGCCCCCAAATCCTTTAATGCTTTAAAGGTCGCCTCATGTATGGGCGATTTCCTGACCATCGGATTCTCCACTAATTGCAAGGTGGGCGTGGTTTTAGATACCGTTACCTGGCTGTTCCAATTCACTTTAAGCGTGTCGACTTTGTCGGCAGCGTAAACTTTTGGCGCGAACAACAAAATCAGCGCACAAATGAACGCGTGCCTGCTTTTGAAACCGGTTTTATTTTGCATGGTATTTTTGGGCTAATTGGTTAATAACTAAGGTAAATAAAAAACATCCGTCAACGGTATGCTGACCGGTGAATTATCAGCGTTAGTTTCCATGATGTCACTCATATATTTCCACCATTCCTGCATTATCACATGCTGCGGAAGCCTGTTAAGCACTTCCACGTTATCGGCCTTTAAAACGCCGAATAAACTATTGGTCTCTTCATCTAAAAAAATGGAATAATCACTTATACCGGCCTGCTTAAGCAATATCACCAACCGCGGCCATATTTCATCATGGCGTTTTTTATATTCGTCCGTGTTACCGGGCAGTAGTTTCATTTTAAAGGCGATGCGTTCCATACTATTTAAAGTTTTTTATTAGTAATTGCGCCAACCCCTGTGCATACCACCTGGCCAGGTAGTCGTTGGGATGCAGCGGGTTAGCAATACAATCCTTTGCTTTTTTGCGACTATAAATAGCACCGCTCAGCGTATTCATATCCAGGTTGACTATCCCATCCGCTTCCATGTCTTTCAAAACCCGACTGTAACCGGTCAGGTTCGACACATAAAATTCCTTATAACTATCAGAGTCGAGTACATAATCCGGATCAAATTTCATATTGGATAACAGAACGAATTCCACATTGGGATTGCCGGCTTTTACTTTTTTAATAATGGTTTGGATATATCCTTTGAACTGTTCGGGCGTATATCGCCAAAAATCATTCATCCCGAAGTCTATGATCAGGAGATCGGGTTTTATGGGATTGATATATTTCTCCGCATATTGAGCACCCCAATCTACTATGGAGCCTGGCAGGGCGGCGTTATATAATTTGATATTGTTATAGTGATACGCCTTCTTTAAGCGGTTAGTAAACAGGCTGACATAAGTTGGCATGTAAGGCGGCACGGTATCATAGCTGCTTACATCCATTCCCCGGGTAATACTCATTCCGTAGGCGGCAATTTTTACCGGCGCTTTGGCTTTCAGCTTGGCCATTACTTTTGGCATCCTGCCGCCTTTGTATTCTGGCACCGGGCCATCCCATTTGTCGTGATGCGTATAAGTTACCAGCACCCACTGCGATTGCAAATTATACCAGGCCAAATCCTTTTTCGTATCGAACCAGGTATCAGCGCGGAATAGCATGGCGGAGTTTTCCTTTCGTGTGATCACATTACCATTTAGAATATAATCAATACCGGGTTTGTAGGTTGTGGTTAGATCAAACTTCTTTACTGAAAGTATCTTGTTGGCTGTATACAAAAATCTTCCATCCGCCGCTTTGCCATCTTTGGAATAAAACAGTACCGTTTCGTTGTAGATCGTATCCGATTTCCAGAAAGGGTGCATATACTGGTCTTCGTTAACCATCGATTTATGCTTTACCTTAGGCTCACCCACATGGGTATCTATGCTGAAATTGTCAACATATACATTACCTATGTCCGATGAATCACGCTCAATACCGATCTCGATATAACTAGTAAAAGGCGGCGCTTCAACATAATTTCCGGTCTGCTGGTAAGTTGCAGACCTCACCGGGCCGCTTTTAAAAATCATCAGTTGTTTGTGATTAATATCCAGGAAGCGAATAAAAGCATGGCCCTTTACCGTACTATCGCTGGTCTTTACAAAAACATTGAATTGAACTACCGCAAGTGGGTTGCCTTTTATCCGTTGCATCACCATGCCGTAGCCGGGGCCTATCTTTACACAACTCTTTCCTTTTTGCGCATTATCATGATCGATTGTTACTTTGCCTTTAGTGATCCAACCCGTTAGTCCCTGCTCAAAATCATTATTGCTTTGCGCAGCACAGCGAAAGGCGATTATGATCATTATACATGTAAAAAGCGCTTTCCCAAACTTCATCTTGTTTTTTAGTTCTATTTAAATAAAATATTTTTAATTCCATACCGACCGGTATAAACCGGCTTCTTTCGTAAAGCAGAATTTGCAGGTAACTGATAATCAGTAAAAGTTTTTAACCGGGTGGCAGACGTAATGGTTGCCTGTCCGGGTTTTTTAAAATCAGGTTTGATGTTAAGACCAATGATCTTGCCATCTCTTTGCTCCTTGCCTGTTTTAAGCGCCCAGGTTTTCAAATCTTTAATGCCATCTATATTGAATCCATTTTGGATACTCCACCAATTATTGCTTTGATATTGTACATCACCTAATCTATCAATTCCCCTGATCAGCGTATCCCTGCCGACAAATACATTATTGTAAAACTTCAGTCCTTTGCTTTCGCTCTGCTTTAAATAAGAAATGGGTACGGCATGGTCATTATAAATGATATTGCCATACACCTCGCAATCATACATTTGATTAGGATCTTCGGAGCTGTTCCAGACGAATAATCCTGCCTTCGCGTTCAACAGCGTACCATCGTTCTCACCGATATTATACCTGAAGACATTGTTATACCAGGGGCTTGCGCCTGCATATTGAAAAATGCAATAGCCACCACCCTCATTTTGATAGGATAAACAATATTGAATGATCGAATTCGACACTCCACCGTCAAAATCAAATCCCCCGCCATCGCCGCCGCCTTTTGAGGTTTTGTTACGATAAGCAAGGCAGTACTGGATAGTTACGCTATCAGCCTCATAGGCCCATATCCCAACAGGTCCATTGCCGATACGCGGCATATCCCAGCCGTTGTTGGTTGCGGTGCAATGGTCGATCAGCACAGTCCGGCAGTTACCCACGATGATGCCATTACCGCTGTGATTATGCAGGTTGGTAGGATCACCGGGGTTGTTTTCAGCACGGCAGGATAAAATTTTTATATTTTTACTTTCTCTTTTTTGATACGGCCCTTCAACCGTGATCCCTGCCGAACCATTATCATGCGCAAATACATTATTAACAACAATATATTGAGATGAATAGATCAGCAGTCCTGATTTTTGAAAGCCGGAAATATCCACATCATTTACCGTGATATTTTTACAATTGACAATGGAAAGGCCATCTTTTACGTTCCCGGTTTTACGCCCGCTGCCGCGTAAGGATAATTGCTCAAATGTGATATAGCTATGATTATAAAGGCTTATGGCAACGCTGTCTTTCGAGTCGATCATGGCATTGTCTTTACCATAAGCTGTAATAACGATGGGCTTATTCTTTGTCCCGTTGATCCCCGGGCCTAATAATAAGCTGCCATTAAACGTTTGGCCCGATTTAAAATAAACTGTATCGCCGGGTTTAAGGTGAACGTTGTTTACTTTATCAATAGTTTGGAAAGGTTTGTTTTTTGTGCCAGGGTTAGCATCATTACCCGATAAATTAACATAATAAGCTTTTGAGCTATTTACCGGTAAAGCAAAGCACTGCAAATTTATAAACAGTGCAATTATTAAACCGGTCCAAAAAGGCCTTATATATTTTAGAAAATTCATTTATAAGTAATTGCGGAAGATGATAAAAGATGTATGATGATCAAAGTTAATCATCATACATCTATAAATCCGGGCTTTTTAATAGCCGGGGTTTTGCTTTAATTTAGAATCCAGATCAATTTCAACCTGTGGTATTGGGAAATATTCATTCTTATTGGCTGTGAAATTTATCGCTGGTGTAAGATCTTGCGGCACTCTTGTTTTTTCTTTTTGTAAATAACCATTGATATAATCCGCTGCTATACCCCAGCGCACAAGGTCAAAAAAGCGGTGCCCTTCCAGCGCAAGTTCCAGTCTTCTTTCGAAGCGAACCGCTTTGCGGGCGACATCCTGGCTGGCAAAGGCGGTGGTGTATAGTCCAATATTATAATTTGCCGATGGACTGTAATTACCGATATAATCATAGGTAACCTCTACCTGCCTGCCGGTTTTCGCACGGTTACGGACATAATTCACCAATGTTCGGGCTCTTTCTAAGCTTCCTATTTCAACTTCACATTCAGCCGCCCAAAGCAACACATCTGCAAAACGGATAATGCTGACATTTACGCCGCTGGTAAGCAGGTAGTACTGTGCATAATTTTCGCTGTATTTGGCCATATTCGCCGACCTGAAATTATTTTTTACAGGCATGTACGGACCGCCAAAGGCCCGGTTGTTTACCCACCCAACAGATGGATCGCTGCCCGGGTTGCTTGAATAGCCGGTATAGCTTGCCCAATCCAGGTAGGGAACGCCGCGCCTGCCTACTGTCCAATCCAGCCGCGGATCTAAATTACCCTGGTAGGTTGAATAACTGTAATCATAGCCGCCTACATCAGAATCATCACTTACCTTGTCATTGTTATAGGTATCTAAAAGCGGCAAACCATCATCATCCGTCTTAAAGGCGTTTACCAGGTTAATAGAGGGTTGTTTCCAGGTAACGAAGTAGCTGCTTATCGGATAAAATGCAGGTGTATTGGCTACCTCGCCTATATTGGAATTACCCCCGTTTGAGCCATCATTAGCAGAAAATTGTATCTGGAATACATGCTCCGGGCTATTTTCACCATCGCCATTAAAATTGTCATCAAAATTAGGCACCAAAGCATAGGCCTGGCCTTGTGCATTTACACCCGCGCCGCTACCACCATAGGCTGGTGGAATAATCGCGTTCAATAGCGTTTTGGCTTCAGCAAATTTCTTTTCGAACATATAAGCCTTTGCCAGGTAGCAGGCTGCGGCCCATTTATTAGCCTGGCCTTTATAGAGTTGGGTTGCCGGCAGGTTTTTATAGGCAAAGTCGAAATCGGCTTCTATTTGCGGCCAGATATCAGCCTCGTTGGATACTTTAAAATCCACTACATTCTCATCGATATACGGAACCTTGTTCCACATTTTTTTTGCTTCAAAATGGAAATGACCCCTTAAAAACCTTGCTTCGGCTATGGCCGCGATCTTTTCTTCCGGGGTCATATCTGTAGCCTTATTTGCGGCCAGTATGGTTTTATTGCTGCGCGCCACGCCATCATAAACAGTACGCCATTTATCGGCCAGGTAAGCCGTGGATGATTGGGTAAGGAAATGCTCTATGGTCAGTCCGTCAGTACCGTCACTATTACCACCCCTATAAGCATCACCCGATGTAATATCGCCATATACCCAATTGGTACCGCTTGTACTCCACCAGGATGATTTTACTGTTAAACCGGTAACATCATGGTAGGCCCCTATTAGTAATTGTTGTACACCTGCTTTGTTTGAAAGCTCGGCTAAACTAACTCCTGATGTAGAAGGGACATCAAGAAAACTTTTTTTACATCCTATGTTTATCACAACGAAAAACAAAAGGATCACAATTAGCTTTTTCATATATCGTTTTAACTTGATTTTATAATCCTAAATTAATACCAAAAACAATTTTTCTTGAAATTGGATAGTTTCCTCCAAAATCAACCCCAATATTGGTTGCGCTGCCTGTGCTTATTTCAGGGTCGATACCGGAGTATTTAGTGATGGTGAACAGGTTGTAACCCTGCACATATGCCCTGATCTTGCTAAAGAATTTTGTTTTGCCGAAAGTATAGCCAACCAATAAGCTCTTTAACCTGAAGTATGAACCATCCTCAATAAAAAAGCTGGATGGATTATTATCTCCAGAGGATACATTATCCCAGATGGGCAATGGAGCGTTTTTATTGGTTGGGCTCCAGGTATTGTCGGCACCTACACCCTGTGTACCCGGGAATACAGTATTTACGCGCCAGTAATTAAATATTTTGTTCCCGGCTACGCCCTGCAGGAAAATGCTCATATCAAAATTTTTGTAGTTCAGGTTTAGGTTATAACCATAGCTGAATTTAGGGTGCGGGTTGCCGATATAAGTACGGTCATCGTCGTTTATTGTGCCATCGTGGTTTAGATCCTTAAATTTAAAGTGCCCGGCTGCGTTAGCTGCTGTTAACCCGGTTTCGGTTACGCCTGATGCGGTATACTCGGCACCGCTTTGGAAAATACCTTCTTCTATGTAGCCATAGAAACTGGATAAAGGCATACCTACTGAACTGCGGGTAAGCGCAAAAGGCGTAGGCGCGTATGAGTTGCCGTCAATATGAGCGGTTGGGTCATCGCTGATATAATCCACATTGTTGCGGTAGGTGGATATGTTAAAATTCATATCATACTTAAGGCCTCCGATGTGGTTATTGTAACCCAACTCCAATTCCATACCCTTATTGGAGAAACGCATGATGTTTTCATATGGTGATAATGCATCGCCGCGTAAGCCGGTAACCGGTGGCACAGCCAACAGATCCTTGGTTACCCGGTTAAACCAGCTGAATGCAACATTAAAATGATGATTAAATAGTGTTGCATCAAAACCGAGGTTGACAGTTTTATTGGTCTCCCAATGGATATACGGATTACCTAACTGGTACAAACCTGCGCCAGTAAAGGATGAATTGTTAGTACCGTCAAGATCATAGCTGCTGTAATTTACATAGCCGCTTGTGGTATAACTATCAAGATATAACCCGGAAGGTATAGCATCATTACCGTTTTCACCGTAAGCTCCTCTCAATTTAAAGTCATCTATCCATTTTATGCCCTTCATAAAGCTTTCCTCAGAAACCCTCCATCCACCGCTGTAGGAGAAGAAGTTACCATACCTGTTTAGGGGCCCAAATTTTGAAGAGCCATCCCGGCGGGCAACAAAACCAAGTAAATACCTATCCATCAAGGCATAGTTAACGCTGCCGAAAACGGAGTTTGAAGCACCGTTATCACTTCCGCCGCTTACGGTATTATACGGCCCTCCGTTAAGTATCGGGTTGCCATTACTTAAATTAAGATATCCCTGGGTAGTATACAATAAATTAGGTGTGGTGCCGCTATTATCTCTTGAAAAACTCTTACTGGATTCATAAGCTGCAAATGCGGTTATTTTATGAATATCCTTGATCGTTATCTCGTAGGATACTTTATTGGTCCATCTAACGTCGCTGCTGTATCCGCCACCTTCGGTGAAGGAATTGTATGGGGAAGAAAACGCGTTTTGCGGAGCGGTATCTAAAAAGTACCTAAAGCTATAAGGATAAAATTGCACGCCTACCTTGGTTTCAAAAACCAGGTTTTTTATAGGTTCTACCGATGCGAAAGCAGAACCGATCATGCCGGCGTTATAACCATAACTATTATTCAACGAGGTATTTTGATTAAAGACCGGATTATTACCGCCGATATGCAATGCTCTTGTATCTACAAAGCCTTTAGGGCCCGAGTAATTGCCTGCAATATCAAAAATAGGCATCAGCGGGCTGCGCTGATAAAGGTCGGCCAATAAACCCTGGGGATTGTGGTTATCAACACCGGCACCCTGTGTGTAGGATATCTGGATATTTTCACCCAATTTTAACCAATCTTTTGGTCTGAACTCGGTATTAACCCGCACAGAATACCTTTTAAAATAAGTACCTAACAAAGTTCCTTTATTATCTAAATAACCAAAACCGAGTGAGTAATTGCTTTTCTCTGTAGCTCCGCTCACGCTTAACTGGTGGTTTTGAGTAAAACTTTGACCTAATATCGATCTGAACCAATCCGTACCTGCTTTATTTGTTTGTAAAATTCGGTAGCTGTTTATATTATACAAAGATGGGTCAGCTGCGGCGCTGCCGGCAGCGGCAACTATTTGCGGTCCGCTTGCTCTTTCTATAATATAATCCGGAAGCACAGGTGTAGCGCCACTGCCATAAAACTGGTCTGTTAATGGCAAGTTAGAATTCTTTAAATATCCCCAATAGGCATTTGCATATTGTTGCGGACTTAAGCTTTTTGGGTAATTTGTTGGCGTTTCCCATGAACCATAGGTACTATACTCCAACCTGGGAGCGGTGCCAAGCTTGCCTGTCTTGGTAGTTATTACAATAACGCCGTTGCCGCCTTGTGCGCCATAAAGGGCCGTGGTAGACGGGTCTTTTAATACAGTAATAGTTTCGATATCATTAGGGTTGATTAAATTACTGCCGCCCCTCATTTGCACCCCGTCAATTACATACAGCACATCATTATTGCCGTTGCTGCCAAACCCCCTGATACGTACCACAGCAATATTACCCGGGCCGCCCTGCGCATCTACACTCACGCCGGCTACGCGTCCCTGCAGTACAGCGCCTACATCGGTTACCGGTGTTTTGGCTACTACATCCGCAGATACTGTTGATACGGCGCCTGTAACATCTCTTTTAGATTGTTTGGTGTAGCCTGTAACAATCACCTCATTCAGGCCTTTGGTATCGGATAGCAGGGTAACATTCAACTTAGTTTGACTGCCCACCAGTATCTCCAGGTTTTGGAACCCGATATATCTGAATTGAAGAATATCAGTTTTGGATGCGTTAATACTAAACGCGCCATTTACATCAGTTGTGGTAGTAACGCTTTTACCTTTAACCTGTACGGTAACTGATGGCAATGTCGCACCGGTTTCGTCCTTAACTATCCCGGATACGGACGACTGCGCATAGGTAAGGTGGTAACACAAAAGCTGGATCAGGATCAAAAGCGTGCAGCGGCTTAAGATTCGTGAAAATTTGAGTCTACGTGTTTTCATATAATGGTTTGATAAATAATTGGTTTGGTTGGTCTAATGAACTGCAGGGGAATCAGGTCATATTTTATTGTTTAGCTCATATCATGAGCAGGTCATTCTTTTCACACACCGTTAAAAAACTAAGGATCAAAGCCTGCAAAAAGGGGCGCTGTACTTTTTTTTCTCATAATCTGGAATGTTGGCTTATAATTTCAGGACGGTTTATGATCCTAATTAATATCTAAGTAAAGCAAAAAATTATTAATTGTGAAATAAACACTAAAAAAAATTACAATTATAAAGTGTATTAAATACACTATTAAACTATGCATATGAGCTCAAAATACCTTTTTATAAAAATAAAACGCATATATTTTATATGTCGTAATATGTTATATTTGCATTAGTCTCCGATTATTTAACCTGATCTTTTGTAAATGCAGAAATATTCAAAACAAACCCGGCTATTATTGGCAGTTGACTGTATTATTTTTGGATTTGACGGGGATACATTAAAAATACTCCTGATCAAAAGAGGTTTTCAACCCGAAAAAGGAAACTGGAGTTTAATGGGTGGGTTTGTGCAGCCGAGTGAAAGCCTGGACCAGGCATCGAACCGGATATTAAAGCAACTGACTGGACTAGAGGGTGTTTATTTGGAGCAATTGCATACATTTGGCAATACCCAACGCGATCCCATTGAGCGTACCGTATCCACAGCCTACTTCGCCCTGATCGATATACATAAATACGAAACGCAGTTAAGCAATGACTATCACGCTGAATGGTTTCCATTAAAACGCGTGCCTAAACTGATATTCGACCAGCAAGAAATGGTTGAAACGGCTAAAAGGCGCATACGTTATAAAGCTGCCTTACACCCTATACTATTTGAATTGCTGCCCAGCAGGTTCACCCTGCCACAATTGCAAACCTTATATGAAAGCGTTTTTAATACTACAATTGATAAAAGAAACTTCAGCAAAAGAGTTTTGGCCACTGGCCTATTGATCAAACTTGCAGATAAGGATAAGGCGGGCTCAAAGCGCGGGGCCTACTATTACCAGCTGAATATGAAGAACTACTATGCTAAATTCCAGGCATTTCTAAATTTTATTCCAAATCCGGACACCCTTCTTTTATAACAGGACAACAAATTAGTGTAAGAAATTTTAAATGTTCTAAAATAAAATTTCATTTTTAATAAAAATAAGTGTTATTTCAACACTAATTTATAAACCTTTGTGGCTAATGAGCAATTTGTTAGTATGGTGAAGGGGTTAAGCTAACCCCTTCCGCAGTACGCTTTATCAACTTTGGGCTAAAAAAATTAATAAATCAAAAGTTACGCATATGATCGATTTAAAAACATTTGAAGTATGGTTCGTCACCGGGAGCCAGCATTTGTACGGTGAAGAAACCTTGAAATTAGTTGCCGAACATGCACAGCAAATTGCGAAGGGAATAGACAACGCGGCACAAACACCTGTTCGTATTGTTTACAAACCTGTTGTAAAAACTACTGAAGAGATATTTGCCACCATACAGGAAGCCAACATTGCTGAAAATTGCATCGGTATAATTACCTGGATGCATACCTTCTCTCCGGCCAAGATGTGGATACGCGGTTTAAGCATTTTGCAAAAACCCATGTTGCACCTGCACACTCAATTTAACCGCGATATCCCCTGGAGTTCTATCGATATGGATTTCATGAACCTCAACCAAAGCGCACATGGCGACCGTGAGTTTGGCTTTATTGTTTCGCGGATGCGAAAGAACCGTAAAGTAGTGGTGGGCCATTGGCAGGATACGGAGGTTTTAGATCAAATAAGTACCTGGGCACGTGCCGCAGCAGGCTGGCACGATTGGCAGGGAGCCAAATTTGCCCGTTTTGGTGATAACATGCGCTATGTGGCCGTTACCGAAGGAGACAAAGTTGAGGCCGAGCTGAAATTTGGCTATTCTGTGAATACATACGGTATAGGCGACTTAGTAAAGGTGATCGATTCGGTTAGCGAACAGGCGATCAATAAATTGGTTGACGAATATGAGCAGACCTATACGTTAGCTCCCGAACTGCGTAAAGGGGGTGCAGGGTATTCTTCAGTTTATGAAGCAGCAAAGATCGAGATCGGGCTACGTACATTTTTGGAAGCGGGGGGCTTTAAAGGCTTTACAGATACTTTTGAAGATCTGCATGGCATGGTTCAGTTACCGGGCATTGCTGCCCAGCGATTAATGGAGGAGGGGTATGGCTTTGCCGGGGAAGGCGACTGGAAAACCGCCGCCCTGGTACGCGCCTTTAAAGTGATGGGCGGTGGCCTGCAAGGCGGTAACGCATTTATGGAAGACTACACCTATCATTTTGAACCCAATAATCAGTTAGTATTAGGCTCTCATATGTTGGAAATAGATGCTTCATTAGCCAACGGTAAAGCTACCCTGGAAGTTCATGCCTTAGGCATTGGGGGCAAAGCAGACCCTGCGCGACTGGTATTTAATGTTGCCGGCGGCCCAGCACTTAATGCTTCCATTGTTGATATGGGCAACCGCTTCCGTTTGCTGATAAATGAAGTAGAGGCCGTTGAACCGCAGCACAATTCGCCTAACCTGCCTGTTGCCCGTGTGCTATGGAAACCACTCCCGGATATGAAAACCGCCTGTGCCGCGTGGATATACGCCGGGGGAGCGCATCATACCGCTTACAGCCAAAATTTAACTGCCGAACATCTGCAGGATTTTGCTGATATAGCCGGGATTGAGTTTGTGCGAATTGGAAAAGATACCCGCCTCGACCAGTTCCGAAATGAATTGCGCTGGAACGAGACAGCTTACAGGTAATTAAGCCTGCAATTATATATTGTGCAGAGATGAGAAAGATGCAAAAGGATTAATCATGAACAGTTCGATCCCGTTTTTTAGGAATCATTTTCCTGTTAATCAGAGGATCGTTGGTTCAATCTAGAACTTCAATCGGTTAAAGCCGTGTCAGAATTATCACCCTTCGCCTCATATATTTCTACTGCCATCTCCCCTATTAACAGTTCAACATCTTCAATGAATTGGTTCGTAATCTGTGCCTCTTGGAGTACTAACAAGCCCGATACATGTCCGTATCAGGCTTTTTGTTTTTATCTTCGACCCCGGCGCTGAGTACAAATCCTGGTAAAGTATTTCATCTCGAATTTACTTGCGCCTTACCGTTGATTTTCAGGCTTCGAAATCCAATCCGCGTAATGATTTTCACCCAGGAAAACAGCCGTTTCAGGCACTAAGGTATCAGCTGTTAGTGGAGCTCCTGAATATAGGGCATGAGTATCGGCTGCTACCTCGTAGTTTTTATGGGTTGCCTGTAAATATTGGTTCATCCATACGGTCATGTCGAATTTTTCAGGTCCGCCTATTTCCAGGATTTTATTTGCAGGCTTTTCTAATGCTGTTTCGGCCATAAAAGATGCCACATCTTTGCTCGCTATAGGCTGAATGTTGGCCGCCGGTACTATTACTTTCCCGTCGGCCATACTCATTTGAACGATACCTCCCGCAAACTCAAAAAACTGTGTTGCATGAACGATGGTATAAGGGATGCCTGATGCCTTGATCAAGTCTTCCTGCACTTGTTTAGCACGGAAATAACCGCTGGCCTGTAGTTTTTGAGTACCTACTACCGATAAGGCAACATGATGCTGCACCCCTGCTGCTTTTTCTGCGGGTAATAGATTTTCGTTAGCGGTCTTGAAAAAATTCATCACAGCATTATCTTCAAAGGATGGTGAGTTGGACACATCTACCACAACATTTGCGCCTTGCAACACGTCATGTAAACCTTCGCCGGTAAGTGTATTGACACCGTTGTTGGGTGAAGCGGTAATCACCTCGTGTCCGCTGTGTTGTAATTGATTAACCACTTGGCTACCAATAAGGCCGGTACCGCCGATAACTACTATTTTCATGATCTGTATTATTTAATGTTATTTGAATAATACAAAGATGAAGATTGTCTGCCCCCGGAAAACTTAAGCTGGTTTAAGAAATGTGGGGTCCTGAAAGTCCCTTAATATTTCCATAGAAATACCCATGTAGGAGGCAAGCACAGCATCGGAAATCCTTTCGGTCAGTTCAGGGTAAGTATTTCTGAAATGATAATAGAAGTCCCTTTTTGACATCGTAGCAAATGTCTTTTGTTTCAACAGCGCAGCGCCATAGGCCCGCTCATGAATTTTATTGAAATACAAAGCCAGTAACGGGTATGCCGACAGCAACGTTTCGTAATTTTTCCTGCTGATGCAGGTAATTTCCGAATCTTCCATCGCCGCGATTGAATAAACGGCAGGTTTACCATCCGGGAAAGTCTTATAGTCGGTTATCCACCAGTTTTCCAATGCAAAGTGTACCACCTGTTTTTCTTCGTTATATTCATAAAACAGGTACAGGCAACCTTTATTAACGAAGTAGATCGTGTCGCAAATTTCCTTTTCTCTCAACAGCAATTCCTCCTTTTTAACAAGTTTGGTTTGGAAGAACGGTGCAAGTTGTTCTTGCTCCATAGTAAAACTAGGGACGAGCTTTTGAATGTGTCGATATAATTGTTCTGTCATGAATTATTTTTTCCTTTCACCAGGTTTTTTCGCAATTCGCTCAAATATTCCGGTGTAAAACCCAAAAAGGATGCCAATACTTTCTGGGGTATCCTTTGAATAAATTCCGGATACTTTGATTGAAACAATTCATAAAATTCGTGCTTGGGCATTCTCGAAATCATCTGGATACGATGCAATGACGCTGTATAGGCCCGTTCATACACTAATCGAAAATATTTTTCGATGACCGGGAATTCTGCCAGGATCAATTCATAATTAGGGGCTGTAATGGTCAATACCTCCGTTGCCTCCAATGCCTGGATGGTATATACTGACTTCTTCCCTGATCGAAAAGCATTCAAATCTGTCATCCACCAATTTTCTAATGCCAATTGCAGCGTTTGTTCCACACCGTGGTGATCTGTGAAGTACAATCGAAGGCATCCTTTTACAACAAAAAAATACGACAAGCAGCGCTTGTCTTCTTCTTGTAAAATGGCCTTTTTCTTAAATGTCATTGTTTCAAAAAATGACAATATTGCTTCACCAGCTATCTCAGGACTGGAAGTCATTTTTTGAATGTGCTGTATAAGCGAATGCATCTTTTATAGAAATCTGCCCAAATATAAAAAATGGATAAGAATCTAAAGATTGAGAATTAGCCGGCACCTATTGGCATTGGACATGCTATTCCATATTTCTCTTTTTATAAGTTTGACCAATAGACCACGAGTAGCTTTTTTTATTCGTCCAGTATTTTGAAATATTTCATATTATACGTGAATACCTCACCCACTTTCATAACCCTATCCCTATAAACACTGGGAGATTTAAACATAGAAGCATCAACTACTTTGCAAACCAAATTATAGCCTCTTTTATGTTTGTTCTTATCTATTATGACGCATTTTAATACTCCGTCAAAATTTCTTTCGTTTGTAGAAGCTGACCAAACAGTCAGTGTGGTCCTATCGGTCCCATCGTACCTGTATTGTGCACCAAAGGGAATTTTAATGGTGTCTCCTATATTTAGCCTTTTAAACTTTAATTTGATCTCTTTTTCTTTTTTTATCCTCTCTTTTTCATATTCATCAAGTCTTGTTTTTGCAGGTTCAAATTCCCTGGAATAACAAGACGATTGCTTAGCGAAAAGACCTTTATTATAAGCTTGCAAATAAAGTGCTGGCAATTTATTAAACCACTTTAATCTGAGCCTGTCAACTTCGCTCGACGACATAAAATCATACGTTCCGGAGGTCATCATCACAATTTCTACCGTATCACAATTGTTATTTAGTTTAATGGTTGCTTGTTCCAAGCCAATCCAATTCAATAAAAGGGTTTGTGTGTTTTGAGGTATGCTGATCTTAAATTTACCGTCATTGTCCGTGTTTCCAACGATTAATTTGTCCGGGGTTTGAATACGAACACCCGGTATCGGTAATAAATCATCATCAATAATAACACGTCCATAAATAGTCCGTGTTTGAGCATTTAGCTGACTGCCAATAAAAAGTAAAACTGCTGTAAATATAATTGTTGCTTTCACTATCTAATTTGGTTCTTAACGTGATGGTTCCACCAAGCTAAGTGTCTCTACGCTTAACCTAAAATATTCAAGTGACGAGACTCGAATAAGTTCATGATATTACTTGTTCAATGCATAACTATTTTCAAACATTATTTCTTCATGATAGTCTGGTAGCGTCACTTTGCTTTTTGTTGTTGATACAATTATTATAGTGTTATTTTGTATTACCGCTTTGATTTTTCTATACACAATTTCTTTTCTCGGATTCTCAATAAGCTCAACTCCTATAACGTTAGGTAAGTCGCCATTTTTGATATTGAGTGTTTTATTCTCCGTTAAGAAGCCATATCTTTTCTCTTTATCATTCAACAGATATTCTATTCTAATCGCAGCAAGTTTGTTATGATTGGGAATTTCCTGGAACGGAATTTCAATCACGCTATTTGTATTAATGTAAAATGTTTTTCCAGTATCTTCTAAATGAGCATTATAGTCATATATGTATTGAATTTTTATCTCCTTATTCGTGAAATCACAATTTTTGTCTGTGAAAAAATTAATATGATATTTCCGTTTATTACTTTTTTTGTAAGTCACCTTCATATTATTTTCAACAACTTCATAATTGTCGTAAAACAGAATTGTATCCTTTTCTTTTTTCCAGTTTCCTTTATATTCACGCCAGGTAAAGCAACTCATATTCGGTCTACTCCAAAACTCAAATGTTGAGTCGGCTTTTAATGTGATTTCATTTATCTTAGATTCAAAAAAGGCGTCTTCTTTTAAAGTTGATTTGTTATAATAGGCATTCTGGTAATTGATGTAAGTTAAATGCTTGCCTTGCCCAAAGGCTACTACTATAAAAAGTGTTAAAATAACAGTGAGTATTGGTCTCATTTTGATAAGTCGTTATAATTGACAGTTTGTATTAGGATGCGTTGAACAGCGTATTTCCATAATGCTATAAAAAAATATTTTTATAGCATTATTTTGCTACCTGATCGCATTTCCCAATCAATAGTGTAATTATCCGATATACAATTATTTTATTCTGTTAATCATCCAACCCCTTACCACCCAAAATTTGCGGTATATATTTTTCAACCCTTGCCTCCCGGGTTTTGGGTTGCTTGGGTTGAGAAAAATAAAATAGGTAGCCCCTTTGCCTCCCCGGCGTCAACGCCTCGAAAGCGGTTTTCAAGGCAGGTATAGCATCCAATTTGTATTGAAATTCTTCAGGAATATTGAAATCGGCTGTCTTTTTAAGTTCAACCTTTAAACCGGCTTTTTCTACTTCAATGGCTTCATAAATATAGGCTTTCAGGATTGGGGTCATCTCCACTATTTCCACCGCATTGGTAAACCGGATCTGGCGCGCCGACTGTACATTTTCCGTTTGCTGGATCAGTATACCATTTGGATCGCTTAATAACGCGCCTTTGAAAAGCAAAAGCGCGCAGTAGTCCTTAAAATCATGTATTAAGACGATGTTGTTGTTCTTAAGGGTGTAGCAAGGGCAACCCCACTTCAACTCTTCGCTAAGCCCGCAGGCGAGGCTGATCATTCTCAATTCCCTGACTTCTTCCTGCCACCTTTTAGCTTTATTGAAATAAAAATCAACCTTGGGATTCATAGTATTCATTATTGTAGTATTTAATGCAATTTAAACCCTCAGCAAACCCCTGAACCCCCTGGCGGCATAATAAGAATCTGCCCCGTTATGATACATGAAGACCGTATCGTAGCGGCGATCACAAAAAATGGCGCCGCCGAGTTTCCTGATATCAGCAGGTGTTTTCACCCAGCTCGATGTTTTCAAATCGAATTTTCCAAGTTCCTGGAGTCCCCGATACTCTTCTTCTGTTAAAAGCTCAATACCCATGGCAGCAGCCATATCAATAACACTATCTGCCGGTTTATATTCTTTCCTTGCATCCAGCGCTTCACGATCATAACAAAGGCTTCTGCGGCTTTTAGGGCTTTCGGCGGAGCAATCATAAAACAAGTATTCGTCCGTCTTTTCATCAAAGCCAACCACATCCGGTTCGCCACCTGTAATTTCCATTTCATCAAGCACCCACAGTTTTTCAGCACTAGCTTCTAGCTTTGCTTGTACTTTGGCCCATTCAATACCTTTATGCCGGTTCATGTTTTTCTCAAAGCGGGCTTTCAATGTGATGAGCAGCTCTTCACTTTGGTCTGATGACAAATCCTTTTTCATGCTATTAATTTATTGATTAACAGGAATGATCTTCCTATCCGCCGGCCTCAAATACCATGATAACACGGTAAAAATAGCCAGTAAAACCGGAGCAATTATTTGTACTGACACATCGCTACTGGCAATATGCGAGATCACCGCGCCGCTCAGTACAAAAAATATACCGGCATACGCCCATTCCTTGAGCAATTTAAATTTCGGGATCAATATCGCAATTATGCCCAATACCTTCCAAACGCCGATGATCGAAATAAAGTAAGTAGGATATCCAAGTGGTTTAAAACCCTCCACTACTCCTTTTACCTGCATAGCCTGCGCCAATCCACCCGAAAAAATACAAAAGGATAATAGCGCCGTAATTATCCAATACCAAATTAGCTTTCTCTTTTCCATTTTTTTATTGTTTTAATTTGCTTACTACATCTTGCAATCGGTTATGCGCCCAGTTTATGCCCTGGGCAAAGGGTAGCTTCAGCACCTGGTCCCGTTGTGCAACCGATTCATAGATGACATGCATTTTGACTTTGCTGGTTTCATCAGTAAGCTTTTCAAATTCTGTTATCTCCAACTGTACACCAAATGGTGTGTTCGCCATTTCAAATGTCCTGGTGATCTTCCGGTTCTGGCTAAACTCGTGGATCACTCCACTGGCCTGGAATACCACGTTTCCCTTGGGGTCTGTAGTTTCAAATTGCCAACCGCCGTACTTTTTAGTCTCCAGTTTCAGCACTTTGGTTCCCATCCATTGCTCAATAATTTCGGGCTCTGCATAAGCTTTAAAAAGTAATGCCAGTGGCAGGTCAAATTCCCGGGTGATCACCAGATCCTGTTTGCCATCCTCGGCATTGATCTTTGTTTTTTGTTCCATATTGGTCTATTTTTTGAATTTATATTGTTTCATTATACTTTCCAGTTTATTAAATCGCTCATCCCACATTTGACGGAATGGCTCAATAAAGTCGGCTACTTGTTTCATGTTTTTTGCATTAATGTGATAGTAAATTTCTCTTCCGTTTTGTTTTTGTTCCAGTAATTCGCACTCGGTTAGTATTTGCAGGTGTTTGGAAACGGTCGGCCTGGCTGTGTCAAAGTTTGAGGCTATCGCCCCCGCTGTCATAGTTTGGGTAGCAACCAACAACAATATAGCCCTTCTCGTCGGGTCGGCTATGGCCTGAAATACGTCTCGTCTTAAATTCATCGTGTAGCTATTTGACTACAAATGTATATGTAGTTATTTAACTACGCAAATTTTTTTCGTTTTTTTAATGGATGTTTGGTGTGGTGTTAGCTGTAAATGATTTATGAAAAGTAGCAGAAACGGTATAAAACAAATATTGCGAATGAATATTTTCTCCTTCAATTTGGTTTTTTTCCTTTAATTTTCCGCTTATCCGGAGAATTAAATGTATCTTACCGGCTTAACTAATAATATAATGGCAACAGGAACAGTAAAATTTTTTAATGAATCAAAAGGCTTCGGCTTTATTACACCTACAAGTGGTGGCAAAGAAGTGTTTGTACACGTTACAGGACTGATCGATCAGATCCGCGAAAACGATGAAGTTACTTACGATGTAGAAGAAGGCAAAAAAGGCCCGAGCGCCGTTAATGTTAAAATAGCATAACTATTGGCCAGATCAACAGAAACATTTAGTAAAAAGGAAAAAGAGAAGGCCCGCCTAAAAAAGTCAAAAGACAAAAAGGAGAAGGCTGAAGAACGAAAGGCTAATGCAGGCAAGGGCAAAAGCCTGGAAGATATGATGGCTTATATTGATGAGCATGGAAATATCACTTCAACTCCGCCCGACCCATCAAGAAAGATAAAGGTCAATGCAGAAGATATCCAGGTCGGCATAGCTAAACAAGTAGACCTGCCTCATGACACCGTGAGAAATGGTGTCGTGAGCTTTTTTAATGAATCAAAGGGCTACGGTTTTATCCGGGATCTGCAAACAGAAGAAAGTATTTTTGTGCATATTAACGCTTTAACCGAGCCGTTGAAGGAAAATAATATGGTCACTTTTGAAACTGAACAAGGTCCAAAAGGCTTATCCGCAATTAAAGTAAAAAAGAAATAATTATGGTGGCCAAAACAACAGCCTCAGCAGCTCAAAAGGAAAACTTCAAAACCAGGTTTGCAGAAATCATAAAAAACAACGCCAAATTAAAAGATCAGTACTCCATTCAGTTTTTCGAAACGGCTCAAAAAAGCAATTATGCTTTTACAGGGCGCGATGGGAAATCTCTAAATATTTTATCAACCCTGACTTTAGAAGAAACTGAAAAGTACAAGATCTTGAAAAGCACCTGGCAGAATTAGGTTTTAAGATTACTAATTAAGATTGTAAAGCCTCTATGTGAAAACATGGGGGCTTTTTTGTTGGGGGTGGGCGCAGAATTGAAAACATTTCCGTACATTGGTTACCGCGCATTCTCATGCGTAGCAATTTATGCAACTGGCACAATCAATTTTACTTTATACCTCGATTGTTGCTACAGCATTTGTTAATGGTAATTATCAAAACACGCCATCAACTATTCATAACAAAGTTGATTATATCGAATTTAAAAAAAGTGTAAATAACAATAAAAGCCTGTTGATTAAACATCCAACAAAAGATATTAGTAATTATCTGTTCAAACTGATAGATGAGGATATTTATAACTATTGGGCCGGTACACCCTGGGAATTTTATGGGGCTACACAGCAACCTAAGGTAGGAAGTATTGCTTGTGGATATTTCGTAACCAATACCTTAACAGACCTCGGCTTTAAGATTAATCGGATCGGGCTGGCTGAAGTTCGTTCTGGAGACATGATCAAAAAGCTCTGCGTGGGGATTAAATCATTTAATAGCCTTAGTAAATTGAATACCTACTTAGCTAAACAGCCGATTAACTCTGTTTTTATTATTGGCCTTGATTGTCATACTGGCTATATTGTTAAAACCGCTACCAATTGCTATTTCTTTCATTCCAGCTATATCAAAAAGGAAGGAGTAGTAAGAGAAAAAATAGATGCATCACAAGCGCTAAATACCAATAAATTCTTCATGATTGGTAGCTTAACAGCAAACGAAAATCTGTTACGAGAATGGGTTGCGAATAAGCCCGTGATTTGAGTGTGGGAAATTGGTCGGGAGGTGCTAAAAAGAAAATGCTACTATTGATGTTTCACAAATATCTTTTCGCCTGCGCTCATATATAAAACGTTCATCAAACAGGCCACCATCACAAGGTGGGTAAATACATAAATTAATAAATTCATTGTTGTTTAGTTTAGTTGATAATTATCCTCTTTTTAAGGTGATCACCGCGATCTCGGGCCATATGCCTATCCTGCCCTTAAATCCCAGGAAACCAAAACCACGGTTCACATACAGGTACTTCATATTTCTTTCGTAAAGCCCCGCCCACTGGTTATACATGTATTTGATCGGGCTCCATTTAAAGCCAAACAGCTCGATACCGAATTGCATACCATGCGTATGCCCGGCCAGGGTGAGATTGATATGTTTGGAATGCTGTAATGTTTTGGCCTCCCAATGCGAGGGGTCGTGCGACATCAGGATCTTGAATTCGTCATCAGCTATATTTTCTGCGGCTTTGGTAAGGTCGCCATATTTGTGAAAACCACCCTTTCCCCAGTTCTCTACGCCAATCAATGCTATGGATTGTCCATCTTTTTCCACTTGAGTAGCTTCATTTAACAATAGTTTAAAACCGATTTCCCGCTGAACCTTTTTCAGCTTATTCAAATTGGCATATTTATCCGCTTCGTTCTCAAATTTCATATAATCGCCATAATCATGGTTACCCAAAACGGAGTATTTCCCATGGGTTGCCTTCAATTTGGAGAAGGAATCTATCCACGGTTCCATTTCCGAGGCCCTGTTATTGACCAGGTCGCCTGTAAATAAGATCAGGTCGCTTTTTTGCTTATTGACTAAGGCGACACCTTTTTCCACCCCACTCCTGCTGGTAAAGCTGCCAGCATGTATATCCGATAGTTGTGTTATCGTGAAACCATCAAATGCTTTAGGCAAGTCATCGAACGCTAAAGTCACCCTGTGCACTTTGTAACGGTGCCGACCGCCTGTCATACCATAAAGTAAAGCAAAAAAGGGTACCAGGGCGATAATCAGCGCTAGTTCGCTTACCCAGTATGTCCTTGGCGGAAAATGCCGGAATATACGACTGGTATCCTCAAGCAGTAAAACGGGCATAGCGAATATTTTGGGGACAAGCGCAAGCAAAGTAATTGCCATTAGCCCGGATATCAACCTTGCAGGCTGTTTGTTCGCTGTTCTACGGCTTACTATGTACGCAAACCCTGCTACAAGCAGGATATCTATCAACCAGTATCCCCACAAAACATATGGATTGGCAGTCAGTGTTTCCACTGCCTGGAAAAAATAAACATCGGATATAACCAATGCCATTAAAATAAAAGGTAATCTCGTTCTCATTAATCAGGTAGACGATAAACTCCCGAAAACATTTTAAAGAATCAGGGCATAATGCATGTTCTTTATTTCAAATGACTGTCGTGTGACACGCTGGGTCTAAAGTAGGACTACAAACCCAATGGAAAAAATAGGGCTTTGTTATTTAATTGAATATTTCCCTATACTTACGTTCAATTACCAAACCTAATATGACATCAAAATTCATCCTAATAATTGCTATATTTTTAAGTACATATTCAGCTCTGGCCCAAGAACGTGTATGGACAAAACAAAGTAAAATATCAGAGATCGTGGCTTTTGAAAAAGAGATCAATCCATCGGCGAAGTTTTTGTCTGAAAATGTTTCTCTTTCTAAAGAATATTATCCATTAGCGAATAAGTATAAAGTCACTAATCCTGTTATTGTTCAGCGTGAACCATTAAAATATTTACCGATATATGCAGAATATTTTTACACACCCGGGGATTCTGTTTTGCGGCTTGTATCTTATGACTGGGAAAAAAACCGGTATGGAAATTTTCTTGACAAACAAAAGATGTGGAAGGAAGAATACAAAAAATTCGATACTTATAACAGTGAATACGAACGGATTAAAACTGCTTTACTAATTCAATTGGGAATACCTACTGCTACCGATACAACCGCAAAAGAGGTGAATTCTAATGGAAGCAAATATCTCACAAGAGAAACATTGTGGGAAACAGATTCGATGTATGCGCATCTTAATATGATTTTCGCATCAACAACTTATAGAATAAGATTGACATTATATTGGAAAAATTAACTCCGCCAGGTAAGCGTCAACATTTAACTTAAAACCATTCATGCATTGACACCTGAATGGTTGCCAGCCGTTATTTTCTTAAAAGATAGAGAAATTGTAACTTTCTGCATATTTTGATACAAACGCGATATGAAAAAAATAATCATTCTTTGTTTAGCAATAGCTATCCCACTTGCTACTTTTGCGCAGGTGCCTGTGCACTGCCTTATTAAAACCTCGCTGGGCGATATAGCTATTGAACTTTACCCCGCCAAAGCGCCCAACACGGTAGCGAACTTTATGCAATATGTAGACAAAAAATCATACAATGGCAGCAGCTTTTTCAGGGTGTGTACACCTGTTAATGAAGCAACGCGAAAAGTAAAGATCCAGGTGATACAGGGCGGCAACGTGCCGGACAGTTTGAGCCTGGACAGCATAAAAATTGAGACCACCAAATATACCGGCGTGCTACACAAAAACGGCACGCTTTCGATGGCGCGCAGCGGCCCCAACTCTGCTACAAGCCAGTTTTTTATCTGCGTTAATGACCAGCCGGCTTTAGATTATGGCGGCGCCCGCAACCCCGATGGACAGGGCTTTGCTGCCTTTGGCAAGGTAACCGCCGGCATGGCCGTTGTGAAAAAGATCCAATCACAGAAAGACACCTCGCAATACCTTGTTAAGCCGGTGAAGATTTATGGGATAAGCAGAGTGAAGTTATAAAGCAGGTGTTGCAAAACCGTCTGTTACTGGGTTTTATTTTCACCTGCTTTAAACCTGTATAATACAGCATCTTCAGCATCAACACTTAAGTTGGTTACGTCTTTATTATTGCCAAATACATCATTAATGATGTATTTCTGTCCCGACTGAAGCCCGAATCTTTTAAGGTCAATTGAAAATACTTTAGGCTTATCGGAATAGTTAAATACAGCCAGGTAAAAATCATCGCCGATCTTACCGGTAAACATTTCTGTTGCACCGACACCTGTATTCCCTTCCAGGGGCTCAAATGCTTTGCCATTTTTTATTATTTTAAGTATCCCAGGGTTTTGATAAAGGGACCTTGCTATGGCAGACCAACGTCCGTTAATAGAAAAATCATCTCCCGTTATAAATGTCCCGGTTATCAATGCTGATAATATTCTTGCATGGTTTGCTCCCTCCTTTTCTGTAGATAGAACGACATGATCCGCATCAATATAATTGTATAAATAAGTTTGCCACCAACCGTAATTGAGGCTGTTTAAGGTATATTTTGTGTCATTTATACTTTTGAAAGCATCGCATGCGATCCTTCTCATATGGGCATATCTGCCGGTTGCCAAACTGGGAGATATAGCCGCATAAACCAGCATTTGACCGCCTAACTGATCCAATAAATATTCCATTCCTTTTCGATAGGCCTGCATGCCCGTAGTTGCTGTCGTATCATAAAAATGGGTTGACTCAATTGCCGCGTGTCCTAAGAAATCGATCTTGATCATTTTAAAACCGCAGTCCCGGAGTTTTTTTATCACGTAGGCAATTCGTTGTTTGGTACCCGGATGCGTTGGATCAAGGGCCCGCGCACCATCAAGATCATGGTAGCCATCGGCTACTTTTGTCCACATATCACCAAACTTATAATCAGTCCCTTCCGCGCTTCTGCCGCCCCCGCCTTTGAAACCCCAGTCTGTAAATGGCGCCCAGTAAACACCCGGCTGCAATCCGCGCTCCTTACAGTGATCTGCAAATTCTTTTAATTTTGAGAAATCGCCCCTCATTCCTCCTTTTAGCATATTGTCCCAATAAGAGTCAAGGTCAATAAAAGCCGTATTCCCGGTTCTGAAACCGGACAGGCTGTCCGCAAAAAAATCGGCTACTTTTACAGCCTTATCGAATGTTAACTTGTCTTGCATTACCCCCCAGCTATTCCAGCCAACGGGTGTAGCGCCTGTCCAATTAAAGATATAAGGAGGGTCGGCAATCCGGTTTGCTTTACTGTATTGTTCAAGCCCAAGCCTCCAATCGTCGAAACAACCAACAAATACCAGTGGTGATTTCAATAAATTGCCATGAATAACACCGTGAGGCATATTATCCCTCGTAGTTTCCGGGCTTGTATAACCACCCCAGGCTTTGACCGAATTCGCACTGTCTTTTTTTGAGGCTGTAAGTACCCCTGTTTTCCATGTCCCATGTTCCACAGAACCTATCACAAAACCCGCTCTGCTGGCGTTATCATACACAGCGCCAACTTCGGCACTTACATTTTGCAAGTTTTCCTTAAAGGGTTTGGCATTGTAGCTAATAAAGGTATCATTATCAAAAGGCACAAATAAGGTACGGGCATCACCGCCGACAGCGGGAAAATCACCACAAAAGGAGGCCATGTAGTTACTTTTTAAATCGTGTCCCTTGAGTTCTGTTTCCGTAAGAAAGTATTCTCTGCCGGCGTAGACATAAAAAGCCAGGTCCATTTCAGGAAGATCATGGCCAGTTAATTTTATGGTATATTTTTCACCTTTCCCAAAACCATTGCTTACTGCTGTTTTCAGGTAGGTTCTGGTCTTATAATCTTTTGATGAAATGAGCCTGTCATCAACTTTAACCTCCGCGTATACATTTGAAAAAACAGTCCTGTTGTTTTTGTAAACGTCCATTAGGCCGGTTTCAAGATCATATTGTATAAAACTGCTTTTACCAAAACGGAAATGCAGTTTACCGGGTAATGAATTGGCTTTACTATAAGTAAAAACAGGTAAGGTAACCACAAACAGGAGTGCAACAAGGAACAAACGATGGTATCTGTGCATAGGATATGATGATTTCAAATTTAGATTGCAGATATATTTATCCTTTTTTAGCCATTATTTCCTTCATGCTGCCATTCACCATTATTTTTACTTTACGGGGTGATGAAGAAGTAACCTTGTAGTTTATTATTTTACCATCCTTCCATTCCATATCAATGGTAAAGTTTCCACGCGCCCTTAATCCTTTTACCAGTCCATAAGACTTCCAGTTATCAGGTATAGCCGGAAGCAGGTCGATATATCCCTCATGGCTTTGTATTAGCATTTCTGCTATACCGGCAGTAGCTCCAAAATTTCCGTCAATTTGAAATGGCGGCCCTGCCGACAACATATTGGGATAAATACCGCCGCCATCACCGTAATTCATATTTGTCGCCAATGTGGGATGTATCAGATCAGTAAAAAGCTTAAAGGCCCTTTCACCATCATGCAATCTTGCCCACCATAGCATTTTGTAAGCGATAGAAAAACTTGGTCCGTCATCTCCCCTTGCGTCCAGTGTTTTTTTGCTGGCTTCTGCAAACTCCGGGGTAGTACCGGGTGTAATTAATGATGCCGGATACAACCCATATAGATGTGATATACAGCGATGATGCGGTTCTATTTCCTTGTAATCTTCCAGCCATTCCTGCAACCGGCCATCTTTAGCAACAATACCCGGCGGGGGAAGTTTCTTAAGTCGTTCCTGCAATACCTGCCGGAATGCTTCATCTTTGCCTAATACCTTTGAGGCAGTGATCACATTATTAAAGAGTTCCCTGATTATTTGATTATCAATTGTGGGCCCCATGCAAATACTGGCGTGCCTGCCACTGCCATCAGGCATTAGAAACCCATTTTCGGGTGATGAAGATGGAGAGGTTACCAACCAGCCTGTTTTAGGATCATTGATGAGCATATTGCTGTAAAACTGCGCAGCACCCTTTAAAACCGGATAAATACCTTTGAGGTAATTCTTATCATTAGTAAAATCATAATGCTGCCAAAGGTTATCGCAAAGCCAACCAGAGCCGACCTTACAGATACCCCATGAAGCTGATTCACCGGGTTCGGTAAATCCCCAAATATTTGTAATTACATGTGCCACCCAGCCATCAGCATTATAATAGGCCTTGGCGGTTTTTTCACCATTTTTAACCATACCCTTAACCAATTCGGCCAAAGGCAGGTTCAATTCCGAAAGATTGGAAACCTCTAAAGGCCAATGATTCATTTGCACATTGATATCCAAATGATAATCACCGGTCCAGGGGGTAGATATCTGGTTGGCCCACAGACCCTGCAGATTCGGCGGCAATAAACCAACCCTTGTACTGCAAATACTTAAATATCTGCCAAACTGATAATACAATACCGGCAGGCCATTATCGGTCTTTGAGGTTTTATGAAAATTCTCTAACCGTTTATCGGTTGATATTTGATCAAAAGCACCTTTGCCCAGGTTCAGGGTTACCCTGTTGAACATTTTTTGATAATTTGCAACGTGCCTTTGTTTCTCTATAACATAAGGCTTTTTTAAAGCTGCGTTCAATATCTGTTGTGCTTTTTCTTTATATAAAGGCTGCTTAAAGCTGGTTGCGGCAGAAATGTATAAAATTACCTCTGTTGCATTTTTTATAGTGATCGAATTTGGGCCGGCTACCTGGCTGCCCCCCTTCAATTTCGCCTTTACCTCTGCCAGGTATTGCATCCCTTTACCATCAATACCGTTATCCAGCTGACCAAACATTTGCAACTGATTATCTTTAGTGATCACCGTAAATCTTTCAGGGCGATTCATGGATAGGCTAAAATTTAACTGCCCCGGTTTATCGGCGGTGATCCTTATAATACTAATATCATCATCAAAACTGGTAAGGTACTCCCTTTTATAAGTAACACCATTCACCAGGTACGAGCATCTGGCTATGGCATTGTTTAATGACAGTTCACGATGATACTTCTGGTATTTAATGTCATCCTTATTCACACCATTATATTCAAATTGGAGATCAAGATTGCCAAGGGTTTGATAACAGCCATAATTAACGCCGGCCGAACCTTTACCTGTGCATATAAAATCCTTATCAATTATGTCCTGGGCATCCGCATTTTTACCATCTAATAGCAACTGGCGTATTTGCGGAAGTTTCTTATAGGCCTGATAATTGTTGGCGTCCTGAGGCGCGCCAGACCATAAAGTAATATCATTTAATACAATTGTCTCCTTTTTAACACCGCCATCTGGCATCATGCCCAACCTGCCATTACCCAGTGGCAATGTTTCTTCCCATTGGTTTGCTGGTTTATCAAACCATATTTTTAAAGGTGCATTTTGCCCGTAACACCAGCTTATGGTGATAGAGAACAAGACAATTATTAAAAGCCGGTAGTATTTGACCATCCAATTATTTTTTAATTCTTATAAAATTTCAGGCTCTTGTTCACGCTGGGTACGCCGCAGATAAACTCGTTATATTTTTGATGCCATTACCGCCTTAATCACGCCGTTTATTTTTACTTTAACCCTGTGCGGCGAGGTTGAACTTATTTTATAATAGCTTATCTTACCATCCTTCCATTCCATATCAATGGTGAAATTGCCGCGCGCCCTTAATCCTTTTACCTTTCCATATGATTTCCAGTTATCGGGTATGGCTGGAAGCAGGTCGATATAGCCCTCATGGCTTTGTATCAACATTTCGCCGATCCCTGCTGCTGCCCCAAAGTTACCGTCGATCTGGAACGGCGGACCAGCAGATAACAGGTTGGGATAAATCCCGCCGCCTGATCCATAATTAATATCCGTGCGTACTGTTGGCTTCATCAATTCGGTATAAAGCTTATAGGCCCTGTTGCCATCATGCAGCCTTGCCCAGAATAGTATTTTATAGGCTATCGACCAGCTTGGGCCATCATCGCCTCGTACATTAAGGGTTTTCTTCGCAGCTTCGGCCAGTTCAGGAGTTTTACCCGGTGTGATCAACGGCGCTGGGTATAAACCATACAAATGTGAAACATGCCTATGCTGTGGATCTGTCTCCTTATAATCTTCCAGCCATTCCTGGATGCGGCCATCCTTAGATACAACACCAGGAGGCGGTATTTCTTTTAATTTTGCAGCTAATTCCTTCCGGAAAGCTTCGTCAACACCCAACACTTTGGATGCCGTAATCACGTTATCAAACAGCTCCCGGATGAGTTGATTGTCAATGGTTGCCCCCATACATATGCTCGAAGTTTTGCCATTCGCCATATAAAATGAATTCTCCGGTGACGATGATGGCGAGGTTACCTGCCAGCCGGTTTTCGGATCTTTTACCAAAATGCTGTTATAAAACTTTGCGGAACCTTTAAGTATCGGGTATATGCTCCGGAGGTATTCCTTGTCATTGGTAAAAGTATAATGCTCCCAGATATTATTACATAACCAACCCGAGCCCGACTTGGTGATTCCCCACGAAGCGCTTTCCCCCGGCTCTGTAAAATGCCATGGATTAGTGATCACATGCGCCACCCAGCCATCGGCATTATAATAAGCTTTGGCTGTTTTTTCGCCATTTTTTACCATCCCTCTAACCAATTCAACCAGCGGCAGGTTCAGTTCTGATAAATTTGCCACTTCCAGGGGCCAATGGTTCATTTGCACATTGATATCTAAATGATAATCGCCGTTCCATGGCGTATGTACCTGGTTGGCCCATAATCCCTGCAAATTGGGCGGCAGCAATCCTACCCTGGTACTGCATATGCTCAGGTATCTTCCAAATTGAAAAAACAAGGTGGGTAAACCATTATCCGAAGACGGATCTTTGTGAAAAGATATCAACCTTTTATCGGTTGTTTCTTTGGTGTTATTGGTAGTACCAAGGCTAAGATTTACCCTGTTAAATAATTTTTGATAATTAGTAATGTGATGCTGCCTTTCTGCGGTGTATGGTATTTTTAGCGCAGCCTCAAGTACAGTAGCGGTTTTTTGGTTAACTGCTTTTTCCTTAAAGTCGGTGCCGGCTGAAATATAAATGATCGCCTCTGTTGCATTTTTTATTTCGAGAGAGTTATTTGATGTGGCGATAGTACCTCCCGTCAATTTTGCTTTTATCCTCGCAATATATTTCATCCCTTTTCCATCCGTACCATTATCCAGTTGGCCGCTCAATTGCAGTTCATTACCACTTACAGAGGCAATCCCTCTTTCGGGCCGGCTGATAGCAATATTAAAATTGAGCTGTCCGGGTTTATCTGCTGTAAGTTTTACAATACTTACATCGCTGCCAAAGCTTGTAAAATACTCCCTGGTGTAGGTAACGCCATTTACCTGGTAGGTGCATTTTGTTGTAGCATTGTTTAAAGACAGTTCACGCTCGTAATTCGTAAATTTCACATCTGCATTATCAGCGTTATTATATTTGAATTGAAAGCCGAGATTACCCAACACCTGGAAACAGCCAAAAGAAACACCGCCCGAGCCTTTCCCGGTACAAACAAAGTCTTTATTGATCAGCTCCTGCGCCTCATCATTTTTGCCTTCAGCAAGTAGTTTGCGTATCTGTGGCAGAACTTTATAAGCATTATAATTATTGGCATCCTGTGGCGAACCCGACCATAGCGTGATATCATTCAACACAATATTTTCTTTCATCACCCCACCATCAGGCATCATCCCAAGGCGCCCATTTCCCAGCGGGAGGGTTTCTTCCCACACTTGCGCAGGTTTATCATACCACAATTTTAATGGTTGCTGCTGCCCCAGGCACAGGTTAACTAAGAATAATAATGCTATTAATGGAAAAAATCTCCTCATCATATTTGTATTCATATTATGTTAAACTTTATCAATTACTCATTAACTAAAAAATTAACTATCCGGCAGGCGTTGCCTTTGCTTGCTTTGTTTTTTTGTTCACTTATCCTGATCTTTAAAGTATGGTTGCCACTCTTCAGGTCGCTGCCAAGCACCAGATACCAGGGCAGGTGAAGCATGCCGCTCCATTGGGTGTACAGGTCGATATTTTTGAATGCACCATTGTCGATAGCACAGGAGATCATTCCTGCATCTGATCCCGAAACTATGCCTATACCAACTGCTGTTCCCTTAAAAGGCAACGCTAATTCCGCCCCTGGCTTGTCCGAACTCAATACAGGAATATTTACAAAACCCTCACGGGTAGGTAGTCCATCTGTTGGTTGCCAATTGGCAGTGATTGCCCAGCCGTTTTTATAAGCGGCATTTTTAATATTGTAATATTTACCATTCTGGAAACTTGCTTTATCCAATGATTTCGGTAAAGATGTTTTTGGGGCTGATCCGCCAGGTTGCTGATCAAAACAATCCTGCAGCAAATTTTTGATGGTAGCGAAATACAGCTCCTGCCCAAAAATTGCCGGGTGAAGGTCTTTAAAATCATCGGCCCAGGTAAATTCTTTATTATTCATTTTATCCCTTACTTCCTTACCGAGATTGATAAAGGGCAGGCCATAATGATGTGATACTAACTGGTGGTTGCTGATCTCTGTTGGTGTATTTCCTTTGTTATAATCGTTCGTTTTATCAGGATCAGCAAAGGCCATCATCACAATGTCCATATCCGGGTTGCTTTTTTTGGCATGCCTGATGATGCCTTCCAGTGCCCGCACCTGCGTGATGCTGTCGGTACTATTTGCCTTATCATTCACCGCCGCCTCTACAAATAGAAGATCAGTTTTTCCGGAATCCAGCACATCACGCTGTAGTCTGAAAGCATGCGGAAGACTCCCTAAAGAAGGTATGCCGGCTGCAATGAAATGAAATTCCGCATCTGGGAAATGCTCTGCCAGGTACCTGCATACTTTTTGCCGCCAGCCAGGATTATAGGTGATCGATCCTCCAAGAAATGTTACGGTCGCTTTTTTATGAGTTGTGACTGCCTTATAAAAGCTTTTTAGCCCGCCTGCAGTTTCATAGTAATTACGGTAGGGCAATGTTTTCTTTACAGGAAACGAATTATTGATGATGAATTCCGCATAATATTCCGGCCTGTCGATCGGGAAATGATGGCCCTGCAATTCCTGCGGACCGATTGTTACCGGGGAAACGCTCATTGGCCCCCCGGCTGCTATGTAACGTTGCGCAAATGGGTAAGTATTTTCTGCAGGCGGCGCCAGTTTATCATTTAAACCTATCACATGCAACATAGGCACCCTGAATGATGCAAGCCCGTCCAAATTGTCAATAGGATTATCATTGTAGGCTATTGCCTGCGCTTCGGTAAAATGATAGATCCTCTTTAGCTGATTCCATAGCGCCGTATCCCCTAACCCTTTTTCTTTGCCCCCCGGCCAGCTTTTGATATCACATACCGGGGTTTCCGCATATACACAGGTAACTTTATCCGGATTGCGTTTTGCCCATCCATAAGCATATAAGGTGCCGCGACTTACCGCCTCAAGAGCAACCCTAGGGGCAAAGGATAGTTTTGTAGTCAGGTAGTTATAAAACTTATCCCAAACCTGCAAAGATTGCGGGCTTCCGTACTGATCATCAACACTTATATAGGCAATATAAAAACCTTTAGTAAGCAGGATACTATCCATATCGGTATGCCAATCAGGAAATGAGGCCCGCCAAACCCATGGGTTTCCGGGTAAGGCATGCGCTGGTTTTACGTAATAAGCCTTGTGCCCGTCTATTGAAAACTCCGATTTTTCAAACCCTTTCCAGGAACCCGTTAAAGGTTTATCCTGTGCTTTTACCAATAAGCACACGCTTACCAGTAATACAGTTAAAATCAGTTGATTGTATTTTTTTTTCACTTCTAAAATATTTCCGTTCAAATTAGCTATTTACTTAAACAATGCATTATTGATAATACTGGGGCAAAGGGGATCAAGCCCGAAATAACTTGTTAGATAATTTAGCTGATGAACTGGTTGAGGTAAATATATACAGAAGCCAAGTGTTCAAAAATGGATTAATCTTTTAAACTAATGGATTATACAACTTTATGAAATATCCCTGTTTAGTACAGTTAAGGCTTTGAAAGAGGCAAAATGGATTAATCACCTATTGATACGAAAATATAGGCTTGCTATATAAAACAATAAGTCATTCTTTTAGAATGACTTATTGTTTCCGGCTTTATAAGGTTTAGGTTGAATTTCTACATGTTTTAATTAAGCACGTTATAAAACATGGTGATCTCGCTTAAATTAGTGTAGTTATTTTCCCCATCCGAATTATGTTTTATCCTTATCCGGATATATCGTACCGGAGCTGAGGTGTTATCCAGGTTTACTTTCAATGCGGCCTGCCCGTCATCTGTTCTCTTAACCTCCTTAAGCAGTTTCCATCCTTTTGAAATGGCCTCATCAGCCCATCCAGAGTCGTTTGGCTGCAAGGTTGTTGCCGCATTAGTAATGTCGGCAATACCCCATACTTCGAAATCATCAGGATTATGGCAACAGTTACGCCCTGTTTCTTCTATCTGGACTAAACTGTTATAAATTTTGCCCATATCAAAGGTTAAAGTTTGAGGTAACGAATGCGCGCCATCACTGTGGTAAATATCAGGATACCCCTGCGGGCCAACACTTCCATCCCATAACCGGGGAACATCATTATCTCCTCCCAATGGATTCATATCATTAGGCAGCGATACCTTTGAAAATAATGATTTATCACATGCCGCATACCCGAATATTTGCGGGAATGTAGTAAAGCTATTCACATTAAAGGTATCAATGGCACCTTTAACCGGCACATAAGTAGACCTGAAATCAAGGGCGGAGCCGCCCTTAAAATCGGTCAAAGTAATCGTGCTGTCCCGGTATAAAAACTTTTGTACTGTCTGCCCGCTCCGGTTTGTATACTTGATGGTAGTTGACGTATTGTGGGCAAAGCTAAATGACTCGCTTGCTGTATCAATTTTATAAAAATTAAGGGTAACATTCCCATCAGTGGATACTGTATATGGATTTGCAGTCTTATATGCCCTGTTAACAAGTCCTGATTCATAACTTGGGCCGTATACTTTTACATTGTTGATATCAATTGGTATTGATTTATTACCCTGTGCATCATAGGAGTACACCGTAAAGGAATAAGAATACTCATTGAGATTGGGAATAATGACCTTTAATGTGTCGGCCGGATTATGGTTGGATGAGGTATATATCAATGAATCGGCGTGGTTATTCCAAAAAACAACATACTTAGTAATGCTTGGATCGGGGTTTGGATTCCATAGCAATTCTACGCGTAAATTACCTGGATTCGCGTTCGGGTTATTAATAACACCGGGATAGGTCAATTCTTTCCCCTTTAGAAAATCCTTGAATTCCGTATCTCTTTTTATACAACTGATAAAGCAGGTAACCAGTATCAGTGCGATCGATATTTTTAAAAATAGTTTCATAATTTCTTATTTAAACATTTGTAAATGTTACTGCGGCTTACCATAAATTGAAAATTCCATCACGTGTGCAAAATCACCGTTCGACCATGTGTCATGGACCAGCAGGCGGAAATATCTTACAACAGGCGCACCCGGTGGTATATCAAAATTAACACCCGCCGCTACAAATGTATTGTCAGCCGCGTTTGTAAATCCCGGGGTAAGACCTGAAGGAGGATCGGGGTAATGAAAGTTCCCGATGTTTATCCAATCGCCAACTACAGTCCCAACAGGGGCAGCTTGAGGTAATACTGCATCCTGTGGGGCGGGTTTATTGGAACCCCAGATCGAAAAATCTTTTGGATTGCCATGAGCATACGAATATTGATCAGGCCTTTCCCACATAATAAACCGGCTTAGCTGCGCCGATATTCCCATGCTGAACGTACACTGTATCGGTGGCGGTGCAGCCGGTGCTGTATGCCAGCCGTTTGAATAACCATCGGTTTTATTATCCCATAAATAAGGCACTTCCCATCCGTAAGCAGTAGGGCTGTCGCTCGGTGTTTTATAAATTGAAAATTTGCTTTTATCAAGCAGCGTTTCAAATATGGGGGTTATGGTCAATGTAGTCGTGTCAGAGGTATTGCCGTATTTATCTGTAACATAAGCGCCAAATTGTCTTGGAGTAGCGGGATAACCCCTTACCGAATAATTTATGCTATCAGCATTGGTATAATGCTGATCCTGCACTTCAAGGGCCTGGGTTGAATTGTCCAATGCAATCAGGATCACCCCAACCGGAGACTTACCCCTGTTTATTGCCTTTAAATTTACACCGCCAAAATCAGCCGCCAGCTTAATGGTCGGTTTCACAAGCAAGTAATAAGGGGTGTCGGGGTGTACCGTTACAGTAACTGGATCAGACTGTACATTGGCACGGCTTACCGACCATAAGGTTACGCTGTAATCTTTGCTTTTTGCAAAACCTTCAACCAAAACGGTATCAGTATAGTAACTTGATTTGGTTTGGCGTACCGTTTTCCCATTGATATTGTATTGTGCCATTACATATAAAAGGTTTGGTGAATTGGGCAGCGCGTAAGTAATGTACGCGGCGCCATTCAGGTTTTTAACCTTTATATCGGTAATTACACCCGGTTTTGTTTTATCGGTAGATATTGGCGTTGTATACCCGTCATTTTTTTTACATGACCCCAATAAAACCAACAGCAATAACGGTAATACCGGTAATAGCTGCTTTAAATATTTTTTCATCTTTATCATCACTTTCAATTATTAAAAATTTTTATGAATCGAAATTAAATTGCTACTACCAGTAGGGATTTTGTACCAGGTTATTATCTATGATCAGGTCATTATCCTTAATTGGCCACAGATAGTTTCTTATCCCGAATACCGGTATCAGCACTGTGCGTGGATGATAATAATTATCCGCGCTGGCTTCATAAATATTCCATCCCTGCAACGGGCTGCTTAATACACCCTGCAATTCTTTCCACCTGCGCAGATCCCAGCCGCTTTGTGCTTCAAAACAAAGCTCTATTCTCCGTTCCTGGTGAATGATCGCTCTTAACCCTTCCTTAGTTGAAAATTTAGAAGGATTTTTTGAATAAGCGGTCCATGATGCCTGTACGCCCTGCAAACCTGCACGCGCCCTTACCTTATCAATGTAATTATATGCCTCGCCGCTTGGGCCGTTAACTTCGTTCAATGCTTCCGCATATAACAAATACAAGCCGGCAAGTCGCATTACAGGTAAATGAAATTCAATGGATGCAAATCCGTCATCATAAACAGAAAGATAGTTGGCCAGCTTTTTGGGCCAGTAGCCGGTAATATTTAACGTATTAAGATCTTTGGGGCCAGCTAATGAGGCATTACCCCGCGCTTCAACATGATACAGGTCAGTTGGGTTTGTTTTCCCATTTCCAAACCAAATGCCCCCATCAAAGGCAATATTCGCGTAAAACCTTGCTTCGCGACCAAAATGCTCTTTTATAGTAGTATATCCATTCTGAACATAAAAGCGGCTGGCATTGTCGCCTGTCTGCAAATTGTATCGTCCATTATAATCAAATGAGTTATCTTCATTGATCGGCACACCTTTATCCGTATAAAAAAGCTCGGCGGTAGAAATTGGTACTGCAAATGTAGACGGGTTTGAAAATATGTTTACAGCTGATTTTGGGGTCAACCTGGGCGTAGCGTAACCCTGATCGGGGAAAGTTGGATTTAATGCCCATATCAGCTCAGGATTTTGATCCCATTTTTCTGTCACCGCATTTTGTATGGTTAAAACCTTCGTTAAAGAATCAGGCACAGTTATAGCCGGTGCCGAGAATGTATAAAGTTTTAACCCCGCTGCCGTACACGCATCAATGGCCACTTTAGCTGCATCTGCTGCTTTTTGCCATTTGGTTGCATCATACGCGCTTGAAAAAAGCGGTGTCCCGTTTTTATTTTTAACGCCTGAATAATCAGGGTTTCCGTTAAACAAGGGGCTTGCCTCGGTAGCTAAAACTTCTGCTTTAACAGAGAGTGCTATAACTGAGGTTATGCGGCCTAATTCCTGTGCTTTGTTATCAATAACCGGCGGCAGGTTTGGCGCAGCCTCATCCAGCAATTGTGTAATGTAACTGAATACCGAATCAACAGGCGATCTTGCTACCCGTACCTGTTCTGTTGAGGCTGTAATATCCAAATTTGTTCTGATAATAGGTATTGGCCCATATAAACGCACCAGGTAATAGTGGTAATAGGCTTTCAGAAACTTTACTTCAGCTATCCAGCGTTGTTTTTCTGACGGACTCAGATCAACCGGTTTATCAATATTCTCAAGCATAGTGTTACACCTGCGTATAGACCTGTAAATGGCCACCCCTCCGTTTTCACCATCCCAAAAATTAAGACCTACATTGCCACTGGTTTGGGTTCCGCGAATAAGCGAAAAACCGGTTTCCATGAGTGGGTGATTAGTAAGGTCATTGGGATAAATGATCTCTGATGAAGTAGTAAACCCAACGTTTGCCGTAGGATCATAAAACTGCTGTAAAGTGGCATAGCAGGTGAAAAGATAATTCTCTGCCTCATTTCGGTTTCTGAATGCATAGTCCAGCGTCCCGGTATTATCAGGAACAACGTTCAGATATTTTTTACATGATACTCCTGAAAATATCAGGATCATCAGCAATAAAAATTTATAATACTTTTTCATAATTCTATTATTTATAAAATAAACCATGTTATAAAGTCGCGGTTATGCCGATGTTAAACACCTTCTGTATAGGGTACGCAAATCCATTACCCCCCAGTTCAGAGTCCCATAATTTAAAGGAGGACCAGGTATATAGGTTCAAGCCATTAAAATAGATACGGCATTTTTTGACGCTTATTTTTTGGGTAAAAGACGGAGGCAAAGTATACCCTATCTCAACTGATTTAAGCCGCAAAAAGCTGCCATCGCGCATCCAATAAGTGCTATTTTGGCGATTGTTCTCTATCTGGTTACCTGTTACACCCAACCTTGGATATTGCGCATACAAGTTTTGGTTATCTTCTGACCAATGGCTGTCGGCAAATGCTTTTAACAATTGTGTATTACCATAGATATACTGATCGGGGCTTTGAATGAACGGGCTAACCCTGCTTGGATCGATAAAAAATGATACACGTGCCTGGCCCTGAAAAAATGCAGACAGGTCAAAACTCTTAAAGCCCATTGATAGTCCATAACCATAAACAATCTCGGGAACGGTAGGATAACCAATAAATGTTTCATCAGCTCCATCAATCTTTCCATCGCCGTTTAAATCACGGTATTTTATATCCCCTCCCTGTGGGGGTATGCCGTTAGTTGAAAAGATCTGTGATGGTGAATTTCTGGCTTCATTATCATCGACAAATAAACGCTCGGCTATATACCCATATTGGCGGTTAAGAGGCTGGCCCGATTCATAACGATAGGCTTCCTTATACTGGGGCTGTTCAAAACTACCGTAAGTGCTTGTAGCATAGGTGAAGTTACCACGGCCCTGCATCCAAAAGCTTTTGCTGAATGTTTGCTTATAATCCATTTGGATATCAATACCTTTTGTATCGGCTGTTCCAAAATTAGCAGTGACACCTGACTCAAGCCCCGAGGTTGTAGGTATGGTACGATCCTGCAGGATATTATACCTGTGATATTTGTAAACCTCGGCAACTATATTCAAGCCTCTAAGCACTGTAAATTCCAGGCCAACGTTTGCCTGGCGTGATGTTTCCCAGGTAATACCCGGATTGGCGTAGTTATTAACAGTTACACCATTGCGTGTATAACCATTATTGGTACCAAAGGTAGCGGGATTGCCTCCATTCAGATTTACATTTGAAATATAGTAAAACCGTTGCGAGCCTATATCATCGTTACCCACAGTACCATAGCTTCCGCGTAGTTTCAAACGGGAAATGACATTAGAAAAATTATCCTCCCAGAACTTTTCATCAGATACTATCCATGATGCTCCGAGGGTTGGGAAGAAACCAAACCGGTGATCTGCAGAAAAACGTTCTGTTCCATTGTATCCAAAGTTAAATTCGAGGAAATACCTGCTTTTGTAAGAGTAAGTTGCACGACCCGCTACCGTTATATTGCGATAAGGCAATGAATATTGCAGATCCTGCTGCTTGGTTACCGGGTTCTTGGCGTTCGAATAAACCGATTGCTGCTGGGTAGCTATTAATGAGCCACTCAGACTATGATATCCTAATCGTTTACTGTAATCCAACACACCCTGGAAGAAAATATACGTATTTAAGTTATCCGTACTTGGATCACGGTAATATGATAAATATTCCGTAGCAACATTATTTCCGGTTGGCTGTGGATTTAGCCATTGGAGCGTATACTGGTTAGTAGTTTTATCATAATTTTCTACATTGTAATAGAATGGAGAATACCCCATTTGAGATTCGAAATAGGAATAACGGTTAGTATGGAATAGCCCATGGAAATTAAGGCCATCGGTTATAAACTTTAAATTCTGATTAAGCTCCAGTTGTGCTGATAATCTTGATTCAGAATAATTTTTGTGTCCCCGTAATAAAGCAGCATACGGGTTGTTATATTGTATACTATTGTTGCCGCCTACGTTACCAAACAAAATATGTTTTGTATTCCGATTGGCAGAATCTGCCGGAAAGAATGCCGGGAATAATACCGGGCTGGTGTGAACGGCTACATTATAAAGATCGGTTTGGAATGATGCATCAGTTGTAAGCGGGCCATTGTATTCATTAAACATCCCCTCCAGGCGAACAACAAGTTCGGTTGTTTTGGTCAAATTAATGTTAACATTTGAACGTAACTGGTAGTTCCTGAAATTAACATTGTTATTATTATTGTTCGCGATATCTTCCTTAAGTATACCATGATCTATACTATATGAACCGGATACATAATATTTAGCCAGTTCATTACCACCACTAACGCTCAAATCAGCTCTTTGTGTAAGTGTTGATTTTTTAAATAGCATATCCAGCCAGTCTACAGCCGGGTATACGTATTGATTGCTCCCCGGGCCATGCGCTAATGTATTCTGGGTATTAATGATCTTATTTTCAGGAAATGGCAACGGGCTTAGCGGATCGCGGGTGATGGTTGCTTCATTAAACAACCGCATGTAAGTAATAGGGTCAGACAGTTGCAATGTTTTAGCTGATTGTGAAATAGAGTTTTCATACCTGAAGCTTACTACTCCTTTACCTATTTTACCCTCCTTGGTGGTAACCAATATAACGCCATTGGCTCCCCGTGCTCCGTAAAGTGCTGTTGCGCTCGCATCTTTCAGGATAGAAAAACTGGCAATATCATCTACCTGCAAACGTGCAAGATCGCTGGCCGAAAGCTCAACGTTATCTATCAGGATCAGCGGGCTCTTATTATAACCGAAAGTTGTTACCCCCCTGATAAAGAATTGTGCATTATCCTGGCCCGGTTGGCCGCTTGGCTGGTAAGCTATCACACCTGCTACCTGCCCGGCAAGGGCATTGGTAAGGTTGCTGGCTGGTATTTTTAAGTCTGCCGGCCTTACAGTAGTAACTGAACCTACTACTGCCTCCCGTCTTTCCTTTTTACCATAAGCTGTAATAACAACCTCATTGGCTTGCGTACTGGATTCTTTAAGAATAATATTGTACACTCGCTTATCGGCAGTTACCGTGACCCGTTGTGCGATAAAGCCCACAAATGATATGTTTAATACCGTACCATCAGGGGCATTTAAGGTAAACTTTCCATTATCATTGGTTACAGCATGAATACTTTTGTTGCCGACTGCTGAAATATTGGCGCCTATTATTTTTACGCCCAATGAATCGGTAACCGTTCCGCTTATGCTTGTACCTTGTGCATGAGCATTCCGCGTAATAACGCTGAACAGCACCACAAGAAAGAATAAACCGGATAAGGGCTTAAGCGGCGTTTTTATGCCCCAAAGACGCTTAGTAAATTTGTAAAATTGTTTCATATATACTGGTTATAATTGGTTTATAGCGCAGATAGCATGCTTTAGCACACTATAGTTTTTTATTAGTATTGGATTTGGCCAATCAATTCAAATCATAAAAAAGGCAATAGGATTTCTGCACACAGTTTTTAGCTGTATATCATCATCTTTTACAAATGGCATCATGTTTAAGCTGTTTGAGGATTATTTAATTGGCTATTAATACTGCCATATCCCCGGATACAAGAACAAATATTATTTAAATAATATTGCGTATCCTACAGACTCTCTTTTAACTATGTGAGTAAATCATTTTGCATGCATTAAGTTTATTTGGTTAATTGGTTTAGTAAAACTAATACTCCAAAAATGACTTTGAAATGGATAAATCTTTAAATTAAATGGATTATACCACTATTTGTAACAAACATGTTAGCTTGAAAAATTTCGAAAAGCGGTTTTTCTGGGCTCAAAATAGCGAATAGCAGAAAAATAAGATGCTATTTGATTAATATAATGGATTATACGACCAAATCAGTCGATAATAATACAGCTTTTATAAATTCCCGGATATTTATCTAAATATCCAAAATAACACAGACATAATAAGTATAAGCAATACCGATAACGTTTTGTAATTACCTAAACCGCCCCATGCCTGGCTGCGCAAAGGTTCCCATGGCGATTTCCAAAACAAACGGGCGCTTTCTTCGGTATGCTGCATCGGAAATATATAGGATAATGATACCTGCATTATAAAACAAATGCAAAACAGGTAAAAGGCCATCATCATAAATGGTATCCCCGCAAAAGCCGTATCCGGGCATAATTTGCTTGTAGCAAATGCGATCACGCCCATGGCCGACCCTATCCATAACGTATATTTTGCTGATACTGCCGATGCCTTATCCCAAAATACGCCCAATAAGAACACGCAGGTAATAGGTGGCGCTATGTGTGCAATAATATCATTAAGGCCGGTAAAAATACTTTCATAATTATTAAGCAGCGGCAGCATTGCCAGGGATACTATTAATGCTACACCCGCGGCAATTTTTCCAACACTAATCAAACTTTTATCATTGGCCTTTGGCTTATAGCGTTTATAAATATCGTAGCTTACTAAGGTGGCGATGGAGTTTAGGGCTCCGGATATCTGGCTCATCAAACCAGATAATAATGCCGCTACCAACACACCTACCAAACCTGAAGGAATTAATTGGGTGATCATTAAAGTATAAATACCCTTACTGTTAATCACTTCTTTGCCTGCCTGAATGGTTTTCAATGCGGATATATCCAAATGGCCTGTTTGCGAAAGCGTATAGGCAAACAAACCGGGCATTACAAAAATAAAAACAGGCAGGATCTTTATAAATCCGCAAAACAATGGGCCTATCCGGGCATGATTTTCATCTTTGGCGCCCAATACGCGCTGAACGATAGTTTGATCGGCACACCAATACCATATACCCAGGATAGGGTATCCTAAAAAAATTGAGTACCAGGGCATATTGCTGGCATCGCCATGTGGCCGCAGCATTGATAATTTGTTTAACTGTCCCGCATGTTGCAAGGTATCCACCATGGGCTGCCACCCTCCCATTTTGTTATAGGCGGTTACGCTCATAATGATAGCCCCGCATAAAAGCACGATGGTTTGGATGGATTCTGTTATTACAACGGCGGTTAGTCCCCCGGCAATGGTATAAATGGTAGTAATTACTGCTATTACAATAACACTGACATATAAATTAACTCCAAAAAGTGTATGTAATACGATGCCCCCTGCCAATAACGAAAAAGCGATATGGACAATAACTGCCGATACTACCGATATAATGGCCAGCCAATCCCGGCTTGCACGGTCGTACCGTTTTTCTAAAAAATCAGGCAGCGTTGAAACGCCTGAACGGATATAAAAAGGAGCAAAAAAGAGCGCCAGCAATATTAAAGTAAATGCCGCCATCCACTCAAAATCTCCGTTGAGTAAACCGGTATCAAAGCCGCTTTGGGCCAGGCTAACCAGGTGCACACAGGAAATATTAGTTGCAAATAAAGCCAGCCCGATGACCGGCCAGCGAAGATTTTTTCCCGCCAGGAAATACTCGCCGGCAGCATTGTTATTATTACGGGTTTTGTATTTGTGGCGTAAACCCGTCCATAAACCGATAATGAAGATCAGCAGTATATAAAGTGCACTGATAATAAGATCCGGAGTATGTATCATTTTTTATCCATCAAAAAAATCTCTTATTTGCTCAAAGCTACCAAATCGCAACTACTCCCGGGTTCCTGCGGCGTTTGATATACACCATTCTGTATTTGCACCGGGTGAGTAAAATGTTTTTGCAGATGCGGTATATGCTCTAAAAACAGCGCCTCGTGCCCTATAGAAATATGGTTAAATAAAACCAGGTGCTGATGCAACTGCCCCATATCACCCACGTGCGGCACTACCGGTATTCCGAATTTTTTGCATAGCAAACTTACAGTGATAAACTCGCTTACGCCACCCACCCTAACGGCATCAACCTGAATAAAAGAAGCCGCACCTGTTTGCAAATAGTTTTTAAAAACGATCCTGTTCGGAACATGTTCGCCCAAAGCCAGCTTTACAGGCTTAATAGCATCAGCCAGTGTTTTATGGGCAAGCACATCATCGGGATGCGTAGGTTCTTCTATCCAATACGGATCAATGCCTTTTAAACGGTTGCAAATAGAAATTGCCTGCGGCAGGTTCCATTGCTGATTGGCATCAAGCATTACTTTCACCTTGTCGCCGGCTACTTCTCTCACAATATGCGCTCTGCGGATATCCCTTTCAGGGTCTTCAGAACCTACCTTGAGTTTCATGGCTGTAAAGCCTTCCGCTATTGCTTTTTTACAATTCTCGCGCACCATTTCATCCGGGTAATTGAACCAGCCGATAGAAGTGTCATATCCCGGGTAGCCCGATTGCAATATGTTTTCCCGTTGATGATGTGTTGATTGCTGTGAGCGCAGCAGTTGAACTGCCTGTTCTTGCGTTAATTCATCTTCCAGGTAAGAAAGATCAAGGGTAGCAACGATCTCTTCAGGCGATAGGTCAATAAGCAATTTCCATAATGGGATACCTCTTTTTTTGGCCCAAAGATCATAACATGCGTTGGTTACAGAGGCAAGGGCCAGGTGCACCACACCCTTATGCGGCCCAAGCCACCTGAATTGCTGATCGTTGGAAAGCTGTTTGAACAAAGTGCCGAAACTGGCCATGGTTTCTTCAATATCCTTACCCGTTAACTTGCTGGCATAATAATGTGCGGCTTTGCAAACCAGGTCATTACCTTCACCTAATGTAAAGGCAAAGCCAGTACCCCGTAAGCCACTGTCGTCAATTAATGTGGTTACGGCATATGAATACACCGGGTCGCGATGAATAGCATCACTACCCGCGTTACCATCCAGGGCATAACGCATATCATCAACCTTGATACTCTTTATCATAGTTAAATAAGATTTTCCTGTACAGGCTGATTAATCAATCTGCGATAACCTAATTCGGCCCCGCCGGTTACAGGAAGTATACAACCGGTAATAAACCTGGCCTGTTCTGATACCAGGAACAAACAGGCGTCTGCCACTACATCCCCTTCGGGGCAATAACCAAGGGCATGTATTTCGTCAAGGTAACTTTCAACTATTGCTGTGTCGGGCTGCTGCTTGCTCCATCTACGCAACATTGGGGTCCAAACGCCGGCTGGTGCAACCGCATTTACCCTTATGCCATATGGTGCATAATCAAGCGCCATTGATTTTGTCAATGCATTTATAGCCCCCTTGGTAGCGCTATAAGCCGCGTGTATCTCCTGCCCGATATCGCCTACCAGGCTGCCGGTATTCAGGATATTTCCTTTCGTTTTTTTTAATTCATTAATACCAAACCTGGTAGTATTATAAACTCCTTTCACGTTTACATCGAAAAGGCGGTCCCACTCGGTTTCTGTAGTATCATGGGTGGTTTTTGATGGATTTGATATCCCCGCGTTATTATGGATCACATCTATTTTGCCAAACCTTTTTATCGTCTCCGCAATTGCATTTTCTATATCATTTGCCTGTGATACATCAGCCTGTATGAACACAATATCATTCCCCGCCAACTTTGCACTGGCACGATGAATGCTTTCTATTGAGTCGGATATGATACTTAGCATCGCGCCAGCTTTATGATACAATTTGGCGCATTCAAAGCCTATACCTTCGGTACCACCGGTCAAAAAAATCACTTTGTTTTTTAATAGCATATTTTTATAAGTGAGGAACTACCCATCCATTATTCAGATTATAAATAACAGCACATGGGACGGCTTAAGTTTATTAGTCTAATCATAAACAACAAGGGGCCTTCAATTCCCGGCCATTATTGATCATGGTTTTATTGGTTTATATAGAATCAAAAATAGCAGTGTGCAGGCTGTGTTATAATAGGCAAAACATTTATTTTAATGGACAATTCGATTTTAAGCGAAATAACTGCCTTTTATCCGCATAAAATACAAATAGCTATTTATGAGTCAAATGAATGATTGTTTTTGTAAATTGTTTTACCTATAATAGCACATTCTGTTATAAACCAATACCTTAATGGAATATTCCATTAAAAACCAATAATAATTATTTAATGAGTAAAGGCTTTAAAAGACGTGATGGCTTTGAGGGGGAAAAGCTGATCAATATTCCGCAAAAGGTATGGAAAGAAGCAATAGAACGATACCCTATCCTTTTCCCGGTATATGTAACCCAAATAGGCTATTTCCCGAAAGCATCTTTTCACTACCGCGAACGGAGGAAAGGATGCGAAGACAATATCCTGATCTACTGCCTGCAGGGTATAGGGCATTATATTTTGGATAATAAACGTTTCGAAGTACATCCCAATCAGTTTATTATGCTGCCGGCTACCGACCGTTACATGCGTTATTGGGCCGACAATGACGACCCCTGGACCATTTACTGGGTTCACTTTACCGGTGGTGATATAGATCAGTTCAACAAGTCGCTTAATTTAAGTATTACCAGGGGACCGGTACAGGTACCATTTAATGAAAAAGCAATAGAGATATGGCATAACATCTATCAAACCCTGGAGATGGGATATAGTGTTGAAAATTTGTGCAATGCGAGTTTCTGTTTATACCACATGATAGCCACTTTTTTATTCCCTGAGCGGCATATCACAATAGAAAAAAATCAGCAAGGCGACATCATTACACAAACCATACTGAACATGCGAAATAATCTATCCAAAAAACTTGCAGTTGAAGATATGGCATGTCAGCATAGATTATCCGTATCACATTTTTCAAATCTCTTCCGCAAATCTACAGGCATGCCGCCTATAGATTATTTTATCCACCTAAAAATGCAGAGGGCATGCCAGTTATTATATACCAATGGCATCAAGATAAAAGAAGTTGCCTTAGATGTGGGGTATGATGACCCCTATTATTTTTCAAGGATATTTAAAAAGTATATCGGCACTTCGCCCGAGCAATACAGGCTAACGGCGAGGAACACAGGGTAGTTGTAGTTTTGAATAGAAAAGCCGGTAATTAGACCGGCTTTTATTGTTTCGTATTTTACCTATATTTCTTTAGGGCTGTTCATTGATCTGCAGCACCACGCTCGACCGGTTTGAATTCACATCCGGGTTCACACCAATGGTCATTAAAAAATCCCCGGTCAATGTAAGTCCGTTACCTAATGAGGAATTTGTGCCGGGAAAAAGGTTTATTTCCTTAACCAGGTATTTCTTTTTGGGATCAAGGCCATTTAATTTAATAGGGATCTTAGTGCCGGCACCGTACCGATTGTTTACCAGGTAATTAAAAACTACCGCTTTCGAACGATCCTCATTAACATACATGATAGACGCTGCATCATTATTCCAGGGACTTTGCAGGCGATATTGATCGCCGTGCCAGATCACATCCTTCAATTCATTATAATTGTTGATAGCTTCATGGCAATACGCTAATTCCTTCTCATTCAGCTTACTTACCACGACATCAAATCCCAGTTTTCCCATCATGGCAACATCTGTACGGAATTTGATCGATTGTTTCCCCCAATCGGTTACATGATTAGAGCTGGCAATTGCCGGGAAGAAATAGGAATACTCCCATTGGATAAATACCCTTTCAAGAGGTTCGGTGTTATCGCTGGGCCAATATTCTGTAAAATACTTAAGTGCGCCATAATCAACACGGCCACCTCCGCCCGAACAAAGCATCAACGGAACTTTAGGATATTTGGCCCTTACCCGTTCTAAAACTTTATACAATCCTCTTACATAATCAATATATAAATGGGATTGATCCTTTTTTAAATAGGCCGAATAAGCGTTAAATATTACGGCATTACAATCCCACTTGATATAAGCAAGCTTAGGGTTTTTAGTGAATAAATCATCAACTATTCCGTAAACAAAATTCTGTACTTTCGGATTGGTCAGATCCAAAACCAACTGGTTCCTGAAATACTTTTCAGGGCGCTGAGGTTGCTTGATCACCCAATCCGGGTGTGTTTTATACAAATCGCTGGCGGGGTTTACCATTTCGGGCTCTATCCATATACCAAATTTCACATCATTTGCCTGTGCTTCCTTAACCAGCCAGCCGATACCATTCGGCAGCTTTTGTTTGTTCTCCTGCCAATCGCCTAACCCTGCATTATCGCTATTACGCGGATGCGTATTGCCAAACCAGCCGTCATCCAGTAAAAACAGATCGACACCTAATTTTTTGGTGTCCTTTAATAGTTGCGCCAATTTGCTTTCATTAAAATCAAAATAAGTAGATTCCCAATTGTTCAGCAAAGTCAACCTCGAACCCTCCCCATCTACAATTTTATATTTGCGGGCCCAGCGCTGCAGTTTGCGGCTGGCATCGCCTTTACCGTGATCCGAATAGGTATAAAGAAATGCTGGAGTGGTAAATTCTTCCGACGGCTTTAAATGATATTCGGAAGCGGCGTTATTCATGCCTGCTATCAGTCGCAGGTTATTAGCCGGGTCAAGCTCAAAATCTTCTCTAAAATTGCCCGACCATTCCATCGCGCCGAATAAAACCTTCCCTTCATCTTCAGTAGCCGGTTTATCTATAGACACCATAAACATAGATGGCTCATATAAATTAGCCCGCGTGCCCAGCTTGCTATCGATGGTTTTGATACCATGAGTTAGTCTTGCTTCCTCCGGCTGCATTTCCAGGGCCCAGTTACCGTGATATTGTTTCAGCCAAAAACCTGCTCCCTTTAAATTCAGGTTGGCCGAGGCAAACTTATTAAGCGTCACTATACCTTTTTCCTGGTGTTTTATAACCGACCATTGTTCGGTCACATCCTCCTTGTAATAAGTTTTATAAAATAGTTTCACCTCGAAATCATAAGCGGGGTCTTTCAGGGTAACCGTCAATAAAGAAACGTCATCATCAATTTTGCTAACCTGGTGACTCACATACGCCAGGTTTAATGACTTATTACCATCAGCATGTGTAACGGTAATAGCAGGTTCGGCCAGGTTGGTTGATCCCGATGGAGTATAAGCATCATCAAGTACCCCGGAATCATCACTCTGCTTATAGGTATTCTGAATATATTGGTATTCATCAGGGCCCGACAATTTAGTTCCATAGTAAACCATTTTCAGGTTCTTATCCTTGTCAACCTGCAAAACCAATGCATTGTGCTGTGTCACTACCGGGATGGTCTGGCCAAAAGTATTGCCTGTCAGGGTCAGCAGGGTTAATGCTGTTAAACCTATGGATGCTAATTTAATTTTATACATAATTTTAAGATATATTCTCTTTGGTTTACTGGTTGATCTTCACCGGGATATACACACTCTAATAAGGCATCATTATTATTAATGCCCCAACATGGTTAACTCTACCTCTTCTAATGTTTGGCCCTTGGTTTCTCTCACTTTAAACCAAACAAATAAGAACCCGGCAGTACATATCCCGGCGTAAATGTAGAAAGTCTTCTCTTTTAATGTCTCGAATAAAACAGGAAAAGTAAAAACCAGGATAAAATAAGCCGACCAAAGGCTAATAACTGCTATAGAAATTGCTGCGCCCCGTACTTTTGTAGGGAATATTTCCGAGATCAGCACCCAGGTTACCGGGGCTATTGACATGGCATAAACACCGATAGCCGCCAATAAAAACCACGACACTGCTGGTGAACCGGAAGAAAGCAGTTGTACCACAATAATATATAATATGGCCAACCCGCCAGCACCAATTAACATCAGTGGTTTACGACCCAGCTTATCTACCAGCGACATGGCCAAAATGGTAAAAACCAGGTTTACGCCGCCGATAAAAACGGTCTGTAATAATTGATCGTCCTTTGTTGCACCGATGCGTTCGAATATTTTGGGCGCATAATTGAAAACAGTATTGATGCCACAAAACTGCTGAAAAACTGCCAATCCTATCCCTATCAATACTGCAGGGAATACTGCCTTTTTAAAGGCATCAGCATAGTTTGTACGGGTTACCCCTTCCAGCGATTTTTTTATATTAACTAGCGATTCATTTACAAATTCATCACCGCCTATCTTATGCAGGGTGATCTTAGCTATTTCTTCCCATCCGTTTTTGATGAGCCATCTTGGGCTTTCCGGTAAAAAATATGCGCCCAATAAAAATAAACCAGAAGGAACAATACCAAGGCTAAACATCCAGCGCCAGGCATCATCACCCGAATTGCGTAAGGTATAATTGACCAGGTTGGTGATCAATATTCCTAAAACTATGGTCAGTTGGTTAACCGCCACCATTCGCCCCCTTAAATGTGCCGGGGATATTTCTGCAATATACATCGGTGAAAGCATAGAGGCCATGCCTACACCGATACCGGCAGCAAAACGTGCTATGATAAATGCATCCCTGTTTGGCGAGAGGGCCATTGCCAATGACGATAAGGCGAACAAACCTGCCGCCAGCATAAGTCCCGGCCTGCGACCGTATTTATCAGCAACTTTACCGGCAACAAGGCATCCTAATATGGCTCCCAAAGCCAGGCTGCCCGTTGCCAAACCTTCCCAATAGGCATTCAGTTCGAATTGTTTTTGAAGAAACGGCAATGCTCCGGAGATCACAGCAAAATCGAACCCAAAAAGATAACCGCCAAGGGCGGATATCAGGGAAATGCCCAGTATGTATAATTTATTATAGGATGATTTTATCATTTTTTTGATCTGTTTGTTTATTCAACCCCAAACTCATAAATGGTAGTTGTATGGTATGTTTCGCCGGGATTTAAGATGGCATTGGGGAAATTTGGATGATTGGGGCTATCCGGGAAATTCTGTGTTTCGAGGGCCACCGCACCATATTGCTGGTAATATTTGCCCTGCGCTCCGCATATTTCGCCATCCCATTCATTTGCAGTGTACAACTGAATGCCGGGCTGATCTGTGTAAACGGCCAATGTTCTTCCTGATAGCTGCTCATCCAACTTGGCTGCAAGTATTACTTCGCCTGCAGCATGTTCGGGTAAAATATAGTTTTGATTATATCCATGCTCCGATGAAAATTGATCCCGATGCAGCCCAATCGACCGGGGAAATTTAAAATCAAACGTGGTTCCATCTAAGGGCAAAATATTTCCATTAGGTATATCCCCCTCATTTTCTGTATAATAACCGGAATTGATTTGCAGGTTGTGCTCCAATATATCAGAAGTTTCAAAACCCGTCAGGTTAAAATATGAATGGTTGGCCATGTTTACCGGGGTGGGTTGGTCGGTGGTCGCTTCATACTTCATCACCAATTGGTTTTGATCGTTTAGTGTATACCTCACTTTTACCTGCAGGTTACCCGGGTAACCTTCTTCCCCATCTTTACTTAGGTACTCGAACTCGACGCCCACTTCATGGTCTTCCTGTATCAAAGCTGCCACATTAAAGGTTTTTTGGTTGAATCCTTCAAAACCACCATGCAGGTGATCGCAACCATCGTTCTGAGACAATTTATAAGTGCGTTGGCCCATCTGAAATTTTGCACCCGATATACGGTTAGCATACCTGCCAAGTAAACAACCAAAGTAGTGGGTATTCTGCCGGTAATCCGTCAGTTCAGCATAACCGGCAACAATGTTCTTATGCGATCCATTCTTGTCCGGCGTACAAATAGCGGTAATAATACACCCAAAGTTGGTTACAGAAACCGAAAGATCCCGGTTCTTCAGTGTAATTAAATAAATAACCCCATCCGGACGATGATCATAGATATTGCAGGAAACCGTTAATTGCCCTTTTTTAGTTTCCAACATAGTTGCCTTTCATTTGCTCCAAACCGGCTATCATCCTTAAATGTGTGGCAGCGCCCTGGTGATTTTTATCCATAGTGATCACTTCGTATAAATATTGTTCTGCCAAGCGGTAATTGCCCAATCCAAGATGTCCCAACCCGACCAGGTATTTACAGAAGGTTACATTTCTTTGATTGAGATCGATATCAAAAACCAACATATCCGGTAAGGATACAGCAAAGTAATCGATATGTACCGGTTTATTGATCTGGGCTTCGCCGAATTTCAAAAACCGCTCAAATATCGAATCCGCTTTATGGTTATTACCTAACTTTCGCCAGGCAAGTGCCTGGTAAACTATTTTATCGGGCTGCGGGTCATTATAATAAATAGCCTGCACCGGCTCACTGATCCCCTTTGTCGCGTCTTCAAATTTCTCCTTCGCTTTATCGGACGCGCCCAGGCCCTCGTATACACAGCCAAGCAAGTAATTCACATCATTTTCAGGCGCTCCATAAAGCTTACCCTCTCCCAGGTTCTCCGGGTAATTCCTGGTGGCTTCAAGCAGTTCAAGCGCCTTATAAAAATCACCCTCAACAATAGCCTGTTTAGCCAGTTCCGTATAGCATAGCAGGAATTGCCCCACAACCTTACCTTCGCCGCCTTCCCATGGATGAAATTTCCTGCTCATCAGTAATTTCTTTGCCAGTTCAAAATCCTGCAGGTTATTATATAGCGTGATCTTTTCCAAATAAAGGTCATCCCTTTCCTCAACCAGGCTTGGATATTTATTCAGGAATTGCAATCTTTCATAAGCCGTTTTACCGGTTATTTTATAAAGCTGATCCAACTCCATCAAAATACGCGAATCGGTAGTATCCAAAGCAAAGGCTTTTTCCATAGCCAGTATGGATCTTTCCTTTTGCTCCAGTTTATTGTAGTAGGCCAGCGATAAATTACGGTGCACTGTTGGAAAAGTATCATCCAATTTCGCGGCGTTTTCCCAGCAAGCGATAGCCTCGGTGTATTGCCTTTTATCGTACCAAAAATTACCAAGATAATAAGCTGCTTTGGCATCACCAGGATTAAGTATTAAAGCATTTTGCAGGATCAGCACCTCTTCGATCTTGTTTGGAAAACACCTGTCCGGCGACTGCACCGCACCCAATTTACAAAAAGCAAGGGCCTCATCCGGTTGTTGGTTTTGTTTAGCGAACCATCCCAAATAATAATATACAAGCGGCGATACTTCATCCTTGCTTGCTTTAAAAATAGTCAGCACTTCGATAGCTTCTTTATATAATCCCGCCTGCGCATAATCCAATGATAACTCCAGGAAATTATTAAGGTCATCACGCATCAGCTTTCTTAGTTCCTCAACAGCGGTTTCCTCTTTTACAGTCTTATTAACCAGGTATTGTTCAAACAGGCACCCGTAATTAAAAAGGTCGATCTTTAATGACTCTGCGATAAATGATATACAATCATCAAACCTTAACGCCTTGCGCAATAAGGCCGCTTTTAAATGACGTGCTGTATGGCTATGCGCATTCCTGACAAGTGATTTCTCTACCAGTTTAAGGGCATCGCCTGTTTTATTTTTTATAGCTGCTATTCTTGCTAACGACAAAAATCCACTATGCTGAAAGGCATCATTCCAGGTTGATTTATAGAAAGCCTCATAAGCTTCATCATATTTCCCCTGCAGTTTTAACGACCAGCCCAGGTTATAATAGGGTTCGCCGTCATAAGGGTTCGGGTTACGTTTTATCAGGGTTTGAATAGCTGTTCTAAAATAAGGTTCTGCCTTTTCAAACTGTCCTCTTCTCAGCAGCAACAATCCCATTGCATTATTGCAACGAAAATCCCCGGGACTTCTTCTTAATCCTTCTTCATAATAATCAACCGGGTTATAGGTAGCATGGCGGTATTGCTCCAAATGCAATCCGTTTAAAAACAGGTCCTCTACCTGCTCAATTTCAGCCGGCGGCAAGGCCGCGGTAGCCGGTGAAGGGATTTCCTTATCCTCATTTGTTTCGGGGCGATAGGCAACTAATTCTGTTCCGCTACTATCAGAAACTATAACCTGCCACTCGTCAAATTTCACCTTTCCATTTGGCTCATAAGCCTCATCAAATATCTCTTTCGGTGAGATATCGGCTACATATTCTTTTATCACCCTATCTTTAACTAACAGCCTGATCACCGCATTTTTATAAACTGCCGTAGCATACACTTTGATCAATATTTTCCCGCCTTCAAATTCAAGGTTGACCATTGCCTCTTTAGTAGCGTTTTTCACGACACCAACTTGTGTATAAGGCATAAAATACTGCTCAAAGGTTTTTTCCTCGTTTGGCTGCAGCCAGGAAAAATCAGGCTGGTTATCGGTAAATACACCGGTCATCAATTCGATATAGGGGCCGTCTTCATCTGTCAGATTTCTATCCCAGGCAAAGCCAAAATCTCCGTTACCCCAGGTCCATTGTTTTTTGCCGGGTGATAGGTGGTGATCAGCCACGTGCAGCATACCGGCCTGCGTATCATGTTCGTAGCAACCCATAAAATCATAATTGGAACGGATGGCCATATACGATGTCGGCACCGGAATGGTATCATATCTTGATATATCGGTTCCCGGCGCGTAGTTAACCTTGTAATAAGTACCTGTAGCTATCGGGAAATCGGATACATCCCGTTTACCATGATCAAAAACGGCATACACATCCGGCGGAAATACAGATTGATAATGCTCGTTCACTTTCACCGCCGGGTTGGCCCACCATAAAAAGGTTTGCGGAAAAGGGGTACGGTTAAAGAGCTTCCCCTTGATCTCCAGATAAGCTTTATCCGGGAACAAGGTAAACCCTGCCCTGCCCTTGGTGCGGAACATGAGCTCGATCTCATTTACCCAAACCGTTTTGCTGCCATCAGCATTATCATCTATCGCAAAATCAATGGGCGAAAATGTACTCGGGCGATGATGCTGCGGCCAGTTAAACTCTATCCCGCCAGATACCCAGGGACCAGCCAATCCTACCAAAGCGGGTTTGATCACCTGGTTATAATATACAAAATCCCTTTGCTTTACTTTATCAAACGCCCTTTGGATACGGCCGCCCAGTTCGGGCAATATCATGATCTTTAAATACTCATTCTCAAGATACACCGCCGTATATTCCTGGTCTGTTTTTTCATCAGCTATTTGCTCTATCACCGGGTGAGGATATACCACGCCACTGCTGCCCTGGTAAACCCTTTTTTCCATAAACATCGGGTTCTTTTCGGGGGCTCCGGTTTTATAGGTCGGTATGGTTATCTTTTCGATCCAGGCTTTTACTTCCATCATAATGCTATATATTTATTTGCCGCCCGCTTTGCACACGGGCTCATTGTTAATTCGTTTTTGATTCCCTCAGTCTAATAACATCTTAAATATCATTATTTTACAGGAATTATTTTTACCATTAGTGCATCTTTGTTCTGTATGCTTAATGAAAATGTTGACTGCCCGGCTTCTATCTGCCCTAAAACAGCATCGGTTAAAAAGTCTTTGATGACATATTTCTTATTCTCCAATTCCAATTCTTTGGTTGCGAAGGTTTGACTGAATGTTTTTTCCTTATCAAAATTGAACAGGCTAAGTAAAGTAGTGTCACCCTTAAGGTAAAAAGTAAGCTGCTGATCAAAACTTTTCCCGTCGGCGAATTTTAGTGGGGTGAATACCTTGGGGTCGCTAAAAAAGGCGCACACCTCTTTATTATTTAAAAAGATTTTGGCCCGGTCTGCGGCAACCTTATTCCGAAAATCAGACCCATCGCCCAAAATGCTGCCCATGGCCATCATTGCGTATATGCGTACCTTAATTTCCTGCTCGGTTAGGTCAGGATTTTTCTGGAAGTTCTTCATAATACTTACATCCATGTTGGTATAAGGCCATAAGGTGCCCTGAACCCACCATTGATGCGAGCCGGTAGCCAATGACGCCTCCGTGCTTCCATAATGAGGAAATCCTGGCTGGTCATCCCGTAGATGCGAATACACATCTGTCGAAACAAAACGGGTATGCGCATACTGGCTGGGGAACATGGGCGATATGGCCTGGGTGAAAAATACATCCTTACCCATAATAGAGTCCGCCAGCATCCGCAGCATTTTCATGCCATAGTTATAGGCTTGCAAGCCGGTCCGCACCTGCGGATCAAACCTTTTGGTTGATTCCAAAGCACCTGCGGTTAAAAAATCGATCTTAATAAATTTCGCACCGATGGCTTTGGCTTTTTCTAACTGGTTAATAATGTACAACCTAACCGCAGGGTGGGTAGGGTCCATTGCAAATGCGCCCCAGTCGCCATCCTTATATGCAATGGGCTGATTGTTTTTATCATACAACAACACATCCCTGATCGGGTAATCGGAGCCCGCAATCTTCGTATTATCCAAATTGTTTTTCCATGTCCACATAGCAAAGGGGATAAAATAAAATCCCATCTGCTGGTTTTTCTTTTTTGCATACCGGCCAAGCGAGGCCAGTAAATCAGTTGTGTAAATGCTTTGATCGTATGAATCGATACTTAATACGGGTTTTGTGTATTTATTGAAATTGTCAAGTGTTTGGATAAAATCCGTTATTTTGATTACACCCGGTGGCATCATCACTTTCTCGTAGCCCAAAACGCCTTCAACGCCAAAGCTGTTCCAATAAAAAGGGGCGTTCCCTTTCCATTCGGAACGGCCATTGAACAGCACATTGGCATTACCATAGTCAACAAAAGCTTTGCGCACATCGGCCAATCCGCATAAATAGATAATAGATGAGCTTACCATATTGCCTTTCATTGTGCCATGCAGGGCATGGTCATGTGTGCCATCCAAACCGCCATAATCTGCAGGAAGCAATGAGTTGTCTTCAGAAGCTGCGCCGTCATATATTTTAAGTGAGTCAATCAGCCCTGTTTTCTTCCCGGACCGGTAAGCGATGCCCGTTTTCCAGAAATCATGCGATAAACTGCCCATTACCAGGCCTGACAAGCTGGTGTTATCATAAACCGAGGCATACTCGTAGCTTATACCACTGAATACAGGTTTATCCTGCCCTTCCCATTTGCGCTCAAGCACATTTACCCAATCATCATTATCAAAAGGCACATCCAGCACACGCGGTTCAGTTCCGGGCTGAAACAGCTTGCCTTGCTCCTGCGGCACCACTGCCAAAGCACATATCTCCCGTGATTCCAACGGCCCGGTTTGTCCTGCGGCTCTCACAGCGGTTAGGTTTGTTAACAGATACGCGTGGTTTTTATACAAGGTAACTTGTTGTATTAGCGTAATGCCTTTATCATTACCCGAATGTTTAATGATGATTCTTACACCCTTTCCTCCATCATTGTCAAAAGCATCTGTGGCAACCTGGTGTATTGTACAATCTGATGTAGAAAGATAACCCACTTTCAGTTCATTTACATAAGCAATGGTGTTGCTTAAAACAACACCATTGCTAAAATGATAAGAAATACGCCCGGTCTTCAGGTTAACAGCAACCCTTGACTCAGTTGTACTGACAACCAGGCTGTCATTGGATTGAGTAACCTGCTGCGCCCTGGCCTTAAGTGACCCTAAGAGCAGTACCGGCAGACAATATGAGATAATACGTATCTTCAAAATCATTTAATTAATATTTTTAATATCCCGGATTTTGCGCTTGCAATCCCAATGCGGGGTTATTCTGCAGCTCAGATAATGGGATCGGGTACAACATATTTTTCGAAGATACATTCTGCTTCGGATGTGGGTCGCTGCCGCCACCTCGCTCAACATAAGGATTGTCGTATTGCTGTACTCGGGCTACTAAGGTACCCGTACGCTTAAGGTCAAACCAGCGCCAGCCTTCTCCGCCCAATTCACGACTGCGTTCGTCCATTATTATACTACGCATGGTAGTTTGGTCGGTCGCCGAAAAGTCAAGCGAGTTATTACCAAAAGCACGTTCACGTATTTTGTTAAGTGGCGTTAATGCAGCTTGTGGCTGGCCCAGCTCATTAAGTGTTTCCGCATACATCAAAAATACATCTGCTGAACGCAGGTAGTACAAGTTTTTACCTGAAGTATAAGCATCAACGTCAGCAGAAGAAATATCATATTTCTTGATCGTTGGTAATCCCGGATCTACCCACCAGCTCATCGTATTACCATTACCGTCATAACGATCGTGATTGATCGACGCCGCATAACGGACATCATATTGATATTCCCATGAAAAAGGCTTCGCAAAAACAGAATCTGAATAAAATGAAGTGGCCATCACTACTGTGCCGCCGTAACCCGGCGTATGCTTGTCAAAAGCCTCGCCCGCAATTGGAGGGCCAGCATATGACCCAAACAGGTTTTGCAAACCCTGTGAATTACCCGCTTCAGTTGAATATTGAATTTCAAAAAGTGATTCGGCATTGTTTTCATGCTTGCCATCAAAAAGGTCAGCATAATTGGGCAGCAAGGTAAGTCCGCCGGTTTGTATCAGATCCTCAAAAGTAGTTTTGGCATTCGCGTAATCGTGTTGGGTTAAGTAAACTTTGCCCAACAATGCTTTGGCTGCCTCTACGCTTGCCCGGCCCGGATCAGGGTTTTTACTCCTGGTCCAGCAATTAGCCACTGCAAATTTCAGGTCGGATATGATCTTTGCGTACACATCGGCCGTAGGCGACCTTTTTACGCCATCAGCAATTGACATATTTTCCAATCGTAAAGGAATGTCTCCATACAATTGCACCAACTGAAAATAGAATAGAGCACGCATAAAAGACGCTTCCCCCATTAAACGGGACTGCACGCTTGGATCAGCAAAGTTTTTGATCTTCGGGATATACTGGATAGCATAATTAGCATTGGCTATTCCCTGGTAACAGACAGTCCAGTATCCGGATATATCAGCATTTTGGCTGTTAAACTGGATATCATAAACATCCAGCCCTGTAACACCGGCCCAATATGCGCCATATCCCTGGCTTTGGTAAGTACAGCGTGCCTCATCGGTTCCAATAATCCCAATTAATGCATAATCGGAGGTTTTTAATACCTGTAATTGTTTGTATATACCGGTAACACCTGCAATGGCGCCTGCCTGGTCTTTATAAACCTGCTCGGCAGAAAGGAACACTTCCGGCGTATAATCCAGCTGCTTACGGCAGCTCCCTAATACCATTACCAATATGGCCATCGCGATGACCTTTGATAATTTATGTTGGCTAAAAAGTTTCATATATGAATGTTTTAAAAATGTTATAATCCTAATTTTACACCCACCAGGAATGTCCTGTATCTTGGATAAGTTTCGTTGCTGCCATCAGCTCCGTTGATATCCGGGTCCAATCCTTTGTATTTGGAGAAAAGGAATGGTTCAATAGCCTGGGCATACAAGTGTAAGCTCCTGATCTTTGCCTTTTGCAGGAATTGAGAAGGCACATCATACCCCAGGGTGATATTTTTGATGCGTACATAACTTGCGTTTTGTATCGAATAGCTCGATCCCTGTCCGGGTCCTCCTGGTAAGGTTTTAAGCGGCGTGCCAAATGCGTTTGGTCGTGGTATGTTGGTGTTGGTATTGGTCGGCGTCCAGTAATTACCACCGGCCTGCGTCACATTCCCTGTGTTTCCATAATTCGCATTATAGTACGTCAGGTTAGTATAGGTCAGGTTATTTAATTGATGGCCATATTCATAAGTAGTAAACACGGTCATCGAGAAAGCATCGTACCTGAAATAGTTCCAGAAGCCGCCCCAACCCTTAGGCACGCTTGAGCCTACAACCACCTGGTCCAATGGTGTTATTTTACCATCGCCGTTAACATCCTTGATCTTGATGTCGCCGGGTTTACCGTTTGGATTAAGCGCGAAGTTGTCGCCCTGCTGATATAAGCCATCATATACATAATTAACATAAGTCCCGCTTGGCGGCAAGCCCACTCTTAGAGACAGACTGATCGAATCCCTTCCAGGGAACAGCTTGGTGATCTTACTTTCGTATTTCGACCAGTTAAGTGACGTTTGCCAGGTGAAATGCTTGGTTTGCACCGGGGTAACTTTCAACACGAGGTCGATCCCCTTGGTGTTCATGGCAGCCACGTTGATCTGCTCATTATAAAATCCGGATGATGGCGCAAGTGTAAATGGCAGCAATAAGCTGCTGATATCTTTATTGTACGCATCGGCACTAAATTGAACCCTGCTATTGAATAAAGCGATGTCCAGACCTACGTTGAACTGATGTTGACGCTCCCATTCTAAAGAGGAATTACCGGCAGTTCCGCCTATCTGGTAGCCGCTGGTTGACGATGACCCGTTGAAAGGATATAGGGATTGATTATAACGGGTATAAATGGCATCATAAGGCAGGTTCTGGTTGCCTATAAGGCCGTAGCTTATCCTGAATTTCAGGTCATTAACAACCGTACGGAATTTATAACCGATAAAAGGCTCGTCAATAATTCTCCAGGCGCCGCTTATTGAAGGAAAAAAGCCGAATTTATTGTTGGAGCCAAACCTTGATGAGCCGTCTTGCCTGGCTGTAAGGTTTAGGATATACCGGCTTTTATATTTGTAGATAACCCTGGCCAGCAATGATCTTACTGCCCATCCGTCATAATTGGAATTGTCCTGTGTTTTGATCCCGGCGCTTCCAATGTTTTTATAGGTCAACAGATCGGTTGGAAACTGGGTGCCCTGCATATCGAGAGCTGTATTTTCATGCCTTTCGTAAGTAAAACCACCCAACAGGTTCAATTCATGATTTTTAGTTACCAGGTTATAGGTGGCGGTATTTTCCCACAAAACATCGGTTGATTTGTAATGATATATCTCCGCCTGTCCGTTGCTTGAAAACCCTTCACCGGTATTTCTTGGATAATAAGTATCTGATTCCCCTTGATAAAGATCAACACCGATACTTGAACGTAATAGCAAGTTCTTCACCGGGCTCACCTCAAGGTATATGTTACCATCTGTCCGGGTGGTATTGTTGTTATGCACCGAATAAAGTGCTGATGTCAGCGGGTTGCGTATAGTCAGCGTTCCAGTACTGTTGTCTGTTACGATCAGGGGTTGCCCGTCGGGTCCGTAGATCGGCATCAACGGGCTTTGTGTTAAAGCCTGCTGATATTCGCTGCTGGTCGGGCTCTGGGTATTATCATAGTTAATGGTAGCGCTCCCGCCAACTTTAACAATATCCGAAAGCGTTGATTCTTCGTTGAAAAACGCATTATACTTTTTATACCCGGTATTGATAAGTATACCATCCTGGTTCAAATAATTACCACTAAAATAAACCTTGTTCTTAGTGGTTCCATTCGATATCGAAATGGAATAGTTTTGCATCGGCGCATTCTGCCTTGTTACAGCTTTCTGCCAGTCGTAGGTTTTATAGCCGTCAGCTATGCTTTGCAACTCGTACTGATTAAATACTTTTGCATCCGAAGTACCCAGTGGGAAAGTTGCAGGATCTGCGTCGAAGTAAGCACTACGTTTCATTTGAGCATACTGCTCGCCATTAAGCATCTTGTAGGTAGGATTTGGTTTTTGCAAACCGTAATAAGCATCAAAATCTATCGTAGAAACTCCGGCTTTTGCTTTTTTGGTGGTTACAATGATCACACCCGCGGCGGCTCTCGATCCATAAATACCCGCGGCGGCGGCATCTTTCAAAATTTCTACCGATTCAATATCCATCGGATTGATCGAACGGATATCACCAACTAAAGCCACACCATCAACAACAAAAAGAGGGCCTTCGCTCTGGGTGATAGAATTGATCCCCCTTACGTTTATAGCGGAGCCTGAACCAGGAGCGTATCCTGTGCCATGCACCTCCAAACCCGGAACACGTGAAGCCAGGGCACTTGCCAGATTAGTCACTGGGAGTTCAGTTATTTCCTTAGCCGAAATGCTCGATACAGAGCTCGTCAGATCTGTTCTTTTTTCCTTGCCGTAACCGATCACAACAACTTCATCCAAAGAAGTATTGCTGGATTCAAGGTTAATAACCAACGTGCTATCGGCTGTGCCAATAGTAACATCCTTTGACTTATACCCTCCGTAGGTTGCAGTCAAAATTGATCCGGGCTCAGCATCAATAGTAAATTTCCCATCAACATCAGCGGCTTTACGGGCTTTAACCGCCCCGTTACTTTTGATAGTAATAGTGGCCAACGGAAGGGGTTGATGCGAAACGGCATCCTGCACCACTCCGTGTACCTGTTTTTGTTGGGCAAGTGCCGGGACCATAAAGGCCACAGACATCATAAATAAAAGTAATAGTTTTCTCATTTTATATTAGGGTTAATGGTTGGTTCACTCCTTGGTATTAGTTTAAATTCTTCTGTATTATCTTGCCTGCATTGCAATTTCTCAAATCATATTTCATGAATAATATTTGCCAGATAGATTATATTATTAAAATATGATCTACCCGTAAAAAATAAGACCGTCGAAATTTATTTTAATCTAAAAAATACAATGTCTGCAATAACAATAAATCCGACTAAATAAATTCATCATATTTGCACTCAGCTGTCTATCTAAAAGAATTTAATAATTGGCACTAATTGGTTTCGGTAAATTTCACAGATTAAAAGAGGATAAAAAATAGTTTTTATTATGAACATGATGGATTTTTTTCTGATTCTATCAATATATTAGTCTTATGAAAAATAAAGGACCCAGGAAACGGGAAGGATTTGAAGGCCAAAGGCTGATTGTACTGCCAAAAAAGGTAATTTCTGATTTTTTGACCAGGGACCTGGTGACCCGGCAAATCTATATAACCGATATTGGTTACTATCCAAAGGCCGAATTTCATTATGCCGAGCGCCCGGCAGGCATAAGCCAGCATATCATCATTTATTGCATTGAAGGCTCCGGCTGGCTCGAGATCAGTAAGAAAAGAATTGACGTAAATCCCTCAGAATTTATTATTATCCCGGCAAATATTCCGCACAGGTATGGCGCCAGCAACAATAAACCGTGGACCATTTATTGGGTTCATTTTAAAGGAGAGCTTGCTGCTTATATAACCGAGTTAATTTTGAACAACTCGGAAAATTATAAGCCTAATTTGTCTTATAACGACCAGCGGATCAAATTATTCGAGGACATCTATCATAATTTGGAGAAAGGCTACAGCGGCGATGCTTTAAGATATGTCAACATGATATTTTCTCATTTTTTATCGTCCCTTATTTATGAAGAAAAATTTGGTGATTCGGATCAGAATAATGAGAAAAATGTTGTTGCATTGAGTGTCGACCTGATGCAGAAAAAAATTCACGCCGTTATCAAATTGAGTGAATTTGCCAGCTTTGCCAATTTATCTGTCTCTCATTTCTCTGCTATTTTCAAAGGCAAAACCGGCTATTCGCCCATCGAGTATTTTAATCACCTTAAAATACAAAAGGCTTGTCAGTACCTGTCATTTACTGATATGCCTGTAAAAGAATTAGCCATGAACCTTGGTATTGAAGATCAATACTATTTTTCAAGAATGTTTACGAAACTAATGGGTGTATCACCTACTGAATACCGCAAGAGGAATAAAAATAACCTGTAAAGCCAGTGATTTTATCGAAGTTAATAATCTGTTTAAAAGCATCTTTACTTATAGATTCACACTCACAGCTTTCCCTTCATAGCTAATGCTTTTATCCGCATTATCACTAATAGTCGTATTTATGCCACGTCCCTTCTTCACCAGAATGATATTGAACTTCCGTTTTCCAGGCATACCCGCAAAGCTTCCTTTACGGTCAGTAATAGTAAGTTGGCGCGTTTTATCATTCCACTTTATGCCGATCGTTGAAGACTTACCTTTTTCGTAATTATAGGTGTCACCTTCATCTTCATACAATTTAAACTCACCATTGGCGCCGGGGTAGATACGCAGCTCAATAGCACCCGATGGGTTTTCGGCAGTGTATTCAACGTTTGGCCCCATCGGTATAATAGAACCGGCTTTAACATACAGGGGTATAGTTTCAATCGGTGCGGCTGCATCAATAGTTTGGCCGCCGGTCAGGGTTTCGCCCGTCCAGAAATTGAACCACTTGTTTCCTTTTGGCAGGTACACTTTTCTGGTTTGTGCATCGGCAGTTGCGTTTTTACCTGTGTATAATTGCTGCGTAACCGGGTTAACCAAAAATGCCGGGCCAAACATATACTGGTCGGCAATGCCATAAACATTTTTATCATTCCTGAAATCAAATGCCAGGGAGCGCATCATAGTATAATTACTGGTCGTAACTTTTGCAGATAATGAGTAAACATAAGGCAGCAAGCGGTAACGCAGTTTGTCGTAGTTTAATAAAATCGATTTAGTATCAGCATCCCAATTTTTTGAGAAGAGAGCCCTTTCGCCTTTGCCATGTATCCGCATGATCGGGCAAAACGTACCGAACTGGAACCACCGGGTAAATAGCTCACGGTATTGCGGTTCGGACCAATCAGGGATACCCTCAGGTGATGTCCTTGACAGGTAACCGCCGATATCCGATGTCCAGTAAGGCATGCCGGATACACAGGCGTTAATCCCCTGGGGCACCTGCGATTTAAGCGCGCGGAAGGTAGTTGTAACATCAGACGACCATAAAGTGGCGGCATAGTGCTGTGATCCCGCAAAGGCCTGCCTGATCAAAAAATACGCACGCTTACCTGCAATGTCTTTTCTCCAACCTTTATACAGTCCTTTGGCATGCTCCAGGGAATAGGTATTAAAATAATCGATGCCTTTGCCTACCGAAAAATCAGCCTTGCGGCGTTCATCAAGCAGGCTGCCGTTGTCAGGTTCGCATTGGTCAACCCACCATGCATCCCAGCCATAGCGTTTTACAACACTATCCCTCGCCTGCGCCCAGTACAGATCACGCGCTTTAGGGTTATGGGCATCGTAGTAAGTATCAAAAGTATGGGTAACAAAATTATCCCAGGTGATGCTGGTAAGAAAACCTTTGCTTTTCAGCCCGTCAAAATCTTTAGTGCCACTGCCAAATACCGGCCAGATGGATATCATGGCATGCAGGTTGGCCTTGTGCAATTCGTCTATCATGGCTTTTGGATCGGGATATCTTTCGGGGCTCATCACATGCGAGCCTATCGGTAGTGGCGACCACCAATACCAATCCTGCACAAGGGCATCAACCGGGATATGATTGTTACGGTAATTGGCTTTAACACTCAATATCTCTGCCTGGCTTTTATACCTATCCTGAGACTGGATCAACCCGAATGTCCATTTTGGGTACATGGGCGCTTTCCCGGTTGCTGTTCTGTACAGGTCAATAATATGATCGAAATCCGGCCCGTAAAAAAAGTAATAATCTACCATTTTACCGCTTTCGGATACATATTTGTATTGGGTATTACCGGCCTCAGCTCCATAAAATTTCGATGCTGAATAATTGTCCCATAGTAATCCATAACCCTTTGTAGATAGCATAACAGGTATCGCGCCGGTCATGTATTTAATCAGCATTTCCTGGTTGCGTCCTTTATAGTTGATGGAGAGGGTGTCCTCCGGGTGGCAGCCTAAACCAAAAAGCGCCTCATCGGCCGGGGAATTAAATTGGGTATTGCAGTTATAAGTATCGATACCGGCAATAGTGGCCATATTCATGCTTTTATTTTCGGCGCCTTCTGCTGTAATAATTTCACCCTTTTTATTAGCATAGCTAATAGCATTGGTTGTTTTATTTACGCTGATAATCAGTTTTGAAGTAGTAATGATGATCTGTCCCTTTTTATCCGACACAGCGAATAGTGTTTTTTGCTTCCAGGGATCAATTACCACCAATGAGTTTTTATCGGGAAATGTATTGAGGATAGTATACTTAACCTCAATGATATCCGCCTTGCAAATCCTGATATTCATTAAACCTTTATCCAGTTTAAAAACAACCCCATCGGGGCTTTTGGTATAAGAAACTACGGTGGCTTTGGCTGTTTGTAACGTTACCAGGCTTATGATAAAAAGGATTGTATATTTCAAGGTGAGGACTTTGTAAAAGGTTTTGCGTTTATTCATCTGTTAAATTAATATTAGCTTTTGCAAAAAGAGTGCTATGGTGATCGGACAGTAAAACTAAGTCCGTTTTTGAAAAACGAATAACAGATTTCCTAATAAATATAACACAAATGTTTATTGAGAGGCCATTGTCACAGCTAACCGGGCTTTTTATTTGATTTTCAGCAGGATTGGGAATAATATCTTAAGGTCAAACTTCAACCATCGCCTTAATTACACCATTCTCAGGTTTAAGCCAGCCGACAAATTCGGTTTTTACCTGGTCGAATTGTACCCTGTGAGTAATATAGGTCAGCGGGTCTATCGAACCATTTTTAAGAGATCTCATCACCAAGTCAAAATCATTGCGGATTGCATTCCGGCTGCTCATTAATGTCCCTTCCCGTTTATGAAATTCGGGATGGCTAAAACTGATCTCACCCTTCTGCAAACCTATCAGTACATACTTGCCACCATGTGCCATAAAATTAAAGGCATTGTTTATCGCAGTTTGATTGCCTGTCGCGTCTACTACAATCGTAGGCATATTGCCGTTTGTTATTTCTCTTAACTGTTCTAAAACGTTAGCTGATCCTGCATTGATCACATGCTTAACTTGCAGCTTCTCCCTACAAAACTGCAACCGCGACTCATTTACATCCATGGCGATAACTTTAGCACCGGCAATACGGGCAAATTCCATCGTACCGATACCTATTGGTCCGGCACCTATTACCAATACAAACTCACCCTCCTTCACCTCAGCCCTATTGATCCCATGCGCGCCAATAGCCAATGGTTCAACCAATGCCAGTTCATCCAAACTTAAACCATCTCCATGTACCAGTGAATAAGAAGGAACCGACAGGTATTCGGCCATCCCCCCATCCACATGCACACCGCATACCTGCATATTCACACAGCAGTTTGGTTTACCTGAAGTACAAGCAATGCAGGTACCGCAATTAAAATATGGAATGATAGTAACCGCCTCACCTCTTTCAAAGCCCGGCGCCCCGTCAGCCTCAACCAACTCGCCGGCCAGTTCGTGCCCCAATATCCGGGGATAGCTGAAATAAGGCTGCGTGCCTTCAAAAGCATGCAGATCAGTACCGCAAATACCTATGCGTTTAATTTTGATAATGGCCCTTCCAGTCGTCAAAGTTGGCTCTGCAACAGATTTGTATTCAAAACTTCCGGGATTAGTACAAACCAATGTTTTCATTGCCTGATAAACTTTAGTTTTTTGCTCACGTGTTTTATCCATTCCCTGGCAAACAATTCGTGCCCGTTCGGCATAGGATGGATGCCATCCCATAACCAAAATTCAGCGGGTTGATATTGCGCTGCTGCCTTGTTAAAGCTTTCCTGTAATGGTACGTAAATAGCGCCAAACTCAACCGATAATTTCTTGGTTATCGCCTGCCTCGGAGTTATCTCGCGCTGAAAGTCGTCCCACCTTTCTTTTACCTTACCAACAGGCAATATAAAGGGTTCGCAGATAACCAGTTCAATCCCCGGCAACTGCTCTTTCGTGCGCTGTAACAATCCGCGGTAACCCTCTTCATAGCTCGCAACTGAGTAATTTTTATCCCCGTACACCGCATGCATAATATCATTAACCCCTACTAAAATGCTCAGCAAGTTGGGTTTTATGGTAATAGTGTCATTGTCCCAGCGTGCGGCCAGGTCGGTGACTGTATTACCGCTAGTGCCGCGATTAAAAAAGTGAAAGCCTTTTGTTGGAAATTCGTACCAAAGCCTGGCGGCGATTAAGTAGGCGTAACCATGACCCAAAACATGGTTCCAATCCATATCGCGCGACCAGTTTCCATCAGTAATGGAATCGCCCTGGAACAAAAATGTATAATTATTGCCTGCATTTTCGACTATCGACAAAGGATAGCCACTTAAAGATGCCGGAAACGCTAAGGCTGTGGCCCCTATCAAAGATGCTTGTTTAATAAAGTTCCTTCTGGATGGTGGTTTAGGGTTTTTCATAGATTAACAGGCAAAGGGCAGGTTCAATAATTACCCAAAGTTCTAAGCGAAGTTTATTAAACCAACGTACCTTCCTTTTCCTTATTTCGCAGCTCGGTTATGTATTCTGACGGAAGAATACCGAACTCCTCGCGGAAGACCTTGGCAAAATACGCAGCGTTGTTAAACCCTACTTCGTAAGCCACATTGGCTATACTCAGCTTGCTTTTTTCCAATAACTGTATGGCTCTTTTCAGACGGATAGTCCTGATGCAATCCACCGGTGTTTTCCCGGTAAGTGTTAACAGTTTTTTATAAAGCGAAACCCTGCTCAGGTTTAAATGCCTGCTTAACTCTTCAACAGAAAAATTGGGGTTGGTAATATTCAGTTCGATGTATTCCAGCGCATTTTTTAAAAACTTCTCATCTTCTGATACCACTACAATATCCCTTGCCTGTATCTCTATCTGTTTTTGATAGGTATTTTTAAATGTTTGCTGCATCCGCAATAAGTTATGGATCTTGGACAACAGTATCTCAAAGTTAAAAGGCTTTACAATATAATCATTAGCGCCGCTATCCAGTCCGGCCAATTGATCTTCCTCTGCGGTTAAAGCGGTTAGCAAAATGATGGGGATCTGCTCTGTCCGGCTATCCGCTTTGATCTTTTTACACAGTTCCAACCCATTCATTTCGGGCATACTGATGTCACTAACAATAAGTTTGGGATGTTGGGCAAGCGCCTTTTGCCAGCCATCCTTACCGTTTACCGCTTCTATGATATGAAAACTGTGTTTCAGGTTGTCTTTCAGATAAAACCGCAGATCATCATTATCCTCAATTATTAAAATGGTCGGTTTTTTATTTGCACCTTGCAGATCATCATGATGTTTGATCAGCGGAGGTAAAATATCTTCATCTTTTTCTTCAGCAGGCAAAACATCTTCATATAGTTCCCCAACGGGCAGTTCTATCGTAAAACAACTGCCATAATCAGGCTCGCTTTCAATTTTAATTGTTCCTCCGTGCATTTTAATAAACTCCCGGGTTATGGACAAACCGATCCCGCTGCCCTGGTTCAGCAAGCTTTCGGGCATATCATCCTGGAAAAACCGCTCAAATACCTTATCCTGGTTTTCTTTTGGTATTCCAATGCCGGTATCAATTACCTTTATTTCCAATATTTTTTGCTCCTGCGACAATTCTTCAGGTTCTTTTAAACTCAACATCACGCTGATGTGGCCATCGGAAGGGGTAAATTTAAATGCGTTGGAAAGCAGGTTAAAAAGTATCCTTTCTATCTTATCCTGGTCAAAATTAGTGACGAAAGAAGATACCTCACTTTCAAAAACATACTGAATTTGCTTCTGGTTAGCTACATCCGCAAACGAAGCGGATATCTCTTTTATAAATTGAACAATATCACCTTTGGTGAGGCAAAGTTTCAACTCATTGTATTCCATTTTACGGAAATCCAACAACTGGTTAACCAGGTTAAGCAGGCGTTTCCCATTTCTTTTGATCATTACCAGGTGGTGATGATCATCGGGCTTGTCCGCCGTTTTGATCAGATTATCAATTGGTGAGAGAATCAGTGACAGCGGCGTTCTAAACTCGTGGCTTACATTGGTAAAAAATTTAATTTTCATCAGATCAAGCTGATGCATACGGCGGGCCTCTTCGCGTTCATTAGCAATTTTGCGCTCGGCTTCTATCTCTGCATGCTGCGATTCAAATTTCCGTTTCAACTTCAAAATACCGCGATGACGTATATAAAGCAAAAGACTTACGGCGCCAAGTGAATAAAGTATGTAAGCCCATGTCGTTTTCCAAAAAGGAGGCAACACAGTAATTTTTAACGTAATTAGGCTATCATCACCGGAATTGTTCGTGTTTTGAGTCCTCACTTTAAAGGTATAATCACCTCCATCCAGGTTGGTGTATATGGCTTTGCGATCATTACTGGGCGAAGTGATCCAGCCTTTGTTAAATCCTTCCAGTGTGTATTGATACTTTATTTTCCCCGGATTAAAATAATCACAGGCTGCAAATTCAATAGAAAATACATTTTCATTATGGCTTAAGGTGATCGCTGTGGTTTCTGAGATCGATTTTGTTAAGATACCATCTCCCTTAACCGAATCGCCAACAGCAACACTTTTGTTAAATAACTGCAAGTCGGTAAACACTAAATTCTGTTTAGGTTTAAAGGCATTTACCCTGCGGGGATCGAACTGGTTAAAGCCGTGGGCACCCCCAAATATCAATTCGCCGCTTTTCAATTTGTAGGCTGCATTTAGGTTGAAACCCCTGCCTTGCAAGCCGTCATATTCATTAAAACTATTGAGTTGGAACTTATACTTATTCCCTGTTTTAATAAGCTGAATGTTTGCCAAACCGTTATTAGTACTTATCCATAGCTGGCCCTGGTTATCTTCAAGGATGTTGGATATATTATTTGAAGGAAAGCTGAAACCATCGTCTGCCGTAAAAAACCGGTCTGTTTGCGGGTCCAGGATACTCAGCCCGTCTTTTGTCCCTATCCACATTAATCCCCTGCTATCCTGAATAAGAGTATTTACATCGTTGGCTACCAGGCTGTTTGTATTTTTGAGCTGGTTAAAATAGTGCTTTACCCTGTTTGTTCGTTTATCCACTACATCCACGCCCTGGTCTCTGCCTATCCATATATTATGCTGCCTGTCTTCGTATATTATGGAGGTATAGTCGGAATTCAGGGAATAAGTGGGATGCCAGAATGAATTGGTTTTACGATCATATACATTCAAACCTCCAGAGAATGTACCCGCCCATAAGTTCTTTTTCGAATCCTCTAAAATGGTATAAACCCGGTCATCTGATATACTCCCCGGTATTTTATCATTATGCCGGTAATGAACAAACTTTTTGCCATCAAAACGATCCAAACCGCCAAAATAGGTGCCTATCCATAACTGATTTTCGTGGTCGATACAAAACCTGAGCACAATATCATTTGACAAACTATTAGGGTCGTTCGGATCATGTTTATATTGTGTGTAGTTTTTGGTCAGCTTATCATAATATATCAAACCGCCGCCATTCGTTCCTATCCATAAATTTCCAGCCTTATCTTCAATAAAGCAATCAACATCATCATAAGGCAGGCTTCTTTTATCCGTGGTAAAATGCCTGTAAAGCGGAAACTGCATAATGCCGCTATGGTAATAGTTGATGCCTTGTTTAAATGTGCCCGCCCAAATAATCCCGGTATTATCCTTAAATAAGGTGATACTATTGCCACTTAATGAATTAGGGTCATCTTCCTTATTTAAAAGATAGGTTATTTTATAGGTTAAAGGATCAACCATGTTTATCCCGCCATGATCTGTCCCTATCCATATTTTATTATCATCGGCTTGTATAATATTGTTGATTATATTGGAGTTAAGCTTATTTACTGGTGATTCCTTACTGAAGTTCAATAAAGTACTATTGGCAACGTTATAGCAATAAGCGCCCATCGGGGCCCTGTTTGAATAGATCCATAAATTACCTTTATTATCAATCGTTATGCTATGGTCCTGTGGCTTGTTCCCGATAATTTTGTTTAACCCGTTATAACTATATGTAACTTTATTGGCGCTAATATCTAATTGGTCTATCACCCCATCACTATAAATAATCCATAAAATATTTCGCCGGCCGGCAACAATATCTGTTATGTAATTGGAATGCAGTACGGCTTTTTGCTTTGGGATGTTTTTATAAGAAATAGTTGACTTTTTTTCGGGATCATAACAGGACACCCCTTTGTTAGTGGTAATAAACCAAAAATTTCCCCGTGCATCCCGTTTAATTGACTTTACCTGGCTGTCTGATATTTTATAGGCAGCAAGTTCACTGTTTATGTTATTAGAAAATCTTTCAGTGGTAGGATTATAAATGCTAATCCCGCTATGCGTGAATATCCATAGTTTGTTATCGGGCCCCTGGTTAATACTTACAACATTATTCTCTCCCAATGAATTGGGGTCTTTAGCATCATGCTTAAATATCCGGAATTTATAGCCATCGTACCGGTTAAGGCCTGATGTGGTGCCAAACCACATAAATCCCTTATCATCCTTAAAAATACTATTGACCTGGTTATCCGAAAGGCCGTTTGTTACATCTAAATGTGAAAACTTATACTGATCACTTTGCGCATATAAACATTGCCGCACCAATACAAATAGTATGAATGATAAGTAGAATTTAAAACTCATAACAACCGGTTAGACATCCATTTAAAAATTACACAATAATTGTATATTTAACAGTAATTACCTAAAGCCCAAAATACTATACAACAAGCTTTTAAGTCATCATATTATTAAAGAAACATGCCCAACAGGCCGCATGAATAGGTTTATTACTTAATTGGTGCGAAACATGCTTTGTAAATTATCAATTCAAAGCAGCTACAAGGTACAACAAATGTTGAACAACATACAATACTATATTACCAAAATATGATGGAATGCATTTAAAATAATTAGTGCAAATACTGTTCAGAATTTTTTTCCCTCCCGGTCAACGCGTAATCAGCGTAGCTTGCAATACAGTGGGTGTGGTGCCAAAGCCCGGGCCTCCCCAATCGGTTTCGTCACCATTCAGGATGCGAAGTGCTTTAAACTCCCCGTTTTCATAACTGCCTTCTTCCACTTTGAGGTATTGCCAGGCTTTGCCCGCATTATTTCCGATGGGCTTAAAGGTAATGTGGCACCGCGTACCGATGAGGGTAAACTTATTTTCGCCGAGTTTCACTGCCATTAATTTGCCGGTAGGCAGATTGTGCACCGGTGCCGCGTTTGCCCTCCCGTTACCGCCGAACATTACTTTTACCTGCCATGCGCCTAAATCAATGGTTTGATCGGCATGATCATCATGTTCAACCACCGCCTTGATCTTCCCGTCAAAACTCCATTGGGCCAGTTCACGCATCATAGGCGCGGCCATTGCATATTCCTGTGCAATAGCGGCAAGCCGTTCAGCAGTTGCCGGTTTGTCTCCATCATGGTCGATTCCAAAAGGGGAAAAACCTATTCCGCCACGGGCAATAACGTCATACATATATTTCGCGTTAACTGTCATTAAACCAGCTTCGGGTACAAACAAGGCATTATCAGGGCGATCATACAATTCAAGAACCTTTAATACCCGTTCGCTGCCGGGCAGGTATATATCCGGTGCCAGCAGATCTAATGCAGGTGCGGCAGCTTTCCATATCGGGATAACATTATCTGTAGGCCCTCCGCTTTCATAATTGTTTGCCATTGGATTGGTGAGCGGGTCGCGCAATGCGGCATTGGTATACATGGGCAATGGATACTCGGCCTTACCTGCAGCCGCAACTTGCCCGATAAACCTGGCAACCGACCATGCATGAAAATATTCGTCTGCTCTATCGCCAAATACTTTTTGCCAGGAGCCTGCGGTAACAACAGGAACATTCAACGCTTTTAAGATCGCAGGTTTTAACAATTCAACCGGAACATCGCCTTCAAATAATTTTTGAGCCTTAGCAGAATAATCACGCACACTTCCCCAGGCACCGGCCTCGTTTTCCACTTGTACCATAATTACCATATGCTGCGCGTCAGCCTGCTTTAAATGCTTCATCACTGCTGCGAAAGCCTTGATATCAGCGTCAAGTGTAGCTTTTGAATGTGGCGATGGTGAATCAATGGGTTGCCCGTTTTTACCGGTGATGTTTGGATATTTCCCTGCGTCTCGTTTCATCCACTCGGGCATATAATGGTTGCTGCCATTTTTCCAGGTAGCAAACCAAAGCAGCACCAAACGTACTTTATGTTCCCGCGATTGCGTAAGCAGCTGATCAACGATGGAAAAATCAAACTTTCCCGGCTCCTGTTCTACCTGTTCCCAGTAGATAGGTACCTCCAACGTGTTGGCATACAATTCCTGTATTGCCGACCACACCTGCGGCAGCATACCAGGCCATCCGCTCGAATTATGAGCCTGTCCGGCTAATATCAAAAAAGGTTTCCCATCAACCAGTAAAGCATGGCGACCGTCTTTCTCCACCATTACCGGCATACTTTCCTTAGTGGCTTGGCCAAAGCATTTGTTAACTCCCAGCAAAATGACGCCGGTACATAAAGCAGTTATTATAGTTCTTTTGATCATTGTTTAGAAGAGATTTTTTATCTGATTTAGTTGAAAGATATGGACCTGCTGCGCCCGTTGCTGTTGGTTATCTGAACCTGTTTCGCATCATTATTTACCGTAATGAACCTACCCGATTGCGATAAAAACGATGACCCATAATAAACTTCCTGCTTTTGTTTCAAGCCGTTTTTATAAGTAATAATAACACTTTCATCATCTGGCAGCAACCTGATGTTATTCACTTTCCGTTTCAATTCAAACATACGCAGCGTGTCGCGGTGCTGACTTGCCACCAGGATATAATTACCCGAATTACTTTGCAATTTAACAAGCGCCTTACCATTGCCGGGGATATAGATGCCGCTTTGTAATATGCTTTGCGGCTTGAAGTTTCCTTTGCCATCGCCTTTAAGCATCAGGCCGTTTAAGGCATCATACCTGCCAACGCCAACCTCAGTACCAAAATCATTTCCGTTTATCATCACATCAAGGTTGCCATCGCCATCAAAATCATCAACAACCATACCGTTTAAAACGGATATCTGGGCCATGTTAGGTAACGGTATACAAGTAAATTTTCCATTACCTTCGTTACGCAGATAGCAGGATTGGGAGGTGTTCGTCATTAATCGCAACGCGCCCTTCTTTTGCTCAGGAGTTAGTATCTCATCCATGGTAGCCACAGCATAAGATTTATAATTGGTAAACTTCTTTTTTACGCTGATCAGTTCTTTCAGCATATCCTCTCTTCCTACCGCCGGGAACTCCTTCTTCTCCCCATTTTTATCAGGCAGAAAAATTGAGGTTATTGCGTTATAGCTCCCGTTTTTATCAAAGTCTTTAGCCGTGAGATAAACCGGGTATCTTTCGCTTGCTTTAAACAAAGTGTTCTGGCCCACGTTTCCAACAATATAATCCATCCTGCCCGTATGCCTGAAATCGCCGGCCACAACGCTGTTCCACCAACCGGTTTTACCCGCCAGCCCTGATGCTGCGGTAGCATTCTTAAATACCCCATGTTCATTTTTCAGAAAGGTTATCGGCATCCACTCACCTGCCAATACAAGGTCGGGCCAGCCATCGTTATCATAATCTGTAAAGAGGGCATCGCATACCAGGCCTATATTCTTCAGTGCGGGAGCTACCTCGTTGATAACATCGGTAAATTTCGCGTGTCCATCCTTGCTGTCATTCCGCAATATCATGCTTGATACCGGTTTTGGATAATGCCATGGATCAACCCGCCCGGATATAAAAAGGTCCAGCTTACCATCGCGATTATAATCTATCGCCCGCACACACAATTTGCTGGTGTGATTTATAGGCAATGCGTTATCAGCCAG
>DATHKT010000004.1:0-6468 GCA_035489035.1 Mucilaginibacter sp.
GACCCGTTCTTTCAAAAGGAGTACCCGCATCACGATAGGAGAATACCTCGATAAACTGCGCGTGGAGCGGGCCGGACAACTGATCGCAGAAGGCCATACCTTACAGGCAGCAGCGCTGCACTGCGGCCTGAAAAGTGTCAGCCGCTTAAAACAATTGCTCCGACCGTCCAAAGAAAAGATAATGGCCTGATAGTGCCTGTTCTTGTCCTTTTTTGAAGAGGGGCAGTGCTTAGATTTGATAAAAAAAAATTAATCTATGAAAGCACATTGCCTTTTTTTGACTGTACTACTGTTTATAATGTGCATGGTGCCGTCCGTTCAGGCACAGGAAAAAATGGCCTGGTATTGCCCGCCCTGCAGCAGTGACTGCGACCGGACAGCCTATGCCGCGCCGGGAAAATGCCCGCTTTGCGGAATGACCCTGGTCCAGGAAGAGGTAGCGGCACATCAGCAGAAGCTCGATGTAAAACGAATGAAAGTACTTTTTTATTTACAGGACGGGGTAGAAGTGCTGGACTTTGCCGGCCCGCTGGAAGTTTTTTCTTACGCCGGATTTGATGTCGCTATTGTATCGAAAACCAAAGATCCGATCAAATCTCAGGGCATTTTAAAGATCATCCCTGATTATAGCATTGCGGACGCGCCGACTGCCGACATCCTTGCTTTTTTCGGGGGCAATGCGGGCAATGCTGCCAATGATCCTTCGGTGATCCGATGGCTGAAAAATGCGCCGGCGCCTGCTTTCTATTTTTCAGTCTGTACGGGTGCCTTTATCTTGGGTAAAGCAGGGTTTCTGGACCACCTGACGGTAACGACCTTTCATGAAAGCATTGAGAGCCTGCGGCAGGCGGTGCCGCAAGCCAAAGTGCTGGAAAATGTACGCTTTGTAGACAATGGTAAAGTGATGACCACGGCGGGAATTTCTGCGGGCATTGACGGTGCCTTACACCTGGTGGAGAAAATACGCGGCCGTGACGCCGCCATTCAGATCGCCAAATATATGGAGTATGACAAATGGGTTCCGGCGCAGGGCCTCATTCTTACCGATCAGCCAACTAATCCCTGATGCACATCCCGCAACTAAAATATCTGATGCTTATTGCGGGACTTTTTTACACGATGGCAAATGCCCGGGGGCAGGCTTTTGCGAACAAAAAGCAAGTGGATGCGCTCTTTAAGACTTATGCTAAAAAAAGTTCGCCGGGTTATGCGATCGGTATAGTCAGAGGGAACAAATTAGTATATGCGCAGGGCTACGGCTCGGCCAACCTCGACTACAAGGTCCCCATTACCCGGCATTCTGCGTTTGATATCGCCTCGGTATCCAAGCAGTTTACGGGGGCCTGTATTGCCCTGCTGATCATGGAGGGCAAGCTCAGCCTGGATATGCCGGCGAGCCGCTTTATTCCGGAACTGGCGAAGTACAGGGACACCATCCGGATCAGCCACCTGATCTATAATACCAGCGGGATCACCGATTACTATATACTGCCGCGTGCAGATGGCCGGTCCTGGATCACATTTAACTATTTTGATAATGACGAATGTATAAGCACCTCGCTGAAGCCCGATACGCTGGCCTTTAAACCGGGTACACGCTGGGATTATTGTAATGTTAATTTTATGCAGCTGGCAAAAATCGTGGAGAAGGTAAGCGGAATGTCTTTCAGCGAATTTGCGGAAAAGCGTTTGTTTGCTCCCTTGGGCATGCGTCATACCCTGGTTAATGACGATATGACCGAAGTCATTCCCGGCAGAGTGACGCCCTATAACCGGCGCACAAAGGAAATCGTGAATGCCTACCATAAAGAAGGTATCGGTGTCAAATATGGATCCGGCTGGATACAGCATAATCGCAACTCGCCTCACTATGGCGGCAGCGGGATCAGTACGACCGTCAGCGACCTGGCGAAGTGGGAAGAGAACTTTTTTACCCATCAGTTCGGGGGAACGGAGTTTTACCGGCAGATGCACTTAACCCATCATTTTCAGCATGAAAAGGATAACCAGGCCTTTGGGCTTTACCGGGGGACTTATCGCGGCAAAATCTACTGGGCCTGGGACGGCGGTGATTTTGGTGTCAGTGCCCAAATCGTCCGGTTCCCGGAACAAAAAATCGCTATCATCGTCTTATCTAATATCGGGACTGGAAACGCTGCTGAGAAAGCAAATCAAATTGCTGACATATTGATTGCCGGGAAGTTATTATAGTGGCCGTAGGCCGGCATCGGTGCTGGTTGGGTTGCCTTGAATTCGAACACCTGATGTATCAAAAACGCACGTTCTTACGACCCTTAATCATAGATATGTTATTGATAATCAAATTTATACTCAGGTGGCATCGAACTTGAGCCATTTTTAAAATGATCAGGAATTATTTCAAAACTGCATTCCGGTATTTGGAGCGTCATAAGCTTTATACTTCCATCAATATCCTGGGACTGACGCTTGGGATCACCTGCGCGCTGCTGGCGATTTTATATGTGAAGGATGAAATGAGCTTTGACGATTTTCATCAAAAAGGCAAGCAACTCTACCGCATCACGACAACAGTTAGCAGGCCGCGCGATGGGCTTGAGGTTCTGGGTACCACGGGACAGGTCCAGGGCCCTGCTTTTAAAGCAGCCATTCCGGAAATCGAGGATTACACCAGGATATTGGGTATGGACGGCATCAATTTAACCAGCGGGTCCAAATCAATTGCAGTTAAAAATCTGTATGTGGACGAAGGCTTTTTTAACCTGTTTTCGTTCCCGTTTTTACGCGGAGATTCAAAAACCGCACTCGGTCAGCCTGCCTCCATTGTTTTATCAGAAACGACCGCGCAGAAGCTCTTTAATACAACGGATGTTGTCGGCAAAGCATTAAAAATTGAAGAAGGCAGCGGAACGGAAAACCTGACCATCACCGGGGTTGCTAAAGATGCCCCTTCCAATTCTTCCATTCAGTTCGATGTCCTGATTCCCTTTAAATACCTGCAAAAGATGTTCAAAGACGATAACTGGCTGAATAATTACCTGACCACTTTTATATTGCTTCATCCTGCGGCATCGCCGAAAGCGGTCAGTCAAAAATTCTCGCAGGTATTTCAACTGAACGCCAAAGAGCAGCTTGCGAAGGAACCCGGGTATCATTATCAGTTTGGTCTGCTGCCTATCAGCGCTATTCATTTAAATCCTTTGGGTGTAGCAGCTAATGGCACTGCTGATGTAGAGCAGGGGCTGTCCGGGGGAAGCACCATTACCTATACTTACCTCCTGACAGGTATAGTCGCTTTTATTTTGATCATGGCCTGTGTCAACTTTATCAATTTAAGTATCGCCGGATCGTTGAAAAGGGCCAAAGAAGTTGGGGTGCGTAAAGTTGCCGGTAGTACTAAAATACAAATTGTAAAACAATTCCTCGTTGAAGCGGCCGTCCAATGCGGTTTGTCCTGGGTGCTGGCCATTGCGTTCTGCGCCTTATTATTGCCTGTTTTCAACCAGATCTCCGGCAAAACCATCCTATTGAGCAACCTGGTCAGCCCCGGTTTGTTTATCTACGGGACCCTATTGATGCTGCTTTGCCTGTTCGTTGCCGGGCTTTATCCCGCCCTCGTGCTTTCTTTCTATAATCCGGCAGAAGTACTTTATAACAGGCAGAAACTGAAACATAAAAACCTGTTGGGTAAAAGCCTTATCGTGTTGCAATTCACTTTGGCTGTTGCGCTGATCATCGGCACCCTTGTTTATTATGGCCAAATGAACTTCATTTCTAAGCAAGACCTGGGGTACAACGCATCCAATATGATTAAAATTCATTTGCCTCCCCAGCGTATCACCAGGAGCACGATCTGGCTATTCAGGTCTCAACTGCTACAGGACCCCGCTGTTAAAGAAGTCACCGGCTCCAGCGGAATAAGCAGGAATACCGTTGCTGTAAATGGCAAAAAGCTGGACGTAAAGCAAGACCATATTGATGAATTTTATCTGCCTGCTTTCGAAATAGCATTAAAAAGCGGCCGCAATTTCTACAAGTCTTCTGCAACGGATTCATCCAACGCCGTCATCGTCAATGAAGCCTTCGTGAGATCAGCCGGCCTGGAAAATCCCATAGGCCAGCAATTGACAAATCCGGATAATCAACATAAAATGACCGTCGTCGGCGTTGTAAAGGATTATCATTACGGTTCGTTAAAAGAGAAAATAGGGCCGCAGGTATTGAGCCGGGGAGACAATGAATATTTATTTATTAAAATTCAACCAGGGAAGATCGCGGCAGCATTGCCTTTTGTCGAAAAGACCTTCAAACAAATATTTCCGGCGCATTATTTCTCTTATACTTTTTTGGATGATGAGAATGCAATTGCCTATCAGAATGATAAAAAATGGCAGCAGATCATCACCGCATCTGCCGGGCTCGCTATATTGATATGCTGTGTCGGATTATTCGGATTGACCAGTTTTGCTGCCCGGCAGCGCATTAAGGAAATCGGGGTAAGAAAGGTGCTCGGTGCGTCGGCAGCAGGCATTACCTTATTGCTCTCCAAAGATTTTCTCAAGCTGGTCATCGCAGCCATTATCATCGCCTCTCCGGTCGCGTGGTTGGTTATGAATCAATGGTTACAGAATTTTGCTTATCACATCACGATCGGTTGGGGGGTATTCCTCATGGCAGGAATGTTTGCAACAAGTATCGCCTTACTTACTGTCAGTTTTCAGGCGATAAAAGCCGCTACCAGCAACCCGGTTAGTAGTTTGCGAACCGAATAAATTAATTAATATCATGATGAAAAAATTAATCTTCCCGCCGCTCGTCTTATTCGTTCAGTTCGCTTTTGCGCAGAAATCATTTAACGGCCTGGGTATGTTCCAAATCGGAACGGATACCAGCATGATTTACCATTACGCGATAAAAATGCATACAAAGGTCGTCATCGCCGATAATTCCGTGGCTCTTTTAAAAGGTGATCTTGAACACAGCCCGAAGGTAATGATCTATCGGCTGATGGCTACCCGGACAAAAGCAAAAATTATCTATCCACCAGCTATTGCCCGGATCAGGCGCGGTTTTATATCAGCAAGTATGATACAGCAGGCATGACGATGGAAGGTGTTACTGTCAGCTTTTATAAGAACAAATTATTTGCCGTTGAATGCGCTTTGGCTAAATCACTGGTTGATTATATGAACGCACAATATGGCAAATCAAAAGCAATCAGAACATCTTCGCCTACAACCTGTACGGATGCTAACTGGCGCCCGCTAAAAGCTGAAACATTTTCGACAGGCTGGTTGCAAGCAGAAGTCAAAGCCGAGATGAAGATGCGGCGCGATTATGACAAAGATTGCAAGCCAATTGTTGACGGTACATTTTTTATGGTGCAATCACTGACGAGATTATTGCGTGTGAGATAGAAGCAAAAAAGTGAGCATCAAGGAGTAAGATTCTGCTGATTATATCTTCGGCGCCACACTGACAACCGACGCCACTGTAAATTTAGAACTTAATTTAAATTCAGCGGGTTTAACCATTTTGTCAATTTCATTATTCAAGCGGTGACGCTCTCATAAGCCATGGTAAAGAATGTATTTTTTTTCGCTGGGTTCCTAAAAGAAAATTCACCCTTCTCATTTTGATAATCAAAGAAGCAATCCTTGGCAAAATGAAAATAGGGGACAGCGAGATAACCGCTGTGTTCCTGTTGAAAATAAAGCTGCTCGATGCGGTGGGGCAAGTTATCTTCCAAATTTTTATTGCCTCTTTTTTCACATCGCCCATGTTCTCAACCCGATCCAGCCATTCGCTAAAAGGATCACCGCGACCAGGATCAGGGATAATGCCGTCAGGAGCAGGTACCAGGCCGAAAAACGCGACTTGAAGGAACGAAAGGCTTTGATCACCCATGCCATATTTGCGACAGCAAAAAGCCCGAACAATAGCGTCCCGGCAAATATCGCCAGGGAGCGTGGGCTTAATCCTCTCAACTCATACAGCAAATAGCTTTCCGCCTGGACCTTTGAAAAATTAACCATGGCCCATAACAAAGCTGCCAGGCTTAATAAGGGCAGGAAATATAAAGGAAGTCTGGCATAGTCCAGTCTTCTCATCAGGGCCCGGATCAAAGCGACAATGGGTAGCGTAACGGAGAACAGGGAGAGTAAAAGCGCGGCTAAGATGACGGCCAGTTTGGTATAGGCCCACCAGGCATTTACCCGTTCACAATAAACGCCATCGATGATCACTACCAGCTCTCCCGCTTCGCTTTTGCTGAATACGACCGATGGGGTATTGGCGTTTTCCTTTTTGAAGGTGAGCGTGCCGGAGGGTATCAGCCGGGTTTTACTGCCCATTTGACCGATATCGAGTGTGTTCCCGTTCAATTCTACGCTGGTGAGCATCAGCATATCCATAAAGGCAAGCAGGTCATAACGCGGCGCAGCGCTTTGATAAAGCCCGGTAAAGGATGCGATGGCCTGCCGGTCAAGC
>DATHKT010000005.1:0-88427 GCA_035489035.1 Mucilaginibacter sp.
CAGCGAAGCCGAATCATAGGTGCGTATCTTTACCAGGTAGCAGTCTTCACCCGCTATGTGATGAACCTCCTGCACTTCGGGTATTTTGGCAAGTTGCTTCGCGGTGTCGTTACAACCCGGCCCGTCGGCAGCTTTCATAAAAATAAAAGCCAGCATTTTTTGCTGCAGCGCTATCGGGTTGATGCGTGTGGCATATTGCTGTATCACATTTTTTTGCTCCAGTTTTTTTACGCGTTCCAAAACACCCGATGGGGCCATACCCAGCTCGCGCGCCAGGTCGGCATTGCTGATGCGGGCATTCTCCTGCATCAGCCGCAGGATATGCAGATCCGTCTTATCAAGCACTAATTCTGTTTCAGCTATCATTCAGTAAATTTACACAATAAAAGAATTTAATTCTGCAATCAATTACAAAAAATGAATTTAATTCGACAAAACTCTGTTTTACGTGTTTAAACGTTTATTTTGTGATTAGTGATTGGTTACCCGGTGATCAGTTAAATATTAGTTAGGCTTAACAAAAGCTCCATTCATCCGTTATTAATTACCAACCTATCCCAATCACTGATAACTGGTTAACTAATCACTAATAACTATATTTGACTACCATTTACTGATATGAAAACAAAACTATTACTGCTCAACCTGTTTATTGCCGTAGCCTTAAGCGGGTGCCTTAAAGATACCAATCAGCCTGCAAGCCATATTAATGATGTAAATGTGAGCCTTACCGGCACCTGGACACAAGACAATGCCAACGTATCTTATTATGATGCCACGGGCAACAAGGTGTATTCCGCCACCAATCCGCTGGCCAATCTGAATTTTAATGGCAAATCAACTTTAACCACCACCTATCCCGCTACAGGCGATGTAACGACAGATACCTATGCCATTGCCACCATAGATACGGCAGACTATATCAACATTACCGGGACCATTAGCCATCAATATCAAATAGTATCGCTGCAATCCAAAAACCTTACGCTTACAGAAACCATCAACGTACCCGATGGTACCACACTGACAGTGGGAAACCAGACCTTCAACTATACGATGGTTAAAACGGTAAATACTTACCGGAAGAGGGATCTCCCGCAGAATTAAAGTGTGGGTTGATTAAGTTGATTGGTGAGTAGTTGATTAGGTTGAAATGCTACGCACAAATAAAAATTCCGAAGTCCGCCTTCCGACTTTCGAGATCACCTCACCCCGCCGCCTTATGCTCCGCCCCGCCACGCAGTTCATTCAGCTGCATTTCGTAAACGCGCATGCGGGCATGCAGGATGTCCACTTCGGTGCGCAGCATTTGTATTTCGGTAACGAGTTTGGCCGAATCGGGCTTGTTGAGTTTTTTTTCGCCTGTGCCGATGATGAGCCATTCGGGCGAATATTTAAGCTGGAAGCAAAGTTTGCGGATGAGGTAATAGCTTACTTCCTGCTTTTTGTTGATCACCTTGCTGATAAATCCCTGGTCGACACCAATAGCATTTGCCAGGGCAAGCTGTCCGCCATGCTCTTTTACAATTACTTTTAACCGTTTTACTATTGCATCGTCAGACATGGTACTTTTTTTGCAATAATAATCAAATAGGCTATAAAAGTGAAAGGTTTTAGTTGATTGCGTTAAGTGGTTGATTAGGTTAGGTGATGCATTGGATTAAAGTAGTCGATTGGGTTTGATTAAAAACTCAATCAACCTAATCAACTAATCCAACTTAATCAACCAAACTACGCTTCTACCGCGGAGGATGTTCCCTTAAGTTCGGTTACGCTGATGAGCAGGGCGCCAAGCCGGGCATAATAGGCGGCTAATGCAATTTCCCTGTTGCGGTAGCTATGTGTTAGTATATCAAGCTGCTGTGTAATTGATTTTTTGGCTTCGGCTTTTCCGGGATCATAGGAGTCGATCGCGTTTAGTGCTGATTTTATGGCGCTTACCTTCAGTTCGGCCGAGCGCAGCATAAATAGTGGTGGTACATTTTTATTCGCTCTTAATATCGCGTCTACCTTTTTTTTGCTCTGCTTGTCATACTGAATGATCAGCAAAACGATAATCGTTCCAACTATTAAAAACAAATAAAAAAAGTTCATAATGCAGTATATAAATGACGATTTAAAAAATATACCCCGGGGAAATTACCTTCCCGAACTTTTTTACGATAGGAATATCAAAGAAGTTGCAAGATTTTTAATTAATTTAATAATTTTTAGTTAATGGCCCTTACCAAGCTTAATGAACCATAGCTGCTATGAACTATCTTCCATTAACTATAAGCTAAATGCTAAGGAATATCCCAGCCGTTACCCGACCTGATCTCGCCATAACCCGAATCTACCTGGCCGCTAAGCGGGATACCATTGTAATAAACATAAAAGGCTGTTTTTGTAAGGCTGCCGAATATATCCACGGTCACATGATCGCCGGGGTGTGCCGGGAACGCGTAATTGTATCCCCCGGTAACTTTCACCTGGCTGTTCATTAATACCGCTGTATCGGCCGGCGCAGCCACATTATGCTTTACATATACGCCAACATTGTATAACGAATCACTCGTTACCACTACCCTCACCAAATTACCGGTAACATCTGCCGAGTTTTGTTTCTTAAACAAAGTGCTGTAAATTGCATCAGCCGCTATAGGCGTATTGCCGTTATAATAAGTGGTGGATTGTTTTGAGTTGAGTTTTAGTGTCTCACTATTAAGTGACATAACCTGGTATTTCACACCCGTGCCATCAGGATAGATCACCTCTACATAAATAAGCCCATTTTTGGTCGACAACAAATAGGTGCCCTTGATCAGGGTATGCAGATCGGGCCTGATATCCACTTTGGAGTTGCCGTCAAATTTAAAAACGGGTGCAGATAAGCTTTGGTCGGGCGCTAATGGCTTGCCGGCATCGTCAACAATACTCATAGTTTGAACCGGGAACACCCAGGTACCCTTAAGCTGGTTATTAACTGATGAAAGATCGCTTGACCCAATGGATACATTGGTGGCCGTATCTTTCTGGCAACCGGTAAACATCGCGGCAGCAACAAACAAAACGTATAAAAGCTTTTTCATCTGCATAAAAACTGGCAACCGGGCATAAATTTACCCGGAACTATTAAACAACCTTTATACGTACAGAAAATGGGATAGTTACAGTGGACTCACCCCCCCTGCCCCCTCTCTGCTGCGCAAAGAGGGGGAGTTAAGAAAGAATAAGATTTTAAAATCTTTTTAATAAAAAAACCCTCTTTACCGCTTGCGGTAGAGAGGGTCGACAAGCGTAGCGATGTCGGGGTGAGTCTGCACCCTTACAACTCGCGTATTTTTATATTGCGGAACTCGATATGGTGCCCATGATCCTGCAGGGCGATATGGCCCTTGTGGAACGCGGCAAAACCCTTCCAGCTTTTAAATTTACTTTTCGAAACCATTTCTGTCCAATTGGCATCCCACAGGTTGGTTTTAACGGTTTGCACGCCATTGAGCCAAAAAGTAAGCTCGCCCTTGTTCAGGCGTATCACAGTATGGTTCCACTGCCCGGCAGGGTTTTCGGCTGCCTTTGTTGGGGTTACGATATCATAAAGCGAGCCTGCGAGGTGGTTAGGTTTCTTGTTATCCTCGGCCTTAATATCATCCAGCAACTGGTACTCTGGGCCGGTTAAATAAGTGGCATCATAGGCTTTATCATCCTGTACCAAAAACATGATACCGCTGTTGCCTTCTGCGGATATGTTCCAGTCTATGGCCAGTTCAAAATTCTCATATTCTTTATCACTTACGATATCGCCCCTGCCCTCTTTGGCAGCAGCATCAAGCTGTAAAACACCATCGCCAACGTTCCAGGCAGGCCCTACGGCAGGTTTCAGGAAAGTATGCCAGTTAGTGGTGGTTTTCCCATCAAACAGTAACTGCCAGCCCTGTTTCTTTTCTTTCGAACTTAATTCATTGTTGGTTTGTGCCATCAAGCCATTGCATACAGAAGCAAGCGCAAGCAGGGTGAGTAATTTTTTCATAAGATATATTAATGGTTAATATGGTAAATGTAGAAAATTAAGGGCTTAATAAAAGGAATGGCCTGGTAAAATTTATGATGGGTTTCTTCGCTTAAAACAGTAAATTAGATGTGATTACTTTAAACCTTATCCAAACTGATGAATATCCTGCTATTTTTTTGCCTTCCTTTTTTACTAATTGTCCCCACAAGTTTTAATTATAAACATACCGACCCGGTAATAAACTATTTAAATACCGATGAGATAATAAAGTTTAACAAAAAGGAATACAAACTGGCTTATAGCTCACACCCGGTAAGTAATTATTATATGCAGGAATACATTCCGAAAAACGAAACGCTTGACCGGTATGAACATATGATACTGGTAGATTACCTGTTGATAGACACACCTGCAGCCAATATTATTGGTGTTAAAATTAATGAGATCAAGGAAAGAAAGAAAACAGATATGGTGGCAAATTATGAGCTTGTTGAAAACAAAGAAACAAAAGAATATATTTTAGATTTTTTATTGAGCTCAAGTAAATATCTTACTGTTAATGTAATTGAATGGAATGGTTACCATTATAAAAACTATACAGATAAGGCCGGACACAAAGGGGTACTTTTATTTGGAGTAAGCGAAAGGGCTTATGATGGTGGCGTAACATGGTATTTGAAAACGCTTAAAGGCCATCGGTTTGATTGGATAAAAGAGCTTAGTTTGCACAATTTCCCAAACATACAAGTCAATTAGCTTCGTTATTTTTAATCAGATGGCTTATTTTCGCAGGAAATTTCTTTGTTATGATCATCCGTCTTGCTACCCTGAATGATATCCCCCAAATAATGCTGCTGATAGCCGAAATTGTGCCTGATATGCGGGCACAGGGCAACTTCCAGTGGGACAGCACCTACCCCAACGCCCAGGTGTTTGAGAACGACATTGCGCTTGGCCAGCTTTGGGTTGCCGATGCGGACGGCGCCATCGCAGGTATAACAGCCATTACTACCGACCAGTATCCTGAATATGCCGATGTTGGCATGGACCTCAACGAAACCGCCATAGTAACTCACCGCCTTGCCGTAAGCAATAATTACCGCGGGCAGGGTATAGCTGCCAAACTGCTGCAGCAAGCCGAGCAGGTGGCTATTGACCGGGGCATTAAAACCCTGCGTATTGATACCAACTCCAACAATAAAGCCACGCGGCAGCTTTTCCCTAAAATGGGCTACGAGTTTGCCGGGGAGATAGGCCTCGATTTCAGGCCCAACCTGAGGTTTTATTGTTATGAGAAGCGGCTGGATGGGGCTGAAAATAATTGAGATTTGTCAATTATTAAAATGGGTATATTTAATTATCCGAACCTAACCGCATGAGATTTAAAAAAGAAGCGTTCCTGGCAATACTATTATTGATACCCGTTATAGTATTTGCTCATGGAGAAGAGGTACTCATTACTTTTGCTATCCAGGTAATATCTATAATTATATTCCTTATTCTGCTCCTGGTTATCAAACTAACTTACCTGAAGAAGTTTATTTTAGCTGTTATTTATTTCCTGACTGTTTATCTGAGCTTCCATTTTGTAAACGATATTCCTTTCAGAGAAAATATGTCGATGATAAATTTCACCGTAGCAATAGTTCCATTGGCGTGCGCTTCATTGGCCTATTTGATATTAAAATCGTCAGCCACTAAAAAAACCGAGTGACATAAATAGTTGGCGATGCTAAATAATCTTCCAAAAACAGCAACTAAACCTTTTTTTCAGCTAAACAAAATCATTCCCTTTGAAGCCTTTCCGTTTTTAAGAAGTGCCTGTATTTCAGCAGGTTTATTTATATAAATGGTGCAATTGCTTATATACCTGTGATATAAGGGCCTGCAAGCAAAGGAAGGATACTTTTCCTACCGTATCTTCCAGATAAAAAATACCATATTTCAATTAAAAAATACTATTTTTTTAAAATTACAGTTAACTATTATTGCATAATAATTAATTTCAGCAAAGCGAAACTTTTAATTGGAATTTAGGTTTTTGTTGTATATTTATAGTCCCAAAATGGAACATCAGGCTTATCAACTATCAATCAGCTCTTTAAGTGTAGGCACATGGTTGCAAACCGTGGTGTTCTATTTGCTGTTGGTTTTTATCCTGCAGCTGATCTTTGCCCAGCTAAATCTGTCTCCCATCAAGATGTGGTCCAACCTGAAACCCGAGAATATCGAGGGTGGTTTGGAGGACTAAAGCTTCGATAATCAAAATAAAATTGTCATTTCGAACGAGGTACGAGGAGAAATCTTATACACTATAAATAGTTCGCCATGCTTAGCGTACAAGATTGCTCTCTATCGTTCGAAATGACAAACGGTCTCTTAATTCACCCTCTTCAACACAGCCGCGCTCAGCGTACTCAGTTTGATTTTGTTTGTTATTTTAAAACCTGTTAACAGGTCGGTGTATTGATGCCCTGCCGGGATCTCAAAGTCCCTGTCGCCATCTTCCAGGTTAAATAGTACGATCATCGAATTATTCTTGTCAAACCTTTCATAGGCAAGCATTTTGCCTTCGGCTTTTAAAAATTTGATGCCGCCTTCGCGCAGCACCGGGTTATCGTTCCTGATGCCTGCCAGCCTCTTGTAAAAACTAAACTGATCCATATTAAAGCCAACCGGGTCGTAAAGCTTTTCGCCGGGCTGGTAATTATTCCTGCTTTCATGGTCAAATTTATATTCGGGCCACCAAAGCGGTTTACGGCAATCGGGATCAAAAGCCCCCCACATACCCATTTCTTCACCATTAAATATCTGCGGTGCGCCAATGGTTGTAAACAGGTGAACCAGGTAAAGCTGCAATCTTTTGTATGCTTCGGCATCAGGCTTCCCGGTTTTATAGTTGGGGTCCTCTCCGGGGTTTACTCCCAGCTTGTATTTGTTCGGATTATAAAAATCTGTTAGTAGCCGGGGCGCATCAGCCGTGCTGGATACGTTCATCATAGCATAGCGGTTGCCCGTTTTTAACCTGTTCCATTGAAACTCCAGGCTATCCTTAAACTGCGTGGCATCGATCTCAAAATTTGTTTTGGCGAAGAAATACCGGGCGGGCCTGTAAGCCTGGTAAAACATCACGGCATCAAAAATATCTCCCTGGGTGTATGGTGCGGGGTTCATCAGCTTATCAGGGAATTCCTCCCACCAAACCTCGCCCACCAAATAAGCATCCTGTTTAATGGAGCGCACATGCTTCCTGAAATCGCGCCAGAAACCCAGGCCAATCTGGTCGGCCACATCCAGCCTGAAACCATCTATCCCTTTGCTGCTATCCCCGTTTGGGGCCAGCCATCTGCGCGTAACATCAAAAATATGCTTTTTGGCGCCGGGATTGATATCGCCCTCATAGGGATGCCCGGTTTTTCGTTCCGTAGTAACGTTTATCTTTTTTATCTCCGGCAGGCTTGAGATACCCACCCAGCCATCATAGGCAAACTCGCTTCCGGGTGTGGCAGGGTCATCAAATGATTTAATGGCGTACCAATCCTTGTAAGGCGATTTGGCCTGGTTCTTTAAAATATCCTCGAAAGCCCAGAAAGTGGTGCCGGTATGGTTCCAGGAATAATCCAGTATGATCTTCATATGGCGGCGGTGCACCTCTTCCACCAGTTTCAAAAACAGCTTATCGGCCGATGTCCACTGCCAGGTGGAGGGATCATTGGGTTTTTCACCTGCGATAATTTTGTTATCACCTTCGGGATCGGGGCCGAAATTAACATCTACGTGGTGGTAATTGCGGGCATCATATTTATGCAGGGAGGGAGCATCATTTATTGGGTTGAGGAACAGTGCTGTTACCCCTAAATTTTGCAGGTAGTCCAGCTTTTCAAGCACACCCTGCAGGTCGCCGCCATAGCGGCGGAATAAAACGTTCTCATTAAATGATTTATGAGGATCGAACCAATGTTCAGAAGCATACCAATCGCTCGTCCATGGTGTTATCGCCCAATCTGCCGGGGCTATCTGGTTTATGGGTGGTATATTGATGTTTACAGGCTTTGGATCATCAGACCGGTCTGCATTGTAAAAGCGCTCAACAAATATTTCGTACCAAACTACATTTTTTGACCAGTTTGGCGGCTGGTTGATAGGTGTTTTATTGTTTTGTGCTGATGACATATTACTGGCGCTAACTAACAATGCGAACAAAATAACCTTTTTCATACGGGTTTATGGTTCCTCAATAAGTTTTTTTGATATAGGGCTTATTGGATAAAGATAGATTATTTTATGGTTGATGGCGAGTGCCGCATACCACGGCCGTTCCCCGCCCGTAAAGACAAAATGAAGCAATAAAAAACCCGGCTCGCACTGAGCCGGGTTTTTGTTTTCCAAATAGGAGAACCTTATTTAGTAGGTTTCTTTGTAGTGTCCTTTTTGGTTGTAGTGGTATCCTTTTTCCACTTTTTTGATTTTTTAGTGGTATCCTGTTTCATAGCAGGACTGGCTGCCGCGACAAATGTTCCGAGTGTGAATGTTGATAATATCAACGCTGCAAATAATTTTTTCATGTTTGTTTTAAATTATTAATGGTTAACCAATAAGAACGATTAAAGGTACCAACAGGAAAAATATACCTTTGTTTTGAGAAATATTATTTTTTTTGACGAAATATTAAATCGCCGAAATTAATTACCTCCCTGTCTGTATGATTTACAGGACGTTATCATCCCTCACGGCGCCTGATTTTTTTTCGAAAATCGTGTTTGGCACACAAACTATTCTTAAAGGGCAGCGTTATGTTTTTTTAACATGAACACCTGAACATTACCATTGGAAGCGATCATATTTTAAGACCGGTGCAGGTCGATGTCAGCATTAATAAAATTTTTTAACGATATTTATTATCCGTTTAACTCAATTTCAATCTTAATATTTGCTGATGCCTGGTAAATTAGCCGCTATGATTTAAATTAACCCTATGATGTTGAATTAATCTTTACACTTAGTGATCCGGATAACTGATCTGTTTAAGAAATTGTCGCTCCATGCAAAGCTTATCCTGATAGGCCTTGTCCCCACTATTTTTTTCCTGTATGTGTCTTTTCAATATTACAGTTCCGAAAAACAGAAATTATCGCTGTTACATGAGGATATCAAAATAATAAACCGGGCCGAAGCTATTAATAAACTAATTGACGAGCTGGTAATGGAAAGGCGCTATGCTTTTGATTTCGCGCTGAAAAAGATAATGCACCGGGAGCTGACCGATCAATGGAGACATACAGACGCCGCTATTAATAACCTGGTAAAAATAGACTCCGGCCTTAATGGCTTTCAAAAGTATACCATGTTGGAAGGGCTGGCCAATATACGCAAGGCAAACGATGCTCAGAAGCTGCTGCCCGATGCCGCAATGGGTTATTATTCAACAGCTATCTTCAGGATGAGTACGCTTAATGTGGCACCCCAGTTTATACTGGCCGATGCTAAGCAGATAAACCAGAACCTGCACGGCCAGAAATTATTATCAGAGATGTATATTATGATGGGCGCTATGCGATCAAACATTCTGAATGTATTGGAAACACGCAAAAACGGCTTGGGTACCTTATATGGTTTGATAGGAGTATACCAGATATACAATACTTACGAGATGGAATTCCTGGCAAGGTCATCGCCGCAATCGGTAAAGCTGTATCAGCAGGTAAAGCAGCACTCGGCCCTGAAACCTGTAACGGCATACCTGGATAACACCTTTAAGAAGATGCAATTTGACAGTACTACCTATACCGCTGATCAATGGCACGACCTGTCAAAAATTGCGACAGACGAATTAAGGGATCTGCAGCTAAAGATATGGCGCGATGTAAATGCTGAGCTGAGCAATATTAAGGCCGGCGAACAAGCCAAAACAGAACAGCTGTTGGTTTTACTCATCATTGCCCTGGCGCTTATAACTGCTACGGTAAGCTACACGATAAGGGAGATCAGGATAAGATTGACTGAACTGACAACAGCTGCCGAAAAAATAGCGGTTGGCGACACAGTCTTTCATCCGGATATCTATTCAAACGATATCATTGGCCGGCTGGCGGCGTCGGTTGCCAAAATAGATGAAAACAATAAGGTGCTTGCCGGGGCTGCAAATGCCATTGGCGGCGGAAATTTTGATGTACCGGTAAACCCGCGCGGAGCAAATGACCTGCTTGGGAACGCCCTGCTGCGCATGAAAGATGATCTGCAGCGGTTCACTACCGAAAATTTGGCAAACGCCGTCGAGCTGGAACGGCTGCTGGACATGGTAAAACAAAGTGAAAGCCATTTCAGGCAAATTGCCGACCAAACCCCGCTGATGATATGGCAGGTTGATAATAAGGCCGATTCCATCTACGTAAACCGCCAATGGCTCGATTTTACCGGCTTGAGTTTTGAAGAGAGCATGGGGCGCGACTGGATGGTGGTGATCCACCCGGATGATATGAAGGAGCGGGCATTTACCAAAGCCTTCGCCGATAGGGTCCCCTACCGTTCCAAATCAAGGTTCAGAAATGCGCAGGGCGAATACCGCTGGATGTACATACAGGGCAACCCTATATTTAATAATGGTATTTTTGAAGGCTTTATAGGCAGCCTTACCGATATAACCGACCAGATACATGCCGAGGATGCTATTTTGGAGCTGATGTATAAAAAGGATGAGTTCTTGTCCATCGCCAGCCACGAATTACGGACACCGCTAACCAGTATCAAAGCCTATGCGCAATTGCTGGCCAAAACCGCCAACCCTGATGAAAAATCGTTCCCGTTTATAAACAAAACATTGATCCATGTGGCCCGGCTCGAAAAACTGATCAACGACCTGTTGGATGTATCGCGGATTAATTCGGGAAAAATGGATTATGACCTGGAAGTTTTCCAGTTTGAAGACTTGCTGAAAAACAGCGTGGAAGCATTTAGAGATGTTACACCCAGGCACAAAGTTATCCTCAGCAATATGGCACAGGGCTTCGTGATGGCCGACCGCCAGCGGATAGAGCAGGTATTTAATAACCTGCTGAACAATGCTGCAAAATATTCGCCCGATGCGGATACAATAGAAGTGAACGCCATAACAGAGAACGGCTATGTAATAGTTTCGGTGCATGACCACGGTGTGGGTATTGCCAAACAAGATTGGGGGCTGTTGTTTGAAAGATTTTACCGCAGCGAAAAAACCTATAATAAATTCCAGGGGCTGGGGTTGGGGCTGTTCATTTCGTCCGAGATCGTCAAACGCCACCATGGCGAGATATGGGTAGATAGCGAACCCGGCAACGGGTCAACCTTTTATTTTAAATTGCCTTTGTACCAACAAACACAAGAGCAGGAAAACAGCGGAATGAAACAAGCCGCAGGAGGATAACGTCTCAACTCACCCGGTCATCGCTTCGCTCGACCACCCTCTCTCCCGCAAGCGGCAAAAGAGGGTTGGATATCTTGTTGTTTTTTCTTTTTACTCCCCCTCTTTGCGTAGCAGAGAGGGGGCTAGGGGGTGAGTCCACTCTTCGCCCGGCTATTCGACTCACCCCGACATCGCTACGCTTGTCGACCCTCTCTCCCGCAAGCGGCAAAGAGGGTTTATAAACTTTTATTTTTTCTTCTTCACTCCCCCTCTCTACAAGTAGAGAGGGGGTTGGGTGAGTCCAAAAAATTAGCCAGGCTGTCCCAACCCGGCTAATCCCAAAACTTAATCCATTAAACAAACAAAAGCAATAACCTTTAACTGATATATCAAATTTATTTTATTAATAAGCCCGCGCCAACAAAAATCTTTTAACATATTAACAATCAATACCCGGTTAACCAAACGGCAGGCATACGGTGCTTTAAAATTCCATTTGCATTATTCAAATATTATCATTTACTTTGAATTACAAAGTACTTTTAATAAATAGCAGATAATTCAGTAAATCAGTAATTCAATAAATAATCTCATGAACAGATTTCTTGTCATCCTCAAAAACTGGTTCGCTTATGCAACGGCCATCACCCTGCTGTGCTTTCTGATCTATATCATAGCCCAGCAAAACTTCAGGCAGGCGGCAAACGATCCGCAGTATCAAATAGCCGAAGACGCCGCCACCGCACTCAACAAAGGCGCCGACCCTAAATCACTTACCGCTGCCCTTGCCCCTGTGGATCTTTTAAAAAGCCTTTCGCCCTTCCTGGCCATCTATGATGCCAATGGAAATGATGTCGCCAGCAATGCCACCCTGAATGGTGTTGCCCCAAAAATACCACAGGGCGTTTTGGATAATATCCGCCGCATTGGTGGCGATGCCGTTACCTGGCAACCACAACCAGGTATACGCCAGGCTGCGGTGGCCGTTCGCAGCGCCAGGGGCATTGTAGTGGCGGGCCGCTCGTTACGCAAAACAGAAGAGAGGGTATCACTTTTGGCGCAGCAGGTACTATTTGGCTGGGCAATGTCAATGGTGGCCATGCTGGTAGTGGTTACCCTGCAGGAAGTAATGACAAAAAAACTGGAGCAACTGGCAGTTTAAACTATAACCGATCATGAGAAAAAAACACACTTTTTATACTTTAAAGGTCTGGCTTACTACTTTATTGGTGTCGCCTTTCCTGTTGTTTATTCTTTTTGTGTGCATAGAACAGCCCAACTTTCAACGCGTTGAGATCCTGAGCCTTGTGTCTGGTTATGCTATGATCATACTTCTTACAGCAGTCGTCTCCTCGGTAGGCTGGGTCATTTTCTGGATAACGGAATGGCTTGCCTACACCTATCTGGATGATATCATGAAGATAAAAGCTGTACTTTTTATCGGTGTTCAACTCATCATCATTAGCACTTTTGCCGGAGTATTGCTTTATTTTGGGGCCCTTACAGCTGATTCTATAATGCTGTACTTTTTAGCGCCCTACTGTACTGTAGCCGGTTTTTCTGTATGGTATTATGAATTGGAGCCGGACACAGAACCGCCCTTTGATGAGATGGCGGAGGTAAAGGTGGTTTGATCAAAAATAAATTCGCTCATGTTTACCCTATTTCATTTTGGTTTTGAACTGATAAAGATGGCCATACAGGCGGCTGTATATTCATTTATTATCTATTCGCTGGTGTTTATATACACCGAGATCAACAAAAGCAGCCGCCTTAAGCAGTTTAAATTCGCCGGTATTTTTTTAAGCACCTACGGTTTGCTGTTCGTGTTTTCTTTCACCTACTACGGCAATCACGGTTTGGGCGATGAGGCTTTGATACCATTAGGTCATTGGGAAACTATGAACAGCGGCGATGGTTATGCTTACTTTACAGCCAGCGGAACAAGCGAGCAACTGGCAGTAGATAGTTTTTTGGTGAAAAACGATACCCTGTGCGCTGCATCAGCCAAAGTATTTTTTATTTACCCGCTGCAATCAGGCGTGATGAAGAAATTCGGCAGCAAATATCTTTATAACAAATATGCATTGGCACATCACCTGCCGCAGGCACATCAACTAAAAACATTGTGGGTACAATACCATGAGTATTGGAGTGGCTGGCGATTTTGGATGTTACCCTAACGGGTTAAATTCAACGCGTTAAATTATAAAAGCTGATCTTCCTTATCTCATTCTCCAGTTGGGTAGTTAGCACAACATCATTGGTGGTATCCATATCAATAGATATCATGCTGTAATCCTCCATTGGTTTTTGTTCGTTACCCTGGGTAGCAGGTGTCCACCTAGGTGAGTTTAAAAGCAGGCTAAGTAATTGCTTGTCAAAATTGTCATTATTGTATTCCTTCCTCACAATTGCGGGTTCCTTTAAGGTACCATCAGTAGCTATTGTAAATGAAACCACCACCCTGCCCGGCAGGCTATGGCCTGCAAAAGCCTTTATTCCTTTATCAATAAAGCCGTAAAACTCGGCAGGTGGCTTTGCAAAGCGATAAGATTTTTTATCTACCCACATTTTTTTTAGTTCGCCATGAACATACGTTTCCTTTTGAACCACTTTGCCTTTCAGGTCAAACAGTTCCCACTCTCCCTCCCTTGTATCGTTAACATAATTGCCTCTAACGATGATGGAGAAAGCTTCGGGCCGGTAAAATTCGGAAGGTCCGTTCAACTTTCCATTTTTATAATAAAAGGATTGACGTGTTTGCCCATTGCTGAAATAATCTATCCAGTAACCATTCTTTACCCCATTTTTATAAGTGCCCGAGCCGATTACATGGTTTATCGTATCCAGCCGCGTTAAGTTTTTCATTCCCTTTACAGCGTGCATTCTACCGTAGTAATAAAACGTTCCGTTGGCTATCTTCAGGTTGCGATCTTTATAAGTGCCCACTACTATCAGCGTATCATGCATATCATATTGTTTCATAGTCCATGCAGTATCCGTCATTTGAGTAAAAACTACGTATGATTTAGCTTTTTCGGGCTTCACAATCTTTCCGTCATCATTCAAATAAGTGCGGTAAACCTGGGCCCTGGCAATAACACCAGTCATCAGAAAAAAAAGAAGCAGTAAAAATCTCTTCATGAAATGCGATAAAGGAATGGTGCCTAAAGTAGTAAAAAATATGAAAAGCGACACTGTATTTTGGTTGTTACCGTAGCGGGTTCAACTCACCTGCCTACCTTGTTTATCTTGATTTGATTTCACTCCTCCTCTCTACAAGTGGGGTTGGGATGAGTCCACTTGCCGCCCAGCCAATCTCCGCAACCTCAAAAACAACTTAATCTCATCATCCCTCGTAAAAGTTAAAACAAATATTGCAGATACTGCTTTGCTTAGTGAGAGGATTATATTATACCATTAATAAAATGAACCCGGTTTTAGTTTTTATTCAGAACAAGCCAATACATGCACTTGTAATATTGGCCGCTATTGTGACAACTTTATCTATAGTTGTTATTAGGTAGTGATTTTCTTCGCACTACTCACTACTGGTGTACAGTTACCTTCCGGATATCCCGGCCAGGTTAGATATTAAGCATTTTTTATTTTTTCGTTTCTTAACTCCCCCTACTTGTAGAGAAGGGGCTGGGTCACTTATCGCTTTGCTATTTAACTCACCCTGTCATCGCTCCGCTCGACATCCCTCTCTACAGCAAGCTGTAAAGAGGGAGTTTTTTCATTTATTATTTTTTTTCACTCCCCCTCTCTACTTTGTAGAGGGGGGGGGCTGGGGGTGAGTCCACTTGTCCAAAAACAAAAATGGCCAAACCTCGCGTCCAGCCACTCCCCATTATTAATTTAAACTTAACTGTTTAACGTAAGGGTAAACTAAAAAGTTAGGGAGACTTAATTATTTATTTGTTCTATTTAGCTGTTAATCAATACAATACACAACTTACCGGAATAAGATACCTAATTTGGCATCATTAATTTCACATTACGTTTTCAGGCCCGTCCGCCCCTGCGGTAATTCCCTTTTTATTTATATTTAACAAAAATAATCCCGGCTATGAAAAAACTTCTCCTTTCGTTCTTAATGATCATTCCCCTTTTTATACAGGCTCAAACCTTCCGCATCAGTATCGACCCAACGCTTAAACAGGACGAGTTGGATGGGCGCCTGTTGCTGCTGCTGTCAAAAAGCAATAAGGCGGAGCCCCGTTTCCAGGTGAACGATGCCCTGCATACGCAGCTGGTGTTTGGGATGGATGTAAGCGAGTGGAAGCCCCGCACCACGCAATTGATAGATGTGCAGGCCTACGGCTACCCGGTTGAAAGGCTGAAAGATGTACCCGCCGGCGATTATTATATACAGGTATTGCTGCATAAATATGAAACCTTCCACCTCAGCACCGGCCATACGGTGAAACTGCCGATGGATCGCGGTGAGGGCCAGCAGTGGACCAGCGCGCCGGGCAATATTTACTCGGCCCCTGTTAAAATTCATTTCGACCCGGCAAATACCGGCGAGGTGGCTTTAACTATCACTAAGATTATTCCGCCTGTAAAAGTGCCGCAGGATACCAAATACATCAAACACATCAGGATACAAAGCAAACTGCTTACCGCCTTTTGGGGCCGCCCGATGTATATCGGCGCCAATATATTGCTGCCCGAAGGGTTTGATGAGCATCCCAAAGTGCAATACCCGCTGGCTATTTTCCACGGCCATTTCCCGGCCGACCTGGAGGGTTTCAGCACCACCCCGCCTGATCCTAATTTAAAACCCGATACATCCGAACGTTTCCACATCACGGGCTACAACAAAATTGTGCAGCAGGAGGCTTATGATTTTTACAAGCAATGGACGGGCCCGGGTTTCCCCCGGGTATTGGCTGTGGAGATACAGCATGCCAATCCTTATTATGATGATTCGTACGCCGTCAACTCTGCCAATTTAGGCCCTTATGGCGATGCCATCACCTTTGAGCTGATACCGGAGATTGAAAAACGTTTCAGGGGGATAGGCCAGGGCTGGGCCCGCTTTATGTATGGCGGCTCCACCGGTGGCTGGGAAGTGCTGGCCGCGCAGGTGTTTTATCCCGACCAATACAACGGCTGCTATGCCGCCTGCCCTGATCCGGTTGATTTTCACCATTACACCACGGTTGATATTTATCACGATAGGAACGCCTATTACCCCGAAAGCGACTTCAAAAAAACTCCGCGCCCCGCCGAGCGGGATTACCTGGGCCACATCAGCGCCACCGTAAAGGAAGTGAACCAGCGCGAGCTGGCCCTGGGCAGTCGTACCCGCAGCGGCGGTCAGTATGATATTTGGGAGGCCGTATTTTCGCCAATGGATAAAGATGGCTACCCGCAACGCATATTTGATAAAAACACCGGTGCCATTGATACCGCCGTAGCCGCTTACTGGCGCGATCATTTCGATCTTACCCATATCATCCGGCGCGACTGGCCCAAAATAGGCAACAGCCTGAAAGGGAAGATCCATATTTATGTGGGCGACATGGATACCTATTACCTGAACGATGCCGTGTACACCGCCGAGGATATGCTGAAAAAACTGAACAACCCCAACTGTAATTGTGTAGTTGATTACGGCGACCGCGCCGAGCATTGCTGGAACGGCGACCATACTCAGCCCAACTACATCAGCAGGCTGCGCTATCACCAGATGTTTATTAAAAAATGGGCCGAAGAGGTAAGATCGCGTGCGCCAAAGGGTGCCGACCTGAAAAGCTGGAGGTATTGAGCCGATTTAAGTTTACCCATAAATCAGGTTATAAATAAATTTCCGGTCTTTCACCAAGCGTTCCTAAGGAACGCCGCTTTTATATGTTTACTTTTTTACCAACCAATCGTCCCGCCGGGACGGAGGACGTAAAAAAACGTTTCGTAGAAACCGTCTGGTTGGTAACACGGCAAACCATCATTTTTCACGTTCCGTAGGAACGTTTGGTGATGCGTTATTACCCAAGCGCCGTATTAAACGCTCAAATTTTATGGGGTTCCTTAAATGAGCCGAAGCCTTGAAAGTGTTTTTAATTCATTAAAAATCAGGACACTCTTTTAAACAATTGTTAAAAAAGTATATATTTTATCGATGAAAACGAGGCATATTGGGGAAAAAAGGCAACAGTTTTTTACCCTGCCGAAAAACATTTGCACACTTTTTCCACAAATTGATTAATATGTATAAAAATTTCTTATTAAAGCATGGAAATCAACTGTGGCATTATTGTTGCAATTCATGCTATAGTTTAAATTAATAATGGAAATTGGCTGAACGCGAGGTTTGGCCATTTTTGTAATACTGTTTCTAATTTAAGAGTCTGCGAACACTCTTAAATCAGAAATGGTATTTTTTTTTGCCTTTCCCTTTTTTCTCTGCCAAAATTATTACAGCAGGGATAGCCCGTTGCAGGTTTATCCGCCTTACAACTTATAGCTATACGTTTAGCTATACTCCTGTATCTTAACCCCTTATTTAATTTCTAAGCAAATTAAAGTCACCTAATTTAATAATATTTTGTAAATTGGGCAATCTATCTAAAACAGGGGTTCAATTGTCATTTAACGAAAAAATAAGTAAGTTATGGACTAACTTAACGGGTGATCCGTTGGTTTTCCCGATGGAGTATCGTATATACCACTCCATCGCACTTATTGCTTTTGTATCCCTGCTTTATAATATCCCCTTCAATTATATTATCGGCCTGTATGGGCCATCGCTCATCAGCCTGGTTGCCTGCTTTATTTTTGCTTGGCTGTACTATCGTTCGCGTTTTAAACTAAAAATGCAAAGCAGTATCATTATTACTGCCATACTAACTAACTTCCTTTTTGTAGCCAACTATTTTTATAATTCGGGCATCAGCGGGCCAACTGAAATTTTGATGGGCCTTTCCATATTGCTGGTAATAGCCATTACCCCGCACAAACAGCATAAAATATGGGTGGCGCTAAACGTAATTACCATTTTGGCCCTGCATATTATCGAATATTATTATCCGCAATGGGTACCCAATAAATATTCGAGCCGTGCCGATGAATTTTTTGATAAAACATCGGCTTACATTGTAGCGGTTGTGCTGATATACTATATGATCAAATACATCAGGCGCAATTATGATTATGAGAAACGGCAGGCCGAAGAAAAAGCCCGCGATATTGAGAATCAAAATCAATACATCCTGGTACAGAACCAGCAGCTGGAACAGATCAACTCGGAAAAAAATAAGCTGATGTCTATCATAGCGCATGATCTGCGTGCGCCGCTAAGCAACATACAAAACTATCTTGAACTCGTGACCGCCTATGGCCTGGACAAGGAGGAGCGCGAAGTGGTGGAAGGCGACCTGCTGAAGGTGACCCAAAACACGCTGAACATGCTGTCGAAACTGCTTATCTGGTCCAAATCGCAGATGGAGGGCGTGGTGGTAAAACTAAGCGATCTGAACCTGCTGGAAACGCTAAAAAATACACTGGAGTTGGAGCGCATACTCGCCTTAAAAAAGGAGATCACCCTCACCTATTACATCGACTCAACAACTACTGTGGTAGCAGATAGCGATATGCTGCAACTGGTGATACGCAACCTGGTAAGCAACGCCATCAAATTTACCACGGTGGGCGGTACAGTGGATATCAGCACCGAAATGGTGATGAACGAATGCAAGCTGAAGGTAAAGGATAGCGGCAAAGGCATATCCTATGAGCAGCAACCCGATATATTTTCGCTCAAAGCCAAATCAACATTTGGTACCAATAACGAGAAAGGTGTAGGCTTGGGGCTGTTGCTTTGCAAGGAGTTTACCGAGCAGCAAGGCGGCCGCATCGGCTTTGAAAGCGCACCCGGCAGGGGCTCCACTTTTTTTGTTTATATGCCGGTTGGGTAGGCCTTGTGCTATTGAATTAATTACGTTTTAATAAGATAATTCGTTCCGCTCAGTTGCCGCGGAGGCTTAGTCACTTTTGTCGCCACAAAAGTACCCAATACTAAGCGCAGCGACCTCATGAACACCTATAAAAAACAAACAACAAGTGAATAAAGGCTTTCAGCAGAAAGGCTTCTTTGCCGCACTGGGCCTTTGCCCTGCAAATCAGCCAAAACCTGGGCTGCAAACTATTGCCCCAAAGCCGCGCATTCCCGATGCTGCAGCAAAATTTGCTATGCCCTACCAACGCACAGGCCACCATTGTTTTGCCTGATTTCATCCGAAGCAGGTCTGCTGAGGGAAGAAAGAAAAATATGATGATTGCAAAATACATCGAATGAATCCCAAATCAAAAGCGGCAAAGGCCCGACAAAAAAGCGGGCCGGGAGTATGGCGGGAATGCTGGTTTAGCCTTTGCAATGTGCGAAGCACGGGAAAGGCGTAAAGAACCGGTAGGGAGCGTTGCAAGCATTCGCTATGACTTGATCTTTTGGTTACTTTTGGATCAAGCCAAAAGTGACTAAGCCTCCGCGGCTATGAGCGGGAACGAAGCTTTCATTCAGCACCAAATATCTTTAAAAAGAGGATCAACTACCCCCTGCCACCTGATTGGGGTTATCGTTTAAAGGGGGATGAGGATTTAATAAGGCGGGGTCTTTTTCGATCAGATCTAAGATAGGCACATTCAATATTTCAGCAATTCGGAAGAGTTTATTTAAGGTCATTTCAATTTTTCCCAGTTCCAGTTCGGTATACTCGTGCAGCGGCATATTCAATTTGGCCGCAACATATTCCTGGGTATAATTATTTTCCGACCTTGTATTTTTTATATTGGCGGTAATGATGTCCAGCCTGGCATTTAAAAATTTCTTCATATTCACAGTTAATCTATAGATCAACAATAGAATATATGGCTTGTTTGCTCTATTTCCTAATAATTAAACAACCCATCGATTACAAGAAAGTTTTTATTCTCCTTATTAACTAAGCGGAAAGAATTTAATAATGTACAGTTATGATCAAAACATTATTTTAAAAAGTGTGTTAGTGGGGGAAGATACCCGTTTGTTTGTGCTATTGTGGAGATGGGTTGGGTTCACCAGGCCTGCAGAATTTTTTATATTTAAGAACAAATCCCCTATTAAAATGAATTCAATATTAACTTTTATTCAGAACAAACCGGTTCACGCATTGCTTAGCATCATAGCGATCCTAACTATCATACTATTCGTCATTCATTTTTCATAGTCTTTTTGTTCGTACCGATATCTGTGCCCCTAAACGAAAAAGCCGCCCGAAATTAATTCAGACGGCTTCTCCTGTTTTTAAAAGGTAGATGTGGTTTTTATAGGTAGATGGTAGATATATGCTTAAGCTGCCATTAATTGCTTGCCGGCAAGCTGAGTATTTTTGTTTTGGGCCGATTTGAAACTCTTCAGATCACTTTCCAGTAAAGCTTTCAATTGAATATCCAATGCTTTTAATAATACAGTGATCTGGGTTGCGTTTTTCATAGTGGTTTTGTTTAGTTGTCTTACTGGTATATACGAATATGATGCCAGCATGTACACAGCTTAGAACAGCCGCTATCCGGTCATTTTAGTGTCTGCTTTTGTGAACAGTGAGCGCGGCAAACAAAACAATTGGACCTTAAAAATCCACCCTTCCACTCGTCACAGACGAGCGTCCCTCTTGACTCTTGACTCTTGACTTCCCCAGCACTACCTGAACATATACCCTACCCCAACAGTTATCACGCGGTTCTTTTCCATAACGCTGCTATCATAAGCAATATTGGCCAGGCCCAGGCTATACCCGGCATCCAGCAAAATGTGTTTGCCAAATTCGGCCCCGGCAATAAAGTTGAGCCCGTAATCGGGGTTTTTGTAAAGAACGTTGAAGTGATCATCATCAAAAGTGATCTTAGTTTTTTCCTGCCCGTCAGTCTGGGTGCCGCCAAGCCCGTAGCCCAGGAAAGGACCGCCGCCAAAATATACCACTAAATCGGGGGCCGCGTGCAGCTTGTATAGCAGGTTTACAGGCACCTCGATATAGTTTAGTGTGCTGCTAAAAGTGGTTACCAGGTTTGTTTCCTTTTTGCCTTTAGTGATAAAAAATATGCCCGGCTGTATGGCAAAGTTTTTAAAGGTGAAATCGGCAATGCCGCCCAACTGAAAACCGCTTTTATATTGGTTAGGATATGATGTGCCCTGGTTGATGAAGGTTTGCGTGGCCATGTTAATGCCGCCTTTAATACCAAAAGTAACCGTTTGCGCGAAGGCAATTGCCGTTGTGGTTATCAAAAAAAGAGTGAGTAATACTTTTTTCATGTGAATATAGGTTTCCGAAATATAGGGAATTATGATAAATAAAAAAACCTTTCCGCCGGGGTGGACTCACCCCGACTGCGCTACGCTGGTCACCCCTCTCTACAAGTAGAGAGGGGGGGGTGAAAAAATAAAAAAATAACCCTCTTTGCGCGCAGCGGAGAGAGGGTCGACGAACGGAGCGATGCCGGGGTGAGTTAAATAGCAAGACATCTATTTTTGCTTTATTGTATCATTTAAGTTATAGAATGTTGATTTTAATTCCGAAAGGTTAATTTTGCAGTAACTATTGGTTAATACCCCCGGTAGTTATTGCAACAACCTGTCACTATGAATAAGCCTGATACTGTGGCCAATGTAACGGCATTACGAACTCCCTTGCACACCTTCTTACTATGCTGCGGTTTCTCGGGTGGGATACTGTTCTCTATCATCAATTTTAGTTTTGGTGCCATTACACCCCATTACGATATGATGCGCCAGCCCATTAACGAGCTCGAACTGATCCGCCACGGGTGGATACAATCGGCAAATTTTGTGGTGCTGGGCCTGTTTGTGTGCGCATATGCCCTGGGCTTGCGTAAAGAACTGGTAAGCGGCTTCGGCGCAACGCTGATCCCGCTTTCGCAGCTATTTTTGGCAGCAGGGTTTATCCTTACCGGCCTGTTTATCCACCAACCCATGAATAATATCGCAGGTGCCATTTCATTTATGGCGATGCTGAGCAGCTTTTTGCTGTTTGCCATCCGTTTTGCCCGTGATGCGCGGTGGAAAGGCTGGGCGGCCTACACTGTTTTAAGTGCGGTGCTTATCATTGCAGCCATCGCCCTGTTTGGCTATACGCAGCAACGGGACGCCCCTTATGCCGCTATGTTTGAGCGCCTGGTGATCCTGGTCCGCATGGTATGGGCGCTGGTCTTCCTGCTCAGGCTGCTTAATGGCCGCAGGCTGGGGCCGGTGAAGCAAGGTGCAACATCGCCTGTATTGACTGAACAGGCAGAACATGCGGGGGAATAACATGAAACCGGCAAATACAGACAACCTTGCTACCGCAGGGTCCTCTGCGAGAGACCCTGCGGGGACATTAAGATGCAGAAGTGTAAATAATACATCCTTGTAAGCCTTGCTCTTTGTCCATAGATTGATAACTTTACCCTTGTAACCTATCATCAATGAATTTCTTACTCCGGCTCAAATCCTGGCAACTGTTTCTTTTACTCATAGTGCCTTATTTTCTTACATCTATCCCGTATTTTGGAAACCTGTTTTATATAACCGGGATCGTTATGTATGTTGGATGGCCCTATGCCATCGGCACCCGGATGCACGCCTTAATGCCCGACAAGCTAAAACCAGGGATCACCCTTTTTAAATATTGCTGTATCATCCTGATAGTGATTATCATCACACTTAATACTTGGCAGGTTTATTTTGGGGGAACAACATTTTTATCAAGATACCAGGTAAGTGATTTTGTTATTCTACCAATTCTTTTATTCCTCATATTTTACATCTGGATGTTTGCACCCCGAATGCTCGAATCTGTGATAGAGGGCAGGATGGTTTATAGAAGTGATTCGTTAAGAGCCTTTTTTGGGTTTTGGTTTTTCCCGATTGGCGTTTGGTACATTCAGCCTATTGTACACAGGGTGCTGGATAAGTATAGATAAGTACCGACTCACCATACCTACGGTAGATTCACCCAGTCATCGCTCCGCCCGACCACCCTCTCTACCGCAAGCGGCAAAGAGGGTGGTTTTTTGCTCCTCGTCACTTCATCAAAAAATAACTATGTTGCATCAACAAATCATTTGATGAAACAACCCTTATCCGTTGCCTTGCTATTAGTGATGATGCTGCTTGGTTCATGCCGCAGCGCCGGGCGCGTTCAATTCTACAATTTTATCTCACCAAAGGCCGATGTAAAAAAAGAACTGATCAGGGTGATCGACTCCAATGGGAAATATTCGGCCCCGCCTCACTGGAATAATTATGAGGAAGGAGAAGGCCCGAAGGATATATTTATCTACTTTAAAAAAGGGCCCAGGGAATTATACTGCGTTGCATTTAACAATTATGATGATATACCGGACTATAAAGACAAAACTGTATTGGCATTGGTGAGTGTGTTTGATGGAAAAATATGGAAACGCGGAAATGATCTGAGTCGGGCAGAAGAGAAGCGGGTGGAGAAAAGGTTCCGGGAGGAAATATTATCAAAGATGAAATTTTATTATTCTAAAGATTAAGCGTGATTCCTTGTTATAGTCACAAACGAGCGCAAATAGAAGCACCGACCCAGGTAAACTAAACCCGATAGTATAGCGGGGCTACCCGTACATAGCAGCTACAGGCATTGCTTTTCAAAATATCAACTTCTATCGCATCGCAAATGCTAAACCACGTTAAGCACTCGTTGCAAACGAGCGCAATTAGAAACAATCCAGTTCCCACTAAATATATTGTTAATGAGGCGTTTGCAATAAATAAAAACTACATTTATACAAACCCAACCAATCATGACAGTATCACATTTCATCCTATCGGCTGTTTGCATAGGCTTTGCACACGCCCTAACCGAATGGTTTTTTCTTGGTTTTTTGTTTCACAAATACCAGGCGCTTACCCCCCAAACCTGGCGGCCCGAAAGCAGCAAAAGCTATATGTACAGCACTCTGTTGTCGTTCGCGTTCGGGGCCCTGTTCACGCTTTTTTATTATAAGATCGGATCGCATTATGTGCTCCCCTCCAACATTTTCTCGCACATTAAACTGGGGCTCATATGCTTTGCCTGCTTTAGCCTGGTGTCAAATATCAATTCTTCGGTATACGTTAACTACGATAAAAAATTTGTGTTTGGTTTGCTAACTTCCTCCGGCGTCAACTTCGTGGTAGCGGCCATTATTGCAAGCCATTTTTATTGGAAGTGATTGATCGACTCACCTGCCTACTCCTTGCGCTCGTCTGTGACGAGTGCAATTGAGATATGAAGCGCAGGATTAATCATGTTTAATATGCCATTTGGCATATTAAATCTCACAAAAAATCTTCACCGTCCCACCCCGAGGTAGTTTCCGGCTCGCGGCTGGACCCATCATACACTTCGCTTTCTACCAGTTGGGTCAGCACGTTTTTGAGGGCGGCTTCGCGGGCCCATTGCTGCTCTGTGGCGCTGGCGTCCTCCTTGTACCATTTAATAGGTTCGTTTATCTCGATGCGTGCTTTGTACACATAGCCCTTCCGCGGATGCATTTGCGTACCCTCGTAGCTGTTCAGCTTATCCGCAAGGATCATTTTGGCGAAGTTCTTTATGCTGATATCCAGCTGCAGACATTCGTCTAATGAGTTCTTGAAATCGTGCTTGTCCTCCAGCCATAGCGAAAGCGTATCGCCGTTAATTTCATGGTCGGCAATGGTGATGCGGCTGTAGTCGTAATCTACCCCGATAACGAGCCACCATAGTTCGTCTTTCAGTTTTTGGTTTAGTTTTATCATTTTGTTAGTCATTTGTTTATTGGTCATTAGTCATTGGTCATTAGTTGGGTTCTCATGGGGCTTGTATTGCTTTAAACCTGCCAAGCAATGACCAATGACTATTCATCTAAAAGCAGGCATCCACCCCGGCATATACTGCTGTATCATTTGCAGGTGCTGGCTGTGTTTGTTGCAGACATCCAGGTAGGCGCGGTAGCGTTCCAGCCTTTCGTTTTCACCGGTTTTTTCAAGCTCATCAATCGTTTTCATCTGTTCGGGTGTGCGCAGGGCGGAGTAGGCTAAGTACATGGTATTAGGTTTTATTTGTTTATTCTTTTGGTTCATCGTCTGAACCGCTGATTAAAAATGATTTTTTTTGATAGCGTTGATTTCTGTTTGATAATAATCATCAACGAAATCATTTAATCAGCTGCATCAGCGGTTCAGACCCCACACACCTCTCCCACCCCGAATTTTTCTTTAAATTCTTTAACTATTATAAATCATTTTTATAATTTTGTGGTGATTCAGAAGAGAATGACAATACAAATATAAAGAAATATTTGTATCTTTGAAAAGAAATATATTTAAAAAGTTATCCACATTTTATGGAAGAGCAAGCAAAACCAAACAAGATAAAAAGAGTTCGCCCCGAAACGCTGGAGTTCATAATCTTGTATAATCAACTCAGGGGCAAGGCTTTTAAAGGAAATAACGAGCTGGCCGAAGTGCTGGGCTTCAACTCGCCCGCCTCCATTACCGAAATAATAAAGAGCCGCCAGAACATCGACCCCGACAAACTCCGTATTTTTAAAGAAAAGTACAGGGAATTCCTGAATATTAAACGGCCAGTACTAAGCGCCATACCCCAACCCGCTCATTTTGACGGCATACCGATGTACGAAGTGGTGGCCACGGCATCAGGTGTGGAGGTTTATAAAGACATTAACGACACCACGCCCATAGGCCACATGAATTTCCCCGGCATCGAGGATTGCGACTTTGCCCTGCCCGTTTGGGGGCACTCGATGTACCCCTACCTGGAGAACGGCTGCTGGGTGGCCCTCAAAGTGATCCACGATAACAAGATACTGCCCGGCGAGGTATATTATATTGAGTGGGGCGATTATCGCATGTACAAGCGCCTGCTGGTCGGCGACCACGAGGACGAAGTAATTGCCCACAGTGACAACACCACCGAACTCATCGGCGACCGCCTCAAATATGCCCCCTTTGTAATCAAGCTGGAAGAAATAAAAAAGCTATGCCTGGTGAAGGATATTCATAAGAAGCATAATCATTGAGGTTAGAGATTGGAGGGATTTTTTCAATTGCGCTTGTCTGTGACGAGTGCTTAACGTAGTTAAGCATCTGTGATGCGTTATCCGGGACGATACAATCGCGCTGCCATATTAAGCACTCGTTGCAAACGAGCGCAAGGGTGATAGCGCACTCAAATCAACTTTGATTACAACCGCCTTTTGTTTATCTTGGCTTAACAATCTGATAGATTATGAGTTACCTGCTCCGGCTTAAGCATTGGCAATTGTTTATCATACTCGTTTGTTTGCCGCTTATCAGCGATTTGTTTGTGCTGATCTCCATGCTCTTTTATTTTGCCTGGGTGTTTGCTATAGGCAGCACTATACATGCCAAAATTGCGGCAAGCCACCGGCCCAATAACGGGCTCTACCTTGCCTGCTTTGCGGTGGCTGTTGTTTTAAGCTGCATTATTTTGATCCCGAAAACAACGCTTTCCTATTATTCCGGCGGGGAATATCATTACCTGTCGTGGCTGCTACTTGGGGTTTACTTTTTTAGCTGCGTTTACTTATTGTACTTCAGCACAAAAATGCTGGTAACAGCCATGGGCGGTGGTGACTTCCCGCTTTGGTTTTTAAGGTTTGTATTTTACTTTGTCGGAGTTTGGTATATCCAGCCCATGGTTCAGGGGTTGTATGAAGAAGGTGGGGAAATGGGGGTACAGGAATAAATCAGCGTTCCTTTCCGCCGGGTGGACTCACCCCGACTGCGCTGCGCTGGGAGTAAGAAAAAAATAAATCAACTTAAAAAACTCCCTCTTTACAGCTTGCTGTAGAGAGGGATGTCGAGCGAAGCAAAGACAGGGTGAGTCTACCGGCACGTGAGTTGAATTACCACGCGGCCACGCAATGTCATGCTACTGAGGAGATTAATTACATTTGCATGTAGCATTTAACCCCCACGCTTCGTATTAACAATAAACGCGGAATATGAAAATATTGCTTCCTGTACTTTGCCTGGTATTACTATTTACGGCCTGTAAAAAGAGCAGCGTGGCACCCTACAAATACCGGGGTACAATAACGGGGTATGACCTGCGTGAATGTTTTGCACCCGTGTGCGGTGGTCTTTTTATAAACATCGATGGTAACACGACCCATTATCGCACCCGTGAAACCTTAACGGAATTGGGCATCAGCGAGAGCACAAAATTCCCGATCAGTATAAGTTTGGATTATAAACCCGATACCGGGGTTTTTGCTTCATACCAATATATTATCGTTACCAAAATTAAAGTGATCCCATAATTTCAGTGTGTATGAAAACTTTAGTTCTCATTTTTTGCCTTGTATTACTTTTTGCAGCCTGTAAAAAAACCGGCATCGGCCCTTATAAAAGCCAGGGAACGCTTACCGGTTATGACCTGGGTTACTGCCCCACGTGCGGTGGGATAAAGATCACTATTAAGGGGGATACCACGCTGTTTTACCGGACCAACAAAACATTGGCCCAACTGGGCATCAGCGAGAGCACCAAGTTCCCGATAAATGTGAGCCTCAATTGGCATAAGGATGCTTCTGGCTACTTTATCGTTGTTGACCAGATCAAGGTGATAGAATAGATCTTGCAGTAGCTAAATTCACTTATTTCGCTCCTTTTCCTTTTCAAGTGCTTCGGATATGCTGCGGGCAAGGTCGGCTACGGATACGCCTGATCGTTTAAAATCTTCCAGCTCTTTGATCATAAATATAGCCATCGCTGCGGTAGCGTTATGTTGATGAATATACTCCATGGCGCGATTCGTCCAGTCTTCGAGGTTATTCATATTAAATAGGGGTTAGTTACATACTAAGCTATAGGCGAATTCTGGAGAAATCCTGAATTTTGGGTAGCTTGGTATAGCATGCGGGACTGGAAATTCTAAAAAAATCAACTATTGTATTTTCATCATTTTGCACAATAACATTTGGTAATATTTAACCAATTCGAAACAAAATTAACTATCGATTGTAGTTTATATATGTCTACCAATTTACAACAACTCGAAAAGTTATGTGCAAACCTGGCTATCGCTAAGCAAACTGTACTACTGGATCATAAATATCAAAAGGCCCACGGCCTGACTTATGAATATAACCGCGTGCTTTATTTACAGTCGCTAAATAAATACAACAAATTAACAGTCAATTACAAAGCTATTATCGACCTTATTTGTGGGGACAAGTTTCGTTTTTAACCGGCTATCAGGTTACCGCAGGGGCCAAAAATCATCATACCCCGGACAGCGTCCTTATTTTTCATTTTCAGACTTAAGAGCGCTGCGCTGAACTCTTAAGCCAGTGGGGACTCTATCTTTCGGACTTTCCGACTTACTGACTTTCCGACTTACTGACTTTCCGACTCTCTCTTACTCATCCGCCAAAGGATAATTATCGCGCAAAACCTTTAGTATCTGTTTGTTGGTGGTGATATAAGCATTCAGTTGCAGCGAGTTGGAGGATATGATCAGCGCTTTATAAAAATCCACCATATTGGCGGCTTCCTTGCGGTCAAGCTGCGCGGCATTTAATACTTCGCCTTTAATGGTGCTGCTACCGCTCATATATTGCTCCATGATCTTTATCATATTCGGGTCGGATTTTTCCGTTCGTATCTGGTTAAGCCAATGAAAATCAAAATGTTTCAGCAAAAATGGTTTTATCGGATTGGCAAAATACTGGTAATCCTGCTCGTTGCGGTAGCGCATATTGTTGATGGCCACACTCAAATCGCCCAGCAGCTTTTGCAGGGGCACACTTTTAAAATACCGCAGCGAACCCGAATTGCGCAACTGGCTCAAAATGCCATCCTTAGGTTCAAAAGCATAAATATTGATCATGTAAAGGCTTGTGGTAAATGCCGGGTAAAATTTGCGCGGCAACACGGTTAGTGAGCTGTCTTTAAAATAGGCGTACAGGTAATCCATGCTTTTTTCTTTTTGCAAACGGTATTGCAGCTTGGTTGCCGCCGCTACCGAATCATCCCGCAACTCGGCATACAGCGCTTTGGCAAACTCCTTTTCGCGGCTGCTGTCGGTAATATGCTCGCGCAGGCTCTCGGCAAAAAAACCCATAGTAACAGCCAAAAATATCATCAAACCCTCCAGCAGGTATTCCTTCCAGGGTTTGGGCTTGTGTTCTAATTGGGGGTGATGGTGTACTTCCATTGGTTCAGTTTGCAGTGGGCGGTTTTCAGTTTGCAGTTCTTTTTCTAATGCTGATTGCGGAGTGTTGTCCCGATAGCTATCAGGAGCGGAAGTATCAGTTTCTGGCTTGGTAGCTTTAGGCTTTGCGCTTTCAGCTTTCACCTCTTCTGACTTCCGACTGCTGACTTCCGACTTCTTCCTTACTTTCGGACTTCTTTCACTCATCTTCCAGATCGTATTGCTTTTTCAATTCCGTTAAAACTTTATCAGCTACCGTAAGTAGCTTCTTATATTCCTGCATCGACCGCAGTATCAATATCTTATCTACCATAAGGATATTAATAAACACCTTTCTTTCTTTTGGATCCCTAAGGAAAAGCAGTTCATGAGCAATCTTACCGCTGGTCATGATATCGTATGAAATTTCATAACTAAAATGAGAAAGGCCATAAGGGATAAACTGCTCGGTATTAAACTTTTGGGTTATATCATCACGGCGGATGACACCCCGGGCCTGAAGATCATACTCGTTCATCAGGCTGATCATTTTTTGCTTAAAATTCCTGACCGCTCCCGATGTCTTTATACTTTCTAAGTTACCCGACGATGGTTCAAAAGGCATCACTACAGAAGCAGCAATGCTTTTATAAGCTAAAATGGTATCCCCTTGCGAACTTGGCGGCTGGTGCAAAATAGTCACCGCGCTGTCTATTGCAGCCATTTTATGATTAGTGAGGCGGATGGCTTTATTTATTTGAAAGGTATCCTTCTTAATATCAGTATAATACGATTGAGCGAATTCTGCAGCACGTTTATGCTCCGTGATGGATTCGCGCACATTTTCGGCTATAAAGCCCATAACTACGGCTACAAATATCATCAGCCCTTCCAGCAGGTATTCTTTCCAGGGCTTAGGTTTATGTTCTAATTGGGGGTGATGATGTACTTCCATTTGTTCAGTTTGCAGTGGGTGGTTTTCAGTTTGCAGTTCATTTATTTCGGATGGCGCAAGGCTGTCGGCGACTGGTGTCCTTTCAGACTTCCGACTGCTGACTTCCGGCTTCTTCCTAACTTTCGGACTTCCCGTCTTACGGACTTTCCGACTTTCTTCCTCCTCTCTCATTCCAGATCGTATTTTTCTTCAAAATGCTTAATAAGGCCTGTTGCTTTTTTGCTTAGCCGGCCCAGTTGCGATATCTGCACCGTAATAGTTCTATTGTAAAGCAGCAAGTCGTTAAAGTATTCATTGATCAATGCCTTGTTGTTGGCAAGTAATATCGGAGATTTAGCGTTGCCTTTAAGCAGATCGGGAACCAGCGTGCGTTCTGCTTTAAAATCAATCAATTTGACATTAATGTCCCTTACGATATCCTGGCGCTGCTGGAATATGGTCGCCTCAAAATTTGAATACGCTCTGGCTACATGGTCATAGGCAACAATACTATCCTTATCACTCTTATTTAGCAAACGAAAACCGCCTGCATTTTTCAATTGCAGCATGGTACCATCGGTAAAATTCCCAAACCTGTTGGACACTGAATTTTTTATGATAGGCACCAGGCAGCCATCCGATTTGCTGTCCTTTTCGATGGCGTCATAGCAAGAAGAAAGGTTGCTTAATGCTTCCAGTTTCTTTTTATCAAAGGCTATCACATCAGAAAAAGAAGTCGTATCAGCCCTCAGGTCCTCAACAAACGAGCGGATATATTCTTGCCCTTTCGCCCGGTCGGATATTCCCTCCCGGATAGTCTCAGCAAAAAAGCCCATAGTAACGGCTAAAAATATCATCAGGCCCTCAAGAATGTACTCTTTCCAGGCTTTCTTTTCGTGATGCAGGTCGGGGTGGTGGTGTACTTCCATTTGTTCAGTTTGCAGTGGGCGGTTTTCAGTTGGCAGTTTCTCTATTTCGGATGGCGCAAGGCTGTCGGCGACTGGTGTCCTTTCAGACTTCGGACTACTGACTTCCGGCTTCTTCCTAATTTTCGGACTTCCCGTCTTACGGACTTTCCGACTTTCTCCCCCCTCACTCATTCCCGAAATGATATTCTTTTCTTAATTGCTGCAGCAGGTGATGATTTGCCTCGATATAAGGTTTATAAAAAACTTGTTGCGTGGCCCTGATGATCAGCAGGTAATAGCCGGCAAGTGCATCCGCGTCGTCCCTTTTAAAATCCTGAAGATTTCTGATAACAGGATGGATCTTTGCATGAAAATCAGTTTGTGCGATAGCCTGGAGGATAGAGAGCTTGCCATTTTCGGTAAATTCATCCTGCCACTTAAAATCATAATGTTTTAGTATAAAGGGCCGGGTAAACTCCGAAACGAAGGCATACTCCTGCCCATTCCGGTTCCTGACATTTAAAATAGCGTCGTTCATGCGGCTAAGGGCATTTTGCAGCTCAATATTCTTAAAATACCGCAATGCCCCCGAGTTTCTTAACTGCGTTAGCATCCCATCATTCGGGTCGAATATAATGGTGCTGGTTAACACGAACGACCAGGTAAAGGACGGGTAAAACTTATCTGGTAAAGTTGTAAGGCTGCTATCGCGCACGTATCGCCTGAAATATTCCATCCTGCGGTCTTTTTCCTGGCGCAGCATTATCCTGTTGTGCATGGTTACCGAATCGGTGTATACCTCTTTATATAAACTTTCAGCCAGTTCTTTAGCCTTGCCGCTTTCTGAGATATTTTCCCGCATGGTCTCGGCAAAAAATCCCATGGTAACGGCCAAAAATATCATCAAAAACTCCAGGAAATACTCCTTCCAGGGTTTGGGCTTATGTTCTAATTGGGGGTGATGATGTACTTCCATTGGTTCAGTTTGCAGTGGGCGGTTTTCAGTTGGCAGTTGGGTTGTTTGGGATTCATCGTCCTCTTCAGGCTTCTTGACTCTTGATTCTTGGCTCTTGGCTCTCTCTTCCGGCTTCAAAACACCTTCCGCCTTTCCCCTTTCAGCTTTCGCAATATCCGGCTTCGGCTTTTCAGCACCGGTCTTTTTCTTTTTCGGCTGGTCCATATTAATTTTTTACCCGGTGCCAGAAATAAGCTATTCCGAAACCTAATATAATGTATATCAGCGCTTTTATTAAAAGCGTTTTTGTTTTACTACTCATCGCCTAAGTGGTACTCGTGCTTCAAAACACTCAGCAGTTTTGTTTCCTCGCTGAATATCCTTTCGTATTCGCCAAGTGCATCATTCAATAAATTATCCACCTGGTCCAGTTTTCGCATATATCCCAAAAAAACTGCCTTATTATAAGTCTTAAATTTTACCTCAGCCGGGATATCATCCATCGTCACGAAACCATTGCTGTTTTTAGCATTGTTTAAATAAAGCTTGGCCACCAGTATCCGTTGATCTTTTCGTGATAAAAATGACGTGCTGGCTGTATCAACATGGTGTTCCACTTCGGTTAAAAAGGCGCTGTACTTTATATATTCATTAATTTTTGTGCTAAAACTCAATAAATGGGTCTTCACTTCATCTTTTTCAACCAGGTCAAAAGCCCCGGCATCCTTAACTATATTCAAAGCCATTTCGGGCGGGGCGTAAGTATTCCAGTTACTGGCGTTTATAATGGCCCTAGTAATTCTACGCTCGTTCCCCGCCAGCGTTAATGAATTGATATCCTTTTCCGCGGAATCTGCCCAGCGGTTATGCGCCGGCATGTATATTCTTATCAGGTCACCAAGTTTTGCCGTATCTTTTTTTATGCCGCTCATTAGCGATTCTATCACCTGTCGTTCTTTTTCGTTCCTGGCGATATGCTCACGCAGGCTCTCGGCAAAAAACCCCATAGTAACGGCTACAAATATCATTAGCCCCTCCAATAGATATTCTTTCCAGGGTTTCGGCTTGTGTTCTAATTGGGGGTGATGGTGTACTTCCATTGGTTCAGTTTGCTGTTTTGAGTTGGCAGTTTGCAGTTCTTTGATTTCGGATGTCGGATATTCGATGTCGGATTTATTTTTGTCAGCAACTTTCTTGGCTCTCCCTCCCGGACTTCCCGTCTTCCGGACTTTCGGACTTCTCTCACTCATTTCCACCCTCCAATTCTTCAACCGTTCGTTTTGCGGCTGCCAGGCGGATAGTTTTATTCTTCTCCACCAGCTTGTGTTTTATCCAGCCCTCAAGCTTATGATGCAGGGGGACAATGATGGCGGCTATCAAAACCAATATCAGCAGCATCAGTATAGGCGAATCATGCGTAAGGTGCGCCAAATAGGGATGCACCACCAGGTTGATAAACTCGAACACGATGAGCAGGCCGATAACGCCCACGATCTCGATGGTGCGGGTATTCACCATCACGCTGCGGCTGAGCAGCAGGAAAATCATGATGAGTAAAACCAGCACCAGCGCAATGGCTGCATACTGGATGTTGTGTTTCCTGTCCTCTTCGGCCTGGGCGGCTTTGGCACTTTGCTCAGTTTCTTTAAGCTGCTGGCTGGCTATAAGCGATTGCAACTGGTTGGTTTTTTGCTCGGTGCGCAGGCTATCCTGGTACAGGTGGTTTATTTTTAAATAGTAATAGGCACTATCCGCCGCGCCATGCTTATCGTAAATATCATACAATATTTGTGATGTGGCCACCAGTTCGCCTTTATTGCCCATTCTTTTGCCGGTATTAAAACCTAAAATGGCATAATCTTTAGCCTCCTTATATTTACCGTGTTTTTTGAGGTAAAGGCTGTATAACCGGGACGTTTGCGAAAGCATCCGGGCATAATGCATCGAATCGCAATAATGCACGCCTCTTTTATAATAATGATCCACCAGTTCGGGCTCATTCAACTGCTCATATACCATCCCAAAGTCGTGGTACACAAACGCCAGGTTGTAGTTATATTCCTGATATCCTTTAACGTTTTGCTGGTAACTGAGCTGTACATATTTTAAGGCCGAATCGGGTTTAAGCATTTTACAAAAAACACTCGCGAAACCGCTATAAATGGAAATTCCGAAGCCCCTATCACTAATGGCCACATATTGCTGCCCCTTGCGTAAATAAAATAAGGCCAGGGGATAATTTTCCAGTTCGATATAGGTGTGGGCCAGGTTGGCAAATAGCACCGCGGCACGTTTCTGATAGCCAGACAGGCAGTAGTCGCTGCTTTTTAGCAGGTATTCGATATCCAACGTGTAATCGCCCTTTGAGAAAAAATAATTCGCGGTAGCGGCATATACATTGGCAAATGAACTATCGACCCTGATCTTTTGCGCCAGCTGCAGCATTTTGCTGTTGATAGCAGGAAGGCTATCCAGTTTACCCGCCAGGTAAAAAGCCCGGTTTACCTTCCACAAGCTATCAAAAGCAGCTTGTTGTTTTTCTTTTATGGTAAGATGAGATTGCGCGGAAACGGCAGAAACAACCGAAAAAAATACCAGTAGGGCAAGTATTAATTGTTTCATAAGGGCCGGTTAACAGATTAAGCTTTAAATATATTTAAAATCAGGCTGAATGTCAATGGTTTAAATAGATTAAGTTTTTCGCCTGAATAGTGGACTCACCCGGTCATCGCTCCGCTCGACCACCCTCTCTCCCGCAAGCGGCAAAGAGGGTTGCTTTTTGATTTGTTTTTCTTTTTTCTGCCCCTCTCTACTTGTAGAGAGGAGTGACAAGCGCAGCGATGACTGGGTGAGTCCCACTCTTTGCGCGGCTATTCAAACCCATCTGCAGGCAGGTGAGTCCACCCACTAATCGCTATTCAACAAATCAACAATACCCTTCTTCATTACCGGGTCGTCAAAATTGGGTGCCTGGTGGCCCAGGTCGCTGGTCAGTACGATCAGTTTGGCAGGTACCAGCTTTGAAAATTCAATGGCCGGCAGGGGGTTCACCAAATGATCCTGCAGCGACGAAATAATGAGCATTTTCGCCTTAATATGATTTGCCGCCTCTTTTAATGATCCATTGTAGGGTTTGGCAATATCGTGGCCTATAATGGCCAGCAGTTGGTAATAGGTGTCGTTCCAATCGGGGGCGGGCGAGGTTTCTACCTGGTGCATCCATACCGCCAGGCTATCACGCGACATGGTGCGCACCTTAAATGCAGGTGTAGTTTCCGAAAACTCAAGCAGCATATGCGCGTTGGCGATGATGGGGTTTACCTGGTAGTTGCCATGGTTAAATGCGGTATCGGCCTCAATGATATTGCGGAAGATGGTGTAACCCATCAGGTCGTAACTGCCGGGTTGGGGGCTGCCTACGATCGGGATAAGCCGGTCTGCAAATTTGGGGTAGCTTACCCCCCACTGAAAAGTTTGCATCGCTCCCATTGATATACCCATAATAGCATACAGGTGCTTGATACCCAGCTTTTTTGTAAGCAGCACATACTGACTCTCAACCATATCCCTGATGGAGAACACCGGGAAATGCGCCCCATGCTGCTTAACGCTGTTTGACGGTGATGACGAAACCCCATCGCCCAAAGCATCAGCAATGATCAGGAAGTAACGGTTGGTATCCACCACCTTCCATGGCGGGGCGAATTCTTCAATTTGCCTGGCCGTGCCCCCAAACCAGCTGGGGAACAATATACAATTGGTTTTTGCTTTGTTGAGATGGCCATAGGCACGGAAACCTATACTGCAATCCTCTATCACTTCACCCGATTCGAGCTTAAGATCACCTATGGTAATCAGCTGCTGGCCCTCGTCAGGGTCGCCTATACCATTACTTTGCGCCGTGCATACCGCGGCGGTCAGAAAAAACAAGCCGAAAAGAATGACGTGCTTCATTCTAAACTCAGGTTAAAAGGAATAGCGGTTACGCTAATTTGGTTTGATGATTGGTTGCAACATTAAAGATATTGAAAAGGAATGGGATGTGAAAGAGTGGTATGGCGGGTCGCCCGGCTATTTGACTCACCCCCTGTCATTGCTTCGCTCGACATCCCCCTCTCCCGCAAGCGGCAAAGAGGGAATCATTTGTTTGTTTTGATTCCTCTTTCTTATTTCTTCTTACCTCCTCTCTACTTGTAGAGAGGGGTGACCAGCGCAGCGCAGCGCAGTCGGGGTGAGTCCACTGTGCGCGCGATAAAAATATTCCCTAATTTTACCATACCATGAAAACACTCAACGACATCCTCCTCCTCGGTGATCCACGCCTTTACCAGGTATGCGAACCCGTGCTGCCTGCCGAGCGCCCGTTGGTTGCCGGCTGGGTGGCTGATATGCAAAACGTAATGGAGCAGATAAGGGAAAAGTATCATTTTGGCAGGGCCATTGCCGCGCCACAATTGGGCATAATGAAGCGGTTGATATATATGAATATCGAAAAGCCTATTGTATTTATCAACCCGGAACTGAGCGGATTAAGCGATGAGAAAATTAAACTTTGGGACGATTGCATGAGCTTCCCCAACCTATTGGTAAAAGTGATGCGCCACCGGCAGATCACAGTAAATTATTTGGACGAAAACTGGCAGCCCCGGCAATGGCAAATGACCGACAGCCTTGCCGAACTGCTGCAGCATGAGTATGATCATCTGGAGGGCATCCTGTGTACCATGCGTGCAATTGATGAGAAGAGCTTTAAGTGGAGAGGGTAGGGATGGACACACGTGACATGCGTGTGCCAGCAATTGATGCGAAACACATTTGATATGCTGCTATCCGAGGATGCCCCTTATCTTCGTTACAAATTCTTCCGTTGAAAAAAACTTATCGTCCGGTATTATATCAAAAAGCCCAATATTGTCATCATCTACTAATGAAATTCCAATAAAATCGTCTTCAATTTGGACTACATAAAACAAATCCTTATACCATATATCTATCATCTTCGCGCCTGAAGTAAATTCATGAACAACATACTTTATAGCCCTTTCATTTAGTTCGGCTATTAAATTTTCATACGATTCTTGAGAATTATAAATCATTACTCTGTTGTACTATTGTTTTTTTAAGTCTTCCCTTACGTTCCCGCAGGGTCTCCGAAGGGACCCTGCGCCCGCGAGCCAGGTATACTGCGTTTCTAATCTAAATCCAGTTCCTCAGGGTCCTCTGCGAGAGACCCTGAGGGGACAAAATTAATAAAGAAATCGAAGAGGTAATTAAGAAGTTATGTTTTTTCGTTACTGAAAGGATTTTTGTTATTGAAGATATAACCGATCCAATTGTAAGGAAACGCCCTTTTTCACGATACACATTTTTGCGCAAAAAAGATGAAATAGTAAATACATTCAAAAAGTATGGTGCGGAACTCGAGAATAGCCGTGAGCAAATACTTTATGAAGACAATTTAATATTTCTCGAATTTAAATTACACAAGAATACCAGCTCATTTTAATATTTGTCAATATCAATTGGCGATATAGAACTGCTCACCCTTTCTTAAACGCTGAAACAGATCAAGCCTAAGCGACAGAAAACTGACGTTTACTAAACAGTGCAAAAGGTATTATTTGTTATTTTTGCTATAGATAAAAACCCAAAATGTCTATAACTACCGAAGACGAAAGAATTGGCATACAGCAGGCAAGTGATGCTGTTGCCGTCACGCTTAAAAGGATGCGTGAGTTTGCCAAACCGGGCATTTCAACAAAGGAACTTGACGAGTACGGCGGCCAGTTGCTGGCGCAGATGGGCGCGCGTTCGGCACCTGTATTAGCCTATGATTTCCCCGGGTATACCTGTATCAGTATCAACGAGGAAGCTGCGCACGGCATACCATCAGCGGATAAGATCCTAAAAGAAGGCGACCTGGTAAATATTGATGTATCGGCAGAGTTAAATGGCTATTGGGCCGATAATGGCGGCTCGTTTGTATTGGGCGAAGATATCCACGGCCATGGCCGGCTGGTAGAAGCATCGAAGGAGATATTGAGGAAAGCGATCAGCAATATAAAGGGCGGCGTCAGGATATCGGAGATAGGCAGGTTGATCGAGACTGAAGCCAAAAAAGCCGGCTACACCGTAATAAAAAACCTTACCGGGCACGGCATTGGCCGCAGCCTGCACGAAGAACCCCGCGAGATAGCCAACTACAGCGACAGGTATAACACTTCGCGTTTCAAAAAAAACTCGGTGGTAGCGATAGAGACATTCATTTCAACACGGTCGACAATTGCCGATACACAGGCCGATGGCTGGACGTTAAGGGGTAATAAAGGTGGTTTTGTTGCGCAGCACGAGCATACCATTATGGTAACGGGCGGCGAGCCGGTGATATTTACAGCGCAAAACGGTATTTGGGATTAATTATCCCTTTAATTTTGTTTCAACCAGGTGTTATTAATCAATCACGCAGATTAAGCATTGTGCCATGGAAAATAAAAAACACATCGTTGTTATTGGCGGGGGATTTGCTGGCTTAAATTTTATTATCGGGCTATACAAAACCAGCTACTACGATATTACACTCGTAGATAAAAATAATTACAATTATTTCACACCGCTGGTTTACCAGGTTGCTACCGGATTCTTAGATCCGTCAAGTATCAGTTACCCTTTTCGGAAATTATTTAAAAATAAAAAGGTCGCTTTCAGGATGGCCTCCTTGCAAAGAATAGATCCGGCTGAAAATATGGTTCACCTGAGTGATGGGGGAACCTTAACATACGACTATCTTATACTGGCCGCCGGCACTAAAACGAACTTTTTCGGCAACGAAAGTATCCGGGCAAATAGCTGTTCGCTGAAAGGCATTGACGATGCTTTGTATATGCGAAATGAACTGATCAAAAAGCTTGAAAGGGCTGCAATAGAAAATGATCCTGCTGAACGAAAACGATTAATGACCATTGTAATTGCCGGCGGGGGGCCAACGGGGGTTGAGGTTGCCGGGATGCTTGCTGAAATGAGAAAATATATTCTACTGAAAGATTACCCAAACCTTAAGGCTGAAGAACGGGATATTTATATTGTAGACAGCGCTCCAGTTTTACTGCGGCCGATGAGTGATAAAACCCACCGGGCGGCCTACCGGGCTCTCGATAAATTAGGGGTGCATATTATTTTAAACACCCAGGTAAAACAGTTTGAAAACGGAAAAGTGGAACTTTCTGACGGCACCTCCATTGACTCGCATACCTTGATCTGGTCGGCCGGTGTTACAGCGAATATCATTAACGGGGTCGCTCCGGAGTCTATTGGTAGAGGGGGGAGAATTTTTACCGATGCAACTAGTAAGGTGAAAGGCTATCTAAATATTTACGCCATTGGCGATCTGGGTGTTCATTTTGACGATCCGGCCTATCCTGATGGACATCCACAGCTTGCACAACCCGCTATTCAGCAGGGGAAGCAACTGGCTCAAAACTTTATTCGCATGGCCAAAGGAAAACCAGTTAAAGTATTCAGCTATTTCGATAAAGGTGAGATGGCCATAATTGGACGCCGCACCGCCGTTGCCGACCTTTTCAAGCACAAGCTCCATTTCGGTGGATTATTGGGCCTCATGAGCTGGTTGTTTATTCATATCATGTCACTCGTTAACTATAATAACATTATAAAAACCTTTTACAACTGGACAGTGGCATACCTGACACGAGATCAGGCGCTGAGAATGATTTTTAGGTCAGGAAATCGGGAGAACAATGTAGAATAGTATTATAACGGCGCCCAGGTACCTTGCCGTTTTATAGTAGCGACTGACTTGTGCTACCGTCACTCCATCGCACGTTTCTCACATGAGCGTAATTTTAGTGATGCACTATCGACCTTGTTGTAATTCCGTAATATGAAAATAAGTAATTTGCAATGTAATATCGCAGAGAGCACCTCTACATAGTTAAAGTTCTTAAATAAAATAAAATTACCTATGAAAAAAGTAGCAATTAATGGATTCGGAAGAATCGGCCGGGCATCTATCAAATTAGTGATGGAAAGCCCCGAATTGGAAATAGTAGCAGTTAATGATCTGATGCATATAGAAAATGCGGCCTACCTGTTAAAATATGACAGCGTATACCGAAGGTACAATAAGACGGTTGAAGTGGAAGGAGATATGCTCATCATCGATGGCAAAAAAGTTAAATATTTCTCTTTAAAAGATCCAAAAGATCTTCCCTGGAAAGATTTGCAGGTTGATGTAGTAATTGAGAGCACAGGTATATTTACCAGCAGGGAAGATGCGGAAAAACACATCAACGCAGGGGCAAAATTCGTTGTGCTTTCCGGGCCTACCAAAAGCGCGGATGTGCCAACTGTTGTACACGGCGTAAATTCGCAGGACGGCCATACCAGTATCTTTTCATGTGCAAGCTGTACAACCAATAACATTAGCCCGATGATTGAAATTCTTGGCCGCAGGATTGGTATAAAAAAAGCGATATTGAATACCATACACGCTTATACCGCCTCCCAAACACTGGTCGACGCCCCATCAAAGCGAGAACCGAGAATGGGACGCACAGCCGGGCAAAATCTGGCACCGGCGTCTACCGGGGCTGCGATTGCAACAACGAAGGCCTTACCGCAATATGCGGGTAGATTTGACGGGGTAGCTATTCGGACACCCGTGGCGGTCGGTTCCATCTCTGATATCACATTTGTAGCTGAAAGAATAACAACTCCGGAAGAGATCAACGCTATTTTTAAGGAGGAAGCTTTAACGGACCGGTATAAGGAAGTCCTTTCTGTTACGGATGAGCCAATTGTATCTACAGATATTATCCAAAGCACTTTTGCAACAATTGTCGATCTGGAGATGACGCGTGTGGTGGATGGCGACCTGGTTAAAGTAATGGCATGGTACGACAATGAATGGGGATTTACAAATCAGATGATCCGTCAAATAAAAGACCTCTAAATAATTGACCGGGACGGGAGACGGATATAAATTCACTGTTTCTGATATAGTCTCTTACGTGGGCGCAGGGGTATGTCGGTTTCAATCTAAATCCAGTTCCTCAGGGTCCTCTGCGAGAGACCCTGAGGGGACAGAATCTCGTTATTTCATCACTTCCGCACAAACCCCAGTTTACTGGTATCCGGGTTGGTGAGGGTTGGGTAGATATCATCTTTGGTATAAAGCATGCCATCAATTCCGCGCGAAAAGAGCATGTAATGGTTGCTGTCTATTTTATTGTAAATATAGGCACCCGCCTTATTATCTCCTGCCAGTGATGTTTGCAATGGATCGTATATGGATGTAAAACTATCCTTGGTTATCACCTGCTGCAGGCTATCCGGGTAAGCACCATTTTGCAGCTTATAAAATTCGACGCTTTTTACCAGGTCGTTTACCTGCGATTGGGCAATGGTGGCAAACCCGGTTTTAAATACATCTGCATTCATGGCTGTATGAATAAGCCAGGCATAAAAACCTATCGTGATAATAATTCCCCCAGCGCCAATGGCTATCAGGAGTTTGTCCTTATAATGTACAATACCCAATATCAGGAGCACCAATCCTGCAATGGCACCAAAAAAGGGGATCAAACAAAGTATGCCTACAAAATATATTCCCCCAACTTTCGGCTTTTCCTTATTGTTATTTACGGTTTTTTTCATGTATACATTGATGTGTGATAAATATTCGGCGGCATCTTCATTTTCCAGCGAATTAACAGGCAGCAAGAATACACTGTCGTTCGCCAGCTTAATAACCATATAATTACCTGCCGGGTATATTTTATCAACCGCGCCCCACTGAAAAAATTTGCTGCCCGCTCCATTATCAGCCTGTATCCCTTTTTCGGTTATATTAAATACCCATTTATCATCCTGCCCGCTAATGCCCCGCAGCAGTCGCTGTATTTTGCTGTAATTTATCGCATAAGGCAATGCAAAAAAGAACAAAAGAAGGATCAGCAACCACATCACAAAAAATGAATATAACAAATGCCAATCGCCTTTTGTAAAACAACCCAATACCGTAAGCCCGGCTGCTATGATCGCCAGGATAGCAATATGTTTCACCCAGTCTTTTTTCAAATAATCATTTTTGATAAACTGTTCGTACTCGTCTTTTGTAATTTCAGTGGTTATTTCCATCGGGTGTTACATTGTCAAACTAAAATGATCAGGTCGTATAAAAAGTGAAATAGCATCAACAGCTTAATGTTCCGGTATTTCTGGTAACATACGGCGCAAATTATCCCGAAAACAAAAGTAAAAATACACTCGCCAAGGTTACGGTAGCCAATATGCAGCAACGAGAATAAGAGCGATGAAATAATAACCGGCTGGTATCCCGACTTGAACAAAAGGCTAAGACGGGGCAAAACATAGCCCCGTATCAACAGTTCCTCGGTAACCCCGGCGGTGAAGCAGGTAAAAACAAAGAGGAACAGGTGATGCCTGAGCATGTCGTTCCAATATTTCAAAACAACTACATTATCGTGAAACCCCAGGTACCTGGGTACGGACGCTATAATCTGCGCGCCAAAGATCAGCAGAAATAATACGGCAACTGCGGCAATATAAAAATAGGTGCGCCGGGTAGTTTCTTTCCATAATAAAAAATCCCTTTGTTCCACTTTTACAGCATACCGGTAAACCAGCGGAAGCGTGGCCCAGATGATCAGCCTCGAAATAAATATGCGGAAAACCGGGTCCATCTTTTTGTTTAATACCAGTGTGCCCACAACCGGGTAAAACAAAATGGCGATAGCTATACCGGCAATAATGATGAGTGTGCCATATCTCCTTTTTGGCAGGATAAGTACTTGTTCGTCCATTTATTTAGTATGTGATCTTATTTTAAAAAGGTATTCTGCCAGGTGCAAATTGATAAAATCGATCAAAAAGTGCGTTACGATCAGCGGCTTGATATCCCGGTATTTGATATAGTAGATGCTGAAGATCACCCCGATGGCAAAGGCAAATATATACTCGTGCAGGCTATTGTATTTGTAATGCAGTGCCGAAAACAAAATGGAGGATATCAGTACCGGCCACAGGGGCTTTTTGAATAACTGCATCAGCCGGGTAAGGATATATCCCCTGAATATAAACTCCTCGGTAACCCCGGCAGTAAAGGAGATTAAGAACAGCAAAAAAGGATGCCCGGTAATAACCTTGATTATTTTTGTTATCACTTCCCTATTGTCGTGCAAACCCAAAAACGTGGGTATGGCCGATACAATGGCCGCACCTATAAACAACAAATACAGCACGATCACCGAAACGATAAATATCCAGGCATCAAACTTCGCCGGCTTCCAAATCAATAAAGGCTGATGCTCGATCTTATAAGCGTAAAAGAAAAGGAACAACATGGTGCCCCAGTAAAAAAACCGCGAATAAAATACCTTGTCATAATAGCTGATACTGGTATCGCCTATGGCGATAGTAAGGCCAAGGGGTATCAGCATAGCTAAAGCTATCCCGGTAATAATGATGGTGGCTGATGGTGTTTTTTGCGGGATCAGGGTTTGTACGTCCATTACTTATCCCCGCTGTATTTTAAGTAACAGGTTGTAAACGCTTTTCACATCGTTTATCAGCTCGAGCCTGGGTACCTGCGTATTGCCAGGCCAGGCTACGCCCTGCATCATGGTAAACCTAAAATCACTTGGACCAAGGGTAATGGTGCCGCTGCCATCTGGTTTCTCACTGATAGAAATATCCGACATAGTTTTTATATTAAGTGATTTTACTTTTTTTGAGAATATGCCCGACCGTATGATCACCCTGTTATCCGTGATGCCATACCCGGTGTTTGCCCTTATTTTGCTATCCAGGAAAAAGCGCCCTACTGTGATGTATGATCCGGCTATAATAAACGGCAGAAAAAACAACAGCATGATCGGTGGCATGGCGCCGCTGCCAAAGCCCACCAATGCGAACAATAAAAAGCCTACCCAAATTAAGCTAAAAGGGATAAGAAATATATCTGTTGCTCTTAACACAATGCCGCCGTGCGGCCTTCCCGTCCACACCAGCTTTTCATTTTCTATCAACTCGAACTGCAGTTCCTGCTGAATGTCAATATCTATCATAAGGTTTAAATCAGCAGCAATATAATAGTTTTGATACAAAAAAAGCGGTATTTGCTTAGTTTTAAAAACTTCATCAGCCTAAGTCAATTTCCCCTATTTTAGCACCCAAATATTATCACCATAGTGCCCTACGAAACCACCTTAACCAGATCACCCCGGCAAATAAGAATTGCTAACGCGATATTCTTTTTCGTTTCGGGCTTTGGCTATACCACCTGGTCGTCGCGCATACCTTACATACAACAATCCCTGCACCTCAGCAATGCGCAGCTTGGACTGGCCTTTTTGGCTATGCCCGCGGGCCTGATGTGCACTATGCCCATTACCGGTAGCCTGCTTGGCAAATACAGCAGCAGCCGCATTATGCTGATAGGCGCCATAGCCTTTAACCTGATGCTTGGGTTGCTGGGTTTTACCAACCAATACTGGCAATTTATCTGTATCCTGTTTTTCTTTGGCTCATCGCGCAACCTGCTCAATTTGAGCATCAATACACAATCGGTAGGCGTGCAGGCTTTGTATGATAAATCCATCATCAATACTTTTCACGGCATCTGGAGCCTGGCGGGTTTTGCCGGGGCAGGCCTGGGCTACCTGATGGTATATTTTGAAGTGCCGCCAACCTGGCACCTGCTTACGGTAAGCATCGGCCTTTGCCTGGTGTCTTTTATGGCCTGGCCAAATACCCTGCACGAAAAACCTGCCCCGCGGCAGCGTAAACCTGTTTTTTCCCTGCCGGATAAAACATTGCTCAAGTTCGCCCTTATCTGCTTTGCCTCCATGGCTTGCGAGAACGTGATGTACGACTGGAGCGGCATTTATATGCACAATGCGGTGCATGCCACTAAGCTTACTACCACCGCATCCTTTGTGGTATTTATGGTGACTGTTACAGCGGGCCGCTTCAGCGGCGACAGCCTGGTAAGTAAATGGGGGGTGAAACGTTTGCTGCAAAATTGCGGCATACTGGTAGTTGCCGGCTTCGCTTTAGCGGTAGCCTTGCCTTACCCTGTAACAGCCATTGCGGGCTATGCCCTTATCGGGCTCGGCGTATCGTGCATGGTGCCTATGGTGTTCAGCGCGGCGGGGCGGTCGAAATCCATGAGCGGCGGCCCTGCTATTGCGGCAGTATCTACCGTAGGTTATTTGGGCTTTTTGATGGTACCGCCATTGGTAGGTTTCCTGGCCCAGGCCGCTAATTTGCGGTGGTCGTTTGCCGTTATCGCACTATTGGGGTTGGTGATAATTTGGATGACAGGGAAGATTGGGGAGGATGAATAGAGATTACTGGCTTGTTAACATATATACTACCAAATGAAAACATTCTTCCGCGGCTATTGAGCGGAACGATTATCTTATACACCGCAAAGCACTTCAAGATCACATCCCCTATTCCATGCACTTTGGCTGAATTCTTTCGATTTAAGTAAAGGTTAATGTCATCAAATTGTCATCTTTATTGTAGTTAACTTATTATCCCTTCTGTTTTTTCCATTTAAATAGCTGATTAGCAACCCGCCAATGATGCTCATTTAAAGAAGGCACAGGTAAAACATGCCAATCATAAATACCGGCCTTTAAGCAACCAAATTATTAACTTTACGTTAGTGTAATTATTAACTTAACGTTAAAACCTTTTGAGTTAACAATTGTTATTTTATTGATAATCAATTAATAATAAGAAGAACTAACCTAAGCTTTGTCATTTTTCGGTATAAAGAACTTCTATCACCTGAACCGATATAGCATGAAAAATCTATTCAAAACTTTAGCAATAAATTGTATGCTGTTATGCGGTGTATCCGGCAATGCTTCTGCACTTATAAACACAAATATTCCAGCCGTTAAAGGATGCCGTATTTTTGCAAATAGCAACAACAACACTTTGTCTGCAGGGCAGGCAAAGGTGGTGAATGCATCTCCCATATCAGCCACATTTCCATACATGATATTGCAATTGGCAATGGATGATATAAATACCGATGCTATTATGTTTAAGTTTATCGATACTGCAAAAACAACCTATGTTTTTAATGAAGATGCCAGGTACCTGCAGGGGTTCGGGAAAGTGAGTTTGTATAGCTTCTCGCAGGATAGCGTTCCGCTGTCTATTAATGGCCTGCCTTTTCCAAAGCAGGCACCTGAGGTTATCAGGCTAAATATTTATGCGAAAACAAGCGGTGCGTATCAACTGGTAATGAAGAGCATGACTGACATCCCCGAGCTTTTTGAGATCTGGCTAATGGATAAATACAAAAACGATTCGCTGGATATGCGAAAAACCAGCAGCTATAGTTTTGCTATTGATAAAAATATTTCTGCAAGTTTTGGCGGCGACCGCTTTACGCTTGTCATCCGGCGGGTGCCCGCTAAATATCATTTAACAGACTTTGCCGCTACCAAAATGACGACCGGGCAACAAGTACAGTTAAACTGGACAACAGAAAATGAACAAGACAATACTAATTTCACATTGGAGCGCAGCAGTAATGGCGATAAAGGCTTTATAACAATAGGATATCTGCTGTCGTCTGCCCGGGGCGCGTATAGCCTTGTGGATAAGACTCCTGAAACGGGCGAAAATCTTTACAGGCTGAAACAAACCCATAGCAATGATACCGCTGCTTATTCAAAAGTTGTAGTGATATATTATACCAGCCTGGAAACCAACACGGCCCCGGCGATCAGTGTATACCCCAACCCGGCAAATAACGTGATCAATGTTAGTTTCGCCGCAAAAAATACCACCGTTGTCGCCTACAGGGTAGAGATAACAAACAGCGCCGGGACAATGGTAAAAAAGGTATACTCATCCGATCTGCAGTGGCAGGGCAATGTGAATAGCTTAAGGCCGGGCATTTATTTCGTGCATGTGTTAAACAATGCTACCAATACTCTCATCGGCAGAAGTAAATTTATGAAGCTGTAATAGTTTACGATCAAACCAAAATCGCCTGAAAACAAAAAGTCCCGGCTTTACCAAGCCAGGACCTTCAAAAAAATATAAGGAATATCTTAGTTTCGTCTGAAACCACCTCTGCCACCGCCTGCATTAAAGCCCGGACCTTTGTCCTCGGCAATGTTGACGGTGATCTTGCGGCCATAATAGCTCTGACCGTTCATGCACCTGATTGCTTCCTTGGCTTCATTTTCGTTCACCATCTCAACAAATCCAAAACCCTTACTCTCTTTTGTCTCACGGTCTTTGATTATTCTGAGCGATTTAACCGGCCCAAAATCACCAAACACAGCGGATAATTCTGCCTCGTCTACTTCAAGGGGCAGCCCTGCAATAAATACCTTCATCAATGTTTTTAAAATTTATACAAAGATACTAAAAAACGGGCGGTTTTGGGCTATCGCCCGACGAATTGGAGGCATTGTCCTGCATTTATTACAATAGGGTGTTAATAGCAGGATTCATATATCCGCTGGTTTTATATGCTCAGTATTTTCATTAATTCGATATTCAGGTACAATTTTTCTTTTCCTACTTGTTCACCTTTCAAAAATCCGGCCTGCTCTAATTCATTAAGGTAATTACCCACCGTTTTCAAGCTTCCTAAACCGGCCTGCTCTAAAAATGCCCGTTTTGTATAGGGTAGTTTAAAAAGCTCTTCCATCAAACCCCTCGAATATACTTTGGGCAGCTTCCGTTGCATGGCAACTCTCATTTCCCCCATTAGAGTTTCAATTTTCGCAATTTGTTGTCTCCCTTTTATCGCAGTTTTTTCTACCATATCCAGCATGTAGATTATCCAGTTTTCCCAGTCGCCTTTTTCAGTTACCATTCTCAGGCTGGTATAATAATCTTTTTTATGATTGATGATATAATTACTCATGTACAAAGCCGGGCGTTCCATCAAACCTGTCAATTTGAGATATAATAATATGATGATACGCCCGGTTCTGCCGTTGCCGTCAGCAAACGGGTGTATGGCTTCAAACTGGTAGTGGATCAGGGCTAATTTAATCAGTGGATCTATGCCATCTTCCGCATGAATAAAATCTTCCAGGTCTTTTAATTTTTCCCTGATAATATCTTCTCCTTCAGGGGGGGTATAAATTACTTTACCTGTTGCCGGGTTGGTCAGTTTGGTACCCGGTGTATTCCTTATTTCTGATTGGTTCTCTTTAATTATCTGCATAATGGATATAAAGAGGTTGGTAGTCAATACAGGGCGTTTGTTCAATTGTTCAAATCCATACCATAAAGCATCTTTATAGTGAATTACTTCTTTGGTAGCATAGTTCTCAATTTTTTTATCTGCTATGGTTGCTTTGAACAGTTCGTCCTGCGTAGTAATAATATTCTCAATAGCCGAGCTTGCCTGGGCTTCCTGCAGATTTACTGTATCAATAAACAAGGTTGGATTAGGCAAATTGGTGATTGCTCCTTTTAGCTCTGATAAAGCCCTGCTTGCTGCAATAGTTTTTTTAAGTATAGCTACTGTTTCTATGCCAACACTGGGGGGTAATGGCGGCAGGTCATTAAAAGGTTTTTCAGGATGATAAGCCATTTCTTTTTGATTTATGAACGAGGGTAAATAGCACCCTCGTTTTTTGAACGAGAGTAAATATACACGTTTTTTACTCTCGTTCAAATTTCATGGGTAAAAATTACCTGCGTTCCAACCTGGTTTTTTTAGAGCTTAGGATTTAGAATTTCCCCGCTCCTACTTCACCTGTAGTTCAAAACTGCCATCGGCTATAAAAAAAGCAGAGTTGGGTTTCTTGTCCTTTGCCAGGTAAGTATGGAAAGTGCCTTTGGCAAGTGTGGTATCCTGGTTATATTTATCAAGGGAGATGATCCCGTAATCTTTCGGTGGTGCGTTGTGGGTAAGGGTATATTCAGTATTGGTTTTACCGGGAGCACTCAGCAAAAACTGGGCTCCGGATACATCGCTGGCCATTTCGGCAATAGGCGCTCCCATTGAGCTGATACCAAAACTAACCGTGTGCGCTTTATTGATAGCGGTAATACCGTAATACTCTTCGCCATCAATATTCATATTCACAAAAGCGATGGAATCATGGGCGGCGTTAAAGGTATAGGTAGAGTCCTGCACCTTAATTTTAAGCATTCCTTTAACAGCAAGGTAATTGCCGGGGTTTGAAGCATTATTTAATGCGCTGTCGGCTTTCAGTTCGGTTTCGTCAGGTTTTACAGCCTTTACACTTTCATCCTTTTGGCACGAGGACACAAAGGCCGAAAGCAGCAAGATAAAACAAGTAAAACGGATAGAAAACCTCACCATAAGCAACCGGTAAAAGATTAATATAAAGCTATACAAATAATTACGCTTTAACAATGCAAATAGTTGCCGCAAGGTAAAATTTAACAAAAATTAACCTTTTGCTATAAGTAACTCCCATGCAACGATTAAAAGCGCCATAGCTGAACCAATGACTATTGACCATTGACTAATGACTGATTTAAAACACTTCTCCCACCGTCAAAAACAATCCTTTTGATCCCTGGTTGCCGAAACCGTAATCAATATCCAAATTGGTTTTAGATATCTTGCTTAGCTTGATACGTGCTCCTACGCCGTAGCCTGGTTGTATGGATTCTAATTTTGTTCCGGGTGCTGCCGATAGGGATTGCCCGTTTAAAAATGCTACGCCGCCCAGCAAACCGTTCCGTGTAATTTTAAACCGGTATTCGGTCTCCAGGTACAACATCTGCGCTCCCCTGAACCTGCTTTGTATATAGCCCCTGCCCGTTGTCGAATAGGTATCCCACGAAGTGCTCGGCAAGTCAAGATACGGCGGCTTGCCATTTAGCACCAGCCAATCGTACGACCAAAGGGCGATCACATTATCCGAGCTTGCCGGGAATTTGTAATATTTCCGGATATCGATCACCAGCGATTGCCAGTTGCTGTTGCCGCCAAAGGCTTTTTCGTAGGTGTAAAGCTGCAATGCGGCATAAAGCCCTTTGGATGGATTTACAGAATTGTCGCGGCTATCAAACAAAGTATTAAGACTTATGCCCGATGAGGTAGTTTTGGTTTCCGGCCCATAGGTGTCATAATCGGATACTGCGCCGCTTATGGGCCCGGTATGGGTAATATTCCAGTGCTTGATCAGCATATACCCCGCTCCCAGGTAAAAATCACCGGTGATGCGCCTGTAGGTCACTTCCGAAAAGCGGAACAAATTGTATCGCATGGGGTCTTCGTCCAATATATTGGAATTACTGCCCAATCCGTAAGTGCTCTGGGGATAAACATAAAAGCGCGCATCGCCCACAAACAGGTATTTGTTATTTTTTGTCCAAATGTTGGATACGATGGGCAAAGTGAACTGCCTGCGCTGAGTAAAGCCCATGCTGGTGGTAATGGCCGATACCTTTGAATCCGGAAATAACCTGAAAACAATATTCCCGGTTAGCGTAGCAGCGGTTTGTGTTTGTAATGAATATCCTATCGCGGGCACAAACGAAATAATGGGTTCACTGGTAATGGTATCATTACCAGTTTTGATGGGCTTTTTTTTGCTGAATATGGAGTGTATAACATCGCCCATATCTTTTTGCCCATTGGTATCCTGTTTCGCCCGCTTAACGGTATCCTCCAGGCTGTATTTGACTATCGGAATAAGTTTTTTATCCTGGGCATATAAGCGGTTTGCCAAAGAAGCCGCAAAACACAGGAATAAACTTATTGCAACACAGCGCTTTATGTACAAGGACAAAGTGTAATATTTAAATGGTTTATGATAATTAGCGATCAGCAGCAATAATAAAGGTTTTATGTTAATTTAAAAAAATTACGCGCCTTTATTCACGCTATATAATTGAATAAACTATTAAATTGTCGTTACCAATTTATAAATAGATAATTTTATTTTATACATTATTTAGTAGATAATTACTATTTATCTATTTTTTTATAGATATTACTTGTTTATCCAATAAATAGTTGATAGATTTGTATATGCAACACGGCGTAATTACCGGTGATATCATAAATTTCACTTCAACCGCGGTTGATAATAGGGAGGCTTTGATCATAAAAACCAGCAGGCTCATCAAATCGTGGGTAAGCAAGCCGGAGTATGCCGAAATATTCAGGGGCGATAGTTTTCAGTTGTTATTTGATGATATCCATGAAACTTTAAAGCGAAGCATACAACTCAGGTGCTGGTTTAAACAAAACGCTGCCGAAAACCAAAACCCGCTTGATGCCCGCATATCCATTGGTATTGGCGAAGTGGCCTATTTTGGCAATTCGGTACTGGATGCTGACGGCGAAGCCTTCCACCTATCCGGCCGTGCTTTTGATGACATGAAAACCACCCGCGATTATTTTCAAATATTAACCCCTGATGAAACCCTGAACGACCAACTAAAAGTTATCCTCAACCTGGCCAATATCACCATTAGCCAATGGACAAAAAACCAGGCCGAAGTGATATTTTTACTGCTGGAAGGCAAAACCCAGCAGGAGATGGCCGATGAACTGCAAATAGCACAATCGGCCGTCAACAACCGCATAAAACTTTCCCGCTGGAAAGAAATTGATAAAACCATGCGCTACATTGCATCGTTATTGATAAAATAAAGTATGGAAATAAACTTGCTGCTGCGCCTGGTAATTGCCCACCTGCTCACTGATTTTGTGTTGCAGCCCACCTCGTGGGTCAACCACAAAAAGAGAAACAAGCACCGTTCCGGCAAGTTATACCTGCACGTATTAATTGCAGGCATTACCGCCTACCTGTTTTCGGGCCTGTGGGATAACTGGTGGCTGCCGTTGGTGATCATGATCTCGCACCTGTTTATCGACCTCTGGAAACTAAATCGCCCCGAAAATATCATCTACTTCCTGGTCGACCAACTCATGCACCTGCTGGTGATCCTGGTGGTATGGACCTGTCTTAGTTATGACCTGGCCACAGTGCAGCATTATTTGGTTGGGTTGATGCAAAACACCAACTTGTGGCTCATCATAACAGGCTATTTAATAGTGACATGGCCATTGGGAATTATCATTGGCATAGCAACCGAAAAATGGCGCATAGCCGCGGAAGTGAGTAAAGACGGCCTGCCCAAAGCCGGTGTATGGATCGGTTTTTTTGAGCGATTGCTTATCCTCACCTTTATTTTGAGCGGCCAGTTTGCCGCCGTGGGTTTCCTGATAGCCGCCAAATCCATTCTCCGTTTCAGCGACAAGGAAAACACCCAGAAAAAAACCGAATATGTATTGATAGGCACCCTCATGAGTTTTGCCGCGGCAGCTATTGTAGGGATATTGATTGCCCGGGCGCTGTAGTCTACTCACCCGGTCATCTCCGCTGGCCAGCGGATCGACCATCCTCCCTCCCGCAAGCAGCAAAGAGGGTTTTATTCTTTTGTTTTTTTATTCCCCCTCTCTACTTGTAGAGAGGGGTGACAAGCGTAGCGCAGTCGGGGTGAGTCCTCTCGCCGATGTCCATAATTTTACACCCCACAAACTAAACAAGGAGAGTCCTTATCTATCTTTGGGTATGCAAATAATTGGTGTCATTTCGAACGAGGAGAAATTTTATACAAGCGAATTGCAGACAATGCATGTTATATAAGATTTCTCACTATCGTTCGAAATGACATTTTTTAAAACCTCATCCCCATGGAAAAAAGACACCCCATACCTCCATTCAATATGGAAACCGCCCTGCAAAAAGTTCAGGCTGCCGAAGATGCCTGGAACACCCGCGACCCGGAACGTGTTTCTTTAGCCTACACCATTGATACCGAATGGCGCAACCGCACCGAATTTATCAACGGCCGCGAAGAAGTGGTAGCTTTTTTAAAACGCAAATGGGCAAAGGAACTGGATTACAAACTAAAAAAAGAACTCTGGGGCTTCAAAGACAATCGCATGGCCGTACGCTTTGAATATGAATGGCATGATGAAACCGGCCAATGGTACCGCAGCTATGGCAACGAGTTGTGGGAGTTTGACCCGGATGGCTACATGCAAAAACGCTTTGCCAGTATCAATGATCTGGCCATTGAGGAAAGCGACAGAAAACTAAAGTAATATTCTCCGCCCGGCTATTTAACTCACCCGGTCTTTGCTTCGCCCGACCACCCTCTCTCCCGCAAGCGGCAAAGAGGGTTTTATTTTTTTATATTTCTTAACTCCCCCTCTCTACTTGTAGAGAGGGGTGACAAGCGCAGCGATGTCGGGGTGAGTCCACTAAAACTGCGAATAAGCCACCGGCTCCGCAACAAATTTTCCCGATACCAAGGCCTCAATCTCCGGCAGCACCGCGATCTCCGTTTCGCTGCGTGGTTTTTCAAATGCGGCCAGCTTATCCATCTGCTGTTTCGTCAAGTTGGCATCGCCGGTTTTATCCATTGCTTCCAGCGCGATAGCTGCTGCGGCTGATAGATTTTTGGATTGCTCCTCAATTTCTTTCAGGCGTTTATTACCGGGAAATAATGGCTTCAAAAAGTCATCATTATTTTTCCAGGTCAGCAAATAAGTTTTGATATTATCCGCCGCGGTTTTATCGTGCGATTTTAAATAAGTCTTCACCAAATGCCTGAATTTCCTTTTCACTTCCGAATCCACAAAAATAATGTCCGATACCGCTGTCAACGGTGTAGTTTGAAAAGAGGTCTGCGCTGGTTTAAACATCGCTGCCATCAGTTTGCGATAACCTTTTACGGGTGACAAAACATCGGTCAGCATTTTCAAATGTTCCGTAGGCTGATCGCTGGTTAGCCTGCGCAGTGCACGCTCATAATTGCTTACGTGCGATAAACCCTGCTCATCCAGCTGACTGCTCAAGGCAAACATCCGGCGGTACATATCCTCCACATCATTCACCCTCGCCGGCGACCATAGCCTTTCGGCGATAGCGCCAGTTCTTGGCCATATCCTGGCATCAATGTTATCATTGTCCACAAGTTCCGTCCATTGCGCGGCTTCGCCTCCCCAAATATTGGGGTCATCCGCACCGGCCAGTGCCGGATTATTATAATAAATATAGGCTGGCATAAACACATCGGTATAAAAACCTTCGGATACCAAAACCGTATGGTGCGCCGCCAGTTCGCTGGCCTTGCCAAATGATTTGATCATGCCATTATCGGATGGTATCCATTTATGTACAATAGCATCGGCCGGCAGCTTATCATTATAGATCTCCTCCCAGCCTATCAGTTGGCGGTTGTGCTTTTTCAGGATCTCGTATATCCTTTGCACATAATAGCGCTGCAATTCATCGGTGCTTTGTATGTTATGCTCCTTCATCCAAGCCACAATAGCCGGGTTTAGTTTCCAGGCCATACCATTGTTTTCGTCAGCACCGATGTGCATATATCCTGCTGGGAAGATGGTCGTCATTTCGCCGATGAACCTGTCCAAAAAGGCATAAACCTTTTCGTTAGTTGGGTCGAAGGTAGGCGACACCATATTGGCTATCATCTCGGCTATAGAATTGGCCGGCGGCGTTTTCACTTCAGGGTGCTCCTTTTGCCATTGCATCCGGTTACCAGGATGATAAGGCCCCGGCTGACTTGCCAGTTCAGGAAAACCCGCGAACCAGCTTTGCGCATGCCCCGGCATATCAAACTCAGGCACTACAATAATGCCCCTGTCTTTGGCATAGGCAACCATTTCCTTCAATTGTACCTGGGTATAATAATCACCGTTTGAGCCTTTTGCATGCAGCTGCGGGAACATCTTCGATTCCACCCTGAAACCCTCATCATCACTCAAATGCCAGTGCAGCACATTCATTTTCACGGCAGCCATAGCATCAATGTTCTTTTTCATTTCATCAAACGAGATAAAATGCCGCGCCACATCGATCATCAGTCCCCGCCACTTAAACCTCGGCGAATCATCTATCGCGACAGCCGGAAAACAATAACCGTTATCATCCTTCGCCAGCAATTGCAGCAATGTTTGCAGTCCACGTAAAGCCCCGATAGTTGTGGCCGCGTTCAGCACAATTTGTTTCTCATTAACCCGCAGCGAATAGCTTTCATCTGCACCAATAGCCGTAGCGGCCACAGCCTTTACAACTACCAACAGCGATGCCGAATCCGAGCTATCTGCTGCGGTAATATATTGCTGCCCGAACACCAATCCCGTTTTGCGGTTTAGCGCCTGGTATGCACGGGTTACTGCTTTATACAAAACCTTATCATCCCCTTCAATCTTTACACCAGCGGTAAATTTAGGGGCGATACGGTATTTTCCCGCGTTAAGCGCCAGTTGCTTCGGTACCGGCATCAGGTTTAAAGTATTGGCCTGTTGTGCATTCACGGCAAACTGGCTAAAAATCAGAACGGTTAAAAAGATGATCTTCCTCATGGTTATTAGTTATTTATGATATGGGTTATTTTCAATTTCTTTCAATCCTTTTTCGGTACACATGCCGCGCATATAAATCTCCACCAGGTTTTTAAAAAGCTCGTACGGACTAAGTTCGAAGCCTTTATAATTGTCAGACCGGGTAATGGAGGTATATAAGGTGGCTATGCCGCTTAAGGCGATTTCAGGGATGATAAAATCGTTGAAATACCCTTGCTCAATGCCATCTTTTACCAACGGGATCATCAGGCTGCCATAGTTTTCCCTGGTTTGGTTGATGGCGGCATTCTGCAATTCGGGATAGTAATAATTGAGGTCGTGAAAAAAAGCATGGCTTACGCCAAAATCCTTCCCTAAAGTACTGCGGAAAATAATAAGCAGCGTATTCACCGGGTTATCCTTGCCACTCAATATGGCATTAAACTCGTTAAAGTAACCCGTATAAAGCACCCGCAGGCATTCCTCCAGCAATTCTTCCTTACTGTTAAAATATTTGTAAACCGTTTTGGTAGATATCCCCAAAGGCTCAACCAGTTTCTTGATGGTCATGCTGCGGATACCATACTGCATAAAACGCTCAAGCACAGCCTCTACAATTTCTTCTTTCTCCATTGGAAAATAATTTTACTACTATATTTTCCATCAAAGATAATGGAAAATATAAATTATCAAATATTTTCCATGTAAAAAATTCGTAGCCAACTCATCTGCCTCCCGGCTATTCAACTCACCCGGTCTTTGCTTCGCTCGACCACCCTCTCTCTCCGCTAGCCAGCGGACAAAGAGGGTTGTTTTATTTTTTATTTTTTTCTGATTTCACTCCCCTCTCTACAAGTAGAGAGGGGGTTGGGGGTGAGTCCACTCGCAAAGCGGTTATTCAACTCACCCGGTTATCGCCACGAATAAAAAGACGTAATATTAAATTCTCTCCTTATATTCGTACTTGAAACCCGAAATAAAAATATAAATAATTTATAACGCCGGGACGGGGAGGCGAAAGGGAACACAGCATGATTTTATATTGGCTTTTATCAATTTTGGTCTTTTCGTTAATAACAAACTTAGCTATCGCGATTGCGGTTGTTAAAGGTAAATTACCAAAAAATAATATAACTAGATTTTTTAGAATTGCACTCCCAATTATCGGGATGACGTGTGCAATTTGGGTAGCTTTCTTATAGAATTTGGTTTGGTCTAACAGGTATATAGTCTCCTATCAAGCCAAAAGAACCAGGCCACTCACGGCCATGAGCGGAACGATGCTCTCATTTAGCAATAAGTTACTCAGAACCTTAATCTAACACCGACATTGTCAAATTAACAATATCACCAAAAAAGTCTTTATCTGTAGTTGATTTTGAAGATACCCGGATGCCCTTTACGGTGTTAAAAATAAACCTCGCAATTGCCCTCGCGTCTTTGTCAGCTGAGATCTCACCGCTGTCCTGCCCTTTTTTTATCGTCTCATAAAAAGCATTTTCCAAAAGCTGATCGTTTTCACAGATCATACTGCTAACTTCCTTATCATGCGTAGCCATTTCAACCTCGGCGTTCACCATAAAGCAACCCTTATGCTGCTTGTCATCCAGCAACTCGCGGGTTGTAAAGTCAAGTAATTGTTTGATCGCTTCTTTTGCCGAAACCGTATGGCTCATAATATTGCAAATGCTGCCCGAGGCAGATTTTCGATAATGTTCCAAAGCTTTGATGAAAAGCGTGTGCTTATCCCCATAAGTATCATACAGGCTCGACCGGCTAATGCCCAATCCATCCACCAAATCCTGCATAGACGTACCATTATAGCCCTTGTGCCAAAACAGGTTCACTGCTTTTGTAAGCACCTCATCCTCATCAAAATCTTTAGTTCTTGCCATACCAAAAATAGCCTTGCTTGTAAAAAAGCAAAGCTATTCATTTAATTTATGAATTTATTTATTCCCTTTTAAAAGCCCCTTTCCCTTGGAGAGGGGTTGGGGTGAGGTTTACCTTGCTCCGCCACCGGCCAAAATAGTTTCGCCGGTTAACCAGCCCGAATCATCAGAAGCCAGGAATACCGCAATTGGCGCAATATCATCAGGCTGACCAATACGGCCTAATGGTGCGGTACGTTCCACTTCTGCCTGGAAATCACTGCCGATGATGCCGGCTGAATGGGTACCTTCGGTTTCTACCATACCGGGGTTGATCGAGTTCACACGGATTTTTCTTGAACCCAATTCTTTTGATAATACCTGGGTTATTGAATCCACAGCGCCTTTGGTAGCGGTATATATGGCACTTCCCGGAGGGGTGATGCGGCTTACAACCGAACCTATATTGATCACGCTGCCGCCATTAGCGCCAAAGTTTTTTACTGCACCCTGGGTAGCCAGCAGCAAACCAAGCACGTTGGTATTAAAATGACGATGGAACTCTTCTTCTGTAATTTCTTCTATCGCACCAAATTGATACACACCGGCGTTATTCACCAGGATATCAAGGCCGCCAAAGGCAGCGTTAGTTTCAGCAAACAGGCGATTGACATCAGCGGTACTCGATACATTGCCCTGTACTGCGATGGCCTTCCCGCCATTACTGATAATTTCAGCTACCACCTTATCGGCCCCATCTTTTGATGACGAATAGTTTACAACAACTGATGCGCCTTCTGCTGCTAAGCTTTTAGCTATGCCTGCACCAATACCTTTTGATGCGCCTGTAACTACTGCTACTTTATTTTCTAACTTTTTCATTTGTTTTTTTCTTAATTAATTTCTTATTTTGGAATAATTGTTCCACAAAGATAATATCATTTTGGAACAATCGTTCCAAAATAGAATAAGATTGTTTTGGGATGACAAATGGCTTGCCGGACACAGGTAAAAACAAAGGAAAATTACTGAGCTTTCAGCCGTTGATCAAAGGAAAATGGCCTCACGGATATGATCCTGATCTTCTCAAAATCAGGATGCGCAGAATTAAGAAGGTAGTTATATTCAAGGTCGATAATTGCAGATGGCACCTTTAACACAGCAGTTTCACGGGTATTTAGCCATTGGTCGCCAATGCTTTGTGTGTAAGGATAATTGATCACTTTGGTCCAATTGGCATCATGCTCTTCAAGGTTCTTTAAGCTGATCTCTTTTACCTGTAGTTTACCTGGCAGCATGTAAATGGTTACTGAAAAATCGCCTGCATATAATGAAGTGCCCGAAGTATGGGCCAGTTTTTCCAAGCACGATAACGCGAGCGAGCCCCCGGTATAGATCACATACTGCCCTCTTGAGTTCCATCGCCCGTCAACCCCTGATCCTCTGCGGTCGTTAGCATATTTGGTTTGGCCTATGCGAAAGAGGTACATGTTTTTTTGTTGAAATGTTGGAAGGTTGAAATGTTGGAACGTTACTTAAATTTTGAAGCGGATAAAGTCAACATTACAACTTTCCAACTTTAAAACCTTGTAACAAACCTAAGCTGTCGCTCCGTAATCAATGCGGATAAGCTCATTCATGATAATACTGATACCGGTAATGGTATCCAGCAGATCAAAAGGAGTGGCATCAATACCCACATTATAATGCTTGAGCCAGCTTTTAAATTCATCGAGCGAACCAAAGGTATCCAGGCCCTTATCAAAAAGCTCAAAAAGCTGCAGGATGTGTTCACTTATGCCCAGGTTAAGCTCCTTGGTATTTTGGATATGCTTGCGCAAGGTAGGCTCAGTAATATCAAGCCACTTGGATACATCGGTTTGCGTGGCTCCGGTGATTTCAATGAGATCATTAATGGCGATAGGCTGCAGGCCTTTTTTGATGGCTTCCAGTTTAGCTATGGGCGATTTAAAGTAAACATCATAGGGTACCAGCAGATCAGCTACCTGCCATACAGACGCCGTATCATCATTGTACTGGTATACTTTGTGGCGCTTGCCTTTTTCGTAGATGTAGGTTGGCTCTGGTTTACTTTGTTTCTTTCCCTTATCCATACCCAAAGGTAATTATTTTCTATTTGAAACCAAATTTTTTTCCATTTTGTTTCATATTTATTTTTTCACTTTTATTTGGACATTACTAATTTTATTAGTATCTTTGATTATTCATTTATGCCAATCGGCATTGCAATCATAAATGAACAGAAAGAAAACATCCTTTACCAAAGCCGCCGGGTTGGAGCTTTTGATAGACCAGTATTTTAAGAATATTGAAGCCTCACCTATTGTTGAAAACAAACCATCAAAAACCAAAACACAAATTGGTGATAAAGATCAAAAACCGATAAAGCAACAGCCCGACCAATATACCATTGCAGGCCTGGCACTCCATCTTGGTTTTAACAGTAAACAATCTTTTGAGGAATATGTCGCCGGGCAAACTGTATCGACTACGCCCCTACCCGAACGCCTTGGTTTGAACCGCCTGCTCATCAGCGATGGTTTCCCACCCGAAGCCCGCTACTTTACCATCGCCCTGAAGTATGCCGATGAGCATAGTACGCATACCATCACCCAAACACAAACAATTCGCATAGATGATGCGGTGGACGAGCAATCAGTATACCTGCGCTGGATAGGTTTAAGCGGATCGTGGAACTACTACCGCTTTGTGTACAACCAGGAAATTTCATTAGATGTGCAGAACGCCACCATCATCAAAAACTACGTGGCCGACTGGGAAAATCAGGACGGTATCGAAGATGTGATAACAAAGGATGCCGGCCAAAAAATGAAGGTGATGGCTGAGGATCTTTCCATCAAGGACATCAAGGGCCTGCAATCCATCAAATACTCGCCCAAAGTGCAGATGCTGGTCAGCAAAAACCCGGTTAAATGGCAAACCATCGTCATCAACACCGCCACCTACAGCGAATACGAAACCCTGAACGGCCAGGCGCCTTTCAGCGTGACCTTTAATATGCCATCGATTAATATACAAACGCAATGATAGTGATTGGTGATTAGTGAACAGAGATTAGATTACTAATAACCAGTAAACCAATGAACAAACCCCATGAACCAACTTCAACTATACATTAATGATCAACTCGCTGACCTGAATGACGACAGCCCTATCGCGCTCACCTTCCAGATCAATAACCTTGCAGATGTGAAAAACCAGCAGGGCAATACCAGCAACCAGTTTAAGCTGCCGCTTACCCAGCGCAACCGGCAGATATTAGGCTTCCCGGATGATATCGCGTTCACTACCGGTCAGCCTTACCAGCAGTACCAGGCCAAACTTGTACAGGATGGCCTCGAGATCATTCCTTATGGCATTGCCGAATTGAATGGTATCGAACAAAACAATGCCAATATAACCGTACTATCCGGCAATGTGGATTTTTTTGACGGCATAGATGGTAAACTGTATGATATGGGTGACAGTACCAGTCAATGGGGCAAAGCGGGCGTTTGGAAAGATTACGATCATACCTGGAATTTATTTAACGTGGCCCATTCGCACACAAAAACTGAAGGCTGGATATACCCGGTAGTTGACTATGGTTTTATCAGTGATGCTGATTATTCAACACCGATTGATGTACGTAATCAGAGGCCGGGCTTTTTTATCAAAACTGCCATTGATCTTTTATTGAAGTCGGCAGGCTATAAAGGCAAAGGTTCGCTGCTTGACGATCCATTGTATCCCCTGCTCATTTGCCAGTTTGCAAATGGCTCATTTGATCATGGAACTGATATACAAAATAATTCGAACATAAAAAGTATCATGGTACAAACCGGGCAAAATATATCAAAATCACATTTTGACATCAGTGGCAACATTGGTGCTATACCGTTTAGTCTTATTATTGCTGATAACAGCAGCTATTATAATGCCGGTAAAAATGGCTATTTCGTATCCGAGACCACCAGTGTAACAGCCTCTTGTGCTTTTTCAATATCTTTCACTTCCACAAATCCCTCTCATAACGATAATTCATCCAAAATTGTAATACAAATACGTTTATACGATGATGCAAATGTGGCGGATAAGGATGCAAGGGTTCTTGCCGAAACAGTTGTTAATTATGCAGATCGCGGCGACCATTCTGCTATTGTTTTAAACAACCAAGCCATCTCATTTGATCAGGTGCTTGAACCTGGAAACGGCATTAAAATCACCTATGAATTTAAAGGTTATACCGGTTCAGCGTTCACATTAAAAAGCGGGGCAACTTTCAGCGTTCAAAATAAAGTACAGGACGTTCAATTTGGCCAAACGGTACAATGCGAGCGCATTTTCCCTGATATCAGTCAAAAAGATTTGTTAAAAGACACCCTGCAGCGTTTCGGTATCATTTGCCAGGCCGATAATGCCAACAAAACTATATCTTTTAATTCCTTACGGGATATTATCAATAACATCCCTATAGCGAAAGATTGGACCTCCAAATGCCTCGACCAGGGTAAACAGATATCCTTCCAACTGGGTAGCTATGCACAAGCCAATTACATGAAGTATAAGGAGGATGACAACGTGCTGCCCAAAGATTTCGCCAACGCGCAGATCAACATTGCCGATGCCACATTACCGGCAACAACCGATCTGCTCCAGAGCCAGTTTGCTCCAACGCTTAACCGGCCATATATTACAGGCACCATCGCCCAGATCAAAATGATCGATAACACTTCGGACAGTACCGATTTCAGTATCGGCGTATCCCCACGCATACTTGTAGATCAGAAAACGCGCCTGTCCGGCAAAACAGTTACCCTTACCGATGGCACTTCACAACCTGTTGTGATCAATGATATCATAAGCACTCCGTATTTTTATAAGCAAGATGGCGATTACAACCTTTGCTTTGGCGATATGCCCGGTATGAACAATACCCCGCAACCCGGCCTCAAAACCAAATACTATCCCGAACTGCAAAAAATACTCACCCAAACCAAAAAGGTGGTGCGGTTTATACTGCTCAATCCCCGCGATATACTGGAACTTGATCTGCTGATACCTATCTACCTGCAGCAGGACGGCGCTTACTATTATATCAATAAGATAGATGCCTGGCGCAAAGGGCAGCCTTGTAAAGTGGAGTTAGTGAAATTAGGTTAAGCGAATATTGTATTTATCATCTCATTTACAATTGCTTGAAATGTCATCTTCCGCTTCTTTATAGCCAAGTGCCAAAGCTTTGTGAAAATCATCACAAGCTCCATTTTTGTCGCTCATTTCTATTTTGACATCACCTCGCATACTGTAATAAAACCCCTTACCAGGTTTAATGGCTATTGCGTGGGTATAATCTTCCAATGCGCCCTGATAATCACCCGCTTCTCTTCTGGCAAGTGCCCTGTTGGTATAACCTTCAGTCAGCTTAGGATCTTTGGATATTTCTGTAGTATATGATTGTATTGCCCCGATATAATCTTTTGCTTCTTTCTGCGCATTTCCTAAAAAGCCATATAAATGAGAATTATTGGGTTTTAAGGATATTGCTTTTTTATAATCCTGTATAGCCTTGCTATAATCACTCAGCCTTTTTTCTACAATGGCCCTGGCTTCATAACCGTCAGCAAGATCAGGATCAATTTGGATGGCCTGGTTGATATCAGCTAACGCGCCCTGGTTGTCCTTATTCTGAAGCTTGTGCATACCGCTCTTTACATAGTCTTTAGCGTTTTGCGAATGACATGAAGCAAGCACCAGTAAGGCGACTATATAAATTAACTTAGTTTTCATTTTTAATGACTAATGATTTAGGCTTTGTGGGTTTATAAATATTATCAAAAATTTAACCGCGAATAAGTTATCAACTATTTACAATTTCCGTTAATATAACTTTGGGCATCCTTTTCACCCAATTCAACCGCTTGATGCAGATCTGCACAAGCTCCGTTTTTATCGTTCATCTTAATTTTTAACTGGCCTCTTAAACTATAAATGTATGCCTTCTTTGGAAGTAAATTTATTGCCTGGTTATAATCCTGTAATGCGCCTGCATAGTCATTGAGTTCTTCCTTTGCCTGCGCCCTGCCATAAAAGCAAGCTGCATCTTTGTAATTAAGTGCGATTGCCTGGGCAAAACTTTGGATTGATCCAGCATAATCTTTGAGCCCTTTTTTTGAAATGGCGATGTTATAATAGCAACCATTTAGCTTTGGATTTAATTTTAATGCATATTCACTGTCTTTTATAGAAGCGCTGTAACTGTGCAATGCAAATTCGGCTATACTCCTGTTTGCATACGCCTCTGCATAGTTTGGGTTTAACGTGATGGCTTGTGTGTAGGCCGCTACGGCTCCATTATAATTTTTACCCAACACTTTGTTCCCCTCTTTGAAGAACTCTTCAGCAGATGGTTTGCAGGAAATGATGGTTGTTAATAATAGCAGAAAAGTGCCTGCGGTGATTAATTGATAAGGCTTCATTGTTACAAAGGTTCGGTATAAATTAAGTAATCAAATATTGCTAATATTTTTCGCAAAATAAAAAAACAGAAAAATTATTATGCCAAATGGCATAATATTCATATATTTGCATATCCCTTCTTTCTTCTTAACTCCAAAACCTGCATACTGGTTATCCATAATTGTAGCGATTATCACCTTTCTTTGTCTTTCTAAGTCTGATATCTCTAAACAGTGGAACTACATTTTAGGCAATCTTTTTATGGTTCAGCCTTTGTTTAAATCAGGCAATTTGGTTGATGCATATTGGACCCTTTATATTGAACTTTGCTTTTATTTTTTTGCAAGCTTGGTATGGTTCTTTAGATACCTTAATAAAATTGAGCCTATCATTCTATCTGGTTTGTTAATTGTTTTAATTGTTAATGGACTTTATTTACTGCTTGGAAATAGCTCTTCAGGTTATGTGAGATTTTTTATAATATCCAGAAGTATTATGCCGTTAGTAAGCTATTTTGGTTTTTTTGCAAGTGGAATAATATATTATAAAATATATAAAGAAGGATGGAATACTTACAGGCTTATTCTTTTAGCTTTTAGTTTTTTACTGACGATATTGATTCACAATATAAGCGGTAGATTTAATTTGTTTTTCGGCACATTTGAAAGGGTTATTTGTTTAGCTTTTTTTAATATATTATTTGTTTTAATCGTTAATAAAAAAGCCGGCTTTCTTAAAGTCAAATGGCTTTTATTCATTGGTACACTCTCTTATGCTCTTTATTTAATTCATGAAAGTTTTGGCATTACCGTAAGTGTCTTTTTATTTGATTCTATCAATAGGTCCTTAGCCGTAATATGCGGTGTTATTACTTCGATATGTGCAGCGACTTTAATTACCTTCCTTTTTGAAAGGCGGATTCAAAAATGGTTAAAGAAAAAATACATGCCGCAGTAGGCCAATCATACAACTACAGGTGAAACCATCCTCCTCTGCCTATATTTTTCTATTGGCTTATTTACAAATTGTTCTAGTAAAAGACTCACTAATAAAATAATCACAAGCGATGTAAATCCCCAGCCAAATAATTTAGGGAAAGTCTTACCTGCGGTAATATTAATTACCAATGACTGGGAAATATAAATGGGATAGGATAAATTTCCTAAAAACCGATCGAATTTATTATTTTTTGAAATTATAAACGATGCCGGCATTAGCAAAATTACTGATACATACAGAACCGCTTGTTTAATATACGATTCCTCAAATACCTGGTAATAAAATAAGACGATACAAATCAATAGAGTGTAGAGTGTTTTCAGTATGAAGCTATTGACGTTCATTCCTTTCATTTTCAAATAAAGATGATACGATATTATCCCCCCCATAAAAAACATTAGTTGTGTTGGGAAAAACATATAATTCCAAGGTGGAAACGACAAACCGCCTAAAGCCAAAACTATTCTCAACATTAAGCTTAAAAAAAGGAATGCTAATACTAAATATAGATTCCTTCTTACTATAAACGGTGCTATTACATAAAATAATAACTCTATGCTAATAGTCCAGGCGATGCTATTAAATGCGAAATTGTAAACTTTTGGACTTGTTTGATTGAAATTTTTTGTAAAATATAAGTTGCCATTTTTAAGGCCGAACAAAAAAGACCAATCCAAACCTATTATAAAAAAATTAGCAACCGCTAAATATGCAATTGTTGAAATAGAAAGCGGCCAATTACCAACATAGAAATTTAAAGTACCCCAATACCCTAATTTGTACGCAAAAACGCTCCAAATTATAAGCAGTAAAAGAATAACCCAATATATCGGGTATATTTTCAATGCCCTATTAGTATAAAATAGAAAATTTGATTTGTGCCCGACATACTTTTCATTCAAAATCATTGACATGTAAAAGGGATATTATGTAAAAACATTGTACAGCAAGATCGCTGGATAAAGGGGTATAACCGAATATAGCAGATGTGTGGCATAACACAACTCCACATGCTAATAAAAATCTAATAAAACCCATTTAAAGAGATACATAATAAAACCTAATAATAAGAATTAAAAACTAAATCCATCCATCGTTGGGGTTATTATTTTCGTATTCGGCTCATATAAAGCGCCTTTTAATCTTTAATCCAACATTATCTAAAACCCATAAAAACCATGGAAAAAACCTACTCGCTGCTCCAGCGCATTACCAGCGCTACGCCAACTTTTTTTAAACGGGTGCAAACCTTTGCGCTTGGTGTTGCCACTTTGGGTGGCTCATTGGCTGCCATACCTGGCATATCCGCAACGCTTACCTCCACTTTAATTTCCGTAGGAACCGCGGTGGCAGCCATCGCACAATTCGCAGTAAAACAATACGAACCTGATAATACCCCAACCGATGCAACTAAGTGATCACGGCATAAAAGCGATAAAGAACTTCGAGGGACTACGGCTCACCGCCTACCGAGACAGCGCCGGGGTATGGACCATCGGCTATGGTTCCACCCGTTATCACGATGACAAGGCCGTAAAACCCGGCGACAAGCTGGCCAACGAAGTACAGGCGACAGCGCTGTTCAACAATACTCTTGCGCAATATGTGGATGCGGTTAACAACTATGTTAAAGTACCGCTCACGCAAAACCAGTTTGACGCCCTTGTTTCATTCACTTATAATGCAGGCATCGGTGCATTAAGAAACTCGACCCTGCTTAAAAAACTCAATGCATCCGATTATTCCGGCGCCGCTGATCAGTTCCTGTTCTGGAACAAGATCACCGATCCGCATACGGGCGAAAAGGTAGTTAGCAATGTATTAAAGGCCCGCCGGACAGAGGAGCGCGGGTTGTTCCTGTCAACCAAATAATCAGAATAACAAAATGACAACTATTGAGCATAGGGAGCTAAAAGGTATCACCCTGAAAAATCTGGTGGTAACTATTATCAGCACGGCCAGCATAGTAGCCTCGGTAATGACGACCTACTTTCAACTGAAGGTAGATATCCGCGAAGTAAAGATAACCCAGGAGGCGCAGAACCGGGTAAATGAGATCCGCCTGAAAGTATTGGAAGGCCAGGTAGCCGTTCTGCAGCAGCAGGTAGAAGAGATCAAAGAAGAAAGAGTAAATGCCAAACCATTAAAAGCTTACACCGCAATCAATAATTCATTAAATCACTAATTCAATAATTAAAACCCATGAGTTTACAATCCTTTCTATCCAGGATCTGGCAACAGATCAAATCATTATTTGAGGCGATACCCGCCGAGTTAAAGATCGCCATTCATATCGGTGTCGAAGTTGCCGAAAACATGAAAAATTTTATTGATTCGCCTGCGGCAGATGTTTTAACCGCATTAATACCCGGCGATGTGGACGACAAAATAAAAGACTGGCTGCGTGCCAAACTACCCATCTTGCTAACCGAACTAAAACTGGCCGATAGCTGCGGACAATTAACTAATTCCGGAGAAATTACAGCTTGTGCGGTAAATGTTTTGCAGCAGCTCGACGGAGATATCAAGAGCGCATTTCTGCATAACCTCTCTATCCTTATAGCCCAAATAGCGGCAGACGGTAAATTAAGCTGGAGCGATGGCGTATACCTGCTCGAATGGTATTATCAGCATAATTATAAAACAACAAGTTAAAAGGAAATATTCAAAGTATAGTAGGAAGTGTTTTAAAAATCGTTACACATTTTTCATACTTTCGAACAATGAAATACAAAGGGAGAGGTCTTATAGATAAATTAATGGTTGGCTATATCCGAAATATCCCTAATCATATTTTCAAAATTCGCTTCGTTAACTGGATCAATGATTTAATCGGTGGGGTCAATTTACAAACTTCAAACAATGCCACCTATAATTTTTCAACCCGCGAATATATTGGTGCTGAAATAATTTACTCAAAAGCCTATGAGCCTTTGACCTTATCCAGGTGCGAAACAATTTTAAATGACGGCGGAACTTTCATTGATATTGGCGCGAACATGGGCCTGTTTAGCATTTACCTAAGCATTAATCCAACAGTGAAAACCTATTCTATTGAACCATCCGCTGAGAACTTCCAAAATCTTATCAATAATATCCACCTTAACAACCTTAAAAACATCACACCTATTAATATCGGCTTGTCAGATAAAGACAGTTTCGGCTACCTAAATAATGTATCAGCAGGAAACTCAGGAACTATGAGAGTAGATGAAAACCCAGGTAATGAACAATCCTATTTAGTACGCCTTACAACGCTCGCAGTGATAGTCAAAGAACTTGGCATCAAAGATATCGATCTGATCAAAATCGATGTCGAGGGCTATGAAATGAATGTGTTCAAAGGCTTTTTTCCTAATGCAATTCGCCCAAAAAATATAATTATGGAGTTTAGCGATTACATGAGCCGGACAGGGTATAAGATGGCCGATTGCTACAACTATTTTACTGAATTAGGTTACGAAGCATTTGATGTTAATGGGAAAGAATATAAATTAAATGAAGATTTGCCAGAATCTAATTTGTGTTGGACGCTTAAAGGCTAGAAATCCACAACTTTGGTTTTCATTAAATAATTATCAAGTAGTTTCTGTAATAAAAGAGAGATGTGCCCGGGAGCAGATTCGAACTGCCACATCCTTGCGAATGCCACCCCCTCAAGATGGTGCGTCTACCAATTTCGCCACCCGGGCATTTTTATACAGTACAAAGTCTTAAGTCCGAAGTCAAGAGTCTGTTTTTTTAGACTTTCGACTTAGAGCTTAAGACTTTCGACTTAAACAGGATGTGCCCGAAGAGAGACTCGAACTCTCAAGAGACAATTCTCAACGGCTTCTGAGACCGCAACGTTTACCAATTTCGCCATCCGGGCATATTACTTGCCTGGTACTTTCTTCAGGCAAGGGTGCAAATATAATCCTTTCAGCCAAATCGCTCAAAATAAATATAAAAATCTGCGAAGCTCCAAAAATGGCTATATTGGGCTAACTATTAGCCAGCTATGATAAAACACATCCTCCTCTCTTCATTATTTATTTTATTTATTGCGTCTTTATCATTTGCGCAGCGCATTGAAGTGTTGCAGCAAGGCAAGCCAACCAGCATCCGCGGTTTATCCGTAGTGAACGATAACGTGGCCTGGATAAGCGGCAGCAAAGGTTATATTTCCATCACCACCGATGGCGGTAAAACCTGGAACTGGCAACAGGTAAAAGGTTTTGAAAAGGCTGACTTCAGGGATATTGAAGCATTTTCGGATAAAGAGGCGGTTATCATGAGTTCGGGAACACCGGCGTTGGTTTTAAAAACCACCGATGGCGGTGTCAACTGGAAAGTGAAATATAACAACCCGGACACCGCCTATTTTTTGGATGCAATGGATTTTGCTGATGCACAACATGGCTGGATCATGGGCGACCCAATCAAAAATAAATTTTTGCTGCTGGCTACTGCCGATGGCGGCGAAACATGGGCGCCTGTTAAAAATGCCCCCGAGGCATTTCCAAACGAGGCGGCTTTTGCTGCCAGCGGCACTTGCATACGTACTGACAAACTGATCACTATCATTACCGGCGGAAGCCATGCCCGCATGCTGGTATCGCAGGCTGACGATATCAAATGGAAATACATAAACCTGCCGTTTAAACAGGGGAAAGCAAGCCAGGGCGGCTTTTCGGTTGCCCGCGGAGCAGCTGAAACCGTAGTAGTTGGTGGCGATTATGAAAACGACAAAGCGATGGATTCTCTTGCCGTTGTTTTCCCGATACAAAGCGATCATATGTCGGGCATATCACAGCAGGGTCCGGCCGGGTTTCAATCATGTGTTGAATACATTTCTGGCTCAACCTATCTGTCAACGGGCACCCCCGGAAGCAATATCACTACTGATGGTGGTAAAAAATGGATCAAAATTGACGCCACCAGCTATAATGTCTGCCGAAAAGCCAAGCAGGGAAAACTGGTTCTGTTAGCCGGAAACGGTGGTAAAATAGCGCTTTTTAAGCTGTAGACTATTGGCTATTAGGAGCTTATTTACCCCCGTAAAATTTATTAAAAATTGGCTTGCAATCAATATCATTAAATCCTATATTTGCACCACTTTAAAACGGAATCTTAACTGATTCCGTAGCTCAGCTGGTAGAGCATAACACTTTTAATGTTGGGGTCCTGGGTTCGAATCCCAGCGGGATCACAGAAGACGAACAGAATACCAGGGTTCGTAGCCGTTTTAAAGTAAGAGTCTCTTTTCCAAGAGGCTCTTTTTTTGTTTAAATACTGGCTTGATCTAAAAGCCAACCTTATTCAAAGCATTCCCTTTGCTTTCTTAAAAAATTCAATGCAGGTTACTTCAATCTGATTAAAATCTATAAAATATAAATCATAAAAGAATAAATATTCTTTTATCTTTGTGCATATTATGCGAACAAGAAACGTTGATAAAGAAAATTTAGTAAAGCAGAAGTCTATTGAATTAATTGTGAAAGAGGGACTGGAGGGGTTCAGCATGAATAAGCTGGCAAAAGCTTGTAAAATTTCCGTAAACACACTTTATATCTATTATAAAGACCGTGATGACCTCATTATAAAAATAGCTTGCGAGGAAGGAAAATTGGCGAGCGATGCCATGATCAGGGAGTTTGACTGTAATGCAGGCTTTGTAGACGGGCTGCGCGCGCAATGGAAGACCCGCTATAAATACTTAATAGACAGGCCGCTGCTGACTTCTTTTTTCGAAAAATTGCAAAGCTCCACCTATCAACGTCATTTCATGGAAGCCACAAATGGATATAAGGATATGGTTAGCCGCTTTATGCAAAATGCGATCGACCGTGGAGAGATTGATGACTTACCGCTTGAGGTTTACTGGGCTCTTGCGTTCGCTCCCTTATATACGTTAATAACCTTCCATCATAAGGGGCTAAACCCGGCGGGTAAGCCATTTAAAATGAACGACAAATTGCTTTGGAAAACCTTTGACCTGGTTGTCAAAGCGTTAAAAAAATAAATACTGCTTTAACAGACTACAAATGAAGAAGGAACAAAACACCCCTATATATGATGTAATTATCGCAGGCGCTGGCCCTGTTGGTTTGTTTCTCGCATGTGAATTGGCTTTGAAAAAATGCCCGGTCCTGATACTGGAAAAGGCGGAGAATCCACACTCGCCTTTAAAGCAGCTTCCCTTCGGGATACGGGGACTCTCAGCGCCTACTATTGAAGCGCTTTACCGCCGTGGGTTGCTACAAGAATTGGAGATACATAAACACCTTAAAAATCCCCACCAAAATGCCGGACAAGGGTCGCGTCGCCAGGTTGGGCACTTCGCCGGTATTCCATTTCATGAGGGCGATATTGACGCTTCACAGTGGAGGTATCGCCTGCCGGGCTCTACCGATACCAGTTTAATTTCTGAAATGGAGGAGCTTGAAACGGTGCTGGCCCGCCGCGCAGAAGCCTTGGGTGTAATCATCAATCGCGGGCTTGGTGTTACTGGCTTTCATCAAACCACGGATGGGGTAACTGTGCAGTCAGGTGATCAATCTTTTCAAAGTAAATGGCTCGTGGGTTGTGATGGGAGCCGTAGTGTTGTTCGCAAGGCTGGCGGTTTTGAATTCGCCGGTACGGAGCCGGAATTCACCGGCTACACTGCTAAGGTTGATATCGCCGACCCGGAGAAGCTTAGCCCGGGCCGGAACGTGACGCCAACAGGTATGTACCTGCAATCGCAGCCAGGTTACCTACAGATCCAGGATTTTGATGGCGGGGCATTTCATAGTTCAGAAAAGGCAGTTACGCTCGAACATGTGCAGGAGGTGCTGCGCCGTGTCTCTGCCACCGATGTTACGATCAGTGCCCTGCATATCGCAACTACGTGGACCGACCGGGCACGGCAGGCTACAACCTACCGCAACGGACGGGTACTTTTAGCCGGCGATGCCGCGCACATTCACGCACCGTTGGGAGGCCAGGGACTTAACCTTGGGCTGGGCGATGCCCTGAACCTGGGCTGGAAGCTTGCCGCAACCATCCGGGAAACAGCCCCGGAAGGTTTGCTGGACAGTTATTACGCTGAGCGGCACCCAATTGGGGCACAGGTGCTGGATTGGTCGCGCGCGCAGGCTGCGATCATGGGAACAAGCCCGGCGGCCCGCGCGCTGAATGCGATTGTCCGCGACCTTATGAATACGCGCGATGGCGCCACCTACTTTGCAGGACGGGTGTGGGGTATTAATACACATTACAATCTTGGTGAAGACCATCCCCTGGCAGGCTACAGTGTTCCCAACTTTGAGTTGGAAGACGGCGCGAGGATTGGCGAGTTAATGCACGAAAGCCAGGGAGTGCTGCTTGACTTCGACAACAATCCTCCACTAAAAACTTTGGCGGGTGACTATAGCGACCGTATAAAGTATGTCCCTGCCCGTGCAAAAGAACAATTAGGCTTGAGCGCCGTACTGATACGCCCTGATGGATTTATCGCCTGGGCTTGTGAAGGTAAACCTAACCTGAACAGCGCTCAACAAGCTGTAACACGCTGGTTTGGTAATCCCATAGCCGCCCGCAAAGCGACATCAACTTTGGGAATATTTTCAGTAGATCAGTGCAAGGATATCCTTCAAATCCAGCCGGATGAAATCACCAAATGCTTACCTGTTCATTTTATATATTGGTCTCTCCTGTTATTCAATGCCGGTGTTTGCTCAAACAAAGCAACCGGTAATTGATTTTACCAGCGATACCCAGGGCCCTCTTTTTGCTGAAAGGATAATTCATAAATTAAACCATAATGAAAAGGCTACGGCATTGATTTTTAACGATATCAATAAGAGACACCCTACCGGATTATTCATACTTGGAGACCTTGTTTCCTTAGGTTTTGAGAATCAGAAATGGAAAAGTATGGATGCTTATCTTAAATTATTAAAAAACAATGGCGTACCAGTATATGCGGCGCTTGGGAACCATGAATTGATGGTTAATGCTGCAGAAGGCGCAAAAAAATTCCAGTCGAGGTTTCCGATGCATGACCCGGCGGGTTATGTTGAAATAATAGATTCGGTTGCCGTTATATTGCTGAACTCAAACTTTACTAAAATAAAGAGCGCGGCTATTGAAAAGCAAGATACCTGGTATAAAAACGCCCTTCACCAGTTAGACAGTGCAGCGTCAGTAAAATTTGTTATTGTTGGTTGCCACCATTCTCCATTTACCAACAGCGAGGTAGTAAAGGCATCGTTAGAGGTGCAACAAAAATTCGTTGCCCCTTTTCTAAAATCAAAAAAATGTGTGCTTTTTCTTTCGGGTCATTCACATAATTTTGAGAACTTTAAAGTAGATGGGAAACAGTTTTTAGTCATTGGCGGCGGCGGTGGGATACATCAGCCTTTATACCCGGACAAACAAAAGTTCCATGATTTATCCGGCAACTACAAACCCATGTTTCATTATATCGAGGTAACACGTATTCGTGATTCATTGCAGGTTACCTCCAGGCGGTTAAAAGCTGATTTTTCAGGTTTCGAAAACGGATTGACTATTAATTTGTAAACAAACGCCTTTATTTATTTGCAGCAATTTTACAGCATATGATAACTGGTCTCCACTGTTGTTCCGCCGCAAATGGTTTGATAAACCACACAGTATCTTTCGGTCAGTTTGGAGAGGCTGGCCAATTGTTCTTCTGTGGCATCTGTTTCCAGGTGAAAACTCAATCGTATCTGTTTAAACCCCACAGAAGCTTCTTTTGAAACGCCCAATGTTCCGCGGAAGTCGAGGTCACCTTCGGCTTTAACCGTGCCGTTTTTGATCGCTATACCAATGGCTGTGGCTACAGCGGTTAAAGTAACCCCGGCGCAAGCTACCAATGCTTCCAAAAGCATATCGCCGGAGCAGGCCAGTATCCCCTCGCCACCGGTGGCAGGATGCAGGCCCGCTTCAACCAACGCCCGGCCGGTATCAACCTTACATGATATTCCCTCGCCAATATTGCCCTGCGCTTTTAGGGTAATTAATGCTGAACCGGGTTGTTCTTTGTATTTTTCTTTTATGGGGGCTTGCAGATCTTTTAATTCAGAAGCATTCATGTTATTTGGATTTAAGCGGTATTACTATTATTTCAAATGTACTCTACTTCTACACAAAAATATGCTGACCACAAGAATTTTACTTTACCCGGGATTTTTAGCCAATTGCAGATAATCGTCTTTCATCGGCTCATAAGCTCTGTTAATCTATACTTATGCCCGTCTGGTCTATTTTGATCCTTAATAAATTACCATAATTCTATATTTGATAAGGCATTTAGAAATATATAATATTGAAAGATATATAATCATCACAAAAATTAAATCCTGAAATTTTAAACAAAAAACACCATGAAAAAAATTATTTATCCTATCGCGGCCCTGGGGCTGTTATTAGCGTCTGCATTTACAGTAATCAAATCGCAGGATTGGAAGATCAGCGACAATTATGCCATTAAGTTTGACGGTGGTGATCCATCCGGCGAATTCAAAGGACTAAAAGGCAATATCAGCTTTGATGCTGCCGATCTTAAATCTTCAAAATTTGATGTCAGCATTGATGTAGCCAGCATAAACACTGGCAACGGGATGAAAAACACCCACGCTAAAAGTGAGAAATGGTTTGACGCGGAAAAATATCCTGCCATTAAATTTAAGTCTTCATCGATCACTAAAACAGCTACAGGCTATTCGGCTGCAGGCACTTTGGATATGCATGGAGTTCAAAAACCGGCCGTTATTCCTTTTACGTTTGATGGAAGCGTATTTACCGGGAGCTTTGAAGTAAACCGTATGGATTATAACGTCAATACGGCTGAGCCTAACCACGGAAGCGCTAATTTCAAGGTTGATATTTCTGTTCCGGTAACCAAATAAAGGAGATGTTTAAAAGGATCTTTTTCCATGGGCTTGCTGCCGGCATACTTTCGGCCATAGCCGCTGCCGGATATAATCGTTTCTACATTTTTGCTACAGAGACCGATTTTTCCAAAGTACTTAACTATGCCAGCCTTACCGGGCTTAGCCTGGCGGTTTGCATGGTGGCAACCTTTTTGTATTACGGCTTAACTAAATGGCTGCCCAAAAGAGGCGAGATCGTATTTAACTTTATATTTTCTATTGCTTCGTTTGCCTGCGTAATCATACCGATCGCTATTACGTTGCCATTAAATATAGAGTCGCCTGAGCTTTTTCCGGGTTTGGCAGCGCCGATGGTCTTTTTCCCTGCTATAGCCTGGTATACATTAAGGCCATTATTTGAGATAAAAAATTAAATTAAAACGATACCCTTCCAGGCACAAGTATGCTAAGCTGATAAAAAGGCTTACGCTGCTTGTGCCTTTTTTTATATAGTGCCCGATGCAACGGTTATTTAACCGTTGGCAACCAGTTTGTTCAGACTCCTGTAAACGTAGGTGTTAAAAATGTGCCTGCGTGCGAACCTGCCGGGAGAGTCGGCATTGATCAATTTGCGATAAACTTCTTTCGGTACATCAAAATACTCGTATACGCTTTCGTCAGCAAAATATACTTTAAGTACCTGCTGTTTATATTCAAAATCCAAGATACCGGCATTGGCTGTGGTGTTGCTATACTCGTCTATGGATTGGTTGAGGGTTTCGGGAGCAATGCTTACTAAAAAGTGGTAGGCTTCGATGATCGTCTTGCTTTTTTCTTCGGCCTCCAATTTATTTTCGGCGTTATCCTGGAATTTATCAGGATGCCAGGTTTTCATCAGGCTCCTGTAAACAACTTTTAGTTCCTGCAACTCGGCTTCTTTATTTACGCCTAAAAGTTTCCTGTAATCAATAATTTTTTTCATGCTGTCAATTCGTTAACTTATTGTCGTTGAAGAGATAGCATATTAAATTGTTACGCGCTTTTTCAAGAAAATAATTCTGCAAAGGTACGCTTTTTAGTCATTAAAAAATCACATCGCGCAAATCTGATTTTCCCGTCCAAACCTAAGTTCTTGCCATTTGTTATTTCTATAATCAAATCAAGATATTATGCCATGGTATAACGGGGATTACCCGCCATCCTATAAAAATCAGCCTGTAAAACTGCGGGAGAAGGCAGTGGAGATAGCTAACGCCTTACTACAGGAAGGAACCGAAGAAGGAATAGCGATTGCTACTGGCCTGAAACGGGCCAGGGAAGTAATGAAGAAAGATAAAAATAACAAAACAGCGTAATTATGCAAAATGTGATCACCCGGATATGGCATGGACGAACCAGGGCCGAAGATGCTGACGTATACCTGAAATATGTGGAGGACACCGGCATTATAGAGTACCGGGACATTAAAGGAAATATTTCGGCAGAGATATGGCGGGAAATTAAAGGCGATATATGCCATTTTTGGACAGTTACCAAATGGGATTCTTATGATACTATTAAGTTATTTGCCGGTGAGGATTTTGAAAAAGCAAAATATTATGAGGATGATGCCAAATACCTGCTCGAGTTTGAGGAGCATGTAAAGCATGTGGAAACCTTTATTTATTAATGATTTTTTGTTTAAGCAGAGCCCCCCCGAAGGAAGCCTTGCGTAATTCCTAAACAGGGTATTTTCACGGTATCTGTCGCTTGTATAAGCACCCCTTCTTTTGTCGTATTTACACCTCATAGGTTTGGGCTTGCGACAGTATCTTTGGATATCAAACATTAAAAAAACTTAGCACTATGTCATTCCAGGCTTATATCAACAACATCAAGGCAAAAACAGGCAAAGGGGCCGCAGAATTCAGGGAGCTTGCCGAACAAAAGGGGTTCACCCAAAATGGCGAACTTAAACCGGCAGCAAAAGCAGGCGATATTGTAAAATGGCTCAAAGAGGATTTTGACCTGGGGCATGGGCACGCCATGGCTATTTACGCTTTGCTCAAAGGGATCAAAAACGAAGACAGTGAGTAAAAAGCTTATCAGACTTAAAAATTTCGGTTTGAAATAGTCAAATTGCCTGATATACAGTATAATTTGTATTTTAGATAGGTATTTTTTAAACACTGTCAACCAAAACGAATTATCATGAAACAGACCCCCTTTCTCCTGCTCTTTTTGTGCATTGTGCTTTTCGGCTGCAAAAACAAATCAAACACCGAACAAACCAAAACAGATACAACTGCAAAACTCAATTATCCCTTTACACCCAGGTATTCTATAAAATGGCAGCCCGGCGATGAAAAAAATGCTTTGATCGTGCTTAATTGCCTGAAGAAATATATTGACGGAGATGTGAAGGGTGCGTTGGAAAATTTTGCTGACACCAGCGAGTTTATTGGCGACCAATTTTACTTTAAGGGAAAGAAAGACAGCCTGTTAACTATACTTAGCCAGATACGTGGTGACATGACTTCGGTATCGAAAGAGTTTGACTCGTGGATGACCACCTATTACCCCGATATGAAAGATACCTGGGTTACGCTATGGTATGTAGAAAAATGGACCGATAAAAAGGGCAAAAAGGATTCGTTATATTATGTAGATGATGTGCGGATGAGAAACGGCAAGATATTGACCTATGATGAGAAGATCCGCAGGTTCCCCCCATCGACAGTAAAAAAGTAAAAGTCATTAGAAAAACTCCCGCTCAGGGAGTTTTTTCAAATATATGTTCGATAATATAGGTGGCCTCTTTTACCGTAATTTTCTTTTTGATAAGGTCACGAAGATCGTCGATAGCACCATCTCTTATTTCATACCCTTTTTCTTTACAAGTGGCGATAAAGTGAATGTATAATTCTTTTGATTTTTCGAAATCGCCTTTACGCAAGGTTGCCAACGCGATATTAAACATAGCATAAGTAGCTTCATTCTCATATTTAATGGCTTTGTATGAAAATTCAATACAAGCATCAAAATTGCCTGAACAATAATATGTCCAGCCGAGGTTACCCAAAGCCAAAGCGTAGGTACTGTCGATAGCTATAGCTTTTTTACATGCCTTTATGGCCTCCTCATACTTCTCCAGCTTAACGTAGCTTAAGTTGAGGCCCGTATAAGCATATTTATAACCAGGGTCAACTTTGGAAGCCTTCAGGTGATACGGTATGGCCTTACCATATTCGCCCAGTTTATAATAACAATCACCTATATGGTCTAAGGAGTAAGCTTTGCTTTTGTCTAATTCCGCTGATTTTTCAAAATCCCTTATGGCCTCATCAACCTTATCGGCATAAAAATAAGCGTTACCTCTATCCTCATAAAAACTGGATTTTTCGGGTTCAAAGGCAATGGCACGGGTATAAAGCTCAATAGCGGCAGTATACTCATTCCGGTCATAGTAAATATCGCCTTTTACATCATAACCATACCCGTCTTCCGGATGTGATTTTGTATGTATATCGATATAATACAGTGCACTATCGGCCATCTTTAAGTAGTTGTAACTCCGGCTTATGTTGTAATTCGGGTATTCATAATATGGATTAAGCGATTTCGATTTTTTGTACCCTGTAATTGCTTCATGATATTTGTCCTGGTCGAAGAACGCGTCCGCCCGGTCATAATAGGCTTTAACATAATTGGGAAACAAACTGATCGCGGCATCATCATCCTCCACAGCCTTCTCGAGCTGATTTGTGTATACATAAGCCTTCCCGCGGCGCAAATAGGCGTAGGCATACTGCGGAGAATTTTTAATTACCTTAGTATAGTAAACGATACTTTCTTCATACTTTCTGTCATCATATAAGTTATCAGCCATCAGTAAATTAGCTGAAGTTAAATTGGGTGCTATCGCAAGCAATTCTTTTAAAGTGACAAGCGTCTTTTTAGGATCATCAAACGAATAGATATATGCTTTAAGGCGAAGGTTAAAAACAGTATTTGTAGCCTGTTTCATATATTGTTGAATGTTTGGAGGTAAAGCCCCTTCCTTTATCGTAAAGGCCATTTTCAGAAATGCCTGTCCAAACGCTTTTTCGCTTTTTGTAAGTTTGCCGGTATCCGTTACCTGTACGATATTAAAAAATTCGAGAAAACGGTATTCTGATACTTTTGCAAACCCTTGTTTCAAAAAAGTATTATTAACACCTATTGCCAATAAATGGATCCCTTTATCCAGGCTATCGGCACCGATAGCTTTGGTGGCATTTTTAAAATAGATAGAATAATCGCCAGTATTATAGGATAATAAGTTGAGCGGCAATGCACTTCTTTTTGCCGTAGTATCAACCCCGGCAGCATTAGTCGACAACGAAAACAGGGTCAAAAAAAAGCAACAATATATTTTGTGACGGTAAGGCATGGCATAAATATAACATATGAAAAGGAAAATATAAAGTTCATCAATAAAAGCCACCCAGCCGGCGCAAAACCTTTCTTTATGCTGCCTCAGCGTAATATATGCGGAGCTCTATTGGCGCTGATAGCAGCAGTTACACCTATGATGCTGCTAAGAATACCAACAAAATCAGCCATTTTATGTTATAACTATTATCTTAGGCGCCGCAACAGGTAATAAGCCGTTGCAAGAGCCGTTTTATTAATTAAACTTATATTTATTATGAAATTTATCAGATCCAATTTTTCGTACTTAATTATCTTATCCGCATTAATATCATTGCAGGCTTGTAAAGCCAAAAAGGTTGTGCAGAAACCTGCTCCACCGGTTGAGACCGCGGCACCTGCGCCTCCGGTACAGCAAGCGCCACCACCGGCACCAGCACCGCCGCCACCACCGCCACCGGCACCAGCACCCGACTATAACTTCACCAATATTCAGTTTGAATTCAACTCGGGTATATTGAAGACAGAATCGTACTCGTATTTGGATAAAGCCGCTGCAGAAATGAAAAAAGACCCTTCAGTTAAATTCTCTTTAAAGGGATATGCCTCTGCAGAAGGAACGGATGAGCATAATATGGCGCTATCGGTTGACAGAGCTAATTCCGTTAAAGCTTATTTGGTTAATACAGGCGTAAGCACTGCTAATTTAACAACAAAAGGTTATGGCGAAGCTAACCCCGTTGCCGATAACAGTACCGAATCCGGAAGGATAATAAACCGCCGTGTTGAAATCAAAAAAGTGGATTAATTATTATCACTAAATAATTTGTTAAGGCTCTCTCCTTTTACGGAGAGAGCCTTTTTGTTTCCAGTTTATCCCCTGGAACACAGTTTTAAGCTGCACCGGCATATTCCTAAATCCCTTACCTTCGTACCATGCAATCCAACCTTCAACAGCTTTATGGCCATATCGATATCTACCTGTTTGATCAGTTACTGAAAGGCACTTACAGTGATTGCCGCAAAGTGCTTGATGCCGGCTGCGGTGGTGGCCGCAACCTGGTTTATTTTTTAAGCAACGGTTGTGAAGTTTACGGCATCGACCCAAATGCTGGTGCAGTGGAGGTTGTTAAAGAGTTATCCAAAGCCTTATCCCCGGCCAATCCCTTAAACAACTTTATAGTTGCCACTGCTGAGCATTTGCCTTTTGAAGATGCTTATTTTGATCTGGTGATCAGCAGCGCGGTATTGCATTTTGCTGAAAACGAAACGCATTTTAATGATATGCTGCGCTCGATGTGGCGGGTGCTTAAACCAGGCGGCTATTTTTTTGCCCGGCTGGCATCGGATATTGGCATAGAAAAGTTGGTGCATAATTTGGGCAATGGCCGTTACCTGTTACCTGATGGTTCTGAACGTTTTTTGGTGAATGAGCAGTTGTTGCTTAATTACACTGAAAAACTGAATGGCTACCTGCACGAACCTATCAAAACCACCAACGTGCAAAATCTGAGATGCATGACTACCTGGTGCATGCAGAAGGGTTAGGGAAAGACAAGTTACACACCATTTTACATGACATGCGGCTTCTTGCTAACTTTCTAAAGGAGTTTGATGACCCTTAATGTTTTTGAAATGTGAACCAAAGTTTTAATTACACACTACATTTCTCCTATGATTTAAAACGGCTTACCAACACTGCTTTGTATATTTGAAGTACTAAGCCATATTATTATGCACCCCTTACATACTGTATATAGTACTTTAGATAACCCGCCCAGCACATCGACTTTGATTGTAGGTTATATTCTTCTGGTGCTGTTTATTGTTTTTTGTGTTACCATGTATTTGGGAGTAGGAAGAAATTGCAAAGTGACGCTTAGCGGCGGACTAAAAGTTAATCCTTTTTTGGCTGTAATACTGCCGGTTGTACTTTTCTCTTTTATTTATTTAAACATAGTTAATCTTAAGATCAATGTCTACCAGCATGATAAAACTCTATTAAATAGCAACAGTAAGGAACTTAAGATTGTGGAAGGAACTGTTAAGGATTATAGTTCTGAGGCGAAAGACGGTCATGGCAATGAGGAGTTTACAGTAAAAGGTATTTTATTTCACTATTCCCATTTTGAAGAAGGTCGGTCAGGATATAACAAGACTTATTGGTATGGTGGGGTTATACGTCAAAACCTATATGTTAAGATAACTTATTATGATGATGGAGACAGGAACGCTATACTCAAGCTTGAAACGGAATGATATATGTCCGTAATCTGCAAGATGCCGCAGTTAGATTAATAATCTTGCCTGTTGAAATCATGAAAAAGAAAAGCAGGGAATAATAATGAAAAATCTTTCTTCGCCTGTTCCGGCTTTGACTTAATTGTTTTCCTGCATGGACTCGAACCACGATCTTCTGAACCAGAATCAGAGGTGCTACCATTACACCACAGGAAAATATACTATTGGAGAAACTCCGGACCGCAAAGATAGTAAGATTTTTATAATCTGTTCAAGCATTTTGAACAGGAAGCAGATAATTACTATGCCAAAAGAAATCAAAAATTCTTCTGATTAAGATATCCACAAAAGATCAAAAAAAATGTGACGAATATCATAATTATCCCATTAATTTTTGGTTAATTTTAGAGTGTTAAATAATACTGGTATTTCACTGCAAATTACCCTGTTATGAAAAACATTTTGATATTCAACGACTTCTCTCCCGAAGCCGAACACGCCACCGAATTAGCCTTGCTTCTGGCCGGAAAACCAACACCAACCTGTATGTATGGAACACTTTCGATAAGTCGGAAAAACCTGTTACAAAGGAACTGGTTGCTGTAAACGAGAACGAACTGATATCAGAATTAATTGATGAAAATACCGGGTGGATAGAGAAGCTGGAATCGAAATTGAACTGGCAAAGCGGTTTGATGCCCGTGGTGCACTTTATAGAGGGTGTGCATTACGACCCAAATAATGTGCTGCCTGTAACCAAAAGATTTGATGTGGGGGTAATTATCAAAGGTATCTCAGGTACCGGGAACGACCTGCTTCAAATTGAAACAGAGGCGTTGAGATGTTCCACCAAATCGGGCTGCCCGATATTGTTTATTCCCGAAAAAGTAACCTATAAGGCTTTTGAAAAAATTGTTTACGCTACCGACCTCCGCTTTTGCCGCCACGAGGTGGTGACGTTTTTGACCCAACTTGCCAAACCACTGAATGCCAGTATATTGATAGCCAATATTTCGGCACTGGGGCTGCCCTATATGGAGGATAACTACGCCCGTTCAGTTTTTGAAAATGAGGTGCTAAACCCCATCCATTACGAGAATATCTACTTCAGCAATATTAGGGAGAGAGATATCCCCAAAGCCCTGGATGTGCTGATCAACGGCATGAACAACGACCTGCTTGTACTGGTAAACAATAAGTATCATTTTAAGGAACTGCTGGGTCACGATACGCCTTACAACGTACCCGAAAATATTCATATACCATTGCTGATCTTTCCATCGTAGTTAATAATGTGCGAATTTCGCAGGATGAGCATCACTCCAGGTAATTCATTAAAATCGTTATTTTTGAGTCTGTTGTGCTGATATTTTAATAATTAAAGTACTTTTAGGCTCGATTATTCTATGAAAAAACCCGTAGTACGCATCAAAGATATTGCCGACAGAGCCAATGTATCAGTAGGCACTGTTGACCGGGTGATACATAACCGGGGGCGTGTGGCACCCAATGTACAAAAGCGCGTGCAGAGGATACTGGAGGAAATGAACTACAGGCCCAATATGATAGCCAGGGCGTTAGGTTCAAACAAAGAATACCGCATAGCGGCCCTTATCCCCGATCCATATTTTGATTCGTACTGGCGCGGCCCCCAGGAGGGTATAGAAAAGGCAGAAGCCGGGTTAAGGCAATATGGAGTTACGGTGCAGCAATATGCCTTTAATCCCTATATGGCAGGATCTTTTTTTCACCGGGCAAAGCAGGCATCTGATTCAGGCGCCGATGGGATATTTATAGCCCCTATTTTCTACCGTGATACCTTACCCTTCTTCCAGGAGTGGCAGGAAAATAATATCCCCTTCGTATTGTTTAATACGCACATCGCCGAATCAGGCGCGCTGAGTTATGTGGGCCAGGATTCGTACCAGAGCGGCCTGCTGGCGGGCAAGCTGATCCATTATGGCCAGCCGAACCCATGCTCTGTGTTGATTGCCCATATTGATGAGGAAATAAGCAACGCGGCCCACCTGATCAATAAGGAGCAGGGCTTTAGGGATTATTTTAAGCAAAATGGCATTGGGGACCGGTACAACATTATCCGTACCGAACTGAATATGTCAAACCTATCCGGTTTTGCCCGGAACCTTGGCGGCGTTATAGACAGCACTTCTAACCTGCAAAGCATCTATGTGACCACTTCAAAGGCGTATGAAATAGCCGCCTACCTGGAGCAAAGGAACATCACCCATATTAAAGTGATAGGTTATGATCTGCTCCCGAAAAATATGGATTGCCTGGATAAGGGTAATATCAGCTTCCTGATCAATCAAAATCCAAAAGGACAAGGATACTGGGGCATACACCAATTGGCCAATTACCTGGTGTTTAAAAAGGAAGTGTTACCCTTAAAATACCTGCCGCTTGACGTGGTTACCAAAGAGAACGCGGCCTATTATATGAAGGACGAGATGATATTTGACGATTATAACCCAACCGTTTAAGAGATCACCTCATCCCAATTTCATAAATAATTTCTGTTAGGCTGATACCGTTAACGTATCACCAACAATAGCTACTGTATATCGTTGTAATGATGATGATGCAGGGCCCAACAGTACCTGCCCCGTTTGGCTAAACTCGCTACCATGCAAGGGGCATATAAATATATTTTGCCCGGTGTTATAATTTATCGAAGTACCCTCATGAGTACAGGCTACCTGTACGGCAGTAAAAGAAGCGGCATTATTATCCACCCCTATCCTTACCAAAATAACCCTGTTTGAAACTTTTGAATCGCCAACATTGGTAAGTTGTGTCGCCAGATCGATGCTGAATAAAGGGCCGCTACCCCTTACCGGCGGCGGTGTTCCTTGTTGCGTAACTGTAGGGTCACTGCTTTTAGAACCGCACGATGCCAAACCACAACCTGTGCACGCTATTACCAGGCCAAGACCCAGCTTTGATAAAAATTCTTGTCTTTCCATTTTAGGGGTATTTAACAGTTTTTAGTACGCGTGTTTAGTTTTTTTATTAAAATCAAACATACGCGAAATGGTAAATCCTAAGCGATATTGCCCTCTTCCAAAATCAGACTGTGTGTTACTTAGCGTATTGATTGCGGATATGGCATTGGCATTGCTGATATTTACGGTAAACACGTGCCCGCCGGTTTCCATCTCGATACCAAATCCCAGTGGATCAGCAAATTGCCTATCGGTTCTAAAAGTAGAAAATGAGTGCGAATAATCTACTATGATGCTCATGCGCTTGGTCACTTTTAACCTGGCTGAGGTTTGCAACGCAAAAAAAGATTCTTCATTTCCCGGATCGGCAGGATAGGGTGTATTGTCCTGCACCACAGTTGGCAATACCTGCAAGGAGAATGCCGATGAGAACTTGCGCGAAATGATAACCTGCCCCAGGTAGGAAAGGCGATCGCCAAATGAGTTGTACGCGTTGGCCGGGCCATAGGGCCTCACACCTGCTTGCCCGAATAAAGTAATAGCTACAGGCGAGCTATTATCACTGGTTTGATGCAATACCGCGTATTTTAAACCAAGTTCCACCAATTGCCCGATAGTGCTTCTGCCGAAATCAATGTTGAAATTATCTGAAAGGCCGTATTCAAACCCGATGTAAACATCCTTTACAGCATCCAAACCAAATAAGGTTTGGGCGCCCCCGGCTTTACCGGCCATATCACCAAAGCGGTGAATCACCAGGAAGTTGAAATTATTTTTCTTAACTGTTGTGGTTGTTTGCGACAGAATGAGCCGGGTAGCTTTAAAGGCCGGAAGCACATCCTGGTGTTTATCATCAGGACTTAGCGAATTCATTAATGAATCGGCTGATGAGGTTTTTCCAGGTGCCTTTTTTGTAGTATCGGTTTGTGCCTTTAACCCCACACACAGGGTCATCAATGCTAAGAGGATTATTGATCGTTTCATGGATTGTGATTTATTTTGATGGACTATTTTTATATACTGTATAAGTTGCGTTAACCCTGATGCGTATGCTTTCGGCTATGTTATGAAATACGATCTGCGGGATATCTATGTGATGATCTGCGCATTTCACCATAAATTCCGATGTCATAGTCAATACGCCGTTAGCTACCTTAAGGTTGCCATTGATGGTGCGCGTTTGTTTAATTCCGTGCGCCTCAAAATCGCCGGTTACAGTTACCGGGTAGCTGCCATCTTTGGTCAGGTCGGGATGTTCTTGTACCTTACCCTTAAATGATGCCTTAGGATACTTATCGCTCTCCATATAATTTTCATTAAAATGTTCTTCCATCAATGCTTTAGGGAAATGGAACGAGCGGATAGGCACGGTAAAATCCAGTTCGCCTGTACCGGGGTTGTAAACAGACACACCGTTGGTTGAGTTGGCTTCGATATCCTCTATCGGCGCGCTTGAAAAAATATTGACTTTGACGTTTTTACAGGTGTAGACGTCCTGTCCTGTCTGGACAAATGTGAACCAGGCAAGTAAAATAATACTGATGTTTTTCATATGGCTATGGTTTTGAAGACGAATTGAGGTTCCAGTTGAAGCCCAGAGCTATACCTGCCGTTTGCAGCCTGGCCTGGCCGGCACCTACATTTGATAATGGAAGTTTTAAATATGGCTGAAGCACCAATGCAACTTTTGAATTGATCTGGCGCTCGTAAGTGGCATCCAGATTTAGAATGCCAAAAATATTACGGTTTTTATTGATCACACTATATCCGGAAGGGCCATAGTTATAAGTACCTGTGTAATTGAACTTGTAATCCTCGCGCAATATAATATAGGATGAAAGGCCCGATCCAACACTAAATTTATTGCCCTGGTGGCTGTATACCTGGTAATTTAAATTCAATGGAATATCGATCATACGGCAATTTACATTGACACTGGATATGTTACCTGGAAACTGGTAACTGGGATGATAATTACTGATATCCGTTAAATAAGGCTTGATAGCATACATCGCGCCTGTGCTCAAAGTCAATTTTTTCGAAAGGCCGACAGAGAACGACAGGCCAAAGTTGCTGCCAATTTTACTTTGCTGAAACGAACTTACTCCATTAAAATCAGATGATGCAATTACGCCTATAGCCAATTGAGGGCGATAGCCGGGTTTGGTTTGCTTCAAGCCCTTTGCTTTGGCCGGTTGCGCTGCAATTTTTGCAGGCTGATCATTATTAACTGCAGTATCTTTTGATGACACTGAATTTGCGGCCAATAAACCACTATCCTGTTTTGCCGCTTGTGGATTTGCAGGGTTTGTTTTGGCAGCAGCAGTATCTTTATTAATATTGGCATTATTACCATTTGCTGCTAAAACAGGAACATTCTGTACTTTTTCAGCAGGGGTTTTGGCTATATTTTTATCCGCATAACCGGTAGTATCGCGGCGACCCCGATCAGCAGATAAGGGTAAGAACGATTTGCCTTTTTGCCTGTGCCCAGGGGTGACCAGGTTGTTAGCATAGTTGGCAGGTAATGTTTTTTGTTTGCTGCTATCTGCCACTTGCTGGTCAGAGTCGCCGCTTGTACCGGTATTTTCTTTAATACGCTTGTTTTGATCACTATCAGGGGTTAAACGGGGACGACGGGAAACCGCTACCTGCTCTTGCTTAGTATGCTTAACCACCTGTGGCCTGAAGAACATCCAACCTAAAAATAAAAGCAACAAGGCTGCCACACTGCCAAGCAAAGGCAGCCAATAAATTATGCCGGCGCGTTTTTTACGCTTATCCAGCATTTGCTCCATAGCATCCCAGTCGGCATCCCTGAAGGCCGGTTCGTTGACCGGGTCCTCCAGTTTCTTTCTGAATAAGCTGTCTAAATCTTCGTCCTTCTCCTTTTTCATTTCAACTTTCAACCCCTAATATTTTTATTAAATATCACGCTGTGTACATCTACCTTATTGATAGCTACTATTGGTGAATAATCCATACCTCTGTTGTAATTGCCGCCCTTATCTGATGAATCAGCTTCGGCTATCATTACTTTTAATTTTTGCCTGGCTTTGTGCAAATTTGACTTTGACGTACCCGCTGATATACCCAGCAACTCGCCAATCTCGTCATGCGAGTAACCTTCTATCGCAAACAGGTTAAATACCGTGCGGTAAGCATTCGGCAGCTTTTGTATCATCGCCAAAAGATCATCATAGTTGAGCTTTTTGTCGGCCAGGTCTCCGTCGCTTATGTGTTCGGCCTTATCCAGATCTTCAGTATAAGCCATTTTTAAATTAGCCCGGTAATAATCAATGGAAACATTCATCATTATTTTGCCGAGCCATGCTTTAAATGGCCTTGACGTATCATAAGTATCGATACGGGTAAAAACCTTATAAAAACCCTGGTTCATTACCTCCGCAGCTTCTTCGCGGTTATTGGCATACCGCAGGCAAATACCCATAGAGAAGCCATAAAACACTTTGTACAGCATTTTCTGACTACCCCTCTCCTGCTTAATACAGCCCCCGATCAGTTGATGTAACTCTTCTTCGCCCATTCGGTAAAAACCTGTTAGCTAATAATTAACCTTATCTGCCTGTATCACGATATTATGCCTGCAAAGGTTGCCTGTTGGCTATAATAAAATAATGACACCGATATAATAAATTGATTATCAGTGAATTAATTTTTTTATTCTAAATATATAGCATCACAAAATTAACTATTAATGTAGACATTTAATTTGTGATATATCAATGGGTGGACTCCCCCCTGCACCCTCTCTGCAAGTAAAGAGGGAGGGGGTGAATGAAAAATAAATACCCTCTTTGTCCGCTAGCTAGCGG
>DATHKT010000006.1:0-37429 GCA_035489035.1 Mucilaginibacter sp.
GAGCGCTGCAGCTGCTTTACCTCCTTCAGTTTATCCATAAATATCTTTACCCAATGCGAAATATTGAATTTGGATACCATTTGCCGCATCTGCTGCATTCTTTTTTGCTGCTCCTCCAAAGGCATATTAATCGCTTTAATAATAGCCTCAGCCACCTCAACTGTATTATTTGGATTCACAATAAGAGCATCTATCAACTCCTTAGACGCGCCTGCCATCTCACTTAATATCAATACACCATCATTATTGATCCGGCTGGCTACATACTCCTTGCTCACCAGGTTCATACCATCGCGCATGGGGGTTACCAGGCACACATCAGCAGAATAATATAAGGCTGAAAGCATTTCTATGGGTAAAGATCTATAATAATAATGGATGGGTGTCCAATCCATCGTGCGGTATACAGAGTTGATGCTTCCCACTATTTTATCTATCTGGTCGCGCAGATGCGCATATTGCGGCACTGTATCACGCGATGGCACCACCACCATATAAAGTGTTATTTTCTCTGTATACTCCGGATATTGCTCCAATAAATACTCAAATGCATGCAAACGCTGCAATATACCCTTGCTATAATCCAGCCGGTCAATGGTCACCACTAATTTGGTGTCTTTAAAAGAGTCTTTTATCAGGTTAATATCCCTGATCACTTCCGGTTCCCTGGGTAGTGACGCGTATTTTTTGTCATCAATACCCATCGGGAAAGATTCAACCACAATAGAACGGTCACCTTCGGCTATAATATTTGCAGATGATGTTACCGGTAATATCCGCGTAGCTGCATTTAGAAAGTGCCTCACATCATCAAATGTGTGAAAGCCGATCAGGTCGGCGCCAAGCACACCCTGCATCAGTTCAGCCCGCCATGGTATCAGCCTGAACATTTCGTACGATGGAAATGGTATATGCAGGAAAAAGCCTATAGATACATCCGGAAACTCGTTCCTGATCAAAGAAGGCAGTAATAACAATTGATAATCATGTATCCAGATGGTATCGCCTGGTTTGGCAATTTTCAATACCGCATCTTTAAATTTCTCATTTACCTGTTGGTAATAGTCCCAGTTCGATTGCTTATAATTAGCATAGGTAGATGCATAATAGTGAAACACAGGCCATAAAACCTCGTTAGAAAAACCTTCATAATACTGGTTGATCTCTTCCTGGGATAAAAATACGGGCAATAAGCTCTGTTTGTTCAGTTGCCGGGTTATCTTATTCTTATGTTCATCATCAATTATCTCCAGGCCGGGCCAGCCTATCCAGATATTATCATTTTGTTTGTAGATAGAACCTAACCCTGTAGCCAATCCTCCTTCGCTGGGAGATAGTTGGTATTCGCCATCATTTTCCGTGATCTTAACTGGTAGTCGGTTAGATACAATTATTGTTTTAGACATATTATTAGTAGCAAGTATTACTCCTAATAAAGGCAAAAAGGGCCTAAATGTTTTAAATTTCGCCCTAAAACCGCCTAAAAACAAAAAAGCCACACCGATAGAATGGTGTGGCTTTGGGTAAAATTAATAGTTAATTACTTTACTTGTTTGTAGAATACGATGTGAGATTCAGGAGTGATCCTAACCAATACTTCGTTAGTACCATTCTTAAGGTCAGCAAAATAAACTGTTTCTTCAGCATCTGAATTTAACTCAGTATTGTTTTGCAAAACAATAACTTCCTTAATAGCATAACCTTTGTATTCAGCATCAATTTCTTTTTGAGCTTTTGCAGGTATTGCTTTAGCATCCAGGCTCTGGGTTACAGCTACAAACTCACCTCTAAGGTTGTAAAATGCAGTCATTTTAGCATTGTCACGGATGAAATCGGCTTTCTGGAAATTTTTGTTCACGGTCCAGGTTACATCTTTTGCATCAGCAAAATCAGCGTTGAACTGGTTTACTACAGCGTACGAAACGTTTACTGAAGTATTGTTTTTCTTGGTGCCATCGGCAAAAACGCTTGCGCTAAACAAAGTAGCGATTGCGGCGGTTATGAATAATTTTTTCATTGTCTTAAATTTTAAATCCGCAACAAAAATATACTATAATTGCCGAATTTTAAACTTTAAGATCATTTTTATGATTATTTGATAAAATATAGGATCATTTTTTAATTTTTATAAAATAACGGCCAATACATAGTGTGTTTTTTACAATATGTCAATGAAATTTACATATACTTAGTGTACTTTTTACAATAAGTTAATTTCTTAACAATTTCTTTGCAATTTGATGACAAACGAGGTTTTTTGATAACGAATTTGTTACATAAGCACTTATTTATTGTCAGAAAATCCCGGATAAAGGATCATTCCGCCATCCATAAATATGGTTGTACGGATGTTTAGCAGTCTGAATTAAGATTTATAAGATCATGGGATGGCCGGGATTATTCTTAAAGAAAATGCTCTTGCCTTTGTTGGTGTTGTCACCAACAAACCAAAATTATTTTACTTAGGGAAAGTTTCGAAAAGCTACGATATGTTGTGGTACTTGTTGGCGACAACACTAACAAGGGCGGGGACGACGATCCTTTGAATTAGATCAAAACAGAATAGATTATTTCTCCCTTGTTTGCCATATCTTAGTCTTAAATGAAGAAATTCCTGATCCTATTATTGATTTTATTAACAACCCCTCTCATAGCCGGCCTTTATGGGATCATTCATGATCAATTTACTTACACGATAAGCCACGAATACTTCACTAAATTTAAATTTTATCAATTTGGGTTAGTGGATACGGATAAGGAAGCAATTTTGCCAAATCCCCGAATAGCGGTTGCTGCTGTTGGTTTTATGGCAACCTGGTGGACTGGAATTATAATCGGAATAGGCCATGGATTGACCGGTCTGATACAAAGGAATGCCTCTGCAATGTTAAATGTCGTTGTTAAAGCAACGTTAATAACTTTGATAATTACTGCTTTAAGCGGATTAATCGGTTTATGTTATGGGAAATTCTATTTGGCTTATACTGATGTGAACTGGTGGTTTCCTGATAATCTGATTGACAAGAAAGCTTTTATAGCTGTTGGTTCGATGCATAATTTCAGCTATCTCGGTGGCTTGGTCGGATTAATTGCGGGTATGGGATACCAGATATTCAAAGCACGACACGATCGAAAAATCTTATATCGTAATCATTAATGAAAAAGCAATAAGCTCCTAATAAAAGAGTCGAAACCTCCAACTGCTTTATATTCTTTGCCTTTGTTAATGTTATCACCAACAAACCGAAAATTTTCGTAGAACTGAATATTAGGTAAGCTAAATATAAGTTGTGGTACCTGTTGGTGACAACATCAACAACGGCGAGATAACAAGTGGGTGTAGCGGGGTGTGGTACGTGTTGTGCTACGCTACACCTGCTACATTATTTTTTTTACAAGGCCTTTATATAATCCAGGAATAGGTATAGCGCCTTTTTCTTATCCTCCGTCAGCTCAAAATCCAGCTTGTGCATCAGGTAATCTTCGAGGTTAAAATCAGAGCGGGTTGGTAGTTCTTTTAACAATTCTGCACGGTGGTTGAGGCCAAATTTGAGGGAGACATTAAACTCATCAGTAAATTCCTTTGGGATGGGCTTGTTGGCTATCCATGCGGCAAATACAAAGGGCAGGCCTGTGAGGTTTTTCCATTGTTCGGATAGGTCGTAAACATATTTATATTGCGCTTTTTTACCAAAGGTACGGTCGCCTATTTGTACAAAGGCAGTATTCACGTCAGTTGACTCGGCGTAATCGCCAGCATTAATAATGAGTTGCGGTTCTACCTTCCACCAGTTCTTCAACAGCACTTTGGCTAAATTATTGGAGGTTCGGGATTGCGGATCGAGCTGAACAGTTTTTACTTCTTTAATATCGCAGTTACTGAAAATAAACACCGAATTAACGGGCCCGTTAGCACCGATACAATAATCCGAAACGATCTCCCAATTGGGTAGGCTCAAAGTAGCTGCAACAGGTATCAGGCCGATATCTACTTTATCATCTATCAGTTTTTGGGCGCAATCAGATGGCATGTCAAGGCTTAGATCGATCTGGTCAATGATGGCGGTGTTCTGTATTCCGTATAAAAATGGCTTGGTATTGGTATAGCTTACAGCGGATATTCTTATTTTTTTCACAGGATGGATATAGTATTATAGTATTATTATTTCAGATGGTTTGCATTGTTAAAATCAATGATCTCATATTTGTCGCCATCCCAGGTTACTTTATACAGGACAAGATTTTGATGCGGAAAAGTCTCCATTTCAGTAAGAGGTTTGTTCAGCAAAATACATAAAAACAGTCTCATGGCTCTCCCATGCATGCAAATGAGCACATCTTTTTCTTCGTGATGACTCATAATAGTTTGCAGGGCTTCCAATTGTCGCACTTTTACCTCGTTTGGACTTTCACCGCCTTCAAATTTGCTATCGAGATTGCCGTTCAGCCAATCACGCAGTAGTTTCATAAACGCGGCTTTATTTTTAGGCGTGCTTGGTTGCCCTTCTAAAATGCCCCAGGCCAGCTCATCCAGGCCGGATAATTTTTCATATGGAAGGCCCATATCAATAAAGTGTTGAATACTTTGCTGCGTGCGCTTTAATTCGGATATGTATATCTTATAAAAAGGGATATGCTTATACGCTTTGAAAAATAATGCCGCCTGCTTACGGCCTTCATCATTTAAGTCAGTGTCCCTTCCCCGGCCCTGTACAATTCCCTGTTTGTTGAGGTCTGTCTGGCCATGACGAACTATATATAATGTCTTTTTTATGGAGGATTCCACTGATTGGTTTTTTGATTCCACCGATTTTTTATTCATTTATAAAAATTAAAGTCTCCCCTACCGGGGGAGATTGAGAGGGGGCCGTTAATTAATCACCGGTAACTTATAAAACTGCGGTTTCGCTTCTTCCGGGAACTCAAAATCCATATAATCTGTAACCACATTATACAAGGTATCCCGTTCAACAGGGTGCCGGCCAACCTGTTTGATCAGCTCTACTAATTGTTTGGTGCTCATGCCCGGATGTTGTTCCTCTGCCCCTGCCATGCTGTATATTTTGGTGGTATCATCCAGCGTGCCATCGATATCATCCACCCCGAAATTAAGCGAAAGTTGTGCCGTGTTCCGGCTGATCATCGCCCAATAAGCCTTGATGTGGTCGAAATTATCTAAATATATTCTCGCGATAGCATAATTACGCAGATCTTCAACCACAGTTGATTCCGGCACATGCGACATCTGGTTATCCTGGTTGCGGAATTTCAGCGGAATAAAGGTTTGAAACCCTCCTGTTTTATCCTGCAGCTGACGCAAACGCTCCATGTGGTCAACCCGGTGCCAGTATTTTTCAATGTGCCCGTAAAGCATCGTAGCATTCGACCGCATACCCAATTTATGCCATTCTTCGTGTATCGCCAGCCATTGGTCGGCATTACATTTATCTTTAGCGATTTGCTCGCGTATTTCGGGATGAAATATCTCAGCCCCGCCGCCCGGTATCGACTCCAAACCAGAGTCCTTCATCAGCTTCATACCGGTAGCATAATCGATCTTCGCTTTTTTGAAAATGTAGTGATATTCAACCGGCGTTAATGCCTTTACATGCAAATCGGGCCTGTGTTGTTTTATTTTGGTGAATAACTGGCTGTAAAATTCCACATCATACTGTGGCAATACCCCGCCTACGATATGCACCTCGGTAACCGGCTCACCATCGTAATTCTTTACTATATCCAGCATCTCCTCCATCGTATATTCCCACCCTTCCGAGCGTTCTTTGATCAGGCGCGAATACGAGCAAAATTTGCAATCATAAACACAAAGATTGGTTGGCTCGATATGGAAATTGCGGTTGAAATAGGTTTTATCACCATGCCTTTTATTACGGATATAATTGGCGAGTACACCAAGATAAGCTAATTCACCTTTTTCGTAAAGTAATACGCCTTCGTCAAAAGTGATACGCTCATCGTTCAGAACTTTTTGGGCAATGTGCTTTAAATCAGCAGAAAGATCAGGATTTTGAATTAATACCTCTAAATCACCGGATGCAGTCATATTTGGAAAATTTGTCAAATGTACTAAAAAGCGCAAATTTAGCTTTCAAATAGCCCGGTAATTGACAATTAGGTTACAGTGCGGTTACGGCTGTGATATGTATCCCGTTGAAACAATCATCCTGGCAACCTTTAGGCACATAGCCGCAGCTGGATATAATACCATTGTTCTTCGTTTCAAAATAGATATCGTTGGTTTTAGGATCAGCTTTAAGCCATACATTTTTAGCTTTTAGGTATACGCCATCAATAGTAAGCGCTTCCGCCGCGTCATTTGGGTGCGTATTCAACGCAGCCCCATCTTCATGCCACTGTTTGCTTACAGTTTTCACGCTTGAGTTTTGCGCGTAGGTATAAGCTGTATAATCCCGTGAAACAACCTTCCCATTGCTAACATTGGTTTTCAGCTCTGCGCCGAAACCAAAAAAAGAGCCCCAGGCAACGGTATATGCATAATTATTGCCCACATTATTTTTATAAGACACCCATGCGCTATAGCTATCATTATAGCCTAAAACAGGGCCATCGCCATTATCCTTCTTCGCATTAATTGCCGGATCATCTTTTTTGCAGGATGAAATCACGAAGATCAAAGTAACAAATAGTAAAAAGGTTCTTTTCATGGCTTAGCGTTTTAATCCTTTACGTCAAAATTGATAAAATGCTACAACAAATAACAAATAATTCTTAGTTATTTTGGGCATCCATACATTTCCGCAAATGAAAATCGAAACCATAGCCATCCATGCCGGCAACCATAATGACGAATCATCTAAAGCTGTGATCCAGCCTATTGTATTGTCAACCACCTTTATACGCGAAGCGGATGGCTCATTTCCTGCCGGGTATATCTATAGCCGTTCGAGCAATCCTAACCGTAGCTCGCTCGAAAATGTACTGGCCAAACTCGAAGGCGGCGTTGATGCTGCAGCATTTTCTTCCGGTAATGCCGCGGGGATGACGGTTTTTCAATCGCTGAAACCAGGTACACATGTGATTTGCCCGGATGATATGTATCACGGTTTGCGCAACCAGTTGAAAAATCTTTTTGCCGGGATTTTAGAGTTCGATTTTATCGATGTGAATGATCAGAATGTTTTACAATCGCACATCAAACCAAACACGGGCCTGATCTGGATTGAAACACCATCAAATCCGCTGTTAAAGATTACGGACATTAAAAAAATAGTGCAAATAGCGCATCGCCGACAAATAAAAGTGGCCTGCGATAATACCTTTGCCACGCCCATAGGCCAACAGCCATTGTCGCTGGGCGCCGACCTGGTGATGCACTCATCCACCAAATATTTTGGCGGCCACAGCGACCTGATGGGAGGCGCTTTGATAACTCCGGAAAAAAATGATTGGTGGGCAAAGATCCGCCAAATCCAGGAAATGGGGGGCGCAATCCCCTCGCCTATGGATTGCTATTTTTTGGCCCGCAGCATAAAAACATTGCCTTATCGCATTCGAGGGCATGTACATAATGCCCAGTTATTAGCCGAATACCTTGAAAATCATCCTAAAATAGAGAAAGTGATGTATCCTGGATTGCAATCTCATCCACAGCATGAAATTGCAAAACAACAGATGCTGAATTTTGGCGGCATGCTCTCTTTCCTGGTAAAGGCGGGTGCGGACGAATCAAAAAGGGTGATCAATAAGCTCAAAGTTTTCACCCAGGCTACCAGCCTCGGTGGTGTGGAAAGCCTGATCGAACACCGTGGCTCGGTTGAAGGCCCGGATACCAAAACGCCACAAAACTTACTAAGGGTGTCTGTAGGCCTGGAACATATTGATGATTTGATCGCGGATATGGAACAAGCGTTGGGTTAGCATATAGTTGATGGATCATAGTTCATAGCCATATTGAGACCATGAACTATGACCAATAAACCATTAACTCTTAAAATAAGACATCGCTTCCTTACCCAGCCCCCTTCTTAAAATACCTATCTGCCCGATAGTATAGGCTTGATGATGGTTGATGAACGCCCATAAACCGGCAAGGGTATTATCGAATGGAAGTATGGGATGTTTAAATTCCACCACACTATTGAGTGCCTCTTCAGGCATATTTTCTAAACCCATTCGGATCACAGGGGCATCTTCATTCCATTTATTTTTTACTTCTTCCAAAGTAGGCAGCACGCTTTCAGGCGCATTAAAATCTTCCGCGCTTCCGCCTTGTTTGGTATGGAAATGATCTCTCCATTTTACCTCTACCTTCGTGCCGCCTATATTGGCTAAATTTGCATTGGCCCACAACAGGTGTCCTGCTAACCATTTAACGCTGTTCATCGGATCGGCTACGCATTTATTAGATTCTTCATTGCTGATATCTACGATAACGTTGTTAAATAACACATTGTGTAGATCATACTGTGCAAGTAATAGTTTTTTTGCTGACATAATTTTTAAGGTTTGATTTATTTAATTATTCAAACCTACTAACAATATAGGCTCATGATGAGGTGTAAATACGCCATATTGAGGGCTGTTTGCGCCAATATTATTAGTTAATTGAAATCTATCCTAAACCTCTTTTACACTGCAATGATAACTTTGCGAAAATTTAATTTGGAGATTTGCATTAATATGCAATATCTTTGAAACATTATTTGGTAGCAATACCATAATCAATTCCCCAAAAAGGTTTTGATTTATAAAGAAGTGGCGAGAGATCAGGCTCAATGACCCGCTGGCAACCCTCCATGGTGGAGAAGGTGCCAAATCCTGGCCCGGCGAATGGACGCCGGGGGATATAAATTAACAACCATGAAAAGTCTGAACAAAATTACATTACTCAATTCTCCGGCGACACTTAATTGCGCTACACCTGTTTATAGCTATATTAATGGCTGTATGTGTTGCTGCTAATTAGTCACGCTTTCTTTTTCTGAAAAAATACGTGCTCACAAAGGACATTCTCTTTTGTGCCTTAATTGCCAATAGTTTAAGTAAAAAATATTAAAAACCTCACTGCCATGTCAACATTAAAATTTGAAACACTGCAATTACACGCCGGACAAGAGGCTGATCCAACCACTGGTGCACGCGCTGTGCCGCTTTATCAAACCACTTCATTCGTATTTAAAAATGCCGAGCACGGGGCAAACCTGTTCGCGTTAAAGGAGTTTGGAAATATTTATAGCCGCATCATGAACCCCACCACAGACGTTTTTGAAAAACGTGTGGCGGCGTTAGAAGGTGGTGTAGCTGCATTGGCTACAGCATCGGGACAGGCTGCACAATTTCTTGCCTTAAACAATATCCTGCAGGTTGGCGACAATTTTGTTTCAACCCCATTTGTTTACGGCGGAACCTACAACCAGTTTAAGGTAGCATTTAAACGCATTGGTATCGATGCGCGTTTTGCCAAAGACGACAGTGCTGAAAGCTTTGAAAAATTAATTGACGACAAAACCAAAGCCCTCTATATTGAAACCATCGGTAACCCCGAGTTTAACATACCCGATTTTGATAAGCTTGGTGCCCTTGCCAAAAAGTATGATCTGCCGCTTATTGTAGACAATACATTTGCTGCTGCCGGGTATTTATTCCGTCCGCTGGAGCATGGTGCGCATGTGGTTGTACAATCAGCTACAAAATGGATTGGCGGTCATGGTACAAGTATAGGCGGTATTATTGTAGATGGTGGTAATTATAACTGGGGCAATGGCAAATTTCCTCAATTCACCGAGCCATCCGAGGGTTATCATGGGTTGATCTTCTCGGATGTATTTGGCATCGGAGGTCCTTTTGGTAATATTCAATTTATCATCCGTGCAAGGGTTGAGGGGTTACGTGATTTTGGCCCATCTGCATCACCATTCAATAGTTTCCTGTTTATACAGGGATTGGAAACATTGTCATTGCGTGTTCAGCGCCATGTAGATAATGCCCTTGAATTGGCTAAGTGGCTTGAGCAGCATCCGCAGGTTGCCAAAGTGAATTACCCGGGTTTGCCATCCTCAAGATATCATGCACTTGCCAAAAAATATTTAAAGAATGGCTTTGGTGCCGTATTATCTTTCGAAATTAAAGGTGATAAAAAGAATGCCGGTGATTTTATCGACAGCTTATTATTGGTAAGCCATTTGGCGAACGTTGGCGATGCCAAAACATTGATTATCCAGCCATCAGCAACCACTCATCAGCAGCTTTCGGATGAAGAACAGCTTGCCGCAGGGGTTACACCAAACTCATTGCGCATTGCCGTTGGTATTGAGCACATTGATGATATAAAGGCTGATTTAGAACAGGCGTTTGCCAAAATAAAGCAGCAGTCGGCCGAATTAGTTTAGCGTTTTTTTAGTTTTTTAAGTGATAGAAAAGTTATTACGGAATGTGGCTGAGAAATTCAGTCACTTCCGGGATAACGAAATAACAAAAATGAATACACAAATATTTAAATACCCGCAGCCATTCAAACTCGAGTCAGGAAAAAAACTGCAGGATCTGCAAATAGGTTACCATACGTATGGCAAACTGAATAAGGAAAAAGATAACGTGGTATGGGTATGCCATGCACTTACTGCTAACTCCGATGTATTTGATTGGTGGAAGGGCCTTTTTGGTGATAATGACCACTTCAATCCTGCGGAACATTTTATAGTATGTGCCAATGTTTTAGGCTCGCCCTATGGCACAACCAACCCTTTAAGTATAAACACGGTTACCGGTCAGCCATATTACTTATCGTTTCCGCAGTTCACCGTGCGGGATATTGTAAATGCGCACAAGTTGTTGGCTGAGCATTTAGAGATCAATGATATCAAAATAGCTTTAGGTGGATCTCTCGGTGGCCAGCAGGCGGTAGAATGGTCGATCATCGAACCTAATCGCATCAAAAACCTGATCCTGATTGCAACCAATGTTAAGCACTCGCCCTGGGGAATTGCCTTTAACGAGTCACAACGTCTGGCCATAAGTGCCGACCGGACTTTTTATGCCAATCAGCCTGATGGTGGTCAAAAAGGCTTGAAAGCGGCGCGCAGTATCGCACTGCTCTCCTACCGTGGTTATAAAACTTACACAGTGACCCAACAGGAGGAAAAGGACACTAAGACAGATAACTTCAAGGCATCATCCTACCAAAACTACCAGGGCGAAAAATTGGTGAATCGCTTTAATGCCTACAGTTACTGGTATTTAACAAAAGTGATGGACTCGCACAATGTGGGCCGCGGCAGACACGGTGTTGAAAAAGCATTAAGCTTAATCAAAGCTAAAACATTGGTTATCGGTATCAAATCTGATATTTTGTTCCCGGTAGAGGAACAGCAGTATATGTTCAGGCATATCCCTAAGGCTGCCTATGCTGAATTTGATTCGTTTTACGGACATGATGGATTTTTAATAGAAACAGAAGCGTTAACAAATATTATTACCTCCTTTTTTAAAACAGACTTAAGAGGAAAAATTATTGAATTGCAGCAAACAGCATAATGAGTAAGAAACTAACTATTGGCCTATTTGGCTTTGGCGTTGTAGGCCAGGGATTATACGATATTATAAAAACCAAAAATTTAAATCTTGAGATCGTTAAGATCGCCATTAAAGATGCAAGCAAGGAGCGTTCGCTTCCCTCCCATCTTTTCACTACTGATAAAAATGAATTGCTTGATAACCCGGAGATCAACACCATTGTTGAACTGATCAATGATACCGAAGCTGCCTTTGAGATCGTTTCGAGAGCTTTAAGCAGCGGAAAAAATGTAGTATCTGCCAGCAAGAAGATGATCGCGTTGCATCTTGATGAACTGATAGAATTACAGCACAAACATGGCACTTCTTTATTATATGAAGGCGCTGTATGCGGCAGTATTCCTATCATCCGTAATTTGGAAGAATATTATGATAACGAATTGCTGCACTCTATCTGCGGCATTTTTAATGGCTCATCCAACTACATACTTTCCAAAGGATTTATAGAGAACCTGGATTATGATAGCGCCTTAAAACAAGCACAGGACCTGGGTTTTGCCGAAACCGATCCCATAAGTGATGTTGGTGGTTTCGATGCTAAGTATAAATTGGTTATTGCGGCAGCACATGCTTATGGAGTTGTAGTGAAACCGGAAGAGGTTTTCAATCTGGGCATACAAAATCTGTCGGCTTACGATATGCAATATGCTCGCGAAAAGAACCTGAAAATAAAACTCGTTCCGGTAGCAAAAGAGCTGGACGACAGGCACGTGGCATTATTCGTTTTACCAAAATTTGTAAACGAAACCGAGTTTTTATATAATGTGGAATATGAATACAATGGCGTAATTGTACAGGCTGCTTTTGCCGATCAGCAATTCTTTTTTGGGAAAGGCGCCGGTGGCCACCCTACTGGCTCGGCAGTTTTATCTGATATAGCGGCTTTGCGTTATGATTACCAGTACGAGTATAAAAAAGCAAAGGAGAAAAAGGATCTGAACTTCACTAATAATATCGAAATTAATATCTATTTGCGGTACGAGAATGACGATATAGTCGATCTTTTAGAATTTAACCATATTCATGAGCGCTATTACTCAGGTAGTTATAAATTTGTTATCGGAAAAATCAATTTACAAAAACTGATCGATAACCAACATCGTATATCACAGGATAAGGTATTCATAGCCTTTGCCGATCAGCTGAAAGGGGTCAGTTTAGCTACGGCAAAAAAACAAACCGCTGAAGTTTTTTAATAAACTCAATAGTTTGTTTTATGAAAAAAGGCTCCCGTTTGGGAGCCTTTTTTGTTTTATTATGCAGGCTAAAACTTTAATACAATAAGTGGTTTGTTATATTTGCGTCCGAACCATTTATAAGTAATGTCGAAACTTTCAAAGCTTGTCAGCAATAAACCCTTTGTATTTACTTTATATTTTGGCTTAAGCTTCTTCGCCGTTGTTAAAAGTGTGATCTTACATCACATCCAAAACAACTACTTTGTATATAAATACAACTTTATTAATGTAATTCATCAGCATACCATATTTGGCCCGCAACCTCAAAACTTCCAGGACCTTAACCATTATGGGCCCATCTTCGCCATTTTAATGGCTCCTTTCGCTTTATTGCCCGATGGTGCAGGGGTAATACTTTGGGTAATGTTCAACGCCTGGGTTTTATATAAAGCAGTAAAATTATTGCCTCTGAAAGAAAATCAATATCTTTTGATCTTACTGATATGCGCTCATGAGCTGATGACATCATCGTCAAACGTGCAGATCAATCCTTTGATTGGTGGATTGATCATTTTAAGTTTCGTATTTATCAGGGATAAAAAAGATTTTTGGGCCGCTTTTTTTATTATACTGGGCACATTTATAAAACTTTATGGCATTGTGGGGTTGGCATTCTTTTTCCTCTCGAAAGATAAAACCAAACTCATTTGGGGACTATTATTCTGGTCGGTTGTCATGTTTGTATTGCCCATGGCAATCTCTTCACCTGGTTATATTATACAAACATATCATGATTGGTATGGCGATCTATTATTAAAAAATCAATCAAATTTAACTTCCTCCAGTTTGCAGGATATTTCTGTGATGGGCCTTATCCGGAACATATTTGATTACAGGCAACTATCAAACAGCACTATAGTGATCCCCGGGATTTTATTATTTGCGCTGTGGTATACCCGTACCAAATATTTTGATAACGTTACCTACCAGTTATTGCTGCTGGCCTCAACGCTTATATTTGTGATCATCTTTAGCAGTTCATCCGAATCTCCAACTTATATCATTGCTTTTGTAGGAGTAGGTATCTGGTTTATGACGCTTGACCGGCCAATTACCACTTTAGATATATTTTTATTTGTATTTGCATTGGTTGTTACCAGCCTTTCGCCATCTGATCTCTTTCCCCGCTATTTAAAAATTCATTACATACTGCCTTATAAGCTTAAGGCACTTCCTTGTGTTTTAATATGGTTCAGGATCATTTACCAGCTATTAACAAGAAAATTCGACGAGTTATTGCAGGGTAAGCAGACTTTTCCTGCATGAGTTATAAAATGCAAAAAGCCTCTTTATAAATTTATAAAGAGGCCTTTCAAAAGATTATATTTTTAAACAGCTCTGTCAATATCCCATGCTTCCAGGTAATCGGCTATCTTCCTGAGGAATGATCCACCCAAAGCGCCGTCAACCACACGATGATCATATGACAACGACAGGAACATCAGGTGCCTGATCGCTATAACATCTCCTGTCTTGGTTTCGATAACTGCCGGTTTCTTTTTGATAGCACCCACAGCCAGTATTGCCGCCTGCGGTTGATTAATGATAGGCGTACCCATCACGTTTCCAAATGTGCCTACGTTGGTAATGGTAAACGTACCATCCTTTACATCGTCCGGTTGCAATTTATTATTGCGGGCGCGATTGGCCAGATCGTTCACTGCTTTGGTTAAGCCAACGAGGTTTAGTTCATCGGCCTTTTTAATAACCGGAACGATCAGGTTGCCGCTCGGCAAGGCCGTGGCCATACCGATGTTAATATTTGCTTTTTTGATGATCTGGTTTCCGTTAACCGAAACATTGATCATTGGCATATCTTTAATAGCCTTTACCACCGCTTCTATAAAAATTGGAGTAAAGGTTATTTTTTCACCTTCTTTCTTTTCGAACGCCCCTTTATTCTTTTCGCGCCACAACACCAAATTGGTTACATCAGCTTCCACAAATGAGGTAACATGGGGCGAGGTTTGCTTGCTCATCACCATATGGTCGGCTATCAGCCTGCGCATCCTGTCCATTTCGATGATCTCATCGCCACCTGATACAGAAACTGCCGGAGCAGCTTTAGGTTCTGCAGATTTTTCTGCTTGTGGTGTCGGAACTGAAGTTTCAATGGGTGCCTTAGGAGCTTCCTGCGCCGGAATCGGATCCTTTCTGGGTACTGATGAAACGGATGATGGATTCTGCAAATAATTCAGAAGGTCATCCTTGGTTAATCGTCCTTCTGCGCCTGTGCCTGGAATTTTATCCAGTTCTTCAACGCTGATGCCTTCTTGTGTGGCAATATTCTTTACTAATGGCGAGTAAAATCTTGCGGAACTACTAAATCCATTTGTATGTTCAACTTCTACTTTTGGTTCGAGTTGTTCAATACCCGGAATTGGTTCCGGCGCAATGGGTTCTTCTGCCGGTGCTTCCGGTATATTTACTTCCTTGGGTTCTTCAGCCAAAGGCGCAGCTGGTTCTTCAACTATTGGTGTAGGAATTTCTTCCCGGGTTTCTTCGGCTTCTTCCGTTTCAATAATAGCGATAACCGCGCCTACCTGTACCACATCATTTTCATTGCAAAGCTGTTCTACCAGCTTTCCGGATACAGGTGAGGGGACTTCAGAATCAACTTTATCAGTAGCAATTTCCATTACTGCTTCATCAGCTTCGATAGTATCACCCGGGTTTTTATTCCATTTAATTATCGTAGCTTCAGCAACGCTTTCACCCATCTTTGGCAGTAACAGTTGGTATTTGGCCATATAAATTCTAAATATTATGGGTCAAAATTAGTTATTAGTTTTTAATTTCCTTTAACAATATATTCAGCATGTTTAATGCAGCTATTGCCGTTCTTTCTATGTTCTGTTGCCGCTTATTGCCAAATAAAAATTTTCTGACAACCGTCTTTTCTGCCGATGCAACACCTATCCACACCGTGCCAACAGGCTTTTCCGGCGTTCCTCCATCGGGCCCCGCTATGCCTGTAACTGCAATGGCATAATCCGATTTAAAGTTCAGTAAAGCACCCTCAACCATTTCTGTCACCGTTTCCTCGCTCACCGCACCACGCTGCCACAGCGTTTCATTTTTAACTCCCAGTATACTCTCTTTCAGCTCATACGAGTAAGATACCGCCCCACCAAAAAACACTTTTGACGAGCCCGCGTGCTGGGTGATCAAATGCGCGATATATCCCCCAGTACAGCTTTCGGCAGTTGATAAAGTAAGCTCCCGTTCGGCCATATAATTCAATATCGCCTTTTCAAGAGGTATGTCCTCCTGCGTAACTACTGCCTTGCCAACACGGTTAACAATTTTTTCGGCAAATTCGTTTACTGTACTTTTCAACACAGTTTCATCATCGCCGTATGCACTTAAACGCAAACGCACCTGTCCAAGTTTTGGTAAATAGGCAAGTTTTATATACGAAGGCAGCGAATCCTCAATGTCGGCTATCTTTTCAGCCAAATAAGATTCTCCCTCACCCGCCGTCAAAATGGTTTTATGAATGATAAACGGCAGCTTAAATGATGTTTTGAGTTTGGGTATTACCGCTTCTTCCATCATATACATCATCTCGTGCGGTACGCCCGGCATCGACATATATATTTTACCCTGGTGATTGAACCACATACCTGGTGCTGTGCCATTTTTGTTCAGTATCACTTCGCAGTTTTCCGGCACAAGGGCCTGTTGTTTATTTACATCCAGCAGCTCGTTTACTGTAGTACCACCCCTCAGGCGTTTAAATATCTTTTCTACATTCTCCAATGCCGCCTTGTTTTCAATAAGGCCCACTCCAAAATATTCAGCAAGTGTTTTTTTGGTGATATCATCTTTTGTAGGGCCAAGACCACCTGTGATCAATATAATGTCAGCGCGTTCACTTGCTTCGGCTAAAGCACTTAAAATATGTTGTTTGTCATCAGACACAGAAGATATCTGCTTTATCCTGATACCAATAGCATTCAATTTTTGGGCTATCCAGGCTGAATTGGTGTCCACGATCTGGCCAATTAATATTTCATCACCTATGGTTATTATTTCCGCCTGTATTTTCATGTGATAAAAGTAGAATTATTGGTAAGGACTATAGTACTGATTATTAGTATAGTCGCTACGTTTGGTTATTTTCAGATCCTGTAAAATAGCCGCATTTACCTTCAAAGTAACATTATAGGATTTAAAATACCCAAATGGCAGCCACTGCATCGACAGATTCCAGCAATGCAGATCGCGGTAAATACCAAAGGAGGTAGCGCTGCTTAGCTTTCCAGCCCTGATATCATAGGTAGAAGTATACTGCACCTTCCATTTCGGGGTAATGCTGACATCGCCGCTTATCATTACCGTATTGGTCACAAAGGTTGACGTATAGCTATTGTTATAATTAAAGCTGTAATTAAGTGATACGTTCCAGGGCACATTAAAATCGACATAAGCGCTTGGATCGCTGTTAAGCAATGCCAGTTTTTGTGCCTGCTCCGGATTCATAGTTTGCAGTGTATTGGCGGGCAAAGGTGCGGCATTTTGAGGCTTGAATATCGCAGGGTTCAAGCTGGCGCTGGCTGATAAGTTGAACGAGGTTAATACCGGGAAATGGCCGTCGGAGAAAGTAAGGCGATTAAATTGCCTCCTATATTTATACAACTGTCCGTTTGAAATAGAATCGCGTACCTGGGTGACGTAAGGATCGAGCAAACCGCTGAAACTAACATTGATCTTATCTTTAAAGAATGCAGTATGCCCCGAAAAATTGATGCTTGATAGTTTAAATGAATCGGCCGCAAAGTTGTAGAAAGTGGATATATTAAATCCTTCTAATATTTTTATTTTTTTATCAGTTTGTGAGGTATCCGTGCTTTTTGGCCGCACTTTGGCCTCTATATTATTATCCAGGCTGAAACCTAATCCGGCTGTTTTGCCTTGCGAAGGCCCACCATAAACTGAGTTTTGAAAAATTGAATACCTGCGCGAACTGATCTGGTAAGGTATGGTAGCACTACTAACCGCTGTTCTCCAATAACCAAAGCTCGGATCAGAGAAATCAGGATTATAGCTAAAGCTAAGGGATGGGGTTGCCACGTACCTGATAAATTTGATCTTGCTGTTTTTAAAAGCAAGGGTGCTGTATATCTTGGTTGATATGGAAGCCCCTAAAGTATAATTGCCTGCCCTTTTGAAGCCACCTACAGTATCAAACACCAACGAGTCTCTTCCCGGAACACTACCCCTTGCAAATCTCTCGTTGATAGTTTGAAAATACCAGCGTTCAGTATAATTAGCGCTTGTGCTAAACTGGAAATATTTCAATATATTCTGACTGAACCCTATAGGTATTTGATGTTGAAAACCGTTTTGTAGTCGCTTTGATAAAGTGCTGCCTTTAAATAATTCCGCCTCGGGAACATTGTTAACCTTATTCGTTCCCTGTAAACTATATCCCACAGTTATTTTTTGATACCATTTTTGTTCCCCAACCCTATCTTTTGAATCGAAGGGGCTAAGCGTTGACATATTGAAGTTAAAGGTAGGCAGTTCCAGGCTAACTGTTTTATTAACCAGGTCCTGGCTGTGCGATAAGGCAACGGTAAGATTAAAAGGCGTACCGGCCCATATTTTACCATATGAAATACTCGAACGCAGGGAGCTTTGTGTCAATGTGTTCAAATTGTAGCCTTGCGTTGCAGCATTATTTCGGGCAAAGCCCGATGTACCGGCGTTTACAGACGCACTAAAGGTGGTACCCGGATTAGAGTTTGGATTTTGTTGATGAGACCAATCGATATGGAAATCTTTTTGTGGCGCGTCTCCCGGTAATCCTGCATTGGTCGAACTATAGCTTAATGACAAGGTGCCAGTATATTTATACCTGTTCAGATACCTGGCTGTGGTGTTTACTTCATAAGACCCCCTCGAGTAAATCGTCCCCGTATTCGTCAAATCAAGATAATCATTCAGGGCAAGGTAATATCCAAAACTTCTTAAATAAAACCCTAACCGCGCATCCTCGCCAAACGTAGGGATGATAATACCCGAGGTACGTTGGTTGGGTTTTGGAAAAAATCCAAAGGGAATAGCAAATGGTAATGGCACCCCCTCAATTTCAAGAAATGCGGGCCCCGAAATGATCTGGTTCTTTTCGCCGATGCCTTTGGTGATCACGATACCGAAATGGGTTTCAGGATAAGGCAGATCGCAGGTACTGAAAATAACATTACGGTAAGCCGCGGCCGTTTCGTTTAATTTCCTGATTTGCCCGCCGGTAATAAAATTCCCCTCCTGTTGCGAGGAAGCATTATATATCTTGCCTTTTTTTGTTTCGTAATGAAATCTTAGTGAGTCTGATGTTACCGGTTTTTCTTTGTTCTGTTTGGATATTGGCCGCCCTATATACCTTTTAGTGAATGGGTCGATCTGCCCGCTGGCGAATATGATTTTGTTTTTTTCGTCAACCCTGATAAAATCGGCATCAAGCTCAAAGTCCTCATATGTAACACGGGCCCGCCCATACAGGTACAATATTTGGTGCACATCATCATACCGGGTCGAATCTTCAGCATGGGCAGTTACCAGGGATTTTAATCCATTTTGGCCCTTACGGATAGTATCATTCTTAGCGGTTGCGTTTTTTGTTGCCGGATTTGGCACAGATTTTTTACCTTTAAGCAGTTTCCTGTCCTTAATGGAATCCAGTTTAATAATGGTATCAATAATTGGCCGGGTGCCATTAAGCCTGCCAACCTTTGCAGATGCTATTACGTTTACCACTAAAATAATTACAAGCAGAAAAAACAGGCGTACGAATTTCAAAATCGATTATGAATAGTATTTTTGCAGGTATAGTTAACAGCGTTCAAAAATAATGAAACCATCAGATTATTCGTTACAAATAGTGATGAATAATCTGATAGCTTCATCACCATTAAAAAAACAGATCATATTGATGAAAAATAAGGCATTGAAAAGATTGATTTACGGTTTATCCACATTTGTTATCTCCCTTTCGCTTTTTTCTTTTAAAATAACTGACCCCATAAAAAAAGATACCGTGGTCGACAGTAGTTTTAAAATTAAAACCATCATAGTCGATGCCGGTCACGGCGGGCGTAAAAACGGCGCTTCAGGTTCTTATTCTTTAGAGAAAAATGTAACGCTTGCAATAGCACTTAAATTGCAGACAGCTTTAGAAAAAGAGGTACCCAGCGTTAGAGTGGTAATGACACGCACTACTCCTGATGATGTCCCATTTCATACACGGTCAGACATTGCCAATTCAAATAAAGGAGATATTTTTATTTCGATACATTGCAACTCATTGTCTGACAGGCGTGAGCGTGTAGTAACCGGCCACAAACATGGCAAACCTGTTTACAAATACGTTAACATTCCTGATCGTTCAGGTAAGGGGGTATTATTATTGGTATACAGTACCAAACGTGTGGGCCCGCAGGTGGAGGCATTAAGAGAAAATGCTGATATCGAAGGCGAGCAGGATGCACAAAGCCACAATGCTGATGACCCGATGTCGGTTATTATGCTTAATGAATTTAAAAACAAATACCGCAAACAAAGTATACGCCTTGCTGATTTGATAAATACTGAATTTACGCAAACCGATGGCAGGCCAAGTGAGGGTGTTAGAGAACAGGTTGTTTTTGTGTTGGATCATACGGCCATGCCTTCTGTCCTGGTAGAAACAGGTTATATCAATAATCCGAAAGATGAAGAATATTTAAATTCGGAAAGCGGGCAAAATGAAATAGTAGCCTCAATTGTAAGGGCTGTACAAAATTATAAAGACGAAGTAGAACAGGTATCAAGGTAAGTAACCTGCCGATATCTCAAATATCAATCTAACATCACACCATGAAAATATCAAACGAAACAAAAGTAGGGATACTAACCGCTATTGCGATAGCAGTGTTAATACTTGGATACAGTTACTTGCGTGGTAATGATGTATTCTCGGGATCAAATAAATATTACGCTATTTACAAAAGCGTTGAAGGACTTACCGTGTCCAAACCGGTATTGGTAAATGGTTTCCAGATAGGACGTGTATCAAAGATGAGGTTAGGAGCTGATGGCCGGACTAAGGTTGAATTTAAAATCGACCCACAATATGATGTACCTAAAAACACCCTTGCGAAACTGGTAAGTACCGATCTTTTAGGCTCAAAGGCGATTGTTTTTGAAATGGGCAACAGTAAGGTAAATGCGGAAGACGGTGATATTCTCCAGGCCGACATACAAGGCAGCCTGGCCGAAAGTTTACAGCCAATACAAAAAAAGGCCGAGCAGCTTATTTCCAAAATGGATTCATCGCTGGGTGCGATCAATAAGATATTGAACCCTGATTTTCAAAAAAATGTCGACCGCAGCTTTTTAAGTATAGCCAACTCCCTTGAAACGCTTGAAGGCACTACCAAAAAGATAGATGCACTGGTTGCCGCCCAAAGCGGCCATATCAATGGGATAATGACTAATGCCGAAACGGTATCCGATAATTTAAAAACAAGCACTTCGCATTTAAATACGATAGCAGGCAATTTCGAAACGTTTAGCACTGATCTTTCTCATTTAGACCTCAAACAAACACTTGATAATGCCAACAAAGCTGTAGCCGAACTGCAAGCCGCTATAAGTAAAGTAAATGACGGTCACGGTTCATTAAGCCTGCTGTTGAATGATGATAAGTTGTACAAAAATCTTAACGAAGCCTCGGGCAATCTAAATAGCTTATTTATCGATCTGAAAGCGCATCCAAAACGGTATGTTAGCTTCTCGGTATTTGGCGGCAAAAAGGATTAATGATCTCAACGGATAATTAAACGCCGATAATAAAGGTTCTGCCTTCAATGGCTAATGCTGTTTCGGGGAAAACGCTGCTGGCCTCATCCAATAGTTCATCGAGCGTTTTGTACCTGGCTGAGAAATGCCCGATCAATAGTTTTTTCGCGTTGGTTTTCAGCGCAACCTCGCCCGCCTGCAAAGCTGTAGTATGAAAGGTGCTTTGCGCCCTGTCGAGCATATTATTTAAAAAAGTAGATTCATGGTAAAGCAGGTCAGCATTACTGATCTGTGCAAAATATGATTCACTATAAATGGTGTCTGAACAATAAGCATAAGTTTTAGGCTCTTCAGGGTTAATGGTAATGTCTGCATTTTTGTACAGCTTACCTTCTGGCGAAGTGTAATCAGCACCCTTCTTTATCGCAGAAAAATATTCGACAGGGATATTCAATGTTTCAATCCGCTCTTTTACTATCTTTCTTAACCGCTTTTTTTCTCTGAATAAAAATCCCGTGCAGGCTATGCGGTGTTCAAGGGGAATAGTTTCAACAGTAATATCCTGGTTCTCTAAAATTACTTCTGCCTTATCAGTATGTGTAGCTGTAAAATCAATAGGATACTGCAGGGTAGTTTCAGAATATTTTAATTGCAGGTTGATGATCTCCATTAACTCCGGGGGCCCGAATAGTTTCAGCGGTTTTGATCTGCCATTAAGGTGCATAGATGAAAGCAGACCCACCAAACCCAAATAATGATCTCCGTGAAGGTGACTGATGAAGATGTGATCTATACGACTGGCCTTAATATCAAAACGCAGCATCTGCTGTTGCGTGCCTTCGCCGCAATCAATCAAATATAAGTGCTCATTAATATTGAGTGCCTGGGCCGAAGGATTTCTGTTAAAAATGGGGGTCGCCGAGCTGCTTCCAAGTATTGTTACCTCAAGTCTCATATCGGGTAAACAATAATTGTTTTTATTTTGCTTCTTTTTTCAGTTGTTTTTCCACTTCTTCCATAAATACCAGGTCAATGGCTTCTTCCGTGGTTGGAACAATAGAAAGTACATTATCCAATTGAGAAATGGCGATCAAACGTGAAACAGCTTCATTTAAGCCTACAAGGATAAATACACCGGTTGCATTTTTGCACAAACGATGGCCTACCAACAAACTACTTAATCCTGATGAATCAGCAAATTTTATCTGCGAAAGATCCATGATGATATTTCTCTGCCCTTCGGTGTTTATTAATATCAACTCGGATTTTAGTTGAGGAGTAACCAATGAATTTAGTTTTGATTCATTCAGTTTCAACAAAACGTATTTTTCGTGCTTATCAACAGTAAATTTCATTTTTTGTTAATTATGCTACTAAGATATAATTTTTTTATCTACAATAAAAAATTACAAGGTGCTTAACACTTTGTTTATTGATGCCTCTACCCTATTTAATACTGCTCCGCTTTCCGGTTTAACGAAGGACTCGCCGGTAATTTGTTCAAATAACTCAATATAACGCTCTGATATTGAGCTTACTATATCTTTAGTCATTTCAGGAACAATCTGCCCGTCCTTACCTTGGAAACCATTTTCGATCAACCATTTTCTTACAAATTCTTTTGATAATTGCTTTTGCGGCTCATCGTTTTTTTGTCTTTCTTCATATCCATCCCGGTAAAAGTACCTTGAAGAGTCGGGTGTGTGGATCTCATCAATTAAATAGATGGTATCCGCAACCTTTCCAAACTCATATTTGGTATCTACCAATATCAATCCTCTTTCGGCGGCTATTTCAGTCCCTCTCTGGTATAAAGCCTTGGTATATTTTTCTAATTCTGCATAATCAGCAGGCGATACGATACCTTGTGCTAATATTTGTTCCCTGGATATATCCTCATCATGCCCTACTGATGCTTTGGTTGTTGGGGTAATGATCGGTTCAGGCAGTTTATCATTTTCCTTCAGTCCATCGGGCATACTTACGCCGCAAATTTCTCTTTTCCCCAAACTGTATTCGCGCCATGCATGGCCGGCTAAATATCCCCGTATTACCATTTCAACTTTAAATGGCTCACATATACGCCCTATGGTTACACTCGGGTCGGGCACATTGATCACCCAATTGGGTACAATATCGGCAGTGGCCTGTAAAAATTTAGCCGCTATCTGGTTCAAGACCTGCCCCTTATAAGGTATTGCTTCCGGCAGCACTACATCAAATGCCGAGATGCGGTCGGTAACCACCATGGCCAGGTATTTATTATCTATCGTATACACATCCCGAACTTTCCCTTTATAAAAGTTGGTCTGCTTTGGAAATTGAAAATGTGTTTCTTTTATCGCGTTCATTGTTTAGTTAATTAGAGATTAGTGATCAGAGATTAGTTTTGAACTGCGGATTAAACTAATCTCTAATCTCCAGCTCCGATTTCTATTACTGTATATCTCCGTAAGCCTCTAAAATTCTTCTCACCAATTTATGACGTACAACGTCCTCTCCTGTCAGGTAAATGATTTCGATACCTTTTATATCCGTTAATATGCGTAGGGCCGTATGCAAGCCTGATTGTTGTTTTTTAGGCAAATCTATCTGAGTTACGTCGCCGGTTACAATAAACTTGGCTGTGGGGCCCATACGTGTCAAAAACATCTTCAGCTGCATATCGGTGGCATTCTGGGCCTCATCCAATATCACAAAACAATTATCCAAAGTACGACCGCGCATAAATGCCAATGGGGCAATTTCAATAGTACGATTCTCCAGGTAAACCTTTAATTTTTCCGCCGGGATCATATCATCCAAAGCATCGTATAACGGGCGCAGATATGGATCTATTTTTTCCTTTAGGTCACCAGGTAAAAAGCCGAGGTTCTCCCCTGCTTCCACAGCCGGGCGGGTTAGTATGATGCGTTTGATCTCTTTGTTTTTCAAAGCACGAACCGCCAGCGCAACGGCTGTATAGGTTTTACCGGTACCGGCAGGGCCTATAGCAAAAAGAATATCGTTCTTTACGATACTATCAACCATTCGCCTTTGGTTAGCTGTTCGCGCCTTCACCAATATGCCATTCGGCCCAAATACAATAACCTCACCCATCGCCGATTTATCCGCAGTTGGTTCAGAGGCAGTCGTTGCTGCCACTTTTGATCCCAATATCCTTTCCAGGTCGGTGATGTTCAGGTTTTCAAATTTCTCAACATGATTTAGCAGGTGGCTAAATTTTTCATCGAAAATTGCCAGTTCATGGTCATCGCCCAAAACTTTCAGCTCGCTGCCACGTGCAACCAATTTAAGTTTTGGATATTGTTTTTTGATGATCTCGAAGTGATCGTTATTGGGGCCCCACAAAACGGCAGGGTTAACATTGTCAATTGATATTTTTAGTTCGTTCAACAGTAATTGATTTTATAGTAGCAGATTTTTTATGAATTAAAAATTGAATATTTGTAGCACCGAATGCTTGCACAAGATTAGCAATAAATATTTGAAAAATTAATGGCAATAATAACTTTAACTACTGATTTGGGCGATAAGGATATTTACCAGGCTGCCCTTAAAGGAAGTATCTTAAAATTGTTGCCCGCGGTAAACATTGTTGATATAACGCACAGTGTTGCTGCGTTTAATGTGCAACAGGCCGCTTTTATACTTAAAAACAGTTTTTATTATTTTCCCGAATCGACTGTTCACCTGATAGGCATTGATACCGTTTTCAATACAGGTACCAAATATCTCGCCATACGTTATAGGGAGCATTACTTTGTTGGCGCGGATAATGGCATATTTTCGCTGATGTTTAATGATGATCCTGATGAAGTTGTGGAGATCAACATTATGCAGGATCTTAAATTTTTGCATTTCCCTTTGGCCGATATATTTGTTAAAGCTGCCTGCCACCTGGCAAGCGGTGGTAAATTAGAAGAGATAGGCCTGCCGGTAACTACTATCGAAAAGAAAATGAACCTGCAGCCAGTCCTCGAAAAGAATGTGATCAAGGGTGCGGTGATCTATATTGACGCCTTCCAGAATGTGATCACCAATATTACCAAAGAATTCTTCAACAAAGTACAGCAAGGCAGGCGATTTACCCTTTATTTCAAACGCAACGAGACAATAAATCAGTTAAGCTGGCATTATAATGAAGTACCCGAGGGTGAGAAACTATGCCTGTTTGGTATAAGCGACCATTTAGAGATCGCCATAAACAAAGGCAACGCCAGTGGGTTATTAGGTTTGAGCCTGGGCGATAGCGTGATCATTGATTTTGAATAAGCTCCTCTAAGTAATCTACCATTTATGAAAAAATTTACTTTATGCATTTTAATGTGCTTGTTCTGTGCTTATAGTTTTGCGCAGAAAACAAACACAGATTCGTTGGCTTACCAATTGCAGCGAAAAAAGATCAATGATATGCTTGATGTACGGAAACAAAAATTCGGTCAGTATGATGAGAGTTTGAGCAAGCATACTGGCATTTTTGGCTTTCAAACAAAAAAAGATATACGAAGGTCGAATGATATTTTGATGGATATTGTGAATACCGATAATGATATTTATAGGGAATTAAAGATCCTGCTTGACTATCGTGCTTATCAGCAGCAAGAGGTCCAAACCAAATCAGTACAAGCGGAGAATAATAACCTGGGTTTTATGAATACAATTAACCGGCTGCGGCAGCAGGTAGATCAATTAAAACAGGAAGCTGCGAGTGAAAAACAACAGCAAACAAAAGCAGTGCGCACCTATATTATTGTGTTTGTGCTCATGCTTGGGTCAATTTTATATTTATTAATGCGAAAACGCGCGATTAAGGTTTAAATTAGCGGCTTAAATGTATAGTTGACAAGAAATGGCAAGAGGACGAGGGAGTTTAAATAGTGGTAGTAAGCAAAAAGAAGAACTTCCTAAAGCAAAAATAAATAGTCAAAGTTTAAAAAACGCAAGTAAGCTTCTTAAGTATATTAAGCCTTATCGTACAAAATTCTTTGCGGGACTATTTTTTCTATTCATATCAAGTTTGGTGGGACTATCCTTTCCTGCGATACTTGGTTCATTAATCGATGTGGCGCAGGGGACTCACAAGTATAGTTTTTTGCCAACCACGTTAACTGCAATTGGCATAGGGGGCTTTATACTTTTATTCGCCCAGGCATTTGTCTCTTTCTTCAGGGTGGTATGGTTTGTACAAGTAGCCGAACGTTCACTGGCCGACATCAGGCGTGATACTTATTTTAAACTGATAACCCTACCAATGAATTTCTTTGCCAATCGGCGGGTTGGTGAACTAAATAGCCGTATATCGGCGGATCTGTCACAGATACAGGATACGCTTACCACTACTTTAGCTGAAATGTTAAGGCAATTGATCATCATGATCGGTGGAATTACATTATTAGCAATTGTATCGATTAAACTAACGTTAGCAGTATTGGCTATTTTACCGTTTATGGTAGGATTTGCTGTTCTATTTGGCCGCTTTATACGCAAATTATCAAGACAAGCACAGGATAAATTGGCTGAGTCAAACACGATAGTTGAAGAAACACTTCAGGGAATTGCGAATGTGAAGGCATTTGTAAACGAAGCATTTGAAGCTGACAGGTACAATAAAAATTTGAGGGAGGTAGTCACAATTGCAATAAAAGGCGCTAAGTTCCGCGGAATATTCGCCTCATTTATAGTATTTTGCTTATTCGGTTCATTTGTTGGTGTTATTTGGTATGGGTCGGTAATGGTAAGCCATAAAGAAATGCTTGTGGGCGACCTTACCAGTTTTATTATGTACACTATCTTCGTTGGCGCAGCAATGGGGAGCTTTCCCGATCTGTATGCCAATATGCAAAAGGCAATTGGGGCAACTGAAAGGGTGTTGGAGATATTAGGTGAAGACGGTGAAGCTATTTCTATAAATGAAATCGACAATACAATAAAACAAAAGATCAATGGCGATATCGCTTTCGATAATGTACATTTTCACTATCCATCGCGTCCGGAGATCGAGGTTTTAAAAGGTGTTTCCTTCGAGGCAAAAACCGGGCAAAAAATAGCGATTGTAGGTCCCAGTGGTTCTGGTAAATCAACTATGGCGGCTTTAATCTTACAATTCTACCATCCTCAAAGCGGCACCATACTTTTTGATGATCTGCCGGCAAGTAATTACTCATTAACCGATATCCGCAACCAGGTAGCCATTGTACCCCAGGACGTCATGCTTTTTGGCGGAACGATACAGGAAAACATCGCTTATGGAAAACTAAGTGCATCCAAAGAAGAAATTATCCAGGCAGCACAACGGGCCAATGCACACCAGTTTGTTATGTCATTCCCGGAAGGCTATGACACTGTAGTTGGTGAGCGCGGTGTTAAGTTATCTGGCGGTCAGCGTCAGCGTATTGCGATAGCACGGGCTTTATTGAAAAATCCATCGATATTGATACTGGATGAGGCAACTTCCTCTCTCGATTCTGAATCCGAACGTTTGGTACAGGAAGCATTAGAGGAGTTGATGAAGAACAGAACTTCTATTATTATTGCACATCGCTTGTCCACCATTCGCGAAGCAGATAAGATCATAGTTTTGGAGAAAGGCACAATAATAGAAAGTGGAAGCCATGATGAATTGCTTGGCAACGAAAAAGGTCTTTACCGCTATTTGAGCCAGTTGCAGTTTGAAGTTTGAAAAAAGTTCATAGACTATGGTTAATAGCCATAGTATTATTAAATTAAAAAATATAAAATAGCTATGGTCTATTGACCATTGACTATCGACCAAACAATGAAACTAACCATACACGGGGCGGCCCGGCAGGTTACCGGAAGCATGCATTTGCTCGAGGTTGACCAATATAAAATACTGATAGACTGCGGGCTCGATTACGAAAAAGACCGCGGCGTACATACCAACGAGAATTTCCCGTTTAACCCATCAGATATCGATGTGGTTATCCTTACCCATGCACATATAGACCACTCCGGAAACCTGCCTACGCTTGTTCGTTTAGGCTTTGAAGGACAAATATTGTGTACCCCTGCAACGGCTGATCTGACTGAATTGCTGTTGCTGGATTCGGTGCGCATATTTATGAGTAAGATCGAAAAGGGCCGCAAGCATAACCGCAAAAGGCGCGAAACTGTACAGCAACCATTATACCTGCAAAAACATGTGTTTGATACTGTTGACCGCTTTGTAACCATTGGCTTTAACAGGCCTTTCAAGATCAATGGCGACATTGAATTGACCTTTATCCCCGTTGGGCATTTATTAGGCGCCGCGGCAGCCGTTTTAAAAATCAATGAGCACGGTGAAGAGAAAAACATCGCCTTTACCGGCGATATTGGTCGCAAAAATTATCCTGTTCTGAATGATCCTCAGGAACTACCCGCAGTTGATTTCCTGGTGTCTGAATCAACCTATGGCGGTCGTATGCATACCAAGGACAAAACAGTTGAACAAGCATTGATCGAAACTATAGATAAAGCCTGCATTAAAGAATCGGGCAGACTGATCATACCCGCATTCAGTATTGGCAGGACACAATCGCTGGTTTATTCGCTCAATAAAATATTTACTGAAGGCTTACTACCACCGGTTAAGGTTTTTGTTGACAGCCCAATGGCTACGGCAGCCACCGAGCTTTTCAGGAAGCACCATAGCCTGGTGAATGAAGAAGCCCAGGAATTTTACCGCAAAAAAGGCGATGAGTTTGAATTTGACAATTTGGTATATGTTGAGAATTTGAAAGACAGCCGGGATGTATCCAATTACTTTGAGCCCTGCATTATCATTTCATCAGCGGGCATGCTCGAAGGCGGCCGTATACAAGACCATTTATATAACAATATCCAGAATTACTATTGTACCATCCTGTTCATCGGCTATTGCGCCAAAGGAACCTTAGGTCACCGCTTATTGAGAGGCGATCCGATCGTGCACATCAAAGACCGGGAACTGGCTGTATATGCCACCATCAAGCAAACCGATGTGCTCAGTGCCCACGGCGATCATAATGACCTGCTCAACGTAGCCAGACAACAGGATAAAGAAAAGCTAAAAACTATATTCCTGGTACACGGTGAGGAAAATAGCATGCAGGCTTTGGCTGATGCTTTGGAAGAGGAAGGTTATCCCGTATCGATACCAGAGAAGGATATTACCTATAATTTATAATACATATTGTTATATAAAACAAAATTGTTATGCTGAGGAACGAAGCATCTATCACTGACAGATTCTTCGCTATGCTCAGAATGACAATTTAATTTATTTTGAGTACACGGCTATTTGTTAAAATGGCCGATTATCAAACTCGCCAGTTCAACACCTATCCGCTCCTGTGCTTCGTTAGTAGCAGCGCCAATATGCGGTGTTAATGAAATCTTTGGATGTTTTAATATTTCTTCACGTGGCGTAGGCTCGTTGTCAAATACATCCAGTGCAGCAAATGAAACTTGTCCGCTGTTTAAGGCATCTACTAATGCCAGCTCATCGATCAATCCGCCACGTGATATATTAACCAGGCCAACACCTTTCTTGGTTTGGGCTAATTCTTCAGCACCTAACAGGGCTTTATCAATAAACGGCGTATGCAAGGTGATAAAATCGGCTGTTTTGATTATTTCATCCAGTGTAGAAGTCTTCACCGTTACATTAACTACGGTACCGCCACCTAATACTACAGTCACTTCCGGGTTGAAAGGGTAAAGATCATAAGCCAGCACATCCATGCCTACGCCAATAGCAATTTTTGCCACCTCGCGACCGATACGCCCAAAACCTACAATACCTAAAGTTTTGCCGCGCAGCTCAATACCTTTTGCATAAGCTTTTTTAAGATCGTTGAACTTGGTTCCACCTTCAACAGGCATCTTACGGTTGCTGTCATGCAGAAAACGAACGCCGCCAAATAACTGGGCAAACACCAATTCGGCTACAGATAAAGAAGATGAGGCAGGAGTATTATAAACGCCTACGCCCTTTTCTTTGGCATAATCCACATCAATATTGTCCACACCCACACCGCCGCGTCCGATCAATTTAAGGCCAGGGCAGACGTCTATCAGGGCTTTACGCACTTTCGTGGCGCTACGCACTGTAATAGCATCATACTCCTGCAATTTCACAGGCAATTCATCCTGTGGTATATTATTGGTATCTACAAAAAATCCGGCATCTTCCAGCATTTTTTTACCTATTGGATCGATACCATCATTAGCTAATATTTTGATCATGGTTTTAGTCATTTGTCATTAAGTCATTAGTCATTGGTTTAGTCAAAAATGACTAGTGACCAATGACTGATGACAAATTCAATTATTTATTTTTTTCCTCAAATTCCTGCATGGCGTCTATCAGCACATGCACGCTGGTAATAGGCAACGCGTTGTAGATCGAAGCCCTGAAACCGCCTACACTCCTGTGGCCTTTTAAGCCGACAATAGCCTTTTCATCACAATATTTCAGGAATGGTTTTTCATGCTCCGGATTTTCAACCACGAAACAAACGTTCATGTGTGAGCGGTCTTCAACTGCACATACGCCTTTGAACAGAGGGTTGCGGTCGATCTCCGTATATAACGCTTTGGCTTTGGCGTCATTCTCTTTTTCAATACCTTCAACTCCACCCATTGCCTTAAGCCAGTTTAGGGTAAGCATGGATACATATATGGCAAATACCGGCGGGGTATTATACATCGAACCGCCTTCAATTTGTACCTGGTAATTAAACATGGCCGGTATCTTACGGCCTGTTTTGCCCAACAGATCATTCTTAACGATTACAAGGGTAACACCCGCAGGGCCCATATTTTTTTGCGCACCGGCGTAGATCAAACCAAAATCGGCCACATTAACCTTGCGGCTGAAAATATCTGACGACATATCACAAACCACAGGTATCGGCGATTTGAAAAATTTCTTCAGTTGTGTACCGTAGATGGTATTATTAGAAGTAATATGAAAATAAGCCGCATCCTTTGGTATCTCGAAATCCTTTGGAATATAGGTAAAGTTGCTTTCTTTTGAGGTTGCAACTACTACTGTCTCACCAAAAAATTTAGCCTCCTTAAGTGCTTTGTTAGCCCATACACCCGTTTCCAGGTAAGCAGCCTTACCGCCTTCGGGTAGTAAATTGTAAGGAGCCAAAGCAAACTGTGTGCTTGCGCCTCCCTGCAAAAACAATACGGAATAGCCTTCCGGAACTTCGAACAGTTCTTTTACCAGTCTTACAGCCTCATCTAATACTTCTTCAAATTCAGGCGAACGGTGCGATATTTCAAGGATCGATAACCCGGTTCCGTTAAAATTTAATACGGCTTCTGCCGATTGCTTTAATACTTCGTGAGGTAAAATGCCTGGTCCGGCACCGAAATTGTGTTTCATATAATTTTGATTGGATAATAATTAGCTTATTGTCAACTTTACATTTGGTCGGGTCGAAGTTAATTAATTTGACAATGTTTATTGAGATTATTTGCAATTTTTTTATCAAGATTGCCTATTTTGCTAACAATAGATGCCATCAAAATGTCAAAAAAATAAATCCGGCCCAATATGAGCCGGATTATTTATGATTGTAATAATTTACTTCGGATTTTTTAAATTTTTGATAGCCAAAGGCTGATCTGCTGCAGAGAAAACTGAATTGCCTGCTACCAAAACATTGGCCCCTGCATCTACCAGGTTCTTAATGTTTTTATCACCAACTCCCCCATCTACTTCAATAAACAGGTTTGGATTACGTACAGCGCTTAACGCCTTCAGATCATGGAGCTTTTTATAGGTATTGCTGATAAACTTCTGGCCCCCAAAACCGGGGTTGACCGACATGATCAATACCAGGTCAAGGTCTTCAATAATATCATCCAAAAATGCAACCGGCGTATGTGGGTTTAAGGCCACCCCTGCTCTGCAGCCAAATTCCTTAATAGCCTGTATGGTGCGGTGCAAATGGGTACAAGCCTCAAAATGCACGGTTATGCCATCCGCGCCTTTCTCACTAAACTCTTTCAAATATCTATCCGGATCAACAATCATCAAATGCACATCCAATGGCTTTCTGGCATGTTTTTTAACAGCCTCCAAAACCGGGAAGCCATAGGATATATTCGGAACAAACACGCCATCCATAACATCAACATGTATCCAGTCGGCTTCGCTTTGGTTAAGCATTTCAACATCACGTTGCAGGTTGGCAAAATCAGCCGCTAAAATTGATGGTGCAATCAGGTGGTTCATGGCCCGAATATAGTAATTAGTGATTGGAGATTTGTGATTAGTCGATCAAAATTTTACGAGGAATTGGCCGTAGCAAAAAAACTAATCACTGATTAACTAATCGCTAATTACTAACTATCAATCACAATTTTGCAGCAGGTCAAAATACTTCCCCATCAGCACAATATCATAGTTGATCAATGATTCATAGGCCTCCGACACCAGCTCATTCAAAATTGATGATCCTGTTTGCCCTCCACCATTTGGAATAGAGTCGTAATATTTTATCAATTCTTTAACCCGGATGATCTCGTACAGTAATGATTGAATAAGATCTGCTTGAGGATCATTCTGAAACTCATGAGGATCGGTATTAAGGAAGCCGAGGGGGTCATTCTTGGCAGAATTCATTTTTTCAACAGGTTCAGATTGAGGTTTAATATGCATTCACACTTCAAAGTTCAAAAAAGTGTGTTTTGTTTTAAAAAAAATAAATTAAAATAAATTAAACAACAAAACCCTCATTAAGAGGGCTTTGTAAATCTAATTTAAATCTATTTATTCGGCTCTTTCAGGCTTTGGCAATAATGCTTTTCTTGAAAGCTTTAATTTGCCCTGCTTGTCAACATCCATCAATTTAACCCTTACTTCGTCTCCAACCTGGAATATTCCGTCCATAGTTTCAAACCTTTTATGGTCAATTTCTGATATGTGCAGCAAACCATCTTTACCCGGCATAATTTCAACAAATGCGCCGAAAGGCATAATTGATTTTACTTTACCTTCGTATATCTCACCAACTTCCGGTTTAGAAGCGATGTTTTTAATGCGGGTAACTGCTTTATCAATAGCTTCCTTGTTGTCAGCAAATATCTGCACTACGCCCTGGTTGCCAACTTCCTCGATAGAGATAGTAGCACCGGTTTCGCGTTGCATTTCCTGGATGATCTTTCCGCCTGGTCCGATAACCGCGCCAATAAATTCTTTATCGATCCTGATCGTGATGATACGCGGTGCATGTGGTTTGTAATCCTCACGCGGCGCGCTCATGGTCTTCTTGATCTCGTTTAAGATATGCAAACGGCCTTCTTTTGCCTGGTCTAAAGCTTTTGTTAAAACTTCATAAGACAGGCCATTTATCTTCAAATCCATCTGGCAAGCCACTATACCTTTTTCAGTACCTGTAACTTTAAAGTCCATATCACCTAAGTGATCTTCATCACCTAATATATCCGATAATATAGCGTATTTGGTACCCATTTCATTAGTGATCAAACCCATAGCGATACCTGTTACAGGCGCTTTGATTTTGATACCTGCATCCATCAATGCCAATGTTCCGGCGCAAACCGTAGCCATAGATGATGAACCGTTGGATTCTAATATATCAGAAACGATACGGATAGTATAAGGATTCTCATCATCAGCCGGTAATACCTGCCTTAACGAACGCATGGCTAAGTTACCATGACCGATCTCGCGACGGCCTGCTCCCCTGTTCGGGCGAACTTCGCCGGTTGAGAAACCAGGAAAATTATAGTGCAGCAAGAATTTTTGATAACCGTTGATAAACGCGCCATCGATCATTTGCTCATCATCCTTGGCACCTAAAGTAACCGTGGTTAATGATTGTGTTTCGCCACGGGTAAATATCGCCGAACCGTGAGCAGATGGCAAATAACCAACTTCGCTCCATATCGGGCGTATCTGGGTAGTGGTACGACCGTCCAAACGTTTGCCTTCATCTAATACAAGGTTACGGATAGCGTCATACTCCACATCGTGGTAATATTTTTTAGCTAAAAACTTAGTTACATCATCAATCTCACCTAAAGTAGCGATGTAAGCATCACGAACTTCCTTAAATTTAACCGAACGCTCATCCTTTCCGGATGCTGAACCTGCGATAGCATAAACCTGCTCGTAAGTAGCGGCGTAGATAGCTTTCTTTAAATCTTCGTTATGATTTTCGTGGCTGTAAGTACGTTTTACGGTCTTGCCAACTTCAGCCATTAATTCTTTTTGGATAAAACACTGGTGCTTAATAGCAGTGTGGGCAAATTTAATGGCCTCAACCAATTCAGCTTCCTGTATTTCTTTCGATTCACCTTCCACCATGTTCACGTCATGCTCAGAACCTGCTACGATAAATTCTAAAGTAGCTGTTGCCAATTGACTTAAAGTTGGATTGATCACCAGTTTACCATCGACCTTAGCTACGCGAACTTCTGAGATTGGCCCGTTAAACGGAATATCAGAAACTGCTAAAGCTGCCGAAGCGGCTAAACCTGCTAAACAATCAGGCATAATGTCTTTATCAGCAGAGATCAGGGAGATCATCACCTGTGTATCAGCATGATAATCTTCAGGGAACATTGGGCGCAATGCACGGTCAACCAAACGTGAAATTAAAACTTCATAATCTGATAAACGTGCCTCGCGGCGTAAAAACCCACCTGGTATACGGCCTGTGGCAGCGTATTTTTCCTGGTAGTCAACAGAAAGCGGTAAAAAATCAACACCTTCTTTTGCTTCAAGCGATGAAACCACGGTAGCCAATAACATGGTGTCACCCATTTTAATTACTACAGAGCCATCGGCTTGTTTGGCCAGCTTACCGGTTTCGATCTCAATGGTGCGGCCGTCACCTAAATCGATTACCTTTTTAATTACATTTAAACTCATCTTTTTTTCGTTTTGATGCGCTTTTCATCTTTTAGAGCGCACCGGTTTTTATGTTTGTGTATATTGTTTTTCAATCTATAATTTGCCTTTTATCGGCATTGAAGCTATCATAAGCGTATTATTTGTTTTAATGGCTGCTTATGATGGTCAAAGTAAAAAGCCATCCCCTTATTCGGGATGGCTTTTTGAAAAGATTTAAAAGAATTACTTAATGATATCCCTTAGCTGTAAAGCCTTGATGATAGCACGATATCTTGCAATGTCTTTTTTATAAAGGTATGCCAGCAATGCGCGGCGTTTACCTACTAATTTTTGCAGCGAAAGCTGGGTTGAAAAATCTTTCTTGTTGCTTTTCAAATGCCCTGTCAAATGCGCGATGCGGGTGGTGAATAAAGCTACTTGCCCTTCTGCCGAACCTGTATCGGTGGCGCTTTTGCCATGTTTTGCGAAAATCTCTGTTTTCGCCTCTTTACTTAAATACATTACCTGAATAATATTAAAGCGTGAATAAATTATGTTAATTGAGGCGCAAAGGTAATTCTATTATTGGATAAATGCAACAGAATCTGATATTAGTTGAATGAGTCAAATGGTTGATTAAGTCGACTGGTAAAAGGTATTTTCTTTGGGCGTTTTAACACGCTATACGCTCCTTTGATAAAGCAAAGGAAATAACTTAAGAAACTACTATTGTTTGAAATGGGGGTTCTAGGGGGTGTTAAAAACTAAAAACTTTGTGAATAAGTTAATATAAAGGCAGGGTGAACTAATATCCGCTCTAGTCTTCGAGGACTTTAGTATGTATAAGTCCCTGCCTTTATTATTGCCCAAGGCCCAACTAGAATACTTCCTTTGACGCAACAAAGGTGATTGGCAAAAGGCAATTTTTGATTACTTAAAAGACAAACGTATGAAAAGCTGGAATGTTATTTTAGGTGTCGATGTATCTAAGCTGACGCTCGATATCTGCTGTGCTGAACGTAACCTGTATCTAAAAATTGAAAATCAGACCAAAGGTTTTAAAGTATTAAAGAAGTGGTGTAAGGATAATGAGATCGATCTGAAGGACACCATGATCGTATTGGAACATACCGGTGGGTATGAATATCGGTTTATGCAGTTTTGCGAATCGTCCTCCATTACTTATTGCCGGATACCCGGGCTGGAGATCAAAAATTCTATGGGGATGACTCGGGGCAAAAGTGACCGGGCCGATTCTTTTCGTATCGGTCAATACGGTGAGGAAAAGATAAAAAAACTTGTACCATCAAAGCCAATCGATAAAAATATATTGACGCTTAAGCAATTACTTTCCTTTCGCAAACGACTGGTTAGAGAAAAAGCTGGTTATGAAAGTACTGTTAAGGAAAGAAAGCATATGTATCACACCGGCAAAATGGATACTGTTACACACGTAGCACAGTCGAAAATAAAAGAGAATAAGAAATATATCAGGCAGATAGAATTGGAGATCATGGAACTGGTCAAAAGCAGCGAAGCAATGTTGCAAACCTATCGGATAATAACAAGCCTGAAGGGTATTGGGAATGTTAATGCATGGATGACTATAGCCTACACCGAAAACTTCACCAGCTTTGGTGATGCACGAAAATACGCGGTATATGTCGGTGTAGTTCCTTTCGGCCACGGCTCAGGGACGAGCATAAAGAAAAGAGATAAAGTGAGTCACCTTGCCCATAAAGAGATAAAACAGGAGTTGAACCAGGCCGCAAAAACAGCAATCATACATGACCCTGAGATCCGGGCATATGCGACGCGAAAACTCCAAAACAAATGTTATCCTTTAGTTCTGAACAACGTCAAGTTCAAATTGATCCTGCGGATGTTCGCCCTTGTTAAACGAGGTGAAACTTTTGTGGAGAATTATAAAAAAGCTGCTTAGGAATGTTTTTATAAATAAAATTTGGAAATATGATTAACCTAGAATACATAC
>DATHKT010000007.1:0-3045 GCA_035489035.1 Mucilaginibacter sp.
TTTCCGCATAAATATTAATATCGTTGTAGGATAAGTTATCCGGGAAAACATCGATCAGTTTCACCACAAAATCGGCATCAGTATTAGAGAGGCTCACCATCAGGTCGGCGATTACCGGGCCACCCAGGGTAACATCTTTGGTCAGCGTATCGGTTTGATAAACCAGCACGTCTGTGCGGCGGGCAGCAAAGCGCTGGTCGTCGCTCATGTATTTGCGGGTGCGGTTAAAGTGTACTTCTTCGGTATAGGGAACTGGTTTAGCCGGGTCGCTGATATAGGTGTCTGAAGTAGGTTTAGCATTCGCGGCAGCATCAAATGATAGCTTGCCGTTTTCTTTCAGGTAGATGGGCGTTTGCTGTACATCAGCCGGTGGCCATTGTGGATATTGGTGCCATTTGTTTTCGCCGGTAAAAAAGATAGTGGCCTTGCTGATGCTGTCCACACTTCCCTTGCCTTTGAGATAGAAATTAAAGAAAGGTATTTCGATATGGTTGGCGTACCATTCGCTGGTATTGCTGCCGAACTGGATATTGCCATGATGCGTGCCGTCATTGTTTCCCCACTGGCCATGATACCAGGGACCCATCACCAGCCGGCTATTAGTGGCAGGGCTTTGCTTCACCAAAGCCTGGTACAAATTCCAGGCGCCAAAGCAGTCTTCCGCATCAAACTCACCACCTACTACCAGCATGGCGGGTTTTACATTCTTCACCCCTACCCTGGCATTGCGGGCCAGCCACCAGGCATCCCGGTTGGGGTGGTTCATCATTTCGTTCCAGAATTTAAGACTGTCGCCCATAATTTTGGTGAAGTTGGTTAATGCACCTGTGCGTAAAAAGAATTCATAACTATCGTGAACGGGATAATCATAGGTTTTGGCGGCTACGCTGGTTGGCTTGGGGTGCGGCTGACCAAAGCCAAATCCCAAATAAAAGGCAAAGGCATCCATCTGGAAGAAGGCGCCGTTGTGATGAAAATCATCACCCACAAACCAGTCGGTTACCGGGGCTTGCGGACTAACCGCTTTTAATGCCGGGTGCCCGCTCAGCGAAGCCATGTTGGAATAAAAGCCCGGATACGAAGTTCCCATCACGCCTACTTTACCATTGTTATTTTCCAGGTTCTTCACCAGCCAGTCGATGGTATCGTAGCTATCGCTGGCCTCGTCAATATCCTGCTTGGTTTTTTTGTTTGGATTGAAAGGGCGCACATCCACAAACTGCCCCTCGCTCATCCACCTGCCCCGCACATCCTGTATCACCATAATGTAGCCTTCGCGGCAATATTTGATGAGATGCGTGTTCCAAAACCCGACATAATCCTTACCATAAGGCGTACAGGAATAAGGGGTACGCTCCATCAGGATGGGGTGCTTTTCCGATCTGTCCTTTGGTAAATAAATGGAGGTAAAAAGCTTGATGCCATCGCGCATGGGTATGGTAACTTCCTTTTTGGTGTAGTTGTTTACAAACCAAACAGAATCGGCGTTTTGCGCCATGGCTACGCAGGGAAAAAGGAAGCAGGCGAGCAGGATGAGTTTTTTCATTATTGCGATTATTTAGTGGTTGAATAACGACAAGGGGGTTAATCAAAAATAGAATTATGTAATGCGATTAACTCGTCTCTTACAGTACCATCCAATCGCCTTTTCCCGAATACTAATCTATTAGGGTCAAAATACAAATCAAAATAGTCTTCAATTCTCCCATCAAATCTATCTCTATATTTTATTGTCAGTTGCACCAAACCGGTATCCCAATGAACTATTTTATGTTTTAATTCTTCCATTTTTATTTTTAAATATACCTAAATCATTTTTTAGATTAAGTTAAAATATATTACGCTTTTGAACCTGCTAAGTACTCATAGTATAATTGCAATATAAAATTATTCGCACGGGCTTAAGTAGATTTTAACAATTCATCGGTAAGCTTTCTAACCTTCTCAGTCACCGTGTAAACTCTATGGATTATAGCGTTATATTCAGGTAATGAATACCATATAATATTCATGCTATCTCTAAATTCAGCAAGACCAATAATCTTGTCCTTAGCCTCACTTGAGATTACCAATACATAGTGAGCAAAGTAGTTTCGTTGATCGTTTAATAACCGGATTTCGTTAAAAAACTCACTATGGTGGAAGCTGTTGTTTTTCGTCTTTATAAATCCTTTATCTAGTTCTTTCTTATCTAATATTGCCTTAAATGCTGTTCTTTTTGATTCGAAAGTCATTCTATCTAAAAGGACATTCATCATTTCATTCAATTTTAGATTACCAGCCATGAAATAATTACCTATGAAATACTCAACAGCCTTTTCAAATCCTGAAAACTTATTGATTAGATTACCGCGGTAATAATGAGCTTTGTCAGCGTATTCTACATCGTATGACATAATATTTAGGTTTAGAATTGTGATAAATTTACAAATTATTACGTCCGGCAATATTCATACAAATTCTATCGAGGCAAATACCATTTTACATATCCTTTTCCTATTACTGTCATTTTACTTTTCTTTCAAATTTGGATATGGCGTTTATCGTTTTTGCTTATCATAATTAATAAGTCTATTAACAAAGCTTTTTTAGCAATCCTAAAATATTACATAAAATCCCTTACTTCAAAACCGGCAAAATCAACTTCGACTGATCCAAATAAACATGGATGGTTTCCTTTACAAAATCCGAATCCTTAGCATGGTAAATATCCACAAATTGCTGCGGATTGCGATCAGCTAAGGGGAACCAGCTGCTTTGGATCTGCACCATCATGCGGTGGCCTTTTTTAAAGGTATGGGCCACATCGGGCATGGTAAATTTCACCTGGGTCGCTTTATTTGGTACAAAGGCTTCGGGGTTCGAAAAGCTGTTGCGGTAACGGCCGCGCATGATATCGCCGCGCACCAGCATCTGGTAACCGCCCATTGGGTATTTGGTAGCCGGGTTAGGCTTTTCATCTACCGGCAATACATCGATCAGCTTTACCACAAAATCTGCATCGGTATTGGATATGTTTACCATCAGGTCGGCTACAAGCGGGCC
>DATHKT010000008.1:0-54602 GCA_035489035.1 Mucilaginibacter sp.
AACCATACATTATTAGCCGATATACCTATTTTAGCTCTCTGAATGCCGGCACCTGCCAAAAGCTTGCGTGGCAAGTTGTAGCTAAACTGTATATTTCTAACACGTACGTTAGAAGCATCATATAAGTTTGCTTCGGTTACACCAATATTGCCGTGACCGGCAACTACTCCCCAGTAATTTTGTGCGGTAGTTTTTACTGTATTTTTTTCGTACTGGTTTGTGCTTGGGTTAAGTACCACACCATCAACCAACATATCATCTCTTGAACCATTTACAACGGTTTTATTAGATGTGCCATATTGCTCCATATTGGCTATAGTGCCCGCGAATATTTTTCCGCCAAAACGTGCATCAATCAGGAAAGATAAATCAAACGCTTTGTAAGAAAACGAGTTGGTTAAGCCCAGCAAGCTGGTAGCCTGCTGATTGCCCAGCTTAGCTTTTTCAGGATCTACTTGTGGCAAACCGGTATTATCTAAAAGCAGTTGTCCGTTATACGGGCTGCTTGGATCTTTAACTCTTAAAAATTTCGAGCCGTATATCTCGCCGTAAAGCTGACCGGTTTCGGCAACAATGGAGATATCATCAAATCCTCCCAAAGCATATTGATTCACCCCGGTATAAAGGTATTTTACTCTATTCCTGTTCATGGAGAAATTCACCGTGGCTCCCCAGTTAAAACCCTGATTACTTCTAAGTATCTTACCATCAACCATCAGCTCAAATCCTGTATTCTGGATGTCGCCAGCATTGATAACTTTGGCAGAGTAACCACTTAAATTATCCAGTGGCAAATTGATAAGCTGCCTGGTTGCGTTAGATTTGTATACCGACAGATCAAAACCAAGCCTGCTGTTGAAGAAGCGCATTTCTAAACCGGCTTCATATGATTTTATCAGCTCGCTTTTAACATTTTCGTCAAACAAAATATCGCCGCGGCTTGCAGTAGTGTTGCCCAGCGGATCTTTGCTGATAGAATAAGTATTGTACAATTTATATGGGTCCATATCATTACCCACAGATGCAAAGGAGCCCCTTATTTTTCCATAGGTTAACCATGATGGCAGGCTGCTTCCTTTGCTCATCAATTCAGTAAATACAAATGCGGCATTTACCGAAGGATAAAAGTAGGAACGGTTGGTAGCGCTTAAGGTAGAAGACCAATCATTTCTGAACGTGCCATCTACGAACAAATACCCGTCATAGTTCAGACCAAGGGAACCGTAAGCAGAATAGATATCATGCTTGGATATACCTTCGCTGATAGATGCATTGGTGGTACCATTGTTTAAAGAAAACAAGTTTGGTACCTGTAATGGATTTGCACTCGCGCTGATGAAAGAAGACTCACGGTTCATCAAGTTGCCGCCCAGGGTTATTACGCCGCCAAGTTTGCCAAAAAGATTATCCTTTTTAGCAGTTAATAAACCGCTGTAATTAGTTTCTGTAAATGAGCTTTTCCCAACGCCGTATGAGCCGGTTGAGGTTGGTGTAGCACCTGCATAAGTTCTGTTATCCGTATTGGTAGTGTAGGTGTCGGCGCCGCCTTTTACTTCGGCATTTAGCCAACTGTTAAACTGGTATTTTACTGATCCGTTCAATAAAAACCTGTTCCGGGTATCTTCGTTCAGGTTATATTTAGCTGCCCAGTATGGGTTAAGCTCATTTTCCTGGCGCCACCATAGCATTTTGCCATTGTTATCTGTAGCTCTGCTGAAATCCCTGATATCGATAGAAACCGGCAGCAATGATAAAGCATAAAAGTTATTGCTGACGTTTGATCCGCCTTGCGGGCGGTTAAGCGCTGTAGAATTAATGTATTGCACTTTTGTGTCAACTGTCCACCTGTCATCCGGTCCGAATTTACTTACCGTTCTTGCCATTAAGTTATTACGGGTTAACTTTGCTCCCGGAATTATACTTTTATCGTCAAGGCGATTGTAAGATGTATAAACTGAAGTGGATTTATATTGCTGTTGAAAAGATACGCTTTGGTTAGCTGTTAAGCCATTACCAAAATAATCCGCGATGTTATCAAAAGTCCTTAATGGGGCTTTCGAGCCATCCCATTTGGTTACAGACTGACCATCTGCTTTTGGCCCCCAACTGCTGCTTGATATCGGGTCATAAATATTATTGGTACCCTGGCCAAATTGATTTTGCAGTTTAGCCCTTGCAAAAATGCTTTCAACACCTATGGAGGATGATAGCGTGATGCCCAGGCCACTTTGTGTTTTCCCTGTTTTAGTGGTGATTAAAATCGCGCCATTACCTGCTCTTGAACCATATAACGCTGCTGCTGACGGTCCTTTCAAAACACTCAGGCTTTCAATATCGTCCGGGTTAATGTCCGACAATCCGTTACCCATATCCAGGGTTGGGTTGTAATAGTCACTATTGCCATTTGCGTTACCACTAAAGTTATCCAAAGGTATTCCGTCAACCACGATCAATGGTTGGTTGGAGCCTGTCAATGAATTGTTACCCCTTAAAGTGATCTTTGAGGAACCACCCGGCCCGTTACCCGAACGGGTAATTTGCAAACCGGCAACTTTGCCTGAAAGCGCGTTCACAATGTTCGGCTCTTTAGCATCCGTTAAGGTTTGTCCTTTTACTTCCTGTACCGCGTAGCCTAACGATTTCTTTTCCCTTTTGATACCCAAGGCTGTCACGACAACTTCGTTAAGAGCGCTTTCGTTGCTTTCTAAAACAACATTAAGCGTTGCCTCCGCCCCTACGGTTACTTCTTTGGTTTTGAAACCAATGAAAGAAAAGGTTAACACCGCGCCTGGCTTAACGGTCAGAGTAAATTTTCCGTCTGCGTTTGTAGATACGCCATTACTTGTGCCTTTTTCAGCCACATTTACACCGGGTATTGGCTGCCCGGATTTTTCAGTTACCGTCCCGGTAACTGCCTTTTGTGCATAAGCAGCTATTGTTATCATGCTGAATAACAACAAAGCCGCGCACCTTAGGTAGATTTGTTTCATTTTTTAGGAGTTAGTTGGTGAATAGATTGTTGATTGGTTGTTTTTATGGTTTTTATAAGTATTTGGATTAATTGAAATTGCAGTTCTCCATTACTAAAGTTGCGGCTCCTAAAAGCTCGGATTCTGAAGCCAGTTTGGAAACCTGTATCTCGGTTTGTTCGGCAAGCCAGGGGATGCAAAATTCATTAATGGCTTGCTGAATGGGCGCCATTAAGATCTTGCCGGCAATTGCTCCTCTCCCGCTTAAAACAATAAGCTTAGGGTTCATAATATGGATCAGGGTTGACATGCCTTTTCCGATTAAAAATGCCGCGTCTGAAAGTATAGATACCGCCAGGGGGTCTCCCAATTTGGCCGCCTGCAAAAAATGATCGCCGGATAAATTGCCGGTATCTTTATATACCTGTTCCATGCTCGAGCTTCCACCGGCATCCATTTCAGACTTTGCGCGGTCAACCAGCACTAATAAAGAAGTGTCCACTTCTAAACATCCCCTTTTGCCGCATGAACATATTTTGTTGCTTTGCGATAACGGGATGTGGCTAAACTCACCCGCATACCCACTATGCCCCCTGAAAAGGCTGCCATTAACGATCATGCCGAGACCAGTGCCCCACCCGACGTTTACTACTAAAACATCTTTTAAATTTCTCCCCGCGCCAAACTTCAATTCGGCTAAGGCAATCAGGCTCGAATCATTATCTAAAAATACAGGCAGGCCAATTTCATGGGTGAGGTATTTTTTCAGGTTGATATCTCCTTTGGTCTTAAAAAAAGTATGATTTACACCTTGCTCAGCGTTTACAAATCCGGGCATCCCGATACCTATTCCCAGGATCTGGTCAAGCGGTATACCTGAACGGGAAAGGTAATCTTTCAGAAATTCGGTAAATGTGTCAATTAGCGATGCTGTATCGGCCAGGATGAGTTCCCTTTTCTCAGGCGCTATTTTAATATTGTTAAACAGATCATAGATAACAACCTGGGTTACTATCTGATCTACCGCTACAGCAACAATATACCGCTGCTTTTGATTATTTAACAAAAACATCAGCCCCCGCCGCCCACCTGTTGATGGAGCGAGGCCATGCTCCAGCACATACCCTTCTTCTATCAAATTATTAACCGCACTGGTGACTAAGGGCAAGCTTTTGTGAGTGAGCTTACTCATGTCAGAAAGGGAAAGCATTTTATTGTAATAAAAATACTTGATCAGGTCTTTTCTTAATAAGTGATACTTTTTTACAACGGTCATCTTTGGGGAATGTTAAACAAACTTAATTTTTTATTTTAACAAATAACAAAACTTTTTAATTTTTTTAAAAACAATTTGATTGTTTAATAATTTTATTGTTTCAAAAATGATTTTACGCTGTGTTTAGGATCAGTACATCATGATGTTTTTAGTAATCAATAAAAAAGCCCGGCTTTTGACCGGGCTTTTAATTATCTCTTTCAATTTACTTTAACCAATAACCACAGGGCAAGCATCCATCGTAAACTGTTCGTCTATTTCGCAATAGCTGAAAGGCTGTGGTGTGCCCGGCGCTGCCTCACCATGTATGGTAGTGTCTCTTGCAAACCAAAGCACGTTGGCATCATTATCCTCACCAGATTTGATCATATTTCCTTTCTGGGTAACAAACAGTCCCACACGTAAAACCGTGCTTTCACCTGCACTTGTGCCGGATGGCGGAGTATCATCTGCAGCGGCGCGGGCTATATTACCACCCGCAAACGCGCCTATTAACGCGGCAACTGCCGCTATCAAAATGGCCAGCAGGATAGCAAAAATACATAGGATAACCGAAGCACAACCAATGGCCACGGTAACCGCTATTGCTGCGATAACCCCCGCCGCACCGCCTATACCGGCTCCCAGCAGCGAACCGCTTTCGGCGGCACATAATTTTTCGGTATAATAATACGTATGTATGATCTCGGATGTGCGTGGATAAGGCTCTTCATTGCAATAAACGTAAGCATTGCCTTGTTCCAGGAAACCCCAGTAGAATGATTTCACGGTTACATCAACCCTGTTGGGAAATGCGGCAAAGGGGAAAATGGTTTCATACCATTCTGAAAAACTTGGCTGAAGATTGGAAATGCACCCGGCAACGCAGGTCCAACGCCCTTCCGACTGAACGCACCGGCTATTGGAGTATAAAAAGATAACAACGATGATCGCTATTACTGCAACCACAGCAGCAACAGCACCGCCGCCGGCAGCACCAAGCGCGGTAACTTTGGCCACTGCGCCTAATACGCTGCCAATGGTGCCAATTACGGCAACAACAGCGCCGAATGTTCCTAATGGACTTGAGACATCGTTGCCAAAATTACAGGATGGGATTGTTTGTATGCAGGCCATATTATTTTCGTTTAAGGTTTTGACAGATCAGACAAAAAAGTTTTCCAATTAACAGGCCCACAATGGCGCCAATAAAAAATGCCACCACCCATCCGTTTACTTTTACCACGAGGTAAGTGGTGATAAAAGAGCAGACGAGCGTATTGACAAGTGTTTGGAAAAAGACGGAGGCAAATGTGAACCGGCAGAACACCACGAGCATAAACAAAATGATCAGGAACACTAATAACCAGATCATTGCTGCTATCTTAAGCAGTTCCTGGCTGGTCCAAACGGGGATAACCGGGTTGTTAACGGAATAACAAAGCAGAACAAAGCCCGTAATGGCCCCGGCGATAAACCCAACCGTGCTGCAGATACCCAGTTTGTTAAACGCTTTTTCAAAGGGCTTAACCATGCTTACTAATATATTCATACAGATATGTTTAGTTGTTGATACGTAAAAGTTTTGTGGCGCCACCCACCAGTTCACCACCCGCTAACCGGCCTACTACCGTCACCGCTCTTTCAATGATCGCGGCAGGAGTTCCGACCAGGAATGCTGGCACTTCGATGTGCAGCTGTGCAATGATCTGTTCGTATGGAGCAAAATTGTGATTGGCATTGGTGATAGTGGCTATCAGATCCGTGGGCATGATGCTCAACAATATCTGGCGGGTGAAATTTGAATTATTGACCACTGGGATGGACAGGGTGAAATTTCGTCCGCTCTCGGTAGTATACGAACCATCATGTACCTGCGAGCCTTCATTATTCATATAGTTGTTATCCGTTGGATGTTCAATTTTTACATGCACACCTATGCGCTGATCGCCGGCCAATGTATCTTGCGGTAAAGGATAGGTCAGCAATGTTTGGCTGCCAGGCGGAAGGCTCACCACCTTACTTGCCAACAAAGTTTTTACCGTGCCGATACCAAAAGGTGAAGTATAAAAGTGTACCAGGGTATTAATGGCGCTCGCGCTTGGCGACAGGTTGTGAACAGTAACCTGCGATTCGCTCATCAGGCGAAAAGGGCTCCAGTTATTGGTAACAATATCCGGGTTATCCCAATTGGGTATGTTGCCCAAATTGAGCTGCTCGGCCTGGCTATAAATAGCCGGATCAGGATATTCTACCGGTTGATTAGCGCCGATATTGATGCAACAACCCGGAGTTGGTTTCTTTTTTGTGGGCAAACAGAACGAGGAACTTTCCCTGCTCCTGCTTGCTAAATTCTCAGACGCTACTTGCATATCATTTGAATTGGCATAAGGTGACCGGTTTTGAAACCGTTTGGAACTTAACTGATTTTTATCCCTGGAAGGGCCGCAACAAGACATATTGTGATTATTTAAAGGTTTTCTATTTTGTTAATTATTATCAGGCCCGGATCATTCCTTCTTGGCTATTACAGTGTAGCCTCCCGTTACCCTGCCATTCACCACCTGCTTTACCCGGTAAACCACACACTCTCCTGGCTTCAGGTTATCTACATCCATGTACAGGAAACACTCTTTTTCCTCGCAGGTGCGTTCGTACTTTATCCCATTTTTAAGCAAAGGCTTTACTGCTGCGGGGTTTACTTCTTTAAAAGAAGGCGTCTGTCCATTTTTATTAATTGCGGTTGGATACATGATACCGGTTACCGCTTCTGGTTTTGCGGGATCTTTATAGCCGTGATCTTTTTTGCCTTTTATCAAAGCGAGCCAGCCAACATCACCCAGATTGGCTTTTTCTACCTGGATATCCGCTTCTCCTTTGGCCGCGTTACAGCCGGTTTTGAGCATGAGTTCCAAATGCGCGGGTGACGTTGCGTTGATAACCGCGATATTACGCTGGCCAATGTGCCGATCTTTGGTTACCTCCCATTGATTGGCAGGTATAGCATCCAGCAAAGGTTCAAATACCCTTACAACCAGGCATTCGTGACCGTTATTTACAAAGGAAGGGGTCCAGGTTTTAGGGCATTTTACAATTTTATGTGCCTGCGCGTTATACCTGTCGCCCAAATCAGTATAAGCCACTCCGATCAATTGGGCAGAAACTGAATTGATGCCCAAACTTGGGTTACACCAATAAAATTCAACTCTAACATTATAGGCGGGTGATCTTCCCAAATTCCATACATGGGCCCAAAGGGTATTAGGAGCGCCTGCTTTTGCGACTCCGCCAAGGGTAGTCGGTGTGGCCGGGGCATCCTCTGCTGCCAGATCAGGCGCAACAAAAATGTCAGGGCTTTCCCAAAAAACACCATTAAAAGGCCGTGCGCCATGGTCGCCCACATTGGCACGAATGACCAATAAAGGCAAGTACTCATCCTTCCTTTTACCCATTTTAGGCCCTTTGGGATTTTGCGAGCTCCTGAGTATTTCAAATACTGCCTTATCGAAAGCTTTAAACTTTTCTTCGCCCGACAGACCCGGATCAATAGGTGATACTTTTGGTTTATCACCCTCAACCCATCCCGGAGGCGCTGGACCATTTGGGCGGTTAAGCGGGATATCATCGCCACAGCAATAAGGCTGCTGTTTTTTGCAATATTCTTCGCAAACCTCGCAAAGTTTGCAGGAAGGGGTGTGCTGATGATCGCATCCGCATTGGCAGGTACACTCTTTATTACCGTTACGTTTATCTGTAAGAGGTGTATATTGTTGCATGATCTGAAGAATTAGTTTTAATACTTTTTATGTCTTTAACTCGTTACCTCGGTGGCTGTGGCCTTCTTATTTTAGGATTGTAACAGGGGGTTTCCTTGCTGCAGGCATCCAGTTCATTGGTCATGGTATCATCGAGATACACCAGGTCCAAAGGCTGCTTATTGTTGAAATATGCAGGATTAGGGTTTCCCGAATTGTCACCATCGATAATCTGCGGTAATGTGGAACACGGCAGCGCATAGTCGTGACCTTCCAGGTCCTTATTAATTTTCTTGCTGTTTCTTGCCCAGTCCCAACTCTTGAAGGCATATCCCCGGTCGCTATCCATATTCCATTCAGTATGGCCCTCCTGCGGGATGCCGTCTTTACGTGCCAGTTGCCACATCAAAAACGAGGAGAAATTAACAGGGTCGCCCATGTTTTGAGCCGGATTTACATTTTCAAAGCATATTTTAGTGGTATCGAAAGGCGTTTTGGCATCTGATAGTGCCTTTATCAGTTCCAGGTTTGGCTTAATTGTACCATTCAACAACCAATTGGGATCATCGCCCACCTTAAACGGCCCCGAATAGGTTGGGCACGGTTCAACCGGTGTTATCGGGTAGGCCCATGGATGATTAAATTCATTAAACTCGTTATGTGCCGCATCATAAGGATGGGTACGTGGATATTCCAGATCCGGAACTTTATATACCGGCTGCGTTGGATCTACAACAAAACCAAATACATCATCCATTGATGCCAAAAGGTCGATGAATTTTGCATGGTTGTCTATACCAATGGTAATAAGGCCATCATCGATCTCATCATCCATAGGATGCAGGTAGCCTGTCATTACCAGGATAGCGCGCTCTGCCTTTAACATATAGTAAAGGGGCAACTCAATTGTATAGTAAGCTAAAAGCCGTGGACCATAAGTAATCAGGTCGGCCACTATACCGGGCAGAACCGTTGCCAGCCAAATAGCAATTTCTGCTATAAGCGCAAGAAGCGAAAGGATGGAAAGTATCAGGTCGAGCAGGTCAAAATCATCGTCATCACTTGCACCGGGAATATCATCCAATGGATCTGTAAGCTGCGGGAAGTCCAGATTTGGAAACACATCGGGCGGCATTGGCTTTTCATGAGCCAAACCATCTAATGAACTGAATTTGAAATACCTGAACAGCAAATGATAAGTAGCCTGTATGGCTTCCAGGTCAGGGCGCCCGTCATCAGTTGGTATGATATCGGGGGTAGTTCTTTTTATACCATGATCGTTCTTTTGGGCCTGGGTTTTATAGGTCACATCCATAGCATCCATCAGCAACTGGGCCAGTTTCTCAGGTATATCAGAGTCCAGGTCAAGCTGCCTTCTTCTTACGTATCTACCCCGAAGTGTATTATCTCCCGGATCAAAATTCGGGCGGGCGTGGCCGGGGCCTCCATCGTCATTAAAAGCAAACCTATAATGAACGGCAGACTCGGTATACTGGTTGTATATGGCCTCCATGCCATGTTTTATATTGTATGTTTTGGTATCAAGGTGAGTTTCAACCAGGTGATGGCGTTGCCAGTGGCACCTGTAAGGGCCGCCTGCTTTGGTATTTATAAACGCATGCCCGGTAACATCGGTAGCCACATGGCTCATATAGCCAAGGGCATAGGCTTTCAGCCGGTCGCTCCAAAGAGCGGCATCTTCTTCACCGCTATTGGCCAGATCTTCGGCGAGTTTCCACAAGTTATTGGCAAACGTGCTGGTTTTGCGGTAGTGGAGCATATCGGCCCAAAAGAAATCCTTATCATCAATACCAAAATTGTGTCCTAATGAAAATATACCAAACCAATCTTTCCGTTCGGCTGCCACATCTATTACCGCCTGCATTAATATGGACGATAAACTCCCCATGATATCGGCTACCACGCTTGACAGGTCGCCAGTAAGCCGGCTCATGGCTTCATCCAGGTTTTCGCTAACGGGGCCAAAGTAGTGTTCCCATTTGGATAATATCCAGTCATCCAGTTTTGCATATACATCATCCAGAAACTCAATGATCTTAATCAATTCAACCATTGGCAAACCGAACTTGGGCCTGAAATCCGGCAGGAAATAAAACAGGTCGGGGCCGACCGCCCCCATCGCGTAATAATTCGGGTTGTCTTTTGCAAGCCTTACCAAATCACCAGGCGAATTGTTATTTGCACTATAGCCCGGAAACTGATAGGGCCACCTGTTTTTAAAGCTTTCTAAATTTTTGAGTATTTCGTCAGAAACGAGAATGTGGGTTGATGGACCTGGCATGATAATTATTTTAAAAAAAAGTTAAACGATCTTCTTTTATTATAAAACCAATTACAAGAGGGTCACTTGTATTTTGAATTCTCAGAACATTAATAGCTGATATAATGAACTTTTATACAGGAGCAGGCGCTATTAAATCATTGGTTAAATATAATATGAAGTATTATGAAATAAATACCGTAGAGACACGGTATTTGGGGGGTATTTTAACGGGTATCGATAAACGTAAAAATACGCTGATAATCAACGTATTAATACGCTTTCAACTGCAGATATATCTATTGTTTTCCGCTACTATAAAATCGGAATAATATGGCATGCCTGAGACCATCGGTTTAACTCCGATCCTTCGCATTAAAAAAGATTTCCACAAACTTCAACTATATCTTTTTTAGTTCGTATAAAATATAAGTGCGTTAAAATTGGCAAGATGGGTCAAACGGCCCAGGATTACGCAAAATAGCTCAGTTATAATTAGTTATGCATCAAACAATTCAAACCTACAGACGTTAATAATGTGGATATGTTGATAAGTAATCGACTGTTTAGATAAAAGTCATATCATAATATAAATCAATAATTTATAATTTTGATTCCAATACTAAACAGCCCTATTATTGATGTCCAAAGCATTAATAAAAATTAAACTAAAAGTGAGCAAACTTCGCAATCTAATTATACTGGCACTAGTTGCTAACTTAATTACTATTTTACTCTTCGAACTCGGTAAAAATCAGACAGGAAAAAGCAGCTACTCCTCCTTTTCGTTAGCCCTTTGTATATTGGGCTTATGGCTGATAACAATTATCGCCGCTTTGATACATAGCAGGAACAGGGAATTATTTAAAACCGAATTGTCGGCATGGGCTATATTCCTTATCATGTTCTGCACCCCCTTTCCTTTATTAGGCGTATACCAGGCATTTAATCCTGTGTCGGGAAAAGGTGATAATTTGGCTGTTGCCCATATCAAGAGCCCCCCAATATTATTGATCCACAATATACTTACACACGCCCAGAAAAAATTATACAAAACAAACAACAGTGTCCACAAGGTAAGGCAGTAATAAAAAAAAACTGGTAACTCTGAATTACAAGCTTTTTTAAATGCTGTTTAACTAAACTGGAGAACTATCCGTCTTAATTGTTTTTCAGCCCGATCTGGTGATTGGTATAATCGATCAGCATCTCATTCTTAATAAAAAAGTCGATACTGAATATGGTTCTGAAATCTCCGGAATTATTGGGGTTTTGTATCGCGGTGAGATTTGAGGTGCTCTTTGTAAGATATTGATAAGAAAATCCTTTAGTAGTTGTCAATTTTACAAGCGAGCTATCAGGCAAATTACCCAGGCTGCTGGCGGTTTGATCTTCTATGATAGTTACAGACGGAGTTCCGGTATCGAATAGCAACTCGGCAGCAATGGTTTTATTATTATAAGTTATAGTCCCGGGTATATTTGGTGAATATCCGCCAGCCGCAAAATAGGCAAGCGGGTGCATAATAAAGCCTGAAGATGACAAGTCGGATGACGTTAACCCGATAGTTAACAAGCCGGGAACATAAGTACCAGTACTGGTAAAATAGGTACTGTTGAATATTGCCATTTTAAACCCGCTGCTAACACTCCCGCCGGTAGTAAAAGCCCGGAGGGGGCTTGTTATAGCACTAAACGAATAACTTGTGCCTGGCCCAACCCCGAATACATCATTAGCATGTACCGCTAATTGTTTGCCATTAACATCCGTCACTTTATAGTACAAAAAAATAGGTATGCGCTTAATACTCAAATTTCCGTGCGAATCGCCTATGGTTATGGGGGCATAGGCTAAGTTTCCATATTGCTTGGTCAGGCTTGTTTTATCTCCAAAACTTATGGTGGCCTTTTTTGAGGTAACTGTGATTCCATTTACCACTACCGAATCCCCGGCTACGGTAATGCCAGCGCTGGTGATCATGGATGCGGGTAGTATGCCGTTTGCATCAATGGTCATCCCGGATGAACCTGTATCGAAAACGCTGTAATAATTGACGGTTTGATCACCAACTTTAGTGATAGGGATAAATACCCTTTTACCCTGGGTGGTTCCATATTCAATTAGCGGAAGCGTGACGGGTGTTACGGTCACCGAAGTTTTTGGCGCACTATCCTTTTTGCAGGAAGCAGCCAGCACCGTAATCACCAAAATTGAAAACAATTGTAATCTAAAACCTATGTAATTATTTTTCATCTATTTAAAGTCGCAGCTTGATTAGTTTAATACGATTGATGCATGCTAAAATTGTGCCATGCGCCAAAATATTTTCCAGTGGCAAGAAAATAACACACTGATTAGCTGTATGTTTTAAATTGATGGGAAAAATGAGTGCATAATAATAAAACCGGGGAATAAATTTCCTGCAATTCTATTTTTCAAAAACAACCGAATCTGCTTTTACACCAAGTTTTTCAAGCGCTTTATTGATATCAAGCACCATCGGATCGGGCCCACACACATAAAAATGTTTGGTAAAGTCTTTAACTTCAGCTTTCAAAAAATCGCTGTCTATTTTCCGGTGATCGTTTTTGCCCCCTTTTTGGCGGGTTGTGGTAAACAGTATGTCCAGGCCGGGCATTGCCCTTAATTCCTGTTCAAGGATAATATCTTCATCGGTCTGATTGGAAAAGAATAAGGTATTTCCTTCCAGCTTGCCTTCTTTATGCAATTGCCTTAATATGGCGATAAACGGGGTTATTCCTGCCCCACCGGCAATAAAATACCCGGGGCCCTTGTATTCGATAACGCCCCAAACATCTCTTATGATCACTTCATCACCCGTCTTTAGTTCGCCCAGGTGGTTGGTCACCCCTTTATGATCTGTATATATCTTTATGGTAAACTGCAGGTATGGGTCATCATTAAGGCAGGTAAAAGTAAAAGGGCGCTTCTCATCCTTCCAATCCTTTTCATTAATAGAGAGCTCTGTTGCCTGGCCCGGGTTGAAATGAAAGCCCTCCGGCTTCTCTAAATTAAACTGCCTTACATTATGCGTAATATGAGTAACCGAAATTATTTTGACGATCTGTTCCATGAGTGCAGAATTTAATCAGGTATAAAATTGACAGTGTCTTTTGTCGTTTTTCGAGGCATTAATGTAGCTAATAAGGAACACCTTATCCTATAAAAAGTTTTCTGTCACTTATCAGTTGCCAGCTGAACGAGGTAATCCGATATTTTGGGGTTCGAATAATCAGCCGACCCTACATGCTTGTAAACTATACGACCGCCTTTATCAATGATCAACGTGGCCGGGATGGTACCATCCGGCATAATTTGAGTTATACTGCCATCAATGCCGTTTACGGGCAAACTATACTGGTGATCCGCCATAAACTTTGCCGATTTACCTAAATTATTATCCACATCAGCCATAATGAATACAATATCTTTATTGGCTGCCAGTTTCAGGTGCAGATCATTAATGGCAGGCAACTCTGATATGCAATAGGGGCACCAGGTGGCCCAGAAGTCTAAAAAAACTACCTTCCCTTTCAGGTCGGTTAAATGGATTGGCTGACCACTGCTATCAGTAAAGATCATATCCGGCGCTATGGTCACCAAATGATCATCCTCCAATGGCTGCACAATCTTAGGCTGATAGAAACCGATCTTCATCAAACCGCGCAAAAACAACGATTTGGAATAATGATTTAACGCCAGTACGATCAGCACTGCGAAAAACAAGCCGCTTAAAAGGTTAGAGACAGTCAGCCATTTCCTTATCATGATATTATATTAGTTTGACGATCGATACGTCAAATATAACAGGAAATGCTAACGCATCATTTCTTATGATGGATTTAATGCCTAAAGCCCGTAATGACGAAATCTTTTATTTCAAACGTTTATAAATTTCAGTCGTTTGTTCGTTGGTTTTTGAATCGTTAATTACCTGCGAATATTCATCACGGCCATTAAAGGTGATCTTAATAGCAAATTTACGGTGAAGCAGCATAGCATGGCTCGACATTTCATCTTCCTCACTCAACGTGTCGTTTTTCAGGCTGAAATCGCCGTACCCAAATCCATTTTTAAATTTGGTGGCAGCCTGGTCAAGCGGATAACGGTGTATGAACATAAAATGCCCGCCCCAAAAGGCTTTATACTGGATTTGATTTTGCCTGGTAGTATCTTTCCCTTTTACCCAAAAAGTTTTATCCAGTCTCCATACACCATCCAGCACGGAAGTATCTGCCGATGGCAATTTGGTATACTCCTCTGTCAATTTATATTTTACCCCTTTCACAACTGCCAGATCAGGAATAACCTGGGTGTAGCCCTTGTCGGTTTTTGTAACTACCACATTGAAAAACCTGGCCGAATCAAGCGAACCGCTGCTATAAATGTTACTTTCGATAATTTTATTGCCCGTATCCAATTTATAGGAACCCACACCAAACCCCACAGATGAGTCCGGCGCTATACCCGCATAAACGAAATATTGAGGGGTATAAATTTTAACCTGTGTTCTTTGATAAGTAGTATCTTTTTTACCGCCGCTAACCGTTTGCTTTTCCAGCTTATATACACCTTCCTGAGATACCTTTTTTGATTGTTTACATCCCCAAATTATACAGCTTAATACAACTGCATATATTAAAATCCTTTTCATGATGATTAATTTTAATAGTGAATAGTATGTATGATCCCGGTGACAAGGTTTTATCGGCGTGGGCGTATCATCATTACCAGTCGGTAAAAAAAGCCCCCAGCAGGAGTATGTGGATACCCGGAGTTTCTGTTCTCATAGATTTATTATTTAGGTTAAAATGGTATTATAAATTTACGCATAATATGTATGACAACCAATATTTAATAATAGCAAAACAATAAGGAAAATGTTTACAAATCAGTTGAAAAGAAAGCGATATTTAATTGTAATAAAGAGATTGCAGGCGGAAGGATTAACCTGAGGGGGCGTCCATTTTTCAGTGCGTTCCGTTCCAAAAACGTGGAACACTATGGAACATCCCGGAACACCACAATAGTTAAAAAATTTAACTAAAAATAAATCACCCAACTATTCAACCACTTTTCGCAAATTCGCATATATCACCCAACATCCCGGATATATTTTACGTATAACTCTTTTTGCCCATGCCTTTGATGGGGATGTTATGTCGCCAAACGAGGTAAAAAATATTATATTGCGCTCCCCTGAATGTTATCCTTTTAAAAAAAAGGCTGTTTTGATTTTAAATTATAATACACATCATTGTGCAGCTTAAACGCCTGGTAATTATTTTCTTGCTGTCACTACCTTTTTATGGTTTAAAAGCCCAAACTAAGACACTCTACACTTACCAGCAGCTTTCCAAATTTTGTTATAGCAAACAGAAAGACTCTTTAAAGAAAGCCTGGGCCTGTCCTGTTATTTACAAAAACAAGGCAACCCAAAAAGAATATAAGAAAATATGGGACTCAAGAACCGATTTTCTCACCAGTTCAATTGATGACCAAAACTATATTTATGAGCCCGAAATGTTTAATTACATCCAGGCTATTATTAAACAATTGGCACGTGCCAACCCGCAGGAAATTCCGGTAATGCCACTTTTGTTGATCGACAGGAGTTCATCGCCCAATGCCTATGCCATAGGCGGTAATGTTATAGCCGTTAACCTTGGGCTTATTTCCTTCGCGAAAAGCCGGGAAGAAATAGCCCTTGTGATCGCCCACGAGCTATCGCACAATATCCTTAACCATGCTGAAAATGCCATGAAAGGCCGGGCCGAGTGGCTTACTTCAGATGAATATAAAAATTCGCTTAATAATGTGCTTCATTCAAAATATGAGCGGCTTACCCGACTGAGAAAAATTTACGAGGATTATACTTTTAGCAGGAGCAGGCACCAGCGTTATCATGAAGTTGAGGCCGATTCTTTAGCCATTGTTCTATTAAAAAAAAGCAAAATACCATTTAACGCCGCTTTCTTTCTGCGGCTCGACAGCGCCGATAATCAATACCAGCAACCACTGGAGAAATCGCTTAAAGATTACTTTGCTGCCTATGATCTTTCTGTAGAAGACAAGTGGACACAAAGGCGGTCAAAAGGCCTTTCGTCAAGAAACTATTCATTTAAAGACACTACCGGCGTAGAAGACTCACTAAAAACGCATCCCGAATGTATAGAACGGTATAAAAAGACTGCCACGCTATCGGATAAAAGCATCATACAAACACCTGTACCCGCCACCGTAAAAGAGAAAACAACCAAAATGCTCATATGGAACATTTATGACAATATGGACCTCACCGCTTGTTTGTACCGGGTACTGCAGGAAAAAGATAAAGGCAACAAGGATGTATGGTATGATTTTATGATATCCAATATATTTTCCGGGCTTTGTTTCAATGATAGGGAATTACACCGGTTTAACGCGATCGGGATAATCCCCAAGGAATATATCTCAAAAGACTATTATCAATTGCAGAATATGCTTGAACAGATGCCAAGAACAAACCTTCAGCAATATTGCAGCACCCTGCAAAACGCGGTTTTTTGGAAAAACCTTCCCGCAGACGAAAAAGCGTTGAAAAACATCATGTTCACCCTGGCTATCGACCCTAACAATTCAGACAAGAATAAATGGAGCATTGCAGGCGATTTTATTAAAAACAATTCAACCAGTATGTACTGTGAATTTGCCGACCGATTTAAAAAGAAATAAATATTTAAAAAATAACCTAACCAATTTACAAGTTCATGAAAAAAACCATTTTAGTAATTTTATTAGCATTAGTAATACATTACGGCCAGGCACAAACCAAAGTTTTTAAAGAAGTAAGCGACGGAATATCATCCCAGATAAAAGCCATCAGGCAGGATAATGCATTAGTAGGCTACCTGATATTCACCCGGCTTGAAAAAGCTAATATCGATTCTTTCAACTACCAGATAACCATCATGGACGAAAACCTGAATAATATCGGGAAGGTAAATTTTAAGGAAATAGGGCTTACGCTGCAAGGTGTAACCTTTGATCAGGATGTATTGTGCCTCGGATATTTGAAGAGTAATGTTCTGGACCAGGAATATAAAAACCAATCGGCTTTACGTAAGGCCATCCCCAATGCAAAAAACTTTGTTATGACCCAGTTTATAAGCCTGGATGGGAAAATAATAAAAACAAATTCCATTAGCGCTAATATCAACGTGGGTAAAAACAATTCGCAATACTACAATAAAGTTTATGCCAACACCAGCCTGGCATCTCCGATCCTGGTAAAAAATATTCCACAAAAAGGGTTTGCCTGTTTTTTTGGTGATGAAGGCGGAAACAATTTGATGGTATTTGATACAAAGGGAAAGTTATTATGGCAAAAGAAACTCGATGTAAAGGCAAATGAGTTTTTTATGCTTACCTCGGGTAGTGATATTTACCTGCTGACCAAGAAAAACCACAATGTAGGTACTATAGGTATCCAGGGAGGCTATCTTGCATTAGATAATGAGGGCGACTACGACCTGATTTGCTACCGTTACAACGATATTAAATCGGAAACGCATTTTGCGTTAAAAGATGATAACGGCAACCAGCTGAAAGTGCTGAAATTTGATAACGACATAGCTACCGGCAAGCCTTATCTGGCGGGTTGTATCATTGATCCAAAAAAAGAAGACAAATACGCTTCAGGCAGGAATCTTTCCAAAGCACCTTATATGGGCCTTTTTACTATTAATATAAATGGAACTTTGCCTAAGGACGTAAAAAAGGTATTTACTTATTGGTCTGACGGTTCAACAGCAGGCGTTTCGGCCAGGGGTCTTTTTGAACAAACGGACTCCTATGCCATGTTCACCGGCGCCTTCAGGGATTTTAACGGCAATACCTATTTTACCGGTTCACAGGTGCTGCGAAGAGTAAGATGGGGCAACATTGCAAGCTCGGTGATAACAGCGCCGCTGATCATCATTCCTATCTGGATCCTCAATTTCGGTGGTACGTCAAAGTGCAAAATAACCGATGCCATGCTTGTTAAACAGAATGACAAAGGCTCACTAACCGTTGAAAACAGCATACCAACCGAGCATACCCGGTATCACAAAGCCGTTGCCCCTCTATCCCTTTATAACACCAATAGCTTTTACACCGTTTTCAACACAGATACCAAGACCAATTATTTAATAGTAGATGACGAAAAAAACATCTCCATTTATAATGTAAAAACAAAGCAGGTAGTGCGTACCATTCCGCATAAAGATGGCAACGTTAAAACGGCTGTGTTCCCCGCAAAAGAAGGCTCTGTTATGATATCAGAATATAACAGCAGAGAAAAATCCACCCGGGTTTCTATTGAGGCGTTGTAAGTTGGTATTGTCATGATGGACAATCGAAATATCTAAAATTAACATCATCGTCCGAAGTTTAAAACTTCGGACGATGATGTTTGTGGGCTTGGAATACAGTCATAGTAAATCGTAGAGGGAGTTTGCGAACAGCGGGAATATTTTTTTTGTCCCTGCAGGGTCTCTCGCAGAGGACCCTGCATTGTTAGTGCATATAATAGTCGAGGCAGAGTCCCCCGCTGTCCGAAGTTTAAAACTTCGGGCGGTATGGTTATGTGTGTAGTCTTAGAATACAGTCATAGTAAATCGTAGAGGGAGTTTGCGAACAGCGGGAATATTTTTATTATATTGCGTTAGAATATAAATACCCTAAACTGCTTCCCCCTATAATAGTTTTTAAAGACGGAAGGAATTTATCACTTTTATGAAAAAGTTAACCTTATTACCCTTAATTCCTCTCACTTTTACCGCCGGCCAAAAAACAGGCGCAAATCCAATAAAAGCTCCAATATTGCCGAAGGGCACTGTTCCCGGGAAATTTACAGATGTATTCCATTAGCTTATAGTTTTAATAATTTATTGGGGAAATAGATCAGCCGGTAACCATCGCACCACAACCTAAACCTTTCAGAAAATGAAGATCACATTAAAATACCTGTTCATTTTGTTGGGTATAACACTCACACAAAACCTTTTTGCGCAGGCGCCAAATATAACTTATGATGCGGCTGCAACAACACTAACGGGAAGCATACCCTTTTTGATAAGCCCGACAAATACAGGCGGAGCGGTACCAGCCACGATATATGGCCAGGTAACTACCATTGCAGGCCAACTGGCGAATTCGCAAGGCTACTTGAACGGAGATGCAGCGACGGCGAAATTTTATGGATTGAGGTCCATAGTTGGCGATGCTGCCGGCAATTTATATGTTGCTGATGGCGGTAATAACGCGATACGCATGATAAGCCCGGCGGGGGTAGTAAGCACATTTGCGGGAAGCGCTACAGGCGCAGCGGGATTTACTGATGCTACGGGCACATCAGCGCTTTTCAAATATCCTATTGCACTGGCAATTGATGCTTCAGGCAATTTATTTGTTTCTGATTATTTAAATAATGCGATCAGGAAAATAACGCCGGCGGGAGCAGTGAGTACTTTTTACTCCACAGCAGGGCCATTTGGCCCCTGGGGAATATGTTTTGACGGCGCAGGCAATTTAATAGTGGCAACCTATACTGCGAGCCAGATAATAAAGATCACACCGGCAGGGGTGGCTACCGTTATTGCCGGCACCAATGGCGTTCGTGGTTATGTCAACGGCCCGGGCACATCAGCACAATTTAATTTCCCAAATGATGTCATGGTGGATGCTTCGGGCAATGTTTTAGTAGCGGACCGGATGAACAATGCGATCCGGAAGATCGCACCGGACGGGACGGTAAGCACGTTTGCCGGAAGTAGTGTAAGTGGTAATTTAGGCAGCTTGGCTGACGGCACACTTACAACGGCCAGGTTCTCTGAGCCATACAGCATTGTTATTGACAAAACCGGGGTGATGTATGTGGCCGATAGAGGCAATGGTGTTGTCCGCAGGGTGATGCCGGACGGGACGGTGAGCGTGGTAGCAGGAAGAGCATCACAGCTTTGGGGGACTGACGACGGTGTTAGTGCAGTAGCGTTAGTCCACGGTTTTGATTCTATATATATTGACGATACATTAACCGCATATATTGTTGACGGTTCCGATAAGGTGGCAAAGATCGTATTGACCGGGTATTCCCTAACCGGTACACTTCCGGCAGGCTTACGCTTTAATTACCTCACCGGGGTGATCAGCGGAGTACCGGCAGGGATCTCCGCCCCGCTAACAGTTACGGTTACTGCGTTTAATACCAGTGGCTATTCCGCCGCCGCCATAACTTTTTTGCCCGGCAGCCCCCTACAGGCGCCAAATATAAGCTACGGCACTGCAACTGCTAATGTACAGGCAGGCATACCTGTTTCACTTCATCTTACCAATACCGGCGGAATAGTGGATACCGCGGCTTATGGCCAGGTAACTACTCTTGCAGGCAGCGTGACGGCAGAGGCCGGCTATCTTGACGGGCCAAGCACGACAGCTCTTTTTAATTGGCCACAGCCCCTGGTAAAGGATGCATCCGGCAACTTATACGTTACAGATGCCACTAATAATGTGATACGCAAGGTAACGCCGGAAGGCGTGGTAACCACTTTTGCGGGCAGTACTGCAGGTGTATCAGGTTTTACGGACGCCACAGGCACTTCGGCGCTTTTTAAATTCCCTGACGGGATAGCCATGGATGCTTCAGGTAATATGTTTGTGGGCGATTATGGCAATAAAGCGATCAGGGAGATAACGCCGGCAGGTGTGGTTACCACTTTTTACAGCGCTGCCGACTTCGGCCCGGACGGTATGAGTTTTGATAGTGCAGGGAACTTAATTGTGGCTGACCAGGATATGAGCCGTATCATAAAGATCTCCCCGGCTGGAGTAGCAACTACCATTGCGGGTAATACCGCCGGTTATGTCAATGGTACAAGTGCAGCTTTCAACGAACCAACTGACGTACAAGTAGATGCCACTGGAAATCTGTACGTAGCGGATTATTTAAACAATGCCATCCGGAAAATAACACCGGCTGGTGTAACAACCACTTTGGCGGGGAGCGATGTGGATGGCAACGTGGGAGGTTATGCAGACGGCGTGGGTACAGCAGCGGTGTTTAATCAGCCCTCGGGCGTTGCCATCGGCCCCGGCGGAACGATCTATGTGATGGATATGTATAATAATGACATCCGGAAGATAATGCCTGACGGAAAAGTGGTACTGGTAGCGGGAAGTACCGTGCAGGCAACAGGCAATACTGACGGCAAGGGTACAGGCGCAAAGTTCAACCTACCTGTTTATTTATATTTAGATGATAACGGCCTCGGCTATGTTACTGAACTTGGTGGAAACCGGGTAAGAAAAATATTACTGACCGGGTATGCGATCAACGGTATGCTGCCTGCAGGCTTAGCGTTTGATGAAGCTACAGGAACCATCAGCGGTACTGTTACCGCTCCATTCGCAACGCAAACTTATACTGTTACCGCCTGCAACGGCGTGGGTCATTCATCCACTACAATTGTGCTTTCATACTATGTGCCGTCAACTATAGCAACACTTTCAAACCTTGTTCCAAGCTCCGGTACATTAAGTCCTGCGTTTGCTGCCACAACCACTGCTTATGCTGATACTGTTTCAAACTCAATTTCAAGCATAACGCTTACACCAACAACTACAGATAGCAACGCCACTGTGACGGTAAATGGAACTGCTGTTACCAGCGGCACAGCATCAGGCGATATCCCGCTTACTCTTGGCGACAACACCATTACCGTAGTAGTTACAGCGCAGGATGGCGTAACAACCGATACCTACACGTTAAATGTGTACAGGGGCGCCACAATGGCAAGCCTTGCCGCCACTAATTTGCTAACCCCGAATGGTGACGGAAAGAATGATCAATTGCTGATCAAGGATATTCAGCTGTATCCCCAAAATACCGTAACTGTTTACGATAAAAGTGGCAGGGTGATATACACTAAACATGGGTATAATAATGACTGGGACGGCACATCGAAGGGATCTCCCCTGTCTGTTGGCACCTACTATTACGTGGTTGATCTGGGGCCCAATCTCCGCAAAATTAAGGGCTATATCAGCATACTCAGAAACTGATTGGCATACATATAACAGAACGGCTACGAAAAGGAATGACGAATATTATAAAATTCAAAATGGCGGCTAAAAAACCGGTTCAAGGTATATTGGCCGGTATGCTGACAACCGTTTTGATATTAACAGCGACCTGCTGCAAGGCACAACTTAACCCCTACCAGGCTACTTACTACCAGAACAGGTATTTGAACAACCCTGCTATGGCGGGCCTGGAAAAGGGCCTTAACATCAACCTGGTTTACCTGCAGCAATGGACCTCGTTTCCGGGCGCACCCAAATCACAATCATTAACCACAGAATACCAACCGGCGGATAAGATTGGTTTGGGGCTCAACATCAATGACAATCAGTCGGGCATCTTCCGCCAAACCCGCTTGATGGGGACCTATGCCTATCATTTACCCCTGGGCGATAGGAACCAGAAATTGAACTTTGGCGTATCATTAGGTTTCAATGATTCAAGAATAAATTATAACGCTATAAATGGCGACCTTACAGATGGTGAATTATCAAAATACAACGAGGCAAAGCCCCATGTAGATGGCGACCTGGGTATATCTTATACCAGTGATAATTTATTTATCGAAGGGGTATTACCCAATCTAAAGGCCACTTTTTTTAATAGTTATGAACAAAAGGTTGATGTTGATCGCACAGTTTTTTTTGCCGCCATCAGTTATAAAATAAACCTTAGCGGCGAAACGGGAGCTTTTTCACTTGAACCGCTTGCCGCATGCAGAGAGATAAAAGGGTTTACCAATATCTTTGACGCAGGCTTAGATTTTAAAATGAATAAGTATCATATTGACCTGCAAAGTATCTATCACAGCAACGATAATTTGGGTTTCGGTATTGCTTTTGACCAGGAAACCTACGCCATAAACTTCGCTTACAATTTATCGACCGGACAAATTAGCAGTTACACAAATGGCGCTTTTGAAGTAGGACTCAAACTGAAGCTCTTCAACAAATAATATGACTTATTCACCTGTTTTTGTCTCTGCAGGGTCTCTCGTAGAGGACCCTGCATTGTTAGTGTATATGATAGTCGAGGCAGAGTCTCTCCGCTGTCTGAAGTTTTAAACTTCGGACGGCTATACCTGTACTTAAGACTACATGCATACATATTGAATAAAAGTCAGGATAGTACTACCAAATGCGATTAAATTAGTAGAAACCTGGGGAATAAAATACATAAATTTGATAGAGGTAATTACAATTAAGCAAATTGTATGATGAAAAAGCGCCTGTCATTTTATGGTTGTATAATAATGCTGTTGTTGGTTTCGGTAAGCTTGTCTCCCGATGAGCATAAAATATTACCGATCGGTTCAAATGCACCTGATTTCAGCCTGCAGGGTGTGGATGGGAAAACTTATACACTGCAGTCGTTTAAAAATGCAAAAATACTGGCAGTAGTATTTATGTGCAATCACTGCCCTACCTCGCAGGCTTACGAGGAAAGGGTGATCAAGCTGACCAATGATTATGCCTCTAAGGGAGTAAGCATTGTCGCGATAAATCCCAATAACCCGGGCTCGATACGGCTGGATGAGTTGGGCTATACCGATGTGGGCGACACCTTTGAAGAAATGAAGACGCACGCCAAAGACATGCATTTTAACTTCCCGTACCTGTTTGATGGCGAAACAGAAATAACATCAAAACAATACGGCCCTGTTGCCACCCCGCATATCTTTATTTTTGATAAGAACCGCAAGCTGCGCTACCAGGGGCGCATAGATGATATGGAGAACCCTGCCAAAACACCCACAAGCCTGGAAGCACGCAATGCCATTGATGCTTTATTGAGTAATAAGGAAGTGCCTGTAGCCACCACCAAGGTTTTTGGATGTTCGGTAAAATGGGCGGAGAAAGGCGATTGGATACAGAAAGCCGAGGTTGCCTGGTCAAAGGAACCTGTAACTATTGAGCCGATAGATGTTGAGGGCATTAACAGCCTGCTTAAAAACAATACTGACAAATTAAGGCTGATCAACCTGTGGGCTACCTGGTGCGGGCCATGTGTGGCCGAATTCCCCGACCTGGTAAATATCAACCGGATGTACCGCAACCGTGATTTCGAGCTGATCACCATTAGCTCGGACGAACTGGGAAACAAGGATAAGGCGCTGAAATTTTTGCAGAAAAAACAAGCCTCCAGTGTAAATTACATCTACTCGGGCGAAAGCAAGTATAAGCTGATAGATGCTATTGACCCCAAATGGCAAGGCGCATTGCCCTATACCCTATTGGTTGAACCCGGGGGTAAAATAGTGTACGCCAAACAAGGCGCAATAGACGCTGATGAACTAAAAAAGGCGATCGTTGATAATCATCTTATGGGCAGGGTGTATAGGAACAAGTAATTTATCGGCTATTCCCAAATACATTCTCCTTCACCATAAATAATGGCAGCGAGCCGTGGTTCAATACCCTGTCGTGGAAATCCCTAATGCTGAAATCCTTGCCTTGTTTTTTCTGTAAAGCTTCTTTCCAGTGCAGTATTTGCAGAGCGCCGTATTTATAGGTAACCACCTGCGCGGGCCAGCGCCGGATGCGTTTGACCTCGCGCATGGCAATATCATCCTGCCCGCGGATATTCTTCTTCCAGAAATCAAGCGCCTGCTGATCCGTCCACCCGTAATAATTCAGCCCGACATCCAGCGGCACACGCACCGATCTTACGATGTCCCACTCCCACTTGCCTAATTCATCATAAGGAGTTTTGTAGGCTCCCAGGTCTTTTCCTAATTCCTCGGTATAGGCTCCCCACCCTTCAGCAAAGCCCATGTAAAAGAACAGTTGCTGCACCTCGGATACTTTGGTTTGCGCAATAATGGACGATTGGTAATGATGCCCGGGAACTGATTCGTGGATAAAAAGCCAGTCGAACTGCCGTTTATTATAGGGTTTATCGAACAGGTTATAGTAAAAAGTATTGTTATCGTAATAGCCCGGTGTTTGCGCCAAAGCCTGCGCCGCGCCCTTTTCAATTTTCAGATCAGGCACTTTAACCACATGGAACAGCTTGGGCATATTAGCGTAAATAACATCCCGGGTATGCTCAAATGACCGCTGCACTTCCTTTGGGTCGCTGATGAAAAATGATGGATCATTTAAATGCTGATAAAAAGCGTCTTCACTCAGCCCTGTTTGTTTGCGGACAGCTTCAATATGGCCTTTTACCCGCTCTACTTCGGTAAGTCCGAACTGGTAGATCTGATCGGGTGTTACTTCATCATTTACCCATCGTTTTAATAAATAAGCGTACCAGGCCTTCCCGTCCGGGACGGTAATGATGCCGTCGGCTGAGATTTTGGCAGGCGGGCGTTTGATCCACTCCGTTTCCAAAGCAAGCCTTTCAAGATTTAACCCTGTTTCATATTTTATCAGTTCGTAGTCTGTTTTTTGTGATGGTGTTAAATCAGCGGCTTTATAAGCGGGCAACCCTGCTTTTACCGACCTGAAAAAATCAAGCTGTTTTTGAATGTTTTCTGCAGAACCAATATGCTGCAATCCGCTTACATAGCTCAACTCGAGGTCGGGAAGCTTTAGCGATTGGTATTCATCTACAAACTTTTTAGAAAAATCGTCAAAGCTTTGCTGTTGTGCTGAGGCTGATAGGGCAAGGATAAAAGTGGCGAGAGTGAAGAGGAGTGCCTTCATGCTTTTGATTTATTGAATAGACCGTGTACGTTATTAGTTGTTACATGGGGTTGCAGACAAACCTAAAGGTTTTATCCATAACAAATATCACCCGTTTGGGGTGATACGACCGTAAGAGAGGTAGAAACAATTTGCCAATATTTGAGTTGGATTAATATCCCATCTTTTCACAAGGGCTTTGTTATAAAACCCGGTTAATCAAATTAAAATGAGAAAGCTAATCGTATCAGCGTGGATCTCGCTGGATGGCATCTTTGATGCAGAATTAATGGGACAATGGTTTAACCCTTTTGACAGCGAAAGCAGGCAAAATTACATTAAGGATGGCATCCTTGCCTGCGATGCGCTCCTGTTTGGGCGCAAAACTTATGAGATGCTTGCGCCTTACTGGTCGTCCATGAAAAATAACGAAATGGGGGTTGCGGGCAAACTAAACAGCGCACCCAAGTATGTCGTTTCTTCAACATTAGAAAAAGCGGATTGGAACAATTCAACCATCATTAATGAAAACCTGGTGGAAGAAATAACCCGGCTGAAACAGCAGCCCGGCAGGGAAATCCAAATAGAAGGCAGCGCCACGCTTGTACAATCATTAACGGGAACCGGTCTTATTGACGAGTACCGCTTTTTAGTTCATCCCATTATTGTGGGCAGCGGGAAACGTTTTTTTAAAGATGGAGCCCATACGGAAGGTTTAAAACTTGTTAAGGCTGAAACGCTTGACAAGGGAGTGATCGCGCTTTATTATGAGCGTTAAGGAATAGCCTGTATAATATTTATAGCGATGGGCTTGAAACCCATCGCTATAGAATTTAGCTTATGGTCGGTGTTATCACCACAGGCTGAATCAGAAGTGACGGTGTTGCGTTGCGCAACATGTGCAACACCGAATCGCAACACCTGATTATTCCGTTATGTAATGCGGTGATAACACCGACCACAGACTGAAAAAAAATTACGGCTCCGATTTTACGTCAATTCCGGGTAATTCGTTGCAATTGTAATGCTGTGTTTTTAAATTTAATGTGTCTATATTAAAAATTGATTCTTTAATTGTGTCAACTTCGATTTGAACCCGTATTATTTTACTCTCAAACTTGCCGTTAGCCTTTATATTTTTTTGTACCCAAACAACATTATCGCTATCTTTTAGGAAACAATTGCCATAGTACATTTTTGACTCAAAAGTTAATTTACTTGTTTCATAATCAAATTCCTTACCCGGATAACTATATCTGACTTGTTCAGCTTCACTCTTCATTGGACCATCTGAAGGCGACCAAATAAAAATGGACAAATTTTCATCACATTGATTGCAACTGCGACCAGATAAAATTAAAAAAGGAGATTTATGGTTTGCTTGCAATTGACCGATGTAGTGCAAATCGTATAAGTTAGTTTTAAATTTCTTACCATATTTAAAGTACACTGTCTGATTATCAACCTTTTCATAGTACCACAAACTCGAATCACGTGAAATAGTTAATTTGCGATTTTTTGTATCTTTTGACTCGATTAACGTATCTGCATTTCTTCTGTGAATATTATTCTGACTTTCGTTGCATGATAGCAATGCTACTGCAAATAATATCTCAAAAATTATAAAAACACTTTTTTTTTTCATTATTAATTGCCATTAAATGGTGAATATGAATTACTGGTTACATTTCCATTAACAACCGTCGGGTATCAAATAAAAAGGTATTTAGCTTATAGTCTGTATTTTCACCGCACCATTGCGGATCCGTGAAGTGGTACTGTAATAACACCGACTATAGGCTAAAATCCTTTTCTTCTTATGTAGTACAATTCTTGCTTATCTGTACTGTAAAGTAAAAAATATTGCTCCAACTCATTAAAGTAAACATAACTGTAATAGTTCTTTGGATTTAATATCTCTTTATTAAAAGCATTGCTGCAACTTAAATCATTAAGGTTATTTGAAGTCAATGTAAATTTATACAGCTTCATTGTTTGAGAATCAAGCGGGCAATTCTTCCATTTACCTACAATCGATTTATTTGTAATTTCTTTATCCTCCCATTCTGTAATTTGGGGGAAATCATGATTTATTACAACACTATTTGTTTTATATAAATAAATTTCAAAAAACTCTCCTCTAGAGCTAATACCCAGAAAATCTTTACTACAAGACTTTTCAACAATTCCCACATATCCTTTAAATAATTTTCCAAATGCATTTTGTTTCAAAGGGCTAAATGAAAGCTCATCATAAATTAAATATGAAATTATCAATACGATAACAAACGAAAATCCTAATAACACCTTCTTCATTATATCATCTTTTTACTGGCTCTATAATTTACTCGCAGCATTTGGATCTGAAGACACTTTATAATAATCTTCGTCATTTATTTTTATATGATTTGGCTTAATAAATGTAATGATAGCAGGGTCCTCTATTTCTTTCGGTTTTTTCTCTGTAATCACTCTCGGGACTATGTCGTTATATTGAAAGATTCCAAAATCTATAGCGGAATTTTTTACACCGATATTAGCATTATCTATTATCGTTCTTGAAATGATTGTGAAATAAATTTTATTTTTATCCAAGCGATAGCGCCCCTTTAACACCCCAGTGGACACTAAATCATCCCCCAGCTTACCATTGTTAAAGAAGAAATTCCTATTACCGAAAAAAGCAAAACTTTGGTTCAATTCATCGCCCACCGTGGGAGATTCGTATTGCCACACACCTACCAGGTTTTTTACAGATAATGTTTGTTGGGCAAGCAATTTTTTAGCAGAACAAACATTTACTATGATCAACAGAAATAAGAATGATTTTTTAATAACTCCAGAATGTGTAATACTGGGTAAAACTTTCATGTGACTTAAGGCTTAGGTTAAAAGTTGTATTACGTACCGTTATCTCGGTCTACAATAATAATATTAAAAATCAAGAACAACAAAACGACATTTACCTGCTATTCGAAGACTACAAACAGCGGCAAAAAAAAAGCGCTGGGTTCGAATCCCAGCGCTTTTTTACATAATCCAGTCAAAATGCTTTTCCCTTTGCACGCCGGGTGGCAGGAAGCGCTCTTTCAGGAATTCGCCGGTGTGTGATTTTTCCTGTTTGATCAGGTCCTCGGGTACGCCTTCGAATATGACTTTACCGCCATTGTCGCCACCTTCTGGGCCGATGTCGATCACCCAGTCGGCGCATTTGATCACGTCCATGTTGTGCTCTATTACAATGATGGTATTGCCATGATCAAGCAGGGCATCGAATGATTTCAGTAGTTTTTTAATATCCGCAAAGTGCAGACCGGTAGTCGGCTCATCAAAAATAAACAGGGTTTTATGGGTATTATTCCCCTTTACCAGGAAGGATGCCAGCTTGATACGCTGCGCCTCGCCACCGGACAGGGTGTTGGAAGATTGTCCCAACTGCACATAGCCCAAACCCACATCAACCAGAGGCTTTATTTTATTAATGATCTTGGGTTCTTTGCGGAAAAATTCTAATGCTTCATCAATGGTCATGCTCAGCACATCAGATACATTCTTGTCGTTGTAGGTAACATCCAGTATATGCTGCTTAAAGCGCTTACCGCCGCAGGTTTCGCAGGTGAGGAATATATCCGCCATAAACTGCATTTCTATCTTCACTTCGCCTTCACCCTGGCAAACATCGCAGCGCCCGCCTTCTACGTTAAATGAAAACGCGGAAGGCTTTAACCCCGCGGCTTTAGCCACCGGCTGACTTGCATACAAATTACGAATCTCGTCCCAGGCTTTTACATAGGTAACCGGGTTGGAGCGTGATGACCTCCCGATAGGGTTCTGGTCAACCAGTTCCACCTGTTCTATTTTCTGGTAATCACCTTCAATACTATCGTAGGCACCGGTTTGCTCACCGGTATAATTGCCCAATACTTTAAGCAGCGCGGGTGCCAGTATGCGTTTTACCAAACTCGTTTTACCCGAGCCGGACACCCCCGTAACCACCGTCAGCACCCCTAATGGGAATTTGGCGTTGACATGCTGTAGGTTATTTTCACGGGCGCCTTTTATCTCGATAAAATCATTCCATTTGCGGCGTATGGCAGGTATATCTATCTGTTCCTTGCGGGCCAGGTAGCGGCCGGTAAGGCTATTATCATCCTTAATGATCTCGTCATAAGTGCCTGAAAATATCAACTCGCCGCCATGCGTACCGGCCTCGGGGCCAATATCAATAATATGATCGGCGGCCTGCATAATTTCTTCTTCGTGCTCCACCACCAAAACGGTATTGCCTACATCGCGCAGGGATTGCAGCACACTGATCAATCGTTGTGTATCGCGTGGATGCAAACCGATGCTTGGCTCATCCAGCACGTAAATCGAACCTACCAAACTGCTGCCTAATGAGGTAGCCAAATTGATACGCTGCGACTCGCCACCTGATAAAGTGTTAGACAAGCGATTTAAAGTCAAATAATTTAGGCCCACATTATTCAGGAAAACCAGCCTGTTGGTGATCTCCATCAACAGCCTCTTCCCTACTTTCTGATCCAGCTCATTTAATTCGATATTGGAAAAGAACGCGAGTGCTTTATCCAATGGCATCAGCACCACATCGGTAATAGACTTGCCTGCTATTTTAACATAAGAAGCATCCTGCCTTAAACGGCTGCCTTTACACTCGGGGCAGGTAGTTTTACCGCGGTAGCGCGACAGCATTACGCGATATTGTATTTTATAGGTTTGTTCTTCCAGTTCCTTAAAAAAGGCATCCAATCCGCGGAAATATTGATTGCCTGTCCATAATAACCGCTGCTGCGCTTCGGTCAGCTGGTTATATTGACGGTGGATAGGGAAATCAAATTTCAAAGCGTTTTTTACCAGTTCCTCGTTCCACTCGCGCATTTTTTCACCGCGCCAGGGGGCAATGGCTCCTTCGTATACAGTTTTGCTTTTATCGGGGATCACCAGGTCCTCATCAATGCCAATGATCTTTCCATAACCCTCGCAGCGTTTGCAAGCCCCGTAAGGATTGTTAAAGCTGAAAAAGTTGGGCGTAGGTTCTTCAAAACTGATGCCATCCAGTTCAAATCTATCGCAGAAAAAACGTTCGGCTTCTGTATCTGCGTCTGGCTGGCGGTAGCGCACGTAGCAATCGCCTTTGCCTTCAAAGAAAGCGGTTTGCACCGAATCGCCTAAACGACTTATGGTCTCATCCGTTTCATTTTTGGTGACGCGGTCAATTACTATTTTAACTTCAGAATAGTGGGTAGTGAGTGGTGAATTATCGGTATTGCTCGCCTTTTTACTTTCAGCCTTTAATTTGATCTTCATTGAGCCTTCATCCACAGATTCATCAGCCAGCAAATCTTCTATCCTTGATATTTTACCCTGGTACTCCACTCTCACAAAACCCTTTTGCAGCAATACGGCCAGTTCTTCTTTCAGGCTGCGGTTATTGTGCGGGTATAATGGGCACAGGATGGTTACCTGTGTTTCGTCAGGCATGGCGATAATAAAATTCACCACATCGGTTACCGAATCTTTTTTGACGATCTGCCCCGAAACCGGCGAAATAGTTTTACCGATGCGCGAAAAAAGTAGTTTCAGGTAATCGTATATTTCGGTGGAGGTACCCACGGTTGAGCGCGGGTTAGAAGTGATCACTTTTTGCTCGATAGCTATCGCAGGAGCTATCCCTTTGATATAATCTACATCAGGCTTATTCATCCGCCCTAAAAACTGGCGGGCATAGCTGGAAAGACTCTCTACATAACGGCGCTGACCTTCGGCGTACAGCGTATCAAAAGCCAGGGACGATTTGCCCGAACCCGACATGCCCGTGATAACCACCAGTTTGTTTTTGGGTATGGCCACATCCATGTTTTTAAGGTTGTGCACCCTGGCGCCTTTAATAATGATATGATGTTGGGGGTCTTTTTCTGCTTCGTTCATAGTTGATAGTTCATAGCCCGTGGTTCATAGTCATTGATCCACATTTTGCTATGAACCATGATCCATCTACCATGAACTATTTTTCAAAATGCAAAAATCCTAAAATAATTAGCACTTTCCAAATGATTTAGTGAACTGATTGTAATAGTTTTACGTAAATAAGGATTAAACCAAAATGCTTTTTTTCTGTCTGATATTTAAATGTTAAAAAATGTTAAAAAAGGACATTTTGCAAACAATTTGAAGCTAAGCCTAAAATATAATTTGTTTTTTAGCAGAGAAATCGTTTTATTTGAGGTAACAATTAGTTAACAAAAGGAGCCCCTATAGATTAAACTCTACTTTATCAATACGATTTAAAATTTTAGTTTAAAGTAGCAGTCTATGGATTTTCAATTGAAAAGTGATCAGGATCTAATCCATCTTTATATCGCAGGAGAGGAAGCAGGGCTTGTAGAGTTGATCCGACGTTACCAGTCAAAAATCTTCACTTCAATATATTTATTGGTTAAAGACGAATATCTTGCCGAAGATATCTTCCAGGATACGTTTATCAAAGTTATCAATACATTACGTGCCGGTAAATATAACGAGGAAGGTAAATTCCTGCCCTGGGTAAGCCGTATTGCCCACAATTTGGTGATAGATCATTTCAGGCGCGAAAAACGCACGCCGCTGGTGAGCAATGGCGATGAGTTCGACATTTTTGAAGTACTTGGTCACTACGATGAAAGTACCGAAGACCGCATGGTACGCGAACAAACCCACCGCGACCTTAAAGCCTTAATTCAACTTTTACCCTCGGAGCAAAAAGAAGTGCTTATTATGCGCCATTTTGGTGATATGAGCTTTAAAGAAATAGCCGATGTGACCGATGTGAGCATCAATACAGCCCTGGGCCGTATGCGTTACGCGCTGAACAACCTGCGTAAAATGATGCAGAGTAAAGAGCTTAGTCTGAAAAATTAGACCTTATAACAGAGGTTCTTACAGATTTTAAGGGCTTTAGAGATTGTATGATGCAATCTTTAAAGCCCTTTTTGCGTTTAATAGGCTGATAATGGGCGATTTTTAGCAGATTATTTGATTATGAAAAAAATTTCATCTAAATTTCATCTTCGATAAAATATTCTCTTTAAGCCTTCGTTATCAATAGTATAAAAACCAAATTATAAGACAAGCGTATGGAAGAAACTTCTACTACAACTTTAAATGACACTTCTAACAATGCGGCCATGAAGGAATCACATGCCACGGAGAATTTGGAGGCTGATGATCTGATTTTTTATCACTCTCTGCGTAACGACCTGGATCTTTTGAAGAAAAATCCAAGTTTGAAAACAGTACACAACATTCTCAATTACTCCAAAAGCCTGCGTTAGATTAAGTCGAAAATCATTAGTCCGGAGCCGAAAGTCATTTGATTTTTCGCTTCGGACTTTTTTATTTTTTGACTTATGACTTTAAACTCAGGACTTCTTACTTTTGCGCATGCTTAAGGCCGAACGTTATCGCCACTTCGTTGAATATTTTTCAAAACATCAGCCAAACGCGGTTACCGAACTGCATTATTCGAGCCCGTTCGAGCTGCTGATTGCGGTTATTCTTTCGGCGCAGTGCACGGATAAGCGGATCAACCAGGTTACCCCTGCCCTTTTTAAGCAATACCCTACCCCTGAAGCGCTGGCAGCAGCAACGTCCGATGAGGTTTTCAACTATATCCGCAGTGTAAGTTATCCTAATAATAAGGCAAAGCACCTGGTGGGTATGGCCAAAATGTTGGTGGAAGTATTTCATGGCGAAGTGCCATCTGATCTCAACGACCTGCAGAAAATGCCTGGTGTGGGTCGCAAAACGGCCAATGTCATCGCTTCGGTAGTGTTCGACCAACCTGCAATTGCGGTGGATACCCATGTGTTCAGGGTGGCTAACCGGATCGGGCTGACCACCAATGCCCGCACCCCGCTTGCTGTTGAAAAGCAGCTGACTGAATTTCTGCCTAAATCGACACTTGGTATTGCTCATCACTGGCTGATATTGCATGGCCGGTATATCTGTGTTGCCCGCAACCCCAAATGCGAAATATGCCCCATCAGCTGGTTTTGTAAATATTATGAACGTACCCATACGGAGGCTTTCCTGCTAAAAGAAGAAGCCCTCAAAGCAAAGAAAGTAAAAGACCTCAAAAAGAAAAAACAACTGAATACCATCAGTAAAGAGTTGAAAAAACGCAGTGTTGATAAAGATATTTGATTGGTGCAGGGTAGTTGATTAAGTTTGATTAGTTGAGCCCCACCCAAACCTCCCCGGCAGGGAGGGCTTTAAAAGTCTCCCCAACCGGGGGAGATTTAGAGGGGGCTAAATAAAATACTAAAAATATTAGTAAATATCAAAACCATTATATACATTTGTTATTCGAAACATTAAAGAATGAGCAGCGTAGAAAAACTTAAAGCATTACAGCTTACTTTAGATAAGCTTGAAAAATCATACGGCAAAGGTACCATCATGAAATTGGGTGATACAGCCATTGAACCTATTGATGTGATCTCGACCGGTTCCATCGGTTTGGATATCGCCCTGGGTGTAGGCGGATTGCCAAAAGGCCGCGTGGTTGAAATATACGGCCCGGAATCGTCAGGTAAAACTACGCTGGCTATCCATGCCATTGCCGAATCGCAGAAGAATGGCGGCATCGCTGCTTTTATTGATGCGGAGCATGCGTTCGACCGCTTTTATGCCAAGAAATTGGGCGTTGATGTAGAGAACCTGTTGATCTCGCAGCCGGATAATGGCGAGCAGGCTTTAGAAATCGCTGATAACCTGATCCGCTCGGGTGCTATAGATATTTTGGTGATCGACTCGGTTGCCGCCTTGGTGCCTAAGGGTGAAATTGAAGGCGAAATGGGCGACAGCAAAATGGGTTTGCAGGCACGCTTAATGTCGCAGGCATTGCGTAAGCTTACGGGTACTATCAGCAAAACAGGATGCTGCTGTATATTTATCAACCAGTTGCGCGATAAGATCGGTGTAATGTTTGGTAACCCTGAAACTACCACCGGTGGTAATGCGCTTAAGTTCTATGCTTCGGTGCGTTTGGATATTCGCCGTATATCTCAGATCAAGGATAGCGATGAGGTATCTGGTAACAGGGTGAAGGTAAAAATTGTGAAAAATAAGGTTGCACCGCCGTTCCGTATAGCCGAATTTGATATCATGTTTGGTGAGGGAATTTCTAAATCAGGCGAAATCATCGATTTGGGTGTGGAACATAACATCATCAAAAAGGCAGGTTCATGGTTTAGCTATGGCGAAACCCGCCTGGGCCAGGGCCGTGATGCCGTGAAGCAATTGCTGCTTGATAACCCAGAACTGATGGATGAGCTGGAAGGCAAAATAAAAGAGATGGTTACCGGAGAAAAATTGCCGGTAGAAACAGAATAGTTAGGATTACACTGAGTAGGTAGATTGATTTCACTGATTGGGGTTGATTTCCCAGATATAAGAGCCTTTCCGTTTTGGGGAGGCTTTTTTTTATTATTACTTCAGGCTGCTTTCAAATATTTCTGTAGAAATTCCTTCGGCAATTACTTCGACTTTGCGGGTTTTGATCAATTCATTTATCTCCACCCAAAGCTCTTGATTCTTATGCCAAAACGATGGATCAATTTTTAAAACGGAGGCTAAAAGATCACCAGGATAGAGGTCACCTTCAGCGAACAGGTCGGTTTGAAGTTTTTCAACGGCAAGGGGAATAAGGTAGGATAAACCAAATTCTTGACTTATCATCAGTCTTAAATCTTCGATCGTATACTCAATGAGAGGGATTTGACACAATTCTTCGCATCGTTTTACAAGCCTCGCAGGTGGGTTTTCTTGAGGCGTAAAGGTTGTCCTCTTTTCAAGGTTCAATAGCGATTTAAATTTCCAGTTATTCTCCAATTTTATGTCTAACTGCACCTGTACTTGCTAATTTACTTTCCGCCGGTTTTCAGATACATGTATACGATACCTCCTATAACCATAATGGCGAGGATGATTAGCCCGGTTTTGCCTTTGCGTTTATCCTGGCGCATAAGCCATACTAAAAATGCTACTAATGGCAGTACAAAAATTGCCCAGAAAATGAGAGATGGAATGTTCATAAGCCCCTAACCCCTAAAGGGGATAATTATTTTTCACAAAAATATTAAATTAATCGGGATGCAGATACGTTTTGTTCCCCCTTCAGGGGGTCAGAGGGCCTCACATCGGCATCCTTGCCAGCGGGGCGATATCCTGACCCACAAATTCGCCTTTTAAATATTTGTAATAGCCGGCAATGGCGATCATGGCGGCGTTGTCGGTGCAGTATTCAAATTTGGGGATAAAGGTGTTCCAGCCCATTTCTCCACCCAATTGGGTCAAGCCCTGCCTCAAGCCTGTATTGGCTGATACACCACCTGCAAGGGCAATATCTTTGATGCTATACATTTGGGCCGCCTTTTTCAGTTTGTTTAGCAAAATAGTGACTACCCGCTTTTCCACCGAGGCACAAATATCATTGATATTTTCCTGTACAAAATCGGGGTTCAACTTTACATTATCCCTGATAAAATACATGATGGAAGTTTTTAACCCGCTAAAGCTGAAATCCAACCCAGGTATTTGCGGCTCGGGGAATTTATAAGCATCTGGATTACCTAAACGGGCGTATTTATCGATCATGGGTCCGCCGGGATAAGGCAGGCCGAGCACTTTACTGGTTTTATCCAAGGCTTCACCGGCTGCGTCATCGGTGGTTTGGCCGATCACTTCCATATCAAAGTAGCCTTTCACCAACACGATTTGGGTGTGGCCACCTGAAACGGTGAGACACAAGAAAGGAAAAGCGGGTTTAGGCTCATCAATAAAGTGGGCCAAAACATGCGCCTGCATGTGGTTGATCTCTATCAACGGGAGGTTTTTGGCTAACGCGAAGGCCTTCGCAAAAGATACGCCAACCAACAATGAACCCAAAAGGCCCGGGCCACGGGTAAATGCTACCGCGCTTATATCATTCTTGTCAACTTTGGCGTTAAATAATGCTTGCTGTACCGCGGGAACGATATTTTGCTGGTGGACACGCGAGGCCAGTTCGGGCACAACGCCTCCATAAGCCTCGTGTATGGTTTGGTTGGCAATTACATTGCTGAGTATAACGCCATCGGCACAAACCGAGGCAGATGTTTCGTCACAGGAAGATTCGATTCCGAGTATTACAGGCACTTTTTTGATTCAAAAGTCGCAAGCCAAAAGTTAAAACCGAGGCTTACCAACTTGTATTAATGATTAAAAAATAAACGTTAATATGTTTAAAAACTAAAACAGTTTATCCGTTTTTGAATTTATATTTTTGCGCGTCCATTAAAAATACAAAGTTATTAAAAAACTACTCAAAATAGTCTTAGGAATTGTGCTGGTGATTTTACTGATGCTGAGCATAATCCTGCTGCTGTTTCAATATAAACCCGTACAAACCTGGGCTGCAAAAAAGGCTACCGCTTATTTAACGGAAAAGCTGAAAACGAAGGTCGATATCAAAAGCCTGTATATTAAACCGTTCACATCGGTGGTGCTGGAGGGCTTTTATGTGCTGGATAAGAAACAGGATACACTGCTCAGCACGCCAAAGCTGACGGTCAGCATCAATGGCTTTTCGATTTTAAGCAGTATCCCCAAACGCTCGCTCGACCTTAGCCTGGTACAACTTGATAACGGATCAGCCTATTTAAAAAAGCAGAAGGACGGCACCAGCAACCTTAAATTCCTGACTGATTTTTTCAGCTCGGCGGATACGATCAAAACCAAAGGCAAACCCTGGACGATCAAATTTGAAAAGATAGCGATCAATAATTTTCATTTCCGCTACACAAACCAAAAGGTTGATACAACGATGGCACGGGTGAACTTTAATGATATCGATGTAAAACATTTTAGCACGGTGGTGTATAATATTGACCTGGTGAACCACCTTTTTAAAGGCCGGGTGAGCAATCTTACGCTGCGCGAAAAAAGTGGATTTTATTTAAAAAACTTCAGCGGGAATGCCACGGTTGATACCAACCAGGTATTGGTTCAAAATATGTTCATACAAACCAATCACTCGAGCCTGAAAAACTATTTCAGAATGAAGTTTAAGTCGTTTGCAGACTTTGACGATATCGAGGACAAGGTTTATATGGACGGTGAGTTTAAAAACTCGCAGATATCGTCAAGTGATATCGCTTATTTTACCAGCGGGCTGGAAAAGGTAAGGTTTGATCTGGGAGTTGACGGCCGTATCAAGGGCTATGTAAACAATCTGAAAGCCAAAAATTTAATAGTTACCGGCGCGCAAGCTACCTATATTAAGGGCGACTTTAATTTAAAAGGATTACCCGATTGGGATAATACCTTTTTAGAGCTGAATTTTGAGCAGGTAGCCACCAACAAAAAGGATCTCGATTACCTGTTCAGCAATTTTACCGGGAAGCCAACCGCCAAAGTGCCGGATGTAATAGCCAAGTTTGGCGCCATCAATTTTACCGGCAGATTTACGGGTTTGCAAAATGATTTTGTAGCCTACGGAACGTTTAAGACCAAATTGGGGCGCTTTGACCCGGATATCAACCTAAAAATAAATAAGGCAGGGTTACCCAGTTATAGCGGTAAAATAGCCACCTATAATTTCGACCTGGGGACCTTAATTGACCAAAGCGATATTGGCCGTACTACCTTAACCGCCAATGTAACCGGAAGCGGCGATAAGGTAAAAAGCTTGTCGGAAAAATTAGATGCCAGCATTAATAACATCACCTTTAAGGGCTATACCTACAGCAATGTTAAACTGGACGGTACTTTTATAAAGCAAATGGCTAACGGGAAAATAAGCATTGATGATAAAAACATAAAGCTGGATGCAAGCGGAAGCATTGATCTGAACCCTAAACTGCCGGTATATAATTTTGAAGCGAACATTGCTGACGCCAACCTGCATACGCTTAATTTATTGAAGGATACCATTACCTTCAGCACCTATCTAACCACTAATTTTTCGGGGAATACGCTTAATAATACCGAAGGCAATATCTTATTTTCTTCCACAAGGATAGTTGATCCGAGACATAATTATGTGGTCGATTCCGTTTACCTGGCAGCCAACGGTGTTGGTGATGGAAGAGAGATCAGCCTGAAATCGGATATAGCAGACGGCAGTTTGAAAGGCAGCTACGATCTGAATACATTGCCATCCTACTTTAAAACCATTGTTAAAAAATACATTCCATCGCTTAGGCTTGATGTTGTTACTCCCAAGCCTCAAAATTTTTCATTCAATTTAAAGCTTAAAAACCTGGACCCCTTGCTGGCGATGTTTGTGCCAGACCTAAAAGTACCTGAGCAGGGAACATTTATGGGCCAGTTTAATTCGGCAGATAAGACGGCTACACTCACAGGGTCGATAAAAACCATCCAATACAAAAAGATAATATTCCATGATTTTATCCTGGATGAAAACACGACAGACCGAGACCTGATGTTGAATTTATCATTAAGCAAGATAAATTTTACCGATAGCTTGTTTATCAAAAACATCAACATTGCCAATTTTTTGAGAAAGGACAGCCTGAATTTCAACGTGAAGCTGGCTGATAAGGATGCAACAAACCAGCTGGACCTTTACGGACTGGTACAATTTGGGCGCGATACGACGGCACGGCTCCAATTACTACCATCAGATGTGATACTGGAGCACCAGTACTGGCGCCTGACGGATAATGTACATATCAGGCTGCTTGACGGCAAAACACAGGTGTCAGGTTTTGAGCTTTCAAACGGCACCCAGAAAGTACGGATAAACGGCTTTGTTTCTGCCGACCCGACCGACAAGCTTAAGGTTGAGTTTGATAAATTCAATATGGTAACGCTGGATCAGCTTACTAAATCGGTTGATATAAAAATGAAGGGTATGCTTAATGGCGATGTGTTATTAAGCGGCGTTACCAAAACGCCGGCGTTTGACGCCCATTTAGCGATCGATTCATTTACGATGAACAAAACATTGATCGGCAATGTAAAAATAACCTCATCGCTTGATAGCAACCGCAGCCAGGCGAATGCAAAGATGACCATTATGAACCGGGGGCTGGAGACCATGAATATTGCCGGGGCTTACCTTCTGGGAAAAGATATAGAGGAAAGACTAAACTTTGATATTAAGATGAACCAAACGGAGGCGATCATCTTCGCGCCTTTTGTAAAGGAACTGGTATCAAATCTGAAAGGACATATTTCTGCAGATCTGAAACTAACCGGTGCGTCATCAAATCCCCAGCTAAATGGCGACCTCTCCCTGATCAATACCGGGGTAACGGTTAATTATCTGAAAACAGCCTATACGGTTAACAATAAATTGAGTGTAAAAGGTAGCATAATAAATGTAGACAACCTGGTGCTGAAGGATATACATGGAGGTGAGGGAACGGTTACGGGTACCGTTGACCTGAACAAAATATCGAACCCGGATATTGAGGTAGTGCTTACTGCCAAAAACCTGATGGCGCTGAACACTACTTTCAGGGATAATCATATTTATTATGGTGTGGCATACGGAACCGGGCGTTTCAGTTTTAGCGGGCCCACTGATAATATGAAGATCGATATAAAGGCCCAAACAGAGGCCGGGACGATATTTAATATTCCACTCAATACTTCGTCAATAGCCGAGGACTATGATTTTATCAAGTTTGTAAGCCATAAGGACACCGCGAAAGCTGCAGCCAAAACAAAGGCTTTTAACGGGATATCCTTAAATTTTGATCTGACTGTTGACGAAAAAACAACTGTAAAGATCACTACCAACTATGGCAAGCTGGAAGGAAACGGAGTTGCCAAAAACTTAAACCTGAATATCAGCAGCCTGGGCGATTTTACCATGTTTGGTGATTTTTTGATCACGACCGGCAAGTTTGAATTTATTGCAAAGGATGTGATCAGCAAAAATTTCCAGGTTACGCAGGGCGGAACCATACGCTGGACAGGCAACCCCAATAATGCTGAAATTAACATGAAGGCCTTTTACGAGGTGCGTACCGATATTTCCAAATTATATACAGCAGCGGGCCTGACGTCCCCAAATGGACCGGCCCAGGTACTGGTACAGGCCAACTTGTTGCTAACCAAATCACTGTTGCAGCCAACTATTGATTTTGATTTTAATTTCCCAACCGACCCATCTATAAAAGATAACCTGGGAACTTATTTGAATGATTACAACAACCGGAGCCAGCAGGCGCTAAGCATTATTGTGAGGCGGCAATTTGCACCGGGTACCAGCGACCTGACACAACAGGCTTTGGGCACCGCCGGGGAGGCCGTAAGCGAATTCGCCTTCAATAAGTTAAACACGATTATATCGCAGTCGAACACGATCAAGAGCCTTGACCTGAATATACGGTCATTTAATGATGCCAGTGCATCGTTGAGGCTATTTAATGAACGCATTGTATTAAGCGGGAGTTTATACTCAAATTATGGTGCAGGAGATTTGTTTGCTGGTGGCGGCAACAACACGAGTTTATTTAACTCCAGTTTTAATAACCTTTCCAAAGATTTTAGCGCGCAATACCTGATCACGAAAAATGGCAATCTTACGGCTCGTTACTCCTACCGACTTTTAAACAATAACACCTTAACTACCCAAACTTCGCTTACATCTCAATATGTAAATGGACTTGGGCTAGTTTACCAGCGGGATTTTGATACGTTTGGTGAGTTTATCAGGAATATGTTTGGCAGGGGCAGGGGGAAAGGTAAAAAACAACCGGTGACTCCATTACCTCAACCAGCAACCACGCCGGGTTCGCCCCCGCCGAGCGGAGCAAGCAACAGTAATGAAAAAGCCGATGATGACGATCAGTGATCGCGCAATATAGCGTGATCCATTTTATCCCTTTTGGTTTTGAGATAAGCTTCGTTATGCGGATTAGGCGCAATCTCAATAGGCACATTATCCACCACTTCGAGGCCATAACCAACCAGGCCTGCTCTTTTTTTAGGATTATTGGTCATCAGCCGCATTTTTGAAATGCCGAGACTGCGTAATATTTGCGCACCTACGCCATAATCGCGCTGATCCATCTTAAAGCCGAGCTGAAGATTAGCTTCTACGGTATCATACCCGTTTTCCTGCAAGTGATAGGCTTTTAATTTATTGATCAGGCCAATGCCGCGCCCTTCCTGGTTCATATAAACCACCACACCCTTACCTTCACGGCTGATCATTTCCATAGCTTTGTGCAACTGCGGACCGCAATCGCAACGGCAGGAGCCAAAGATATCGCCCGTAACGCATGAGCTGTGCACCCGCACCAATACAGGTTCGTCAGGCTCCCAGCTTCCCTTTACCAGGGCAAGGTGGTGTTCGCCGGTATCCAGCTGGGTATAGGCGATCATATCAAAATCACCCCATTCGGTAGGCATTTTTACCGCTACCTCTTTATGGATCAGTGTTTCGGCTGTCAAACGGTATTCTATCAGATCTTTTATGGATATAATTTTCAAGTCGAACTCTTTAGCCATTTGCAGCAGATCGGGCAGGCGGGCCATTTCGCCATCTTCCTTCATGATCTCGCAAATTACCCCCGCAGGTTCAAAACCGGCTAAAACTGCCATATCGATCGCAGCTTCGGTATGCCCGGTGCGGCGTAATACACCCCCATCCTTGGCTATCAGCGGGAAAATATGGCCGGGCCGACCCAGGTCGGCAGGTAATGTAGATGGATTGATTAAGGCAAGCACCGTTTTTGACCGGTCGGATGCAGAAATGCCCGTGGTGCAGCCCTGCAACAGATCAACTGAAACCGTAAAATTTGTTTCGTGCGAAGTGGTATTATTGCTTACCATAAGTTCCAGTTCCAGTTCCTTAGCACGCTGACTGGTTATAGGGGCACAAACCAGGCCCCGCCCGTGGCGGATCATAAAATTGATAGTTTCGGGGGTTGCGTTGTGGGCGGCGGTTAAAAAATCACCTTCGTTTTCGCGGTCTTCATCATCAACAACGATAATAGTTTTTCCGGCTTTTATGGATTCAATTGCTTCCTGTATGGTATTCAGCATTTTAGTGTCAGTAGGTGGTTGTGGCTTAATTATCAATAGGCTAATAAAAGCCATTATGCGTGTGTATGTAATGCAAAGTTAACTGATAACATATCCATTACGGTCGGATATTTGTAAAAGTTGCTTTACCGATGTTGTAAGGTTGGAAAGTTGAAAGGTTGTAATGTTTGTTTATTTTTAACTTTTCAACATTACAACCTTTCAACTTTAAAACGCTCAAGCATCTTTCCGCCTCAATAACTTATTAAAAAACCGCTTGTAAGCTTCCATATCAAACAGAACCGAATCATTGGCGGCTTTGTATGACAGGAATATCCCGATAGGCGTTAACACCAGGATGGCTATCCACATACCAATTACCGGTGAGAGGTCGCCATCTTTGGCAGATTTTTCGCCGATGGTGGATATGATATAATATACCAGGAAGAATATGACAGATACTACCACCGGCATACCCAGGCCACCTTTGCGGATGATGGCCCCCAACGGCGCCCCGATCAAAAACAAGGCTATGCAGGCTGCTGAAAGGGTGAATTTCTTTTGATATTCGATAGCAAATTTACGTATGCTTTTGGACGCTTCCTTATGCTGGTCGGCGCGGTTTTTCACCAGGTCCTGTACAGACCGAACCTCATTTGAAGCATTGTTGAGGGCGATCAACTGCTGGCTTAAAGTTAAACCACCCAACGCGTTATCATTTTTGAAAGGTTTATAGCTGATGGCAGAAGCAGGTTTTTGGGGTACCGAAAAATATTTGATATAAGGGGTGAACAGCTTGTAATTAACCGTTAAGTCTTTGTCAGTTTGCCGTTGTGTGGAATCACCGAAATATTTCAACTGCTTCATATCCATCATTTGAACTGCTTTCGTGAATAAGTTTTCGTTAGTACGTGTCATTTTCATAAATCCGAGATCAAACTTCTGTTCGGTCTCTTTAAAGCGAAAGCGTGTAAAACGTTGTCGTGGCTCCACGTTCTTGTCGCCCATGGTTTCATCATATTTCACCCCGTCTTTAAGCCTCAGAACCAGGAAACGGTTATCAGGGGTTTTATACATCAGACCCTCTTTGGCGATCAGTACATTGGTATTGTTATCGGCAACATTTGAGGTATAGATCATCACATCGTGCAAAGTCTGTCCATCAGGATCTTTTTTATTTACACGAATAGAATAACCGGGAAAGCTGTTGCTAAAAACAGCCTCGGGCAATATATTGGCTGATTTTTGCTGCCTTACATCATACAGCAGGGAGTAATATTTTTTATTGGCAACGGGAAGCATATTATCCGAAAAGATAAAGGCGGCAACACTTAGTATAGCTACAACAACGATCATGGGATACATGGCGCGACGCAACGATATACCGGCTGCCTTTATGGCCACCAATTCATAGTTTTCGCCAAGGCTACCATAGGTCATGATGGAGGAAAGCAATACCGATAGCGGCAGGGCCATTTGCACATTGGTAGCCGAATTGTACATCATTAACTGCAGAATGGTGTACCACTCAAAACCCTTGCCTATCAGATCATCGATGTATTTAAATAAAAATAGCATCAACAAAACAAAATTCACGATGAAAAGGGTGACTAAGAATGGCCGTATAAAAGACCGGAGCAACAAAACATGAATCTTTTTCACGATACAAAAATAAGGAAAATTATTCCCTTAAGCTCCAAGTACACTTACTAAGTATTCCACCTGGTTGTCCCAGATCAGTTTACGTTCGCCTATAGTATCTTCGACGGCAAAATCAGTTATGCTTAATGCCACATCATTAGTGAGTTCGTCCTGAATGATCTCCATTTCAAAAAAACATTGCGGGTCATCATCAACCCATCTGAACCTGATCAGTTTATTTTCTTTAACGGCAATCAGCTTGGCTTTTTGCTGTTCGCCATCCCATGTAAAGGTGTAAAGCTGGTCCCTAACGCTGACATCATCGGCAAACCATTGTGTCAATCCGTTTGGTTCGCTCAAAAACCCATAAAGTATCCTGGGAGATGATTTTATTTCGTACTCAATATTAAATTTCTTCTTTTCAGACATAGGGGGTTTATATCAGCAGGCTTAATAACGCCGTAAATGTTAACATTTTTTCTAAAGAAAGCGAATTTCTGCTATATTTGCAAACTCTTTTTACGGGGCGATAGGTTTATTTGATGCCTATTTTTTTGCCCGGATAACATTATGATGTTTAGAGCTTAACAAGGCTATTTTTTTAATAACCTGTTGAACTAAAAGCAAATAAAAAAGAGAAAAATAATAAACGGCGGGGTAGCTCAGATGGTTAGAGCGCAGGATTCATATCCGCTGGTTAGCGGACGGCAGTTCGGAGATAATTGTTCTTAAAATAAAATATTAAACGGCGGGGTAGCTCAGATGGTTAGAGCGCAGGATTCATAACCCTGAGGTCGGCAGTTCGATCCTGCTCCCCGCTACTGGTAGAAAGCCACCCTATGGGTGGCTTTTCTTTTTTATATTTGGGTATGTTCACCGTTTACGTACTCTATTCTCATAAATATAATCAGATCTATATAGGCTTTACATCCGATTTAGCAAACCGCTTTCTTTCTCATAACGAGTTAGCTACCAAAGGGCATACCATTAAATTCCGTCCCTGGGTAATTGCTTATACTGAAAAATATAAAACAAGCCAGAAGCGATGAAAAGAGAGGCTCAGCTAAAAACAGCCAACGGCAGAGCATTTGCCTGGAATATTATCCGCCAAAAATTTGGCAGCATAGATGGGTAGGTTCTCTCCCGCTTGTTCAAGCGTGGGTGCGTGAACAAGCGGAGGAGTTCATTTATATTGACTGGGCCCTGGCTTTGTTAGATTGGGCCAGGAAATAGCCTGAACCTATTGCAAGAAGTGCGAATATGGCAACAGTGCTCCAGCCGTTGGAGTTTGCTTCGTTATTCAATTGTGCTTTCAGGGTTACAATCAGCTGTAAAATATCATAAATTAAACTGTACAATAACAACTTGGGCCACGATTTGGCTGATGGCGAGACACTGCTGTACGACCAGAATATCATGCCTATAAATAAATTGGAAACGCCAAAATATCGTGCCAGCCCAATTCCACTTGCGTCCAGGGTGATACCGTAAAAGGCCATTAACTTAACAGGAATAAATACAAATGCAAGGCCAAAGCCAAATGCTAAAATTGTAATGATAATTGCGAAGGTTGAAAGTTTCATATCTTTAGGTTTTTAATATAAATTTATTCATTTTCGCGACAAAAGCAACTAACTTTCAGCATTTTACAAAAAAAATAAACCACTGGTTAGAAGACAAATCCAACCGCACCTATCCCTTTGGGAGAGAATTTACATCGACCACCGGGTGAACCTGCTTCTCTCATTAAATTTGTCATCCTGAACGTAGTGAAGGATCTTCTCCACGGGACATAAAACGCATGACAAGTATGATGAAGACCTATCATCGAATAAGATTCTTCACTACGTTCAGAATGACAAATCGCTTTTTTCTTTCGAACACCCGTGCGTTAAACTCAAAGCACATAAGTACCTGCCGCGCCCGGGTTTAAAACAGAAGACACTTGCTTGCCATTATATTTAATGTTGAAAATTTGCGTAGAATCCGAATTATTAAGCACTACAAGCACTATTTTTCCGGAAGGTGTCAGATAAGCGACATTCGGCAATTCCTTTACATAATTGGACTCAATACGCTTTGAGCCTGGCCGCACAAATTTTGATGCCTGGGCAATAATATAATAGGCCGGGTTCCTGGTTACCTGGTCGCCGTTGATGGTGATCGCACCTAAACAACGGTCGCAACCGCCGGGCGTATGCGGGTCCTGGTTCTGATCTGCCGCCAGGTTCCATTCAATAACATTACGGCACCAGTTGCGGGGGGCGCCTATGATCAGTTCCCTTACATGAAATTTAAGGTCTCCTTTCAAGTTACCCGGCGCGCCTACCCATTGCTCGGTAAAGTACAAGCTTTTATCAGGATGCGCATTATGCACCTCTGATAAGGCCTCTATCTTGCCTCCGTATAAGTGAAAAGCTGAGCCATCCGCATATTTTTTTGCTGCAGGGTCATTGAGTATCGAGATAGGATAATCTGGCCTATCGGCATTATGGTCATACAAAATGATCTTTGTTTTAACTTTAGCCGCTTTAAATTCCGGCCCCAGGTTGTTTTTGATGAAGTTAGCCTGTTCAGGCGCCTCCATAACCATGCTGGGGTTATTCTTGGGATTCAGCGGTTCATTTTGCGTGGTAATGGCATCGATACGAATACCGTTGGCCGCCATTCCTTTGATATATTTGATCAGATACTGCGAATAGGCATGATAATATTCGGGTTTTAAATGCCCGCCACCAGTACTGTCATTTGTCTTCATCCAGGTTGGCGGGCTCCAGGGTGATCCTAATATCTTAATGGCGGGGTTGATGGCCAGTATCTTTTTCAATACCGGTATCAAGGCTTTTTTATCATTAGCGAGGCTGAATTTTTTTAGATCAGCATCTTTTTCACCGGCCGGCAGGTCGTCATACGAAAAAACATGATCGTCCAGATCAGATGCTCCTATGCTTATCCTTAAATAGCTCACGCCGATATTGTTTTTAGTTGTACCGAACAATTCCTTTAACAGTTCTGCCTGTTTATCAGCGCTCATTTTATTGATCAGCATGGCACTGCCGCCTGTTAAAGCGAAGCCAAAGCCATCCATTTGCTGATAAGCTTTTGACCTGTCTATCGTGATCGTAGGGATACTTTTGATGGTATATATCTGCTTAAAACTTTGATCCTGTAATTTAAACAGGACGCTGGCGCCAGGATCAGTGAGCCACAATTGAGGCTTGGTTTCTGAGGCCTTTTTTTGGCCATCGGCATTGATCGATATTAAACATATTACCATGAATAACCCGATAAACAAGTATTTACTGCAATGCATTTTTTTCATTTTAGCTATATAAAAATTGAGTGGATAAAGTCAATAGTGAGACAAGATATTAAAAAAGGCGCCCCAATTTACCGGTGCGCCTTTTTTAATAGATCAATAACCAGGGTTTTGAGTAAGGTTACCATCCAACTGTATCTCGTTAAAAGGCACAGGGAATAATAATTTGCTTTGTGTTATATTATAATTCAAAGCTTTGCCTGTAGGATCAACCTGGGCCTTCATCAGGGTGATGGTATACTGGCTGCCAAATCGCAGCAAGTCGTTCCATCGATTACCTTCAAAAGCCAGCTCCATTCTTCTTTCGTTTAGTATTGCTAAGGCAACATCATCCTTTGAGGTCGCGGTTATAGCGGGCAGGCCTACTCTTGTCCTGATCTGGTTTACCAAAGGAATAGCGGCGCCTGTTTGACCCAATTGGTTTGAGGCTTCAGCTTTTAATAAGATGATATCCGCTAAACGCAATAGGATGGTATTATCCGTACCACCGCCGAACTGCGATATATTGGTTTTCCACTTATACAGGAAGGGTACCGTAACCGAGGCCGTGGTATATGGAGCCGGGATAGGGTCGCCGGCAGCAAGGCCATCAGGGGTTACCGCAGCCTGGTAAATGGATGAGTTTAGGCGCACGTTATCGTTTTGTGCCTTATAAAGATTAACCAGGTCATTTGTTGGCAGGTTGAACTTTTTGAATGAGTAGGTACCAAACTGAGCCGGCAGGTATAACGATACATTATAGGTAGTAAAGCCACTGGCTTCGGAGTGCTGTATCTCGAATATGGATTCCGATGTATTTTTGGTCCCGTTAAACAACGTTACAAAATTTGGCACCAGCGTATATTGTCCGCTTGTGATCACCTTGTTGCAATAATCCAGGCATTGCTGATATTTACCTTCCTGCGCATATACCTTAGCCAGTAAAGCCTGCACGGCACCTTTAGTAGCATGGCCCACATTGGCAAATGAAACCGGCAACGCGGTTTCCCCATCAAGCAGGTCTTTTTCTATCTGGGCATATACATCAGCCGCCGGCGTCCTGGTTGGTTTGGATGGCGTATTGATAGTTGATAAAACTAAAGGCACATCACCATAAGTTGTCACTAACTGGAAATAAGATAACGCCCTGATGAATTTAACCTCGCCCAATATCTCCGCCTGCCTGTTACTGGCAAACTGTTCGGCGGGGATCTTTGGCACATAATCCAGAACAATATTTGCCGCATAGATATCCTGGTACAAGCCCTGCCAATCACGGGTGGCGTTTCCGTTAAGGGAAGTCGTTGTAAAATTATCTACAGCGAAATTATCCGGGTTATCGCCACCGGCAAAACAGTTGTCGGCCCTGGCATCGCCATTGGTTGTATAATCCCAAACCCAATACTGATCGGTTAAAAACGCCTGTTGATAAGCACCTACCAGGCCGCCTTCGGCATCCTTGGCTGTTTTGTAATAGTTACCCGCCGTACCCTGCGATATAGGCTGTTTGTTCAAAAAGTCCTTTTTACAGGATGATATGAAGACAATTGTGAAACACGTCGCAATTGTGAATATTTTATGATAGTTATTCATTTTCTTAAAATTTAGGATAGTTAAAATGTCACGTTCAAACCTGCAGTATAAGTTTTTGTCTGCGGATAGGTACCATAGTCGATACCAACGGCGGTTGAACTTGGCGCGCCAAGCGAACCCCCGCTTTGCGAACTTCCGCTAAACGTGTTTACTTCAGGATAGTATCCTTTGTATTTGGTTATGGTAAACAGGTTTTGTGCTGTCGCGAATACGCGGATCTTTATCCCTTGTTTATCGAGCAGGCTATTTTTGATCAGGTAGCTCAGTGATAACGATTTCAACCTTAAGAAAGCGCCGTTTTCGATAAAACGTGAGGACGGTAAAATGGTAGATGCACCCGCACCGTTTGTACCGCCATAATAGGCAGCCGGAACATTGGTTATATCACCGGGTTTTCTCCAGCGGTCAAGCACCGCGGTGCTGGCGTTACCGGATATGTACATACCTTCGGTTTCAACTCTTGTGGCATCAAAAACCTTGTTGCCGGTTACGGCGTCAAACAAAAAGTCCAAGCTTAAATTTTTGTAAGTAACGGTGTTGGCAAACCCGTAAACTGCTTTTGGCAAGCCGCTGCCCAGGTAGGTCTGATCCTTCGATTCTGGGGTTGCAGTAGTTGTACCGGCTGCGGTTCTGTACAACGCATTACCATTAGCAGGATCAACACCGGCATACTGATAACCATAAAACGCGCCCAAAGGCAGGCCATTTTTAACTAGCGACAGGTTGGTTGCATTGCCGCTGCCACCAAATGCTATGCCGCCGAAAGGAAAGGTTTGATCAACACTGTTTCCGTTGGCATCTGTTATCTGCGGCATGCCGCTTACCTTGTTGCTATTGAATGAGGCATTCAGGGTAGCTGTCCACGAGAGGTCGGACCCGGTGATGATCCTGCCGGTTATTGAAAATTCAATACCCTTATTGGATACGTTACCCGGCAAATTAGTATTCTTCAAATTCGCGCTGCCACCCTCGGCCGTTGAAATTACAACCGGGAAAATAAAATCGGTAGTTTTCTTGTCATAGTAATCAACGCTTAAGGATAGCCTATCGTGCAAAACAGAAAGATCAAAACCGATATTCGATGCCTTGGTACTTTCCCATTTCAGATCGGGATTGCCTGCCGGGTTAGCAGGATTGTAACCCGATGCGCTGCTGCCGCCAAACAAATAAGCGGCGGGATTTAAACTGCTGTAGCTATTGTACAATGTTTGCGGCAGGTTACCCACCTCGCCCCAACCTACTCTTAATTTAAGGTCGCTGATGAAGTTGTTATCTTTCAAAAAATCCTCTCTTGAAATACGCCAGGCACCTGATACCGCCGGGAAGTAACCCCATTGATTGTTAATACCGGCTCTTGAGGAACCATCGGCCCTTATGGATGCGGTAAGCAAATATTTGTCAGCATAATTATAATTAACACGACCGAAGTAAGAGTTGGTTGTCCAATCGGTTTTATAGGTAGAAATTGATTTATTGGCGCTTGCAGCGTTCAGGGTAGTAACCCCGGCCGGGAAACCTGTGCCATATAAATAGCTGTCGGTGTATTTTTCTTCAATGGCCGATGTTCCTATTACCGCCGTGATGCTATGCTTTTGCGCGATGGTAGTGGTATAGGTTAAGGTATTATCCCAGCTATAGCGGAAGGTCTCGTTATTCTCGCTGCTTCCTATACCGTTAACCTGGCTGGCTCCCTGGTCAAGCAGCGGATCGGTGAAAGCATCATTGTTATAGTTGTTTAACGAGATACCAAATTGCGAACGGTATTTGATATTGAAGGGTAAGGTAATTTCAGCATGTATATTACCTAATAGATTGTTTTTTATGTAATGATTTTCATTAGCATAAATATCATCCAAAGGATTTGATGAATTATCAATGTTGTTTTGATACAAACCACTTGCAGCAAATATTGGCACTATCGGAGGGGTGTATAATGCAGCCAGTACGGCGCCTCCATGATTGGCGGAGTTGTTGTCATTTACTGTGCGCCCATCCTGCCTGTTATAAGCAATGTCGGTCCCTACAGTCAGCCAGCTTTTCATCTTTTGCTCCAGGCTTAAGTTTAGGGAGTAACGTTTAAAATTTGTTCCGTTAATGATCCCATCCTGGGTCAAATCGCCCAAACCGAAATAAAAAGTACCCTTATCGGTACCGCCAGACAGGCCCACGTTTATCCCGCTTTGGTTGGCGGTGCGGTAAGTCAGGTCCTGCCAGTTATTATTGGCCGTAAAGTTGGCCGGATAGGCCGGTACTGATTGCCCCGCGTTGGTATACTCGTCAGTCAGCAAGTCTTTGTACTGCTGGGAATTCAGCATATCCAATTTTTTGATGATCTGCTGTTTGCCGGTGTACATATTCACTTCAACCTTGGTTTGCCCTTTGACGCCTTTTTTGGTGGTGATCAATACCACACCATTTGTAGCGCCCAATGAACCGTAAATTCCGGCGGCTGATGCGTCTTTCAAAACACTTATCGATTCAATGTTATTCGGGTCGATGCTTTGGGTATTGTTCACCACCACACCATCAACCACATAAAGCGGTTCGGAGCCGTTTGGTGACGATGCACCGCGTATCCTTACACTAAAATTCCCGCCACCCGGCGCACCGGACGCGTTAAACACCTGCACACCCGCGGCCTTGCCGTCAAGCACTTCAGAAGTGTTAACAATAGGCCTTGCGCTTACATCCTTCGTGCTTACTGTGGCTATAGCAGATGTAATATCCTTTTTCCGTTGGGAACCATAACCTACTACTACCACTTCATTCAGTTGCTTATTGGATGCAACCAATGATACATTGATCTCCGTTTGGTTATTAACGGCCTGCTCCTGGCTGGTGAAACCAATAAATGAGAAAACCAATGTTCCGGTACCGGGGACACTGATCGAATATTTTCCATTTACATCTGTTACAACAGCGTTACTGGTGCCTTTCACCGTAACGGTCACTCCGGGCAAAGTTAACCCCTGGTCATCTTTTACAATTCCGTTAACCGTGCTTGTTTGTGCATAGGCAAAAGCACAACAGGTTAACAAGATGACTACAAATAAAGTCAGTTTTTTTTTCATACGTTTTTCTTATAGGTTATAAAATCGGTTTCATGCTCAGTGCATGTTCATTGATGAGGTAAAGTTAGGTGCATTACCAAACAAAACGAAGAAAAATATTGTCATTTTTTTGTCTAAATAACTGATATATAGTTACTTACAAACAAACTGATACGGTTTGATACCGTAATAGCAGGAGCGTATAATCACTTGATTATTAATAGGAAAGAATCAAAAAAGCCAAAAAAACAAGTGGATGCTGATACGGATAAATACCTTTTAATTAAAATTGATACTCAGCATGTTATAATTTTGTTAATTCAAAATTAAACGGTTATTCGGCATGATTATCCAGCACTAATTTACTCCAGCCATCATGGTTGCCGTTTTTGAGCCCATTTTTACGATCGGATAAGAGCCTTTTAATGCGGTTGCTGTAGGCCCAGCAAGTGCCCTGACGTATGGTTAATATCCCGGATAATTTGTGCGATGATATTTTTCCGTTGGTTGAATAAACCAGGAATATCATATAAAAAGCCTTGGTGATAGGGATACGCGTATTCTGAAATATAGTATAGGCGGTAACCGACTCCTCATAGCTGCATCTGCCGCAACGCCTGCTGTAATGCAGGTGCCCGTGGAAGAAATGACCGTGACCGCATTTTTGGCATTTATACCCATTTGCCCATTTAAGTTGAGCTAAAAACTGATAACAGCTATCGGGGTCAGGGTATATCCTGCTAAATTCCTCAAAATCAACCCCTGCCGACATGATCCGGTCGCGGGAAACCTTTTCAAAACTGGTTTGCAGCTCCTGGTTATCTTTTTCAAGCAACAGGTTCATCCGCAATATATCGGCCGCCTGCTCCTGCAACAGCTCGTTAACCCGGTTCAAATCCTCATTTTGCTTCTCGATGATATGGGCCTTCTCAATCACCTCGTGGGTACGCTCCTGCACCTGTTCTTCCAACCGGGCATTGATAGATTCCTTAAGCTTTTGGGTATCTCTTAACTGCCTGATGATCTCGCGCTGAGCCTTGTCTTTTTGTCTTTTTAAAACCCGCACTTTATCACCTAAAGCAAGAGCCAGGAATATCATTTCAAAAATAAAACAGATACTAAGGCTATAATAACTCGCGGCGCCCAGGTTGATCTGCCCTATAGTGATCAGCAGCTTCATAATAAAGCCCGAAAACAGGAAACTATAGCCCAATACGAAGAACCGGGCAGGCCGGTATCCCTTCCAGAAAATATAGAGGCCGGTGTAAAAGGCAATGCATAAGGGGATGAATTCCAAAAATTTATAATTGAACCCATGCCTGTAAAAAAAGAAACAGGCAAAGAAAAAAGCGATCCGGGCGCCTATAGTAATATGGATCAGCTTATGCAGCACAGGTGCTTTTGCCTTTACAAATAACAGCTTATCGGTAAACATTAAGGCAAACACGCTTACACAGCAGAGCGCTACGCCATAAGCATACTCATTCCAGCCGGGCGAATTTGGCCAGAGATACTGGTAGCCTATGCCATCGTTACAAAGCTCATAAAAGCCTACGCTGAGGTTATATAAAATATAATACAGGTATTGCCTTTGCCTGACGGCGACAAACATCAGGAGATTATAAAAGGCAAAAACCAGTATCATCCCATAAAACACACCGAAAAGCAGGTACTCGTTCAGGGCGTATTGAATGAACCATTTTACCGAGCGCAGTACAATAATGACATCTGCTGTTTGGTGGGATTTTACCCGGAAATAATAGGTATACTCTTTGCCGGGATAAATGTCCAGGTCGATACCAAAGTTTTTATGGTGAAACTGCCGGTCTGTGAACTTATGCAGGGCGCCATATTTTTCAACTTTATATTGAGCGTTCTCTGTAGGCAAATAAGCCGTTATATCATCGATGGTTTGGTCGAAAAATTCGAGCATCCATCTTTTTTTTGTGCCGGTGGGGTGTTTGATG
>DATHKT010000009.1:0-128704 GCA_035489035.1 Mucilaginibacter sp.
GTTTTTTTGCTTAAAAGAATATGAAATACGCGGAATTACAGGTTACCAGCAACTTTACCTTTATGCGGGGCGGATCGCACCCTGAGGAATTGGTATTGCGTGCAGTTGAATTAGGATACAATAAGATCGCTATTACCGACTGTAATAGCGTGGCCGGCGTAGTGCGGGCGCATAAAACTGCAAAGGCTAATGAGAAGGATATTTCGCTTATTCCTGCCTGCCGGCTTGAATTAGTGGATGGCCCGGGCTTACTGGCCTATCCAACCGATATAACGGCCTGGGGGCGATTGTGCGCATTGCTTAGCAAAGGAAATCTGCGCACAGAAAAAGGCAAATGTGAACTATATAAGCAAGATGTATTTGAACACGCTGAAGGCATCAAATTTATAACTATACCACCGGCCGCGCTTAATGCCAGTTTTGATTTTGATGATTCTTTTAAAGCTGCTTTAAAAGAATATAAAACCTTTTTTAGTACTAACCTTTATTTGGCAGCGACCCGTTCCTACAACGGGGATGATGATAAACGATTTTACCGGTTATCAAAACTTGGCGTTCCGATGGTAGCCACCAATGATGTGTATTACCATGAATCGGAACGGAGGGAACTGCAGGATGTGCAAACCTGCGTGCGCGAAAAATGCACGATCAGTACTGCCGGGTTTCGCCTGTATGCCAATGCAGAAAGATACCTGAAGCCGGTTGATGAATTGGAGCGTTTATTTCGTGAATATCCTGAGGCGATCGATCGTACACAGGAAATAGCTGATGCCTGCCGGTTTTCGCTGGATACTTTGAAATACCTTGAACCCGAATGGGTGAGCCCTGATGGCCGCACGGCAGATGAACACCTGGCCGAATATACCTGGGCAGGCGCCAAAAAGATGCTGGGCGAAAGTATTACGCCCAAGATCATTAAACAAATTAAATTCGAACTGGCTTTTTTTTCCCGCCGCAAACTGGCACCCTATTTCCTGAGGATATATGAATATACCAATAAGGCAACTGAGCTGGGTATTTTGCACCAGGGGCGGGGTTCGGCCGCCAATTGTACGGTATGTTTCTGTTTGGGAATCACACCGGTAAATCCTACTAAATCGCAGATGCTTTTTTCAAGGTTCATGTCTGATGCACGGGATGAATGGCCCGATGTGGACGTTGACTTTGAGCACGAACGCCGCGAAGAGATCATCCAGTGGATATACCAAACTTATGGCCGTGAGCATGCGGCTATTGTAGCTACCGTAACGCAAGAGCGGCATAAAGGTGCTATACGCGATGTAGGTAAAGCAATGGGCCTATCTGAGGATACGATCAAACGGCTTTCAGGTGCTATCTGGGATTTTTCGGAAGAAGCGTTTGACCGGGAACGAATAATTGCGCAGGGATTAAACCCCGATAACCCGCACTTGCACAAGGTGCTGGAATTAACCGAACAGATGATGGGTTTCCCGCGGCAGCTGGGGCAACATACCGGTGGTTTCGTGATCACTCAATGCAAGCTTTCGGATCTCTGCCCGGTGATGAATGCCCGGATGGAAGACCGTACGCAGTTGGAATGGAACAAAGATGACCTGGAAGACCTGGGTATTTTGAAAGTGGATGTGTTGGGGCTGGGTATGCTCACCTGTATCCGCAAAGCGTTTGATCTGGCTAAAGAACACCATGGACTTCATTTAACGCTTGAAAATGTTCCTCAGGATGACCCGGTGGTTTATGATATGATCTGCGAGGCCGATACTTTGGGGGTTTTCCAGATCGAGAGCCGTGCGCAGATGTCTATGCTGCCGCGTTTAAAACCGAGGAAATTTTACGACCTCGTTATTGAAGTCGCCATTGTACGCCCAGGGCCTATACAAGGAGATATGGTGCACCCGTACTTGCGGAGACGGGATGGTATAGACCCTATTGTATATCCTTCTGAAGAATTAAAAAAAATCTTGGGCCGAACATTAGGCGTACCCTTATTCCAGGAACAGGCTATGGAAATAGCGATTGTAGCAGCTGGCTTTACACCAGCGGAGGCAGATCAATTGCGGCGCAGTATGGCTACCTTTAAGGCTAAAGGGCAGGTAAGCCAGCACCGGAAAAAACTGGTTGATGGTATGGTGGCTAAAGGTTATGATGAGGAATTTGCGGGGCGGATATTTAAGCAATTGGAAGGTTTTGGCAGTTATGGTTTCCCGGAAAGTCATGCTACCAGTTTTGCTCATTTGGTGTATATATCCTGCTGGCTTAAATGCCATTATCCAGATGTTTTTGCCGCGGCGTTATTGAACAGCCAGCCAATGGGTTTTTACCAGCCCGCCCAGATCGTGATCGATGCTGAAAAGCATGGCGTAGTGATGAGGCCTGTGGATATTAATCATTCCCTTTGGGACAATACACTGGAAGAGAAAGAAGGCAAATACTGCGCGCTTCGATTAGGTTTCAGACAGGTGAAAGGATTGAACGAGGAGGATATGCAGGCTTTAATAGCAGGGCGAGGTGCCGGCTATACCAGTATCAGCCAATTAAGCAATGCCGGGGTACCGCAAGGTGCCATTGAAAAATTGACCGATGCTGATGCTTTCCGCTCGCTGAACCTTGACCGCCGCGAGGCCTTATGGGAAGTACCGGCGCTAAGCGACAAACCTATCGGGTTGTTTGCCGGTCAGCCATCTGAAAGCACTATGGAAGCGCAAATTACATTACCGTTAATGACGCAGGCAGAGCACGTGGTACAGGATTATGCTGCTACGGGTTTATCCTTAAAAGCACATCCGGTGAGTTTTGTACGCGAAAAATTAAACCTGCTCCACGTAACGGCCACCAGCGAATTAGCAAACAGAAAAGATGGAGATACAATTAAGGTGGCTGGTCTGGTCACAGTAAGGCAGCGGCCCGGTACCGCCAAAGGTATCCTGTTTATCACCATTGAAGATGAAACAGGATTTTCCAACCTGGTGGTTTGGGAGAAAATGTTTGATAAATACCGCAAAGAGATACTGCAGGCACGCTTGCTTATGGTGGAAGGAAAGCTACAGATAGAAGGAAAAGTGATCCATGTTATTGTAAACCGGTGTTTTAACCTTTCAGCATTATTGCGGGGGCTTACTACCTCACAAACCGAAGACCTGCCTGTGCTCACCTTATCGCGTGCGGATGAAACCACCTCGCCGGTCCCTGATACCAGGGATGTTTTTCATAAAGGGCGGAATTTTAAATGATCAATAGATATTATTTAAGATGTCAAAGTACAATTTTAATCATTTTCACAAATAATGTTCTGATGGAATGTCGGTCGGCTTGTTTAATGACGACATGTAGGTCTAATAGTTGTCTGTGAGGACACAGGCAACGGGGACATATACAAATTTACGGAAAGGGTTTGGATAAGTTACTGACGCGAGTTTGTCAGCACATTCATAGTTAAATTTTTTAACTATTGTGGTGTTCCATAGTGTTCCACTTTAAAAATAGAACACTTAAATAATAGGAAATCAGCATAATAGACTTATTCGCCGCGCTTCAAACCGAACTTTTCTATCTTACTATAAAGGTGACTGCGCTGAATATCAATATCATCCGCGGTTTTGGATACGTTCCAGTTGTTTTTTTCCAGTTTGAATTTGATGTACTCGCGTTCGGCAAAATCCTTATACTCCTGGAAGTTGGTAAACTGATCGAAATCTGTTTCCGGCGCCGCCGAGCCATTTGAAGATGGGGCAGGGGCCGATGGATTGGCAAAAGCCTTTACATCGCCATCAGTGATCACCTTATCACTTAATATGATCAGGCGCTCAACCATGTTCCTTAGTTCGCGTATGTTGCCTGTCCACGGTAGTGCTTTCAGTGCGTCAAGAGCTGCCTCGGATATCTTTTTAGGCGGCATGCCATAGTCGTTGCATATCTCATCCAAAAAGTTTTGTGTAAGCAGGCCAATATCGTCCTTGCGTTCAGAAAGAGGTGGTACGTGTATCAAAATAACGCTCAGGCGATGGTAAAGGTCCATACGGAAATTACCGGCTTCAATTTCTTTCAGCAAATCCTTGTTGGTTGCGGCTACTACACGTACATCAACCTCAATTTCTTTTTCGCCGCCTACGCGGGTTATTTTATTTTCCTGCAGTGCACGCAATACTTTTGCCTGTGCCGATTGGCTCATGTCGCCGATCTCATCCAAAAAAAGCGTGCCGCCGCTGGCAGATTCAAATTTGCCTATACGTTGTTTTACCGCGGAGGTAAAGGAGCCTTTTTCGTGACCGAATAACTCGCTTTCTATTAATTCAGAAGGAATAGCCGCGCAGTTCACTTCGATCAAAGGCGCATTGGAGCGGTTTGATTTTTCGTGCAGCCAGCGTGCTACCAGTTCTTTTCCGCTTCCGTTGGCACCGGTTATCAGTACACGGGCATCGGTAGGGGCCACACGTTCAATAGTTTCCTTTATTTTTATGATGGGCTGTGAGTTGCCCAGGATAGGGCGCACTTTTGAAACCTTGCGTTTTAATACTTTAGCCTCAGTAACCAAACTTCCCCTGTCTAAGGCATTGCGAACCGTGATCAGCAGGCGGTTCAGATCGGGTGGTTTTGAAATAAAGTCGAACGCGCCCTTTTTGCTTGCTTCAACCGCGGTTTCAACCGTTCCATGACCTGATATCATGATAAACGGCAGATCAGGTTTAACGGCAAGCCCTTCAGACAGCACTTCCATGCCATCCATCCGGTTCATTTTGATATCGCAAAGGATCAGGTCGTAATCGTTTTTTTCTATTAGCTCAAGGCCATCGATGCCATTATCTACATCTTCAACCTGGTAATCTTCGTATTCTAATATCTCTCGCAGGGTATTACGGATCGCCCGTTCATCATCAATTATTAAAATTTTAGCCATGTTTGTCAGTAAAATTGGGTAGAAATGTTAATGTGCTAAGTTATAAGATTTGTATAGAATAATACACAATAATACACACTTTTTAAATTAAAAAATAACCCCTTCCGTGTTACAGGAGAGGGGTTATTTTCCAGCAGCAAAGCTATAAGCCGGGTTCTGTTTATTCCGTTGCCGGGATAATTTCTATCATTGATCTGGCCCTGCCATTGCTGACAGGTTCAAGCAACCTACCCATCCTGGTGATAACCGATACCGATTATTATCGGACGGCATACTAAAGCGAGCAGCTTCGATCCAGGACCTATTTGGTCTTTCAACTCCTGAGGTTTACCGCGATCCCGGTCGCCCGGAAAAGCCGTGAGCTCTTACCTCACGTTTTCACCCTTACCCCGATAAATCGTGGCGGTTTATTTTCTGTGGCACTTGCTGTCGCCGGCTGTCGGCGCCTTCCCGTTAGGAAGCAGGATGCTCTGTGTTGCCCGGACTTTCCTCCCCCAGTTTAGGGCCGGGAGCGATAGAACGTTTTGCGGTACAAAGATAGGTATTAGTTGAATAAGTTAGATTAAGTTGATTGAGTGAATGGTTAAAAACTCAATTATTGATTACACTTACCTAAATCATTCTCCACTTGCTGAAAATCAATTGTGTTAAGTTTATTACCGAAGGAATTGCCAATATAAGTAAGCACCTGCGCTATTTCCATATTAGTCAATTCGACTACCGGCATAGTATCATCATAAGTTTTACTATTGATGGTTATTTTTCCTTTTAAGCCAAATTTTACCAGGCAGGCTAACGCAGTTTTATTGTTTTTAAGATAGGCAGTGTCAGTAAGTGGCGGCATCAGGTCGGATAAACCTTCGCCTTTGGCGCCATGGCAGTTCTGGCAATGGGTTTGGTACACCACTGCCCCTGTAGAATAATAACGTTTAAATTCAAGGCTTTCCTCGCTCTCGCACGAAACAATAAAAAGAATTATAACGGCCGAAATTGCCCCGATGATCCTTAATTTCATTGGGCGATCATTTGGTCGGGTTCGGTTTGCAATTCCTTAATATCCGCTATCATCTGGTCAACCTGCTTAGGATCAGTGCCGTCATAAGAGCCCCTGACGCGTTTTTGTTTATCAACCAACAGAAATGATCCATCATGGATAAATTGCTCTTTAGCATCTTCCTCAGGCTTGCGTACCAGGTAACTTTCAGACAATTTGTATATCTCTTCCTTTTTGCCCTGCAAAAACCACCAGGTATTACCCGATACACCCAGTTTATCCGCATATTTTTTTAATACAGGCACACTGTCATGTTTAGGGTCGATGGTATAGGATATGATCTTAATATCACCCTTTCCTTTAAATGCATTGTATACGTTCAGCATATTACGGTGCATAATTGGGCATATGGAAGGGCAGGTGGTAAAAAAGAAATCGGCCACATATATTTCCCCGTCAAGGCTTTTATTGCTGATGCTATCGCCATACTGGTTTACCGTTTTGAATTTGGCAATGGTCGAATAAATTGTATCGGTTACGGTTTTGCCATCTACCGTTTTTGTGATTGGTTTGCGGTTGCCATAAATAGGCAAAACATTTTTATCACCCGCGTTAAATTTACAGGCACTCCATAAAACAACAGCCAAAAATCCTAATGCCAGCTTCTTCATTTTATTTTTTTATTTGAAAAGTATTTGTTCGATTCTGTAATAGCCACATTCATCTGTGAATCAACAGACAATATCTCCTTCTTCTGATCTTTATAATATTTCATTATTTCATCATGCGATTTTCCCGTCATATCCGGCTGAAATTTATTCATCCAGGTTTCCATTGCTTCACTGGCGGCAATAAGCTTGATATCTATCGCTTTAAGGTTCACTTTTTCAGCGGTATCTTTTGCAGGCAGTTTTAATAAACTGTCAAGGCGCATCTTATTTTTCATCAGGGCCTCATCGGTGATCATTACTTTATCGTGCACCTTTAATATGTCATTCAAAAGGTCTTTTTCCTGTTTGGTATTGTCCTTACAGCCTGCAAGCATTGCAGCAGCTAAAATTATTATAAAAAAGTTCTTCATAAGCATAGTGTTTTTTCCGCTCCAAAATTAACAATATTGTAATAGAGTGCGGTATTTGTGGGCTGATTTACATCAGGCAATATTTGAATTACTGCCAGAGATAAAAAATGTAATCAGTAATGGGCAAATTTTCAACCCCGGCCAGGCTTAACTGCTGCCCCGCCTGCGCCCGGTGATGTGTACCATGATTGATGACATGCCCCAACGCGTCCACCAGTTTATTCTCAAAGCTGTCACCTTTAAAGGTTTTATAGCTAATTATTTTATTAAAATCATCGGGGTCAAGGTAATCCAGAAAATTTATCCATTTACGGTGATTTTCATCAATGATCTGCGCCAGGGCATCAGCCTTCCAGTCGGGCCATAATATACTGCCGGCAGTAGGATCGCCCTTACAGCGGTTCAGCCATATTTGTTGTACCGACAGCAAATGGGCCATTAACTGAACCGGTTTTTCCGGGCTATTGGCTTTTATGATCGTTTCCAGTATCAGTTTATTGGCGTAGTGATCCTAATTAAACAGGCGAATGAAGTAATCTTTCATGCTTCAAAAATAAATAACTAAACAATAAATAGTCTTAATAGTTATTCATCAAAACGGCTTTTTAAACTATGCGGTTTTTAACTTTTGCGAAACAAACTTTAACAATAACATAATATAATCCTCACTGTAACATCACATTACGCTATTACCTTTACTATCGAAAAAAACAGTTGTTATGAAATTCATCGCAAAGTTTATCAGGAGTTTCCGTGAATGGATGATCTTAAAAAGTATGAGATCAACCTTTATTCATTAAGCTCTATTTCGTTTTACTTTTCTTTTATCCAATTATATTGTACAATTTGGGGTTCATATTTTTGCCTGTTATTGATCAGCCTCACCGGCTTTTTGATGGCTTATTATGACAATATGTGGATCATGCTCTATGGACTATCTTAACAGCTCTCTTTTTGGTAACGACTTTAAATGGGGCATTTCTACAGCGGCATTCCAGATAGAAGGCGCTCATGATGCTGACGGCAAAGGCGAATCCATATGGGATGCATTTACTAATAAAAAAGGTAAAATATTGGGTGGACACAGGGCTGATGTTGCCTGTGATTTTTACAACAACTACAAAGCCGATATCGACCTGGTTAAACAGCTCAACATCCCAAACTTCCGCTTCTCCATAGCATGGGCGCGCATATTGCCGAATGGAACAGGCGCCATTAACCAGGCCGGAATAGATCATTATAATCGCGTGATTGATTATTGTCTTGAGCAGGACATTGAACCCTGGGTAACCATCTATCATTGGGACCTTCCTCAGGCTCTGGAAGATAAAGGCGGCTGGACCAACCGGGACATTATTGAATGGTTTACAGAGTACACAGCCGTTTGTGCAAAGTATTTTGGCGACAGGGTAAAGCACTGGATGATCATGAATGAGCCATCCGTATTTTCAGGTGCGGGTTATTTTTTCGGAATACATGCTCCGGGGCGCACAGGTTTAAAGAACTTTTTACCGGCGATACATCATATTGTTTTAAGCCTGGTTGCAGGTGCTAAAAAGCTGCGCAGCCTTTTACCCGACGCGGAGATCGGTACAACCTTTTCCTGCTCGCATATTGAGCCACGCTCGGACGGTAAAAGAGACATGAAAGCAGCCCGTGTTGCTGATGCTTTGGTAAACCGTTTATTTATTGAACCTATATTGGGTTTAGGTTATCCTGTAAGCGACCTCCCGGTATTAAAGGGTCTCGAAAAGTTTTATCAGCCGGGCGATGAGCAAAACATGCATTTTGATTTTGATTTTATCGGCTTACAGAACTATACCCGCGAGATCGTGAAATATTCATTTTTCACTCCCTATATTCATGCCAGCCTAATAAAGGCCACGGAAAGGAATGTAATTACAACCGCTATGGGATGGGAGGTATACCCGCCTGCCATTTATCATATCCTGAAAAAATTTAATGCTTATTCGCAGATAAAAAAGATACTGATCACTGAAAACGGCGCCGCCTTCCCGGATGAGTTGATCGATGGTAAAGTGGATGACCCGAAACGTACCGAATACCTGCAAACTCATTTGCAGCAAGTATTGAAAGCGAAGCAGGAGGGATGCAAAGTGAGCGGTTATTTTGTATGGACGCTGACTGATAATTTTGAATGGGCCGAAGGGTACCATCCACGTTTTGGTTTGATCTACGTAGATTTTGATACGCAGAAGCGCATTATTAAATCATCAGGGCAGTGGTATGCTGATTTTCTGAAATCCTGATTATTTATTGATCTCCTGTTCTTTCATCTCAGGATCTATTATCATCAATTCCATACCCTTTGGTTTAGACAATTTGATATAAAATGTAGTTCCTTTTTTTGGGTTGCTCTCAAACCATATCTTGCCATGATGTTTTTCAATGATCTGTTTACAGATAGAAAGGCCAAGCCCGAATGATTTCTCACCTATGGTTCCCGGGCGTTTGGCATCAGTGAACATATTGAATACTTTATCCTTCATTTCATCGGGGATGCCAATTCCATGATCGTTGATGGATATCTGAACATAGTTTTCCCGCTGAATTGATTTTATATGAATAGATGCATCCACAGGGCTGAATTTGATAGCGTTGCTGATCAGGTTACTGATAACGCGCCATATCATTTCGCGGTTGATATACAATTGTTCAGCGGTATCCAGTCCATCCACAATAATATGCTGATGCTTTTCAGCGGCTTTAAATCGTAATAATTCAACACTGTTATTCAGCAATGAATTGATCTCCACCAGTTGCTTATGCATACCAGTCGAAGTATTATTGGTAGCCTCCAATATTTCATTGATGAGTTCTAAAGTATCGGCTGATGTATCCTGGATAATTTTTAGCTGGTATTTAAGGTCGTTATCTTCTGCTTCGTCAACCATAATACTGGTTAAAGAGGCAATACCGCCAAGCGGGTTTCGCAGGTCATGCGCTACTGTGCGCAAAATGCGGTCTTTTTCCCGGCTGCTGTTTTTAATTTCTTCAAGTGCTTTTTCTAAACTGATCTTTTGGTCATTGATTGCTTCGTTCAGCGTTTTTACGGTTATCACATCATGCTTTGATCTTCTCCAGTTTCTCCAAAACAGGAATACGATGCAAACTGCCATTAACGCACAAAAAATTGCCGTATAAAGGTATATACGCTGTAATTTATTATTGTTGTTTAGATTTTCAATTTCATACTGCTTTTCAAAATTGGCAAGCTGCTGGTTAACATCACTTTCCTTTAATGAGCTTAATCTTTTGGTAGTTGAATCCTTAAGTGAATTATATTTCTGAATATACCCCAGGGCTTTCGACAAGTTATTTTTCCGGAGATGATAACTTCCCATCAGGTGGTTCCAATCAGCTTCGGCCTCATCATTTTTTACGCTATCCAATTGCCTGCGCAGGCTACCCAGTAAATTTATCAGGGAATCATTTTTGTGCGTGGCAAGATATATTTTGCCCAATTTAATTCCAGCTAATTCAGCATCGCCATTATCGCCGCCCTTCTTTACATTGATGGCAATGCTCTTTTTAAGCAATTCTTCTGCCTGCTTATGATGTCCTAATATCATCAAAGCTTCAGCCTTATTATTGTAAATAACACCACGGGCAATTTCCAGCATATTGCTTCTCGCTTTAAATTTAGTATCGTTATCATCTACATATTTAAGCGCTTTATCAAAATAGGTAATGGCGCTGTCGATATCATCGCCATGGATATAGCTCTCCCCGATATTATCCAGTAATTCCTGCTTACGATAAAAGAACGAGAAATTGTCCTGCCCCTTAATTAAAAGACTTTCCCTGTAACTTTCTTTAAAGTAGTTTACTGCAACAGTATAATGAGCCTGTTTATACATGATCATACCCATCCTGTAGGTATAATCAGATGTTGATATTTTATTCAGGTATTTTTTACCGATCAGGTAGCCCTGAAAATAACATTGATAAGCATCGTTGAACTGGTTTAACCCAAAATAAGCATCACCTTTAGCATAATTTGCCTCTGCAAAATTAATTACATATTGCTGGGTAGTAACACTTTTTTGCGCTTGCATAAGCATGCTATCAGCATACTTAAGTGCTTGCTTCGTATCATATGTTACTTTTTTACAGTAAACATAATGAAGCGAATAAAACCTGAATTTATCATTTGTGTATGGCTCATCTATCCTGCTAAAAGCGGAATCGAGGTAATGGAGAGCCTGTTTTGGCTTGTTAAGATCAAAAAGGCGGGAGGTTTCGTTAAACACCGGCGCAAAGGCTTTGGAGTACTCCCCCGAATCTGTATTTTTCTTATTACAGGCGCTAAAAATGGTTATAAAGGGGAGCAGAAAGAGTAACCAAATCTTTCGATTATTGACGGGATTATATATATTCTTTGTTAAAAACAATAAAAAAGGGCTCATTAGTAAGCATTATACGCAAATAGGTAATGCGATGTTATACTAACGAGCCCTTTTTTATTATACGTTATAGATTCTATTGAAAAGCATTTTCTCCTGTAATATCCATACCGGTTATCAGTAAATGGATATCATGGGTGCCTTCATAAGTAATTACCGATTCCAGGTTCATCATGTGCCTCATGATGGAATATTCACCAGTAATTCCCATCCCGCCGAGTATTTGCCTGGCTTCGCGGGCTATGGTTATAGCCGTTTCTACACTATTACGCTTACCCATAGATATCTGGGCAGCAGTGGCCCTGTTCTCATTTTTTAAAGTTCCTAAACGCCATACCAGCAACTGAGCTTTGGTGATCTCGGTTATCATTTCGGCAAGCTTCTTTTGCTGTAGCTGGAAACCTGCTATCGGTCTGCCGAACTGCACACGTTCTTTAGCATAACGAAGGGCAGTATCATAGCAATCCATAGCTGCACCAATGGCACCCCAGGCTATGCCATAACGGGCCTGGTTCAGACAACCGAGCGGGCCTTTTAAGCCGGATACATTGGGCAGAATATTCCCTTTAGGAATTTTTACATTGTCAAAAACCAATTCGCCTGTTGCTGAAGCTCTTAACGACCATTTATTATGCGTTTCAGGAGTGGTAAAACCTTCCATACCACGCTCTGCAATTAGGCCGCGTATTTTACCCTCTTCATCTTTAGCCCAAACGATGGCGATATCTGCGAAAGGGGAGTTGGATATCCACATTTTTGCACCATTCAGTATATAATGGTCACCGGCATCTTTAATATTGGTGGTCATACCACCCGGGTTCGATCCGTGGTCCGGTTCTGTTAATCCAAAACAGCCAATCAATTCTCCGGCTGCTAATTTGGGTAGATATTTATGCTTTTGTTCTTCTGAACCGTAAGCATAAATAGGGTACATCACCAATGATCCCTGCACCGATGCAGTCGATCTGATACCTGAATCGCCCCGTTCAATTTCCTGCATGATGATACCATAGGAAATATAATCCAACCCTGCACCGCCATATTCAACTGGCACGGTAGGACCAAAGGCACCTATCTCGGCCAAGCCTTTTAATAATTGTTTGGGGAATTCTGCTTTTTGGGCATAATCCTCAATGATCGGGCTCAATTCTTTCTTAACCCAGTCCCTTACACTGGTACGTATCAGTTTATGCTCATCAGTAAGCAGCTCATCTATCTGAAAATAGTCCGGAGATTCAAAAAGGTCTGTTCTTGCCATATGGTTGTATTAATTGGTGGGCAAAGATAGGATTTTTAGGTTGATTGGGTTGAATAGTTGATTAAGTTAGATTGAGTTTAAGTTGTAAGTACCAATATACATTCTAACCTAATCAACTCAATCTAACTTAATCAACACAATCAACTTACTACTTAACTTAATCAACCAATTAACTACTTTTGAAACATGATAACTGTAGCATTACATGGCGCTGAGTTTTTTTCCCGGCATGGATTTTACCCGGAAGAACAATTACTGGGCTGCAATTTTTTGGTAGATATAGCGGTTGGTTTTATACCTGTTGGCAATTTAAATGAAGATAATTTAGCCAATACGGTAAATTATGAACAATTGTATGCCCTAACACAGCAGCAAATGCAGCAACCTAAAAAGCTGATCGAAACCCTTGCGCAGGCCATTATTGATGATATAAAAACACAGTATCCGTTTATTGAAACGGCAACGGTTACTATTAAAAAATTAAACCCGCCTATGACAGGGCGGGTGGCACATTCGGGTGTTAGTATTACTTATAATAAGGCTGAAAATGGAATTTAATAAGATGACAGCTGAATTGCTTTCGGCTATAAAGGCTATAGTTGGCGAAGACGCGGTAATAACCCAACATGATGATCTGCAAAAATACAGTCACGATGAAACGGAAGATCTAAGTTACTACCCCGAAGTGGCGGTTAAACCCCAATCGACGCAGGAAGTATCTCAGTTGATGAAGCTTTGCAACGAGCACCTGATCCCGGTTACACCAAGAGGGGCCGGCACAGGCCTGAGCGGCGGAGCCTTAGCCATTAAAGGCGGTGTGCTGTTGGCCATGGAGCGTTTTAACCATATTTTAAACATTGATGAGCATAACCTGCAAGCCACTGTTGAACCGGGTGTGATCACCGAGCAATTCATGGATGCGGTAGCTGCCAAAAACCTGCTTTACCCGGTTGACCCGGCCAGTAAGGGCAGTTGCTTTATCGGCGGTAATGTATCGCATGGCTCGGGCGGACCGAGGGTAGTAAAATACGGTACCATCCGTGAATATATCCTGAACCTCGAAGTAGTTTTACCCAACGGCGAGATCATCTGGACAGGAGCCAATACCTTAAAATATGCTTCAGGATATAATTTAACGCAATTGATGATAGGCTCGGAAGGAACGTTAGGTATCATTACCAAAATAGTGGTTAAGCTGATACCCCGCCCTACACATGATGCTTTAATGATGGCCTCGTTCAGTACCAATGAATCCGCATCCGCGGCCGTATCGGCCATTTTCAGGGCCGGTATTGTACCATCAGCATTGGAATTTATGGAGCGGAAAGGAGTGGAGTGGGTGATCAAATACGATGATATCAACTTCGACCTCAAAGATGATATACAAGCCTTCTTACTGATAGAGGTGGACGGCACTAATCCTGATGTGATCTTCAGCGATTGCGAAAAGATCAATACTGTTTTGGAGCAATTTGACTGCAAAGAAGTTTTGTTTGCTGATTCATCGGCACAAAAAGAAGAACTATGGCGATTAAGGCGCACGATGGCGGTTTCTGTAAAATCAAACACCATTTACAAGGAGGAAGATACAGTAGTTCCTCGTGCCGCATTGCCGCAATTGATCAAAGGAATAAAGGACGCAGGCAGCAAATATGGTTTTGAGTCGATTTGTTATGGCCACGCTGGTGATGGTAACCTGCATGTCAATATCATCAAAGGCAATATGAGTGACGAAGACTGGAACAACAAACTGAAAGATGGTATTCGCGAGATATTTGAACTAACCGTATCTTTAGGCGGAACCATCTCTGGTGAACACGGGATAGGTTTGGTTCAAAAGGACTTTATGTCTATTAAATATTCAAATGTTCATTTTGAGCTTTGGCGTGGGATCAAGAATGTATTTGATAAAAATGGGATATTAAACCCGGGAAAGATATTTTGACACGATCATAAGATTTTAAGGATTAACAGGATGACTGTGCAGACTAAAAAATCAATAACTCACTAATTCAATAATTAACCACGTGCCTTTAGAATTCAGCATTGCTCCGCATGACCTTATCAAGGTTGGTATAGCCATATTTTGTGGTGCTTTGCTTGGTTTTGAGCGGCAGTATAAAAACAAAACAGCCGGGTTTCGCACCATAATATTGATATGCCTGGGTTCAACCATATTTACTATGCTTGCTCAGCGCGCCGGGCAGGGTGTCAACATTAATATTGTAACAGGTATAGGTTTTATTGGCGCCGGGGTTATTTTTAAAGATAATATATCGGTTAACGGGCTTACAACAGCCGCTGTTATATGGACATCCGCAGCTATTGGTATGGCAATCGGTTCAGGCAATTACATGCTGGGAATAATCGCGACGGTGCTTACCATACTGGTGTTGATATTATTTCACCTGTTTGAAGTCTATTTGGATAAACTGCACCACGAAAAGCTACTGGTCGTAGTATTTAATAGCACCAATTTTGATGACCTGTTATCGCTTGAAGATATCATCCGCAAACATAAACTTGAACTGCAGAGAAGACTTGTCAATAAGCGTGAAGGGTGCCTGCATGTGGTTATTTTTGTAAGCGGGAATAAAAAAGATATTACCAAACTGGATAAAAAAACTCCTGACTATGCCAGAGATCAAATCTTTTTAAGCCTCATCTCTAAAGGAGAGGGAGCTATAAAAGCTCAAGAAGTTTTTTCAAAGTCCTCTCCTTTGGAGAGGATTTAGGTGAGGTTAATTCGTATTCAAGATCATCCCCGGCTCATCATACTCGATCATTCTTGAACGCTGTTCAGTCGGAATCTTTACCGATTTATTCACGTTGTAATCATAGCTGATGCATACCGTTTTACCCGTCGTGCATATCTCTTCGCCATCCGGGGTAACTTTTACCAATACATGCATCACATCAAAACTGCTGTTGCCTATCCGCGTAGTGCGCACATAACAGGCGATCTCGTCATCGCGGGTAATGGGCTTTAAATAAACCACTTCCGACCGGGCCAGTATGATCCCGTTGTGGTTCCAGTCCCACTTTACCACTTCTCTCCAGTAGTTTGAGCGTGCTATTTCAAAGTAGGTTAAATAGATCGCGTTATTCACATGTCCATAGTAATCGAGGTCCGAAAAACGGATAGGAATGGGGGTCCTGAACTTGTAATTTGCTATATTTTCAGCCATTTTGCGCCAGTTTGTCTGTATAAAAAATTATTTACCGACATAATGTCCGCAAATATCAACAAAACAACCGTTGGTATAACAGTTGATTAACTACTGACGAAGTTAACAATTAACAAAACAAATAACTCTGGAGGATATAAAAATGACATTAGCAAAATTTAACAACGGACAAAAAAATGTGGTTAATCCATGGTTCAGCGATGTGTTTGATTCATTGATCAATGATTCACGTTTAAACGATAGGTTCATCAATAAGATACCTGCTGTGAATATTGCCGAAACTGAAAACGAATTCCATATTGAATTGGCTGTACCCGGCTTGAAGAAAGAAGATTTTAAGATCAGTTTAGACAAAAACGTATTAAGCGTTTCTGCTGAAAAGAAGATAGAAAATATTGACGAAAGCAAGAAATACAGCAAACGCGAATACAGCTACAATTCATTCGTAAGGTCTTTTACCTTACCTGAAACTGCTGATTATGCCAAGATCGATGCCGAATATACTGACGGCGTATTAAAATTGAACGTTGCTAAAAAAGAAGAAGCTAAATTTCAATCAAGAGAAATAGCTGTAAAATAATTTATCCGGGTGCCGAGGGTTTGTGAATTGGATTGTGTGAGTTTTAAACCTGAGGCCCCGGAGGATATTCGATCCCGGAATGGCAACAACCCGTTCCGGATCATGAAGAATGTTTTCATAATAAGTTGTTGGTTTAGTTTGATGAAAAGCCTCCCGGAATATTGGGAGGCTTTTTTGTTTAGTGTATATTTACCAAAGTTCATACCGACGATTACCTTATCAAACATGAAAATAGTTTTATTCACATGGTTAATTTGCTCAATGCTTACCACTCAGTGCTTAGCACAAGTAAATGTTTCAACCCAATTAACTTATTGGAATGATCATATTGATTTCAAATCAAAAAATCAGATCAAGTTATTGGATGATGAGGTAATTGCTTCTTTTAATCAAGGGAATACTCAAAAATTGATTTCCCTGTTTTCTGACACGTTAAAGAAGATCACGGGCAATTCGATACCGGGCTTTATGGACCAGGTACATCCATTGATCACGGGCTTAAGTTATGATCTGCTTGATGAATACTTTGTAAAAAGTTCGGGAACCGGTGGAAGTGCCACAGTTTTTAAAAGCATGTCGGAAGATAACGATTACAAAATCAATTATCCCATTGTAACTAAAGAAACATATATATCGCTGATTGTATATAAGGGGCCAATCAGGCAGTTTTTATTTACTTGCATTTATGGCAAATATGGTGAAAATTGGAAACTCAATGCTCTCCGGATGGGTCCATATAAGATATTTGGTAAAAATTCAGTCGATTTGTACAAACAATCAAAGGAGTATTTTAACCAGGGTGATTTAATGGATGCAAAAATCTATATCCTTCTGGCACAAGAAACATCCTTGCCCGCAAACAAAGCATTTGTTTATTTTAAACTAGATGAAATGATGGCGTTTAATCAAAAACTTTCAGAAGAGGGTAAGGCTAAGTTCCCTTTACCCATGAACATCACCCAGGTAAGCACATCACCACAAATATTTAGCGTAGAGCCTGTTGTATTGAAAGAAGGTATTTTTCCATCCGTAAAATATCTGACCACCGTTCCATTGAAAGATACCACAGCATTAAAAGTGGAAAATGAAGAAATTAAAAAGGTGATAGGAGAGGTGTTTCCGGGAATAGATAAAAACAAGAAATACGTTTTCTTTAAGGCTTATAATCAAATACCTAATAGTAAAAATGCAGTACCAACCTACGGGTTTATGCTTAAGCAAAAAGAAAATTAGACTGTAGGTTAATCTGGCTTTTGCAATCCGTATTCCACCTTCCGAAACGGCGAAGCCCTCTTTAGCGCCTTAAAAAAGCAAACAAAGGCGAAAAATCCGCAATCACCCTACGCCCTCATATTAATATACTGCAAAGGCTGCCCGAAATCCTCTTTCCGGCATAAACTGATCACATCCTGCAGATCATCTATCTTCTTTCCCTGCACGCGCACCTGGTCGTCCATAATAGATGCCTGCACCTTTAGGCCGCTGTCTTTTATCTTCTTCACAATTTTTGAAGCGGTCGCCTTATCCACGCCTTCTTTGATCTTGATCTCTTTGCGGATCATATTGCCTGATGCATATTGCTCCTTACCATCATCCAATGCGCTGGGGTCAAGATTTTGCTTCACCATGCGGCTGATGATAGAATCCCTAATGGCTTTAAGGCGCATATCATTTTCGGTGACAATAGTGATCACATTGGTTTTTTTGTCCAGGTCGATGGTGCTTTTCGAATCATTAAAATCGTAACGGTTCAATATTTCCTTTTTAGCGATGTTCAGGGCATTATCGAGCGTTTGCCCGTCTATCTTGCTTACGATATCAAATGTTGGCATAATGGGTTGGTTTTACAGGTACAAAAGTATGTTGATTTAGGTTAGGATGATAAACTTACTGAATTAATTCTGCGTACTATATTTTTTGTGTTAAAATGTTAAGCACAAAACACACTATTTAAAGTTTAGTTAATATTAACTTAACAAATAAATAAGCAGCTTTGTACGCAAGGCTTAGCAAGCCGTATTTATATGGATATTAAACGGATACCTTTAATCAATAGGGAAATCAGCTGGTTATACTTTAATGACAGGGTTTTGCAGGAAGCTTCTGACCCTACCGTCCCCCTGATTGACAGGATACGTTTCCTGGCCATATTTTCGTCCAACCTGGATGAGTTTTACCGGGTAAGGGTGGCTACACTTAGCCGCCTATCCAATCTTAATGAAAAAGCCAAAGAAATATTAGGTTATAATCCCAAAAAGATACTCAACCAGATAAAAAACATCGTTGTAAGGCAGGAGCGCAAGTTTAATAACCTGTATGAGAATATCATTGTTAAGCAGCTTGCCGAAGAAAAGATATTTATCCTGAATGATAAGCAGCTGAACGTAACCCGTGGCGCCTTTGTCAAAAATTATTTCAGGGAGCGTTTACTGGCCACCCTGGTGCCGATTATGCTGGATGATGCACTGCCCTTCCCCGAACTGCGCGACAGGGGTGTTTATTTTTTTGTAAAACTCACTAAAAATCAAAAATCGCGCTATGCGCTGATCGAAATACGCGATAGTTTATCAAGATTCGTGGTGCTGCCCGAAACCAATAACCTGAAGTTCATCATTTTGCTTGATGATATTATCAGGTATTCGCTGGAGGATATATTTTTCATTTTTGACCATGATAATATAGAAGCTTACTCGATACAACTTACCCGTGATGCCGAGCTTGACCTGGATAAGGAAGTAAGCGAAAAGTTTATCGATGCATTATCAAAAAGCCTGCAAAAACGAAAAAGAGGCAAGCCAATGCGTTTGTTATACGATACCGAGATGCCGCTGGATATGGTGGGCTATCTGGTAAAAAGAATGGGGATGCATGCCGAAAGCCTTATACCGGGCAACCGATATTTGAATTTTAAGAACTTTATTGCTTTTCCAAATGTAGGCCGTCCCGAATTGGAGTACGCGTCTTATCCGCCTTTGCCGATCGAGGGATTGTCGTTTGGTAAGAGTTTGATGGAAATGATAGGCAAAAGGGACTATTTGTTGAGTACGCCTTACCAGTCTTATGATTATGTGATCCACTTTCTGCGCGAAGCTGCTATCGATCCGAAAGTTAAGGAGATCAGCATAGCGTTATACCGGGTGGCAGATCATTCGCACGTAATACATGCTTTGATCAACGCGGCTAAAAATGGCAAAAAAGTAAATTGCCTGGTGGAGCTTCGTGCCCGGTTTGATGAGCAAAACAACATTACCTATAGCAGCAGGCTGGAAGAAGAAGGGGTTAATGTACTCTACGGTGTGATCAATTATAAGGTACATTCCAAAATATGCCTCGTTACGCGTACTGAGAAAGGCAAAGCAGTTAATTATGCGTGCCTTTCAACAGGAAACTTTAATGAAAAGACAGCCAAGATATACGCCGACCACACCTTATTTACTGCTAATAAACACATTACCGGCGACCTGGTTACCGTTTTTAAGGCCTTAAAGCAGGATATGCTGGCAAAAGGATTGAAGCATTTGATCGTTTCGCCAATAGATTCGCGTCCTGCTATTTACAAGCTGATGGATGCAGAAATAAAAAATGCCAAAGCCGGAAAACCTGCTTATATGATATTTAAAATGAACAGTTTGGCTGATGAGCAGATCATAGCCAAATTGTACCAGGCGAGTAATGCTGGTGTCAAAATTAAATTGATCGTAAGGGGCATGTGCTGCCTGATCCCGGATGTAAAAGGCTACAGCGAGAATATTGAAGTGATCAGCATCGTGGATAAATACCTGGAACATTCGCGCGTGCATATTTATTGCAACGGGGGTGACGAATTGCTTTATCTTACCTCGGCCGATTTTATGACGCGAAATATCGATAACCGCGTAGAAGTAGGCTTCCCCATTTATAATAAGGAGTTAAAAAAAGAGATCAGGGATATCATCGATATTCAGTTGGCAGACAATACCAAGGCCCGCGAAATAAACAGCCACAACAGCAACAAGTACCACAAAACCAGTAGTGACACTCCTCACCGGGCACAAATAGAGATTTACAATTACCTGAAAAATAAAAATTAAATACGTTGAGATACGCCGCAATAGATATAGGTTCGAACGCCGTAAGGCTGCTTATAGCTGATCTGATTGAAAACAACGGATCGGTTTCGTTTAAAAAGAATACGCTGATAAGGGTTCCGCTCCGTTTGGGGGATGATGCATTTTTACAGCAGCATATTTCTGACAGGAAAGCAACCGACCTGGTGAAAACCATGACCGCCTTCCGCAACCTGATTGATGTTTATAAAGTAACTGATTATATCGCTTATGCAACTTCGGCCATGCGCGAGGCAAAGAACGGCCCGGATATAGTGCACACCATCAAAGAAACAGCGGATATCGATCTCGAAATTATTGCCGGGCAAAAAGAGGCGAAGATCATTTACTCCAATCATGCCGAGCAAAGCATCGATAAAAGCAAAACTTACCTCTATATTGATGTGGGTGGTGGCAGTACGGAATTGTCCCTGTTTTCAGAAGGGAAGTTACTGGCTTCCAGATCCTTTAACATCGGCACGATACGTATTTTGGATAACCAGGATAAGGAAGAAACCTGGAACGAAATGAGGGAATTTGTACGCGAACATACGCGCCAGTTTAAGGTGATCAGCGGTATCGGAACCGGCGGCAATATTAATAAATTGTACAGGCTATCGGAGGAAAAGAACGGTGCACCCTTATCTTTCATTAAACTGAAGTCACTGTACAGTTATTTAAATTCATTTTCGTTGAAGGACCGTATCAATGTTTTGGGCATCAACCAGGATAGGGCGGATGTGATTATTCCGGCTTGCGAGATCTATATTTCGGTGATGAAATGGGCCAATATGAAAAACATGTATGTGCCCAGCGTAGGGCTGGTTGATGGAATTATCCAGATTTTGATCGAGAAAAACTACCAGAATGTTGATTAAAAAAATATTAAAAAATTGTTTAAAAATTGAAAAATATTTATACATTTGTATTGCCCTCTCATAGGGCATGTTTTTCATAGGTAGATGTAGGGTCGGGTACTTGTACTCGATCCTTTTTTTTGCCCATAACTTTTATCCGTTAGCTTTGTTGATGTGATGATGACGAAAAAAAAGATCGTAATTGCTATTACAGGTGCCAGCGGTTCCATATATGCCAGGCTATTATTGGAGAAATTACAGCAGTTGAGTGGACAGATCAGCGAAGTAGCTGTAGTGATGTCTGACAATGCCAAACAAGTGTGGCAATTCGAATTGGATAATACGGATTACAATAATCTTCCCTATAAAATTTATTCCAAAAACGACTTTATGGCCCCCTTTGCATCGGGCTCGGCCAGGTTTGATACCATGGTGATCGTACCCTGCTCTATGGGTACCTTAGGCCGTATAGCCGCCGGAATATCAGACGACCTGATCACCCGTGCAGCAGATGTAATTTTAAAAGAACGCCGGAAACTGATCCTTGTGGCACGGGATACCCCGCTGAACCTGATCCATATCCGCAACATGCAAACGGTAACCGAAGCCGGCGGTATCATTTGCCCGGCCGTACCATCCTTTTATAGCAAACCAAAAACCATTGAAGAGGTGGCTATGACGGTGGTAAACAGGATCATCGATTTGATTGGGCTGGAGCATGAGAGTTATCGGTGGAATGAGGAGTAGTTGGAATGTTGTAAGGTTGAAAAGTTGTAAGGTTAAATTTTCTATAATTACAGCCGCCCCAACAGTACAGCCAACATTCCAACCTTACAACGTTTCAACCTTCAAACAAAAATCGTAGATTTGCACCTTCAAAATGAATAAGAAAGTCGCTTTTTATACATTAGGTTGCAAGCTCAACTATTCGGAAACATCAACCATTGGCCGTCTGTTCAACAAGGCTGGTTTTGATACGGTTGATTTTACCGACACGCCTGATGTATATGTGATTAACACTTGTTCGGTTACCGAAAATGCCGATAAAAAGTGTAAAAAGATAGTTAAGGAAGCACTCAAAATATCTCCCAATGCATACATCACCATCGTAGGCTGCTATGCGCAATTAAAGCCAAAAGAAATAGCCGAAATACCCGGCGTAGATATGGTTTTGGGCGCGGCAGAAAAATTTCAGTTGGTAGATTATATTACCGATCTGACTAAGAACCCCAAAGCTTTAATTTATAATCAACCTGTATCCGAAGCTAACCAGTTTGTGTCCTCATATTCGTTTGGCGACCGTACCCGTACTTTTTTAAAAGTACAGGATGGCTGTGATTACTCCTGCACCTTTTGTACTATTCCGCTTGCCCGCGGAGCCAGCAGGAGCGATACCATCGCCAATGTATTGGAACAGGCACGGCAGATCGCTGCATCAGGCGTGAAAGAAATTGTGCTGACCGGTGTTAACCTTGGTGATTTTGGTATCCGGGATGGTCAACGCGAAGACAAGTTTTTCGACCTGGTAAAGGCGCTGGATGAAGTAGAAGGGATAGACCGGATACGGATATCATCTATCGAACCAAACCTGCTTACAGACGAGATCATTGAGTTTGTGGCCACCTCCAAACGTTTTGTGCCTCATTTTCATATCCCACTGCAATCAGGTTCCAATAAAATACTGGGCCTGATGCGCCGCCGCTACAAACGCGAATTATATACAGACCGGGTTGCTAAGATAAAAGAACTGATGCCTGATTGCTGTATCGGAGTGGATGTTATCGTAGGCTTCCCCGGCGAAACCCGTGAGGATTTTATCGATACCTACAATTTTCTGAATGAACTGAACGTTTCGTACCTGCATGTGTTCACCTATTCGGAAAGGGAAAATACTTTAGCTGCAGAGATGCCTAACCCGGTTCCCGGTTCCACCCGTGCCGAACGCAGTAAAATGCTGCATATTTTGTCAGATAAAAAACGCAGGGCCTTTTATGAGACCCAGCTAAATAAAACAGGCGTTGTATTATTCGAGGGCGATATCAAAGAGGGCTATATGCATGGGTTTACACGTAACTACGTGAAAGTGAAAGCCAAATACGACCCGGTGCTGGTAAACGAGCTAAAGTCTGTTCACTTAACAAATATTTCACCTGATGGTGATGTGGAGATTACCGAGGCCGAAGAAATATTGGTTCATTAATTTTATATTCGCTTCAAATTAACATCTATGTTTCCTACCCTGAGTTCTCTTATCCAATACTTCACCGGCCTTAATATTCCGCTACCGATACAAACCTTTGGTTTCTTTGTAGCCTTTGCCTTTTTAGCAGCTTATTGGGCCTTCACCCAGGAATTTAAACGGAAGGAAAAACTGGGTTATATTCATCCTTTTGAAAAAACTGTAACTATTGGCTCACCCGCCTCAATCGAGGAAATGGTCTTAAACGGACTATTTGGCTTTATATTAGGCTACAAACTGGTGGACTCGGCCATAAACTATCACCAATTACTGGATGATACGCAGGGCTTCATCCTGTCACTTCGCGGTAACTGGTTGGGCGGTATCGTTGGCGCAGTCATTTTTGCTTATTGGGCTTACACCGAAAAGAAAAAGCAGCAACTACCCAAGCCTGTAACAAAACAAGTATTGGTACATACCCACGAGTTAATGGGTAGTATTCTGCTTTGGTCAGCCATATTTGGTTTTGCCGGGGCGAAAATATTTAACGCATTGGAGAACTGGGGACAATTTTTGAATGACCCCGTTGGGATGCTGGTTGGTTTTTATGGATTGACTTTTTACGGAGGATTGATTTGCGGAGGAGCAGCCGTATTATATATCGCCAATAAACACGGAATTAAGCCTTTTACGATGCTTGATATTGGCGGCCCGGGGATGATGTTAGCCTATGCGGTAGGCCGTATTGGCTGCCAGATGTCTGGTGATGGTGATTGGGGTGTTGATAACCTGGCACCAAAGCCTCATTGGTTAAGCTGGGCACCTGATTGGATGTGGGCATTTAAGTTTCCGCATAATGTGAATGATACAGGCATAGTTTTAAATGGCTACTCTAAAATGGCATTTATCAATGGTAAATGGGTTGAAACATGTAAGTTTTGTCATGCTTTGGAAAATCCTGTATTCCCAACATCATTTTATGAAACAATTATTTGCCTGCTTCTATTTTTCTTTTTGTGGAGTATCAGGAATAAGATAAAAGCGCCCGGAGTGATGTTTGGGATCTATATGATACTGGCCGGTACAGAACGGTTTTTAATTGAACTGATAAGAGTAAATACCAAATATAGTGTAGCCGGTATTTCGTTTACCCAAGCCGAATTAATTTCTATAGGCATGTTTATTGGCGGCGCGGCTTTGATTATGATAGGGTTGAAAAGCAGCAAAAAAGCCATATCCACTACAAATGGCTGAACAAACTACTTTACAAAAACTCACTAAAAATCATATAGTCCGGTTCGTTTTTTCTGCCGGTTGTGGCGCTTTGGTTGATGTGTCGGCATTCTATATATTTTATCATAATTTACTGGTGCAGCCTACCTACCAGGTGTTTTCCTTCACGGTACGAAATTCAACGCTTTCTTTAGCCATTTCATTCTTTATGGGGGTAGTGGTCAACTTCCTGATAACCAGTTATCTCGTATTTACCGAATCCAAATCAAAACCATCCAAACAATTCATTCGTTTTATGTCTGTGGCTGTTGTTGGTTTTATGGCAAACCTCGCTTTAGTGAAATTAATGATACAAACATTCGATTTATATCCCCCCGTAGCAAGGGTCATCGCGATACTAAGTTTATTCTTTGCGAGTTATTTTATACATAAGGTCTTTTCGTTCAGTTTATCATTGAGGCATGCATCTTGAAAATTTAACCAAGCAGGTAACGGATATTTCAAAAGAAGCCGGAGATTTTATCAGGCAGGAGCGCAAAAGCTTCGACCCGGATAAGATCGAATACAAAGGTTTGAACGATATGGTATCCTATGTGGATAAAACCGCTGAAGGGATTATCGTCAAAAACCTGGAGAAAATACTACCCGAAGCTGGATTCATCACTGAAGAAAAAACCCGGAATAATATCGGCGAACGTTACAACTGGATCATCGACCCACTGGATGGTACCACCAATTTTATACATGGCGTACCCACATATTCAGTCAGCATAGCTTTGCAGGAATATGATGAGTTAGTGTTGGGCGTAGTTTACGAGATCAACCTGGACGAATGCTTTTATGCCTGGAAAGCCGCACCTGCCTATTTAAATGGCAAAGAAATTAAGACGAGTAATATTCCAACTATCAATAAAAGTTTAATAGCCACCGGCTTTCCATACTACGATTTTGAAAAACAACCTGCATATATTTCACTGTTTACCGAATTGATGAAAAGTTGCCATGGTTTACGCAGGCTTGGCTCGGCAGCTGTCGATCTAGCTTATACCGCTTGCGGCCGTTTCGAAGCTTTTTACGAATACAATCTGAATCCCTGGGATATTGCTGCTGGTGTTGTCATCGTAAGACAAGCCGGTGGAGAAGTAGTTAATTATAAAGACGGGAACGAAGTGATGAAAACCCGTGAGCTTTTAGCTACTAATGGAAAGATAACAGGGGAGATGCTGGGAATAATCCAAAAATATTTTTGATTGTGATTACACTGATTTTGTTTTGATTACACCGATTAATCTGTGAAATCAAAACAAAATCGGTGTAATCACTCTCTAATAATCGGTGTAATCATTTTATAATGCTTCAGATACCACTTCGGTAACTTCAGGCACCATTCTTTTCAACAGGTTTTCTATACCGGCTTTCAGGGTTACAGTTGATGATGGGCAGCCGCTACATGAGCCACGCAGCTCCACAGTTACTACACCTTCGGCAAATGACTTATAGGTAATCGCGCCGCCATCCTGCTCTACAGCCGGGCGAACGTAATCCTGTAATATCTGCTGGATCTTGATCTCGGCATCGGTACCTTCAAAATTTACTTCAGCCTGTTCTTCCAATTGAACTTTTAATTCAGACTCAACCGCGCCTTTTACAAACTCCTTCATAATCGGCTCGATATCATCCCACTCGCTGCCTTCGGTTTTGGTTACCGTAACAAAGTTACTGGCGAAGAAAACACCATTTACAAATGAAAATTTATATAGCTCCTTTGCAAAGGGAGATTTCTCAGCACTTTCCTTAGTAGCATAATCAACGCTGCCATTGATCAGCAACTTGTTCACAATGAACTTCATGGTTGCCGGGTTTGGGGTCGATTCAGTATATACGTTGATATTCATCTTTATCTTTAATTAATCTAAACAAAGTTAATTAGGTTTTTGGTTATTTATACTATACAAAATAGTTATGACTGACTTATGACCTATGTTACTGACCCTTCGACAGGCTTTTTGAATATATAGATAAGTATATTTCCAACCATCATGATAGTTATAGCAGATAACCATAGCCAATAACCGACACAATAACCTGTAATTTCCCGGCTACCGCCGCCTTCATCAACAATAATTGTATCAAATAACAGAAAGCATGCCGCCAGTATTGTAGCTCCTGAACTTAGAATAAGCGAAAGTGATGTTTTGCCGCGTATAAAATACCACCAGGCAAAAAACAGTAACGGGTTAGCTATCCAGCAAAATGCAGGCCCATTGAGCACCAACAAACCCATCCACCCAAACAACAGCGTAATACAGCCGGGTCCTTCGTTAGTGCCAGCGACGACAAAGACATTTTGAGTAAGGGAGGCTGCAAATAAAACGATACTCGAAGTCATTATCATTTTTTTAAAAGTCGGCGTACTAATCGAGTTCGGCATGTCAAATACCGGTATAAGTCGATGGACTAATCTTCCTGATCTCCTCTTTAACAGGTGCACTCACGGCCAGAGTTTCAACAAAAGCAGCAATAGTTGCCGCATTGATCTGTGCGTTTGTCCTGGTCAATTCTTTCAACGCTTCATAAGGGTTAGGATATCCCTCACGCCTTAGTATAGTTTGTATCGCTTCGGCAACTACGGCCCAGTTTGCTTCCAAATGTGCACTGATAGCAGGTTCATTCAGTAATAATTTATTCAATCCTTTTATGGTTGATTTTATGGCGATCAGGGTATGGGCTACCGGTACGCCTACATTACGCAATACAGTGGAGTCGGTAAGATCACGTTGTAAACGGGAGATTGGTAATTTAGCCGCAAGGTGCTCGAACAATGCATTGGCAATGCCCAGGTTACCCTCCGAATTCTCAAAATCTATCGGGTTTACTTTATGCGGCATGGCTGATGAACCTACTTCGCCTGCCTTTATCTTTTGCTTGAAGTAATTCATAGAGATATAGGCCCACATATCCCGGTCAAGGTCGATCAATATAGTATTGATTCTTTTGAGTGCATCACACTGCGCGGCAAAATTATCGTAATGTTCAACCTGCGTGGTGAATTGTGAGCGGCTTAATCCTAAAATATCATTCACAAAATGATCCCCGAACTTTTTCCAGTCGATAGTAGGGTAGGCTACATTGTGTGCATTGTAATTACCGGTGGCCCCGCCAAACTTGGCCGAATAAGGAACTTGTTTCAACAACTTTAGCTGGTTTTCCAGGCGTTCCACAAACACTTGTATTTCTTTTCCAAGCCGTGTAGGAGAGGCTGCTTGCCCATGTGTGTGCGCCAACATGGGTAGATTATCCCATTCAGCAGCATATTTTTTTAACAGATCAACCAGTTCTGTAAAAGCCGGCAGGTAAACTTTATCAATCGCAAGTTTAAAGGTATAAGGTATAGTAGTATTGTTAATATCCTGAGACGTTAAACCAAAGTGAATGAACTCTTTATACTTTTCAAGGCCTAATTTATCAAACTCTTTTTTGATAAAATATTCAACCGCTTTTACATCGTGATTGGTTATTTTTTCTATCTCTTTAATGCTCTCTGCGTCTTTTTCTGAAAAATTTTGATAAATGCCGCGTAACTTTTCTGATACTTTTTTATCAAAATCAAGAAGCTGGGGCAAAGGATGCCCGCACAATGCGATGAAATATTCGATTTCAACAAATACCCTGTATTTGATCAGTGCGTATTCCGAAAAATAATCAGCCAGCCCGGATGTGGTGTTACGATACCGGCCATCAATAGGAGAAATTGCTGAAAGGGGAGTAAGCGTCATAAAACTAAGTTTTTGCAAAGGTAGCAAATCAGGGTGGTATTATGTAGAGGACGTAACACCCGCAAACGTACTTTGATAAGTGAAATGTCAGGCAAAAGTATTTTTTTCAGGAAACTTTGAAATCAAAAAATGTTTCCATAGTTTTGACCTATAAAGTCAATGAGTCAAACAGAAAGAATTATAGAGGGCGGCGAAGAGCTTTTTTTACAAGCAGGTATCAAAAGCGTAACCATGGATGATATAGCCAAACATTTGGGTATGTCTAAAAAAACCATTTACCAGTTTTTTAAAGATAAGAACGAACTGGTGATAGCCCTGGTGAAAAAGAAACTACAGGAAGATGAAGAGCAAATGAGCGCGCTCATCAACCAATCAGGCAACGTGATCGAAGCGATGATCAAGATGATGAAATGTTCGGAAGAGATATTTTCCAGGATAAACCCGATCGTGATCCATGATATGCAGAAATATCACCCGGATGCCTGGAAACAGTTTCAGCATTTTAAATCAGGTGTGATTGTACGTACGCTTGAAGAATTGTTAACAAAAGGTATACAACAAGGCTATATAAGACCGGATATAGATGTAAAGATCATAGCGATGATGCGGGTTGCACAAGTAGAAATGGGATTTAATACATCCTTATTCCCGGTAGCAGAATTTAATGCCTGGAAGGTGCAACAGCAGTTTTTAGAACATTTCAACTATGGCATATGTACCCTTAAAGGCTACAAATTGTTAAATGAATATAAAAATATAAATGATTAATTAATACTGTTGACATAGGGCTGTCACAATCGTTTTGAATTTTTGTTACACAGCCCTTGATTAAATAAAATGCATTAAACCCCTCATCATATATTATGAAGAATATATTTTTTATAACGTTGTCTTTTGTCGGTTTAGCTATCAGCAGCTATGCCCAGCAGGCAACACCAACTCCAAACCAGCCTGCTAATTTTACCGTTCAGGATTGTATTAATTATGCTTATGAGCACCAGGATTCGGTAATAAATGCTAAACTGGATGTAAGGAGTGCCGAATATAATGTAAAGGAAACCATAGGCCGGGGTTTACCCCAGGTAAGCGGCACAGCTGGTTTCCAGGATTACTTAAAAATACCAACAACACTATTACCTGGTGAAATTTTTGGTCAGCCGGCTGGCACTTTCATACCTGTAAAATTCGGTGTTAAATATCAATCAAACCTGGGCGTAAATGCAAGCCAGATCATTTTCGACCCCGATTATCTTGTTGGCCTGCAGGCGCGTACCACTTATAAGCAATTATATGAGCGTAGTTATACCCGTTCGAAAATAGAAACTAATGTAAATGTAACTAAAGCTTACTACCAGGTATTAGTCAGTAACGAGAAAATACGTTTACTGGATGCCAATTTAAAACAATTGAAACAGCAATTGGACGAAACAACGGCACAAAACAAGCAAGGAATGGCTGAAAAAATTGATGTGGACCGGTTGGTGGTACAATATAATAACCTGGTAACAGAACGTGAAAACACATTAAGATTATTGGCATTAAATTACCAATTATTGAAATTCCAAATGGGAATGCCTATTGAAAATGAGCTATTGTTGAAAGATAAACTGGATGATATAAAGTTAGACGATAATGTGGCCGATGTTGGTGCCGATACTACTTTTTACAAAAGCCGTATTGAATATAATTTACTCGAAACCCAAAAAACATTAAATGAATATGATGTTAAAAGGAAGAAAGGCCAGTTTTTACCAAAATTAACTGCCAACGCTAATTATACGTCCTCTTATCAAAATAATGGATTTAGTAATTTATATAGTATGAGCTTCCCGTCAAGCTATATAGGCCTGACTTTAAATGTTCCGATCTTTACCGGGTTTCAGCATAGTTATCAGCTGAAGCAATCGCAGATCAATGTTCAAAAGGCCGAGAATAATTTGATCTCTCTGAAAAACTCATTAAATCTCCAGGCAAGCAAGGCTAAAATTACCTATGTCAACGGTATACAAAGCCTTAACAGTCAAAAACAAAATCAACAATTGGCCCAGGAAGTTTTGCGGGTTTCAAAAATTAAGTACCAGCAAGGCGTAGGTTCGAGCATAGAAGTTACTCAAGCCCAAACATCACTGGATGATGCCGATAATAAATATATACAAGGCCTATATGATGCCCTTGTAAGCAAAGTTGATCTTGATAAAGCCTACGGACGAATTAAATAAAAAACTCACAAACCTACATAAATAACGACATGAAAAAACTATTATACATATCAGCCCTATTGGTTTTAGCAGCATGCAGTAGTAAGCCAACCGGGAAAGACGCTAAAAAGAAAGAACTGGACAATCTCAAAAAACAGCAGGCCGAAATATCAGCTAAGATAAGTAAGCTACAGGCTGAAGTAGGCAGCACTGATTCTGTAAAATCAACTGATGTTGCCGTGATGGAAGTTAAAAAAGCTTCCTTTACCAATTTCATCAACCTGCAGGGTAAGATCGATGCCAAAGATAATGTGCAGGCTTTCCCGCAGGCACAGGCGGTTATTACTGCAATACATGTAAAAGTTGGCGATCATGTAACCAAAGGGCAAATTTTGGTGCAGTTAGACAACAGTGTCTTGAAACAAAATATTGCCCAGGCGCAAACACAGACTGATCTTACCAAAACATTGTTCGACCGTCAGAAGAACCTTTGGGACCAGAAGATAGGTACTGAGGTGCAATACCTGCAGGCGCAATCAACCATGCAGGGCGCCGAAAAGCAAGTGGCTTCATTAAAAGAGCAGGCTGCAATGTACCGCATTGTATCGCCGATAACCGGTACGGTTGACCAGATGGATCTTAAACTGGGCCAGGCTGCATCACCGGCTACTACTTTTATCAGGATAGTAAATACTGACTTCCTGAAAGTAAAAGCAGATGTGCCTGAATCATATGCAGCCAATGTAAAGCTGGGCGATAAGGTTAATGTAGTAGTTCCGGATGCAAAAGACTCGCTGATGGCTAAAATTACCTTTGCCGGCAGGGTTATCGATCCGTCGTCGCGCAGTTTTCCCATCGAAATACAATTGCCGGGGCGCAGTACAATCCGCCCGAACATGACAGTTGTACTAAAAATAGCTGATTATTCTACAAAAAATGCCATAGTGATCCCGATAAATGCGATACAAAAATCCGAAAGCGGGGACTATGTATTTATAAATGAAAACAATATTGCCAAAAAACGAGCTATTAAGGAAGGCGGCTCATACGGCGGGAAAGTCGAAATAAAATCAGGCTTGAACATTGGCGACAAACTGATAACCGACGGCTCGACTGAGATAGAAGACGGTGACAAGGTAAAAGTTTTACAAGCTGGTAATTGATCATACTAAACTGATTTGATATGAAGGATCTGGAAAAAGAATTTAAGCCCTCGAGCTGGGCTATTGATAATAAGATTGCCGTATATGTGATCATAGTACTGATCGCTGTGATGGGCCTGGTAAGCTATTTCAGATTGCCAAAGGAAAATTTTCCTGATATAGCGCAATCAAAAGTATTTGTTACGACCATTTACGCCGGGCAGTCGCCGCAGAATATTGAGCTGCTGGTGACACGGCAGATCGAAAAGAAGTTGAAATCACTAAAAGGATTAAAGAAGGTAACTTCAAAAACCCAGCAAAATTTATCGATCATTACTGCGGAATTTAAAGCTGACGTGGATATCAGGAATGCCAAGCAGGACGTAAAGGAAGCAATAGACAAAGCAAAGCAGGATCTGCCGCAGGGTGATAATAATTTAAAGGAATCTGAGGTTACCGATATTAACGTTGCCGATCTGCCCATTTTATATATCAACCTGTCGGGTAATTACGACCTGAAGAAACTAAAGGAATATGCTGACAATCTGAAGGACGATATCGAAGCCATGAAGGAAATATCCAAAGTGGACGAGATAGGGGCACTAACCCCAAATATCCAGATCAATACCGATTTGAATAAAATGACCGCCGCGCAGATCAGCTATGGTGACATTATCCAGGCTATAGGTAATGAGAACATCATATCCTCGGCCGGCAATGTCGTCATAGATGGTAAGCAGCGCGCAATTGATGTGAAGCAAGACTTTAAAAGCGCCGCCGAAGTTGCGGCACTCGTAATCAGGAACCCGCAGGGAAAGGCTGTTTATCTCCGGGATATAGCTGAAGTTAAAGATGGTTTTAAAGACCAGGAAAGCTATGCGCGTTTAAAAACAAACGATGATCCCAACTTTAAGAATGTGATCACTCTGAACGTGAGTAAACGTGCCGGCGAAAACCTGATCGAGGCTTCAAATGCAATCAATAAACTGATCAAGGACAAGCAGAAAACTGTATTTCCCAAAGGATTAAATATTACGGTTACCGGCGATCAATCTGATAAAACCCGGTCGACACTGAACGACCTCATCAACACCATCGTGATCGGTTTCGTATTGGTAACCATCATCCTGATGTTTTTTATGGGCAGCACTAACGCTATTTTCGTAGCGCTATCTGTTCCGTTATCCTGTTTCATAGCTTTCCTGATAATGCCATGGATCGGCTTTACGCTGAACATGATCGTATTATTCTCGTTCCTGCTTGCGCTGGGTATAGTGGTCGATGATGCCATCGTAGTTATCGAGAATACGCACCGCATTTTTGCCAACGGCAAAGTGCCTATTGCCAAGGCCGCAAAGATGGCCGCCGGCGAAGTTTTCCTGCCGGTATTTTCAGGCACCATGACCACTTTGGCGCCATTTATCCCACTGGCATTCTGGAACAGCTTAATAGGACATTTTATGTTCTTCCTGCCGATAACGCTAATTATTACCTTGCTGGCATCATTGGTAGTAGCTTATATCATGAATCCGGTTTTTGCGGTCGATTTTATGAAACCGCATCATGAGGGAGAGCATGATAATCCTAAATTCGACAAAAAGGTTTTACGTACACTGGCAATCATCGGCGGGTTAACTATCCTTGGCTACTTGATCAACAGAGGCCTGGGTAACTTCATGGTATTTGCTGCCATTCTTTACCTTTTAAACCACTTTGTCCTGTTGCGGATAATTGATAGGTTCCAGAAACGTGCGTGGCCCAGCTTTCAGCATTGGTATGCCCGGAGGCTGGAAAAAGCCGTACAATCGCCATGGTGGGTTTTAGCCAGTATTTTCGTGTTGTTTATTTTTACGATAATTTTTGTAGGTGTCCGCGGGCCGAAGGTAGAATTCTTTCCCGCAGGCGATCCGAACTTTACTTATGTGTATGTAACGCTCCCTACCGGTACCGACCAGGCTTATACCAGTGATGTTATAGCCAAACTGGAAAAGAAAGTTGCAGCTATAGTGGAGCCGGATAAAGATGTTGTAACCTCAATTATTTCGAACGTCACCGTAGGCGTAACTGATCCTACCGATGGTGATTTGGGTAAATACCCTAACAAAGGAAAGATCACGGTTGCGTTTGCCGAATTCAGCAAACGTAATGGCAAGGATACTAAGAAGATCATGGAGCGCATCCGTCAATCCGTACAAGGTTATCCAGGTGCCAAAATAGCTGTGGCCCAGGAAAATGGCGGCCCTCCGGTACAAAAGGATATCAGCCTTGAGATCACCGGCGACAACCTGGATACCCTGGTAAATACTGCCAGTAAACTGACGAAATACATCGATAAACAAGGTATTGTCGGTATAGAAGGCTTAGTGCCTGATTTGCAGGCCGATAAACCGGAGATCGTATTTGATGTGAACCGTGAACGCGCTAACCGCGAAGGCATATCCACCAAACAGATCAATGATGCTTTAGGTGCAACTATTTTTGGGGCGAAGGCAGCTGATTTCAGGAATACCAAGGAAGATAATTATGAGATCAATGTTCGTTCGCAGGAGGATCAGCGTAATAATATCGATGCTATCCGCAACCTGAAGATCACTTACCGCGATTTGGCTACCGGTGGTGCTATTCGCCAGGTACCTATATCTGCGTTTACCGATATCAGGTACACCAATACTTATGCAAACATTAATCATAAGCAGCAACGCCGTATCATTACATTGGGGTCGAACGTATTGAAAACCAGTAATGTTAATGAGGTTAACGCTTCCATACAACAAGCTATAAATACATTCAGAACTCCCGATGGGGTTTCAGTCAGAATGGGTGGCGGTCAGGAAGACCAGGCTGAAGCAGCAACATTCCTGCTGACAGCCTTAGCTATTTCTTTCGGATTGATCCTGATCATCCTGGTGGCACAATTTAATTCGATAGGGAAAACATTTATTATCCTTACAGAAATATTCTTTAGTATCATTGGCGTATTCCTTGGCGTGGCCATATTTAAAATGACGATATCTATCGTAATGACAGGTATTGGTATAATCGCCCTGGCCGGCGTGGTAGTGCGTAACGGTATATTGCTGGTAGAGTTTACAGATATGCTGATCTCTGAAGGCGCCAATCTGCACGATGCGGTGGTTGAAGCGGCTCGCACCCGTATGACACCTGTATTATTGACAGCGACAGCCGCCATATTAGGCCTGATACCTTTGGCAGTTGGGTTTAACATCGACTTTGCCGGGTTATTCAGTTCGTTCAAACCGCATATTTACTTTGGCGGTGATAACGTGGCATTTTGGGGTCCACTGTCATGGACGATGATCTTTGGTTTAGGCTTCGCAACCATTATTACCTTAATATTGGTACCATGTATGTATATTATACGTGTACGTCTTAAAGAAAGACTTTTTGGTAAGAAGGAAACCAAGCATGATGAGCCAAAAGAAGAAGAGCTGGAAGTAAGCACTATAGCTTAATATAAAATACCAATAAAAAAACCGGCTCATTTTGAGCCGGTTTTTTTATTGAATACATTCAGACAGTTTAGTTATTACCGCCGCCACCTTGCCTGCGGGCACGTGCTTCATCCATCATTTTCTGGAAAGCTGTTGCCTGCTCAGGCGTTAAAATAGCCTTAACTTTTTCATTGGTAGCTTCCATTATCGGGCGGAAGGCTGTCCTGTCGCCACCTGCAGTACGCAGGCTATCGATCTTTGCAGTTTGGGCCTTGTAAATAACTGTAATTTTGGCTGTCTGGTCATCGGTTAGCTTAAGCTGCGTTTGCATTTGCTTAGCCCTGTCTTCCGGGCTCATTCTCTGGCCGCCTTGTGCACGGCTTACTGCTGTGATACCAATCACAAAGCAGCACATCAACAAAAATTTCTTCATCATCTTTTTAGTTTTTTTAATATTAGATTGTTTGATAAAGTTATAAGCTAATAGTTTAATAACTCCGATGTAACTTAATTGTTGCTTTCATTAAAAACAAGAAAGCCGGTCATTAAAACCGGCTTTGTAATATTTGACCTGGTATGGCCTTAATTTTTGTTCTGTTGCAGGTTAGATATCGACCGTTGCATCTGGGCCATCATGGTTGTCAGGCTTTCCATAGTTGGCTCAGGAGCGGGCAGGGGCAGGTGGGTTGATATGTAAGCTTTGGCTTTCCATATCTCCAATATATCCTCGCCGTTTATTTCGTAAGGTTCGTAAACCGGATTGTCCGAGATCAGCTTTATCTTTTTCAACTCCTTAAACTTACCGCTTACACGTTTATAAACGATGCCTTCGCTTTTCGATATGATGACATAAGTCTCGCCCGATTTAAGGTCGCCCCAGTTTTCCAGGTATTCAGCTATTATAATAGTGCCGGATACCAGTGGCAGCATGGAATCTCCCTTGATCTCAAAAGCACGGTAAGTACCTTGTTTAAACATTGGCAAATAAAACTTTGGTAAAGCAGCCACATATTCCGGATCGGCATAACCATTCAGATAACCCGCGCTGGCCTTTAGGGGAACCAGCTCAATATTTTCATTATCATCTTTATCAACTGAGATGCTCAGCACCCGTAAATTGGCAGGATCACCCTTGGGTTTTGGCGCCCATTTCTCATTTATTGTCTCATTTATGAAATCATCTACTGTGATTTCAAAGAACAATGCTACTTTTTTTAGCAAATCATATTTCGGTTCGGCCCTTTCCTCTTCATACGCACCCACAAGCGACCTTTTTATACCTACCTGATCTGCAAACTGTTGCTGGGTTAAACCCTTTTTTTTCCGGAGAAATTTAATATTTGATGAAATTATTGACATAAAATTTGCATTTGCTAAATTTATTAGTATTTTTATGCTCATAAAATTAGTAATTATTTTTTAACCAGCAAATTTTAATTGAAATGAAACGTTTTATTTATATCATAACCGACCGCAACAGGAACAATTTACACGTGGGATTATGCTCAGACCTGTTAAAGACCCTGCAGTTTTACCGCCAGATGCCTACCTTATTTTTTGACAGCGCGCAACAATTGAACCGCCTGGTTTACTTTGAAGAGATCAATACGGAAGAGCAGGCGATGGACCGCTTTAAATTTGTGAGCACCTTTACCAGGCCCCAAAAAGAAAAAATGATCAGATCTGTTAACCCGGATTGGGTGGACCTGACCATTGGATTAAATTTTGAAAACACGCATCGTCCCAGGCCAATGTTAAGGCCATCGATTAGCGCAGCACGTAAGCTGGTTACTTTTTAATGAATTTTAAGGCACCCGAATTCATGCAAAAACGCTTGCCGCCGCGATCAACGGGGCCATCGTCAAATACGTGGCCCAAATGCAAGCCTGTGCTTTTTTCTATCACCTCATCGCGGGACATGCCGAGGCTGTTATCCGACACTATCGCGATCTTTTTGGGGTCAAAAGGTTTTACAAAGCTTGGCCAACCGGTTTGGCTGTCATACTTATCATCCGAAATGAATAAAACCTCGCCCGTAGCGGCGCTTACATAAACGCCTTTCTCGTGATTGTTCCAGTATTCGTTTTTATAAGGCGGCTCGGTACCGCTTTCCACCATGATATAATACTGATTGGGTGTAAGCACCTTTTTCCATTCTGAAGCCGGTTTGCTCAGCCTCCTTTTGCCCTGGGCATTGCTATAATATACGCTAAGCAACGCTGCAGCGCAAATAGCCAATAATAATATGATCTTTTTCATAACTGAAATACGTAGTGAATTCCGTGATGGTTTTGAATTCTGAATGATGTTACATTGTTTTACTTTTCGGTGTCAATACAGCCGTTACCACATGAAGCATTCCATTGCTTTGCTGTATATCAAAAATGCTGATCACACTCTGGCCGCCATTCTCATCTGTCAAAACGATATTGCGGTTTTCATTTATCCGCGCTGTTAATATCCCGCCGGACAGCGTAGTATACGTTGCCTGCCCGTTATTGGCTTTTATTTGGCTTATAATATCTTTAGAACTGATTTTTCCGGCTATGGCATGATAGTTAAGCAGGTTTACCAACTCTGCTTTATGCGGAGGCAACAATAAAGTATCCAGCTGGCCAACAGGAAGTTTTGCAAATGCTTTGGCGGTAGGGGCAAACAACGTAACCGGGCCAGCGCTCTTAAAGGAATCTGTTAACTCTGCAGTTTTTATGGCATAGGTCAGTACGGCAAATTCCGGCGCTGCCGAAATGTTTTCAATAATATCCTTTGAGGAGGACATTATGGTGCCGTTAACATTTTTTGTTTTGCCCAACTTACTTATCGTTGTATCTGCTTTTTGGGCAAATACGAATGATGCGTTGAATAAAAGAAAAGCGAATAAAAATAGTTTTTTCATGATAGTGTTATGCCGGGCAAAACCCGGTTTATTTGCTAACGATTAAATGCGGCATCCTGTTTTACCATCCCGGTGTAAACCCTAAACCAAATATCGGCTTAGTAACATCCGTACGGTTAAACGGAATAGCCAGGTAGGGCTCCAAAACAAAGAAACCGAATACATTTACCCGCAGAGAAATACCAGCACTAAGAGCCGGCACCCGCTGATTTTGATCATATACCGGGCTAAGTACCCCATTCCCATTTTTATCTACAACAGGGTTTCCGTTGGCATCTGTTAATGGTACATAGCCTGTAAGGTCAGGGCTCGACTGGAATTTGATCTGGTTGCCTTTATTCCAGGCCAAACCTGCATCAAAGAATAAATTAAGCTCTGTGAACAGGAACTTTGATTTAAATTGGGATAACTTTTCGGGACCTGTGAACGGTAAGCGTACCTCGAAATTGGCAACTGCCAAACGGTTGCCCGATAACTGGTTAATGGAAAACCCATTGGTTGGGGTCTTATTACTTCCATTGTAAAAGCTTTGTGCCTCATAGCCTCTAATGTAAAACGGATAGCCCACATATAGGGGATACAAACCATTTTCGGCCCCGTAACGGCCGTATGCATAAAACCTGGCAGCAAAAGTTACAGGGGCCACACGTACATACTTCCTGATATCGATGGTGGGTGCAAAAAACTTGTAAGAGCCAAAATCATATTCAGCTTCCAAACGGTAACGGAACCCATTAAGGGGCGCTGCTACTCCGAAAAACGAATTATCGCCTATTAAAGAGGCGTTGACCTGGTAAATGGTAAATGGTGTAAGGTTTGCACCTCCATTTGCCGGATCGTTGCTGTAATCTTTATTGGATATATGATTGTGTATGCTATTTAGCGGAGTACCCAGCGTATCATAGTAGGTACTATACCGGTCAACCCGGTATCCATAATGTGAAACACCGGTACCAAATTCTATCCTCGTTACTTTTGAAAGCGGGTAGGAGGTAAATACATTGGCCTGGTCTTCAAAAACACGAATGATATCATACCTTTCTTCATAGGCGGGAATGGTAGTTGTAGTATTAATCTGGTAAGTAGAAGGCACCACATTGTAATTGGCAAACTGGTAGGGGATATGTGATAACCCGAATCCGAAATTCCAGCGGCCCTGTTGGTTGATATAGATAAACTGGCCGCCAAAATCATATACTTCACCATTAATGGCAGCCCCCGCATATATCTGGTTATGTCCTAAAATGTCGCTAAATACACCCTGTACGCCACTCGATAAACCGGCACCAAACTGGCTTACCGATGCACCTACACCGCTGCTTGCCAAATAATCCAGCTTAAAATTCGGCTTATAGGGTGTGGCCTTGATGGAATCAGTCGGGATCTTTTTATAGGCCAGGAAATTATTCAGGTTTGAATTGATCAGGTCGACACCTACCGAACGAAACGGCGGCAGCATGGCCGCATCAAAATTCAAGGCCTGGCTGTCAACGGTCTTTGGGGTAAAATCAGACGCTTTTGCATTATATAGGAAATATTTCTGCGCGTTATAGTAGGAATACACAATATCATCATGAGTAGAAATACTAAAGGCAGGGGAGAACTCGGTGATTCCGCAGATACCCGTAAACAGATCGGTCATTTGCTCTACTTTGCCATCACTTAAAGTATAGCGGTACATATTGCGGAACCCGTCCCTGTTCGACAGAAAGTAAACCTGCTTGCCATCAGCCGAATACTGAGGGTCAAGGTTGTTAGCCCCGTTAAATACTTTGTAATCTGTTATTTTGCCGGTAGTTATGTCCAGTTCGGCCAGGTTAAACGTAATATCCTGTGATAAGGATTGGTCGTAAGTGGTTCTGTCGCTTGTAAAAATAATCTTTTTACCATCCCTTGAGAAGCATGGTTGGTAATCAGAAAATTTATCATTGGTAAGCTGCCGTACTTTTTTGGTATCGAAGCTATACATATACAAGTCGCCCTGCCCATCAGACATCCCCTGGAAAGCAATATTATTGCCATCCGGAGACCATGTGAGGTTACTGAATTGCTCGGCCTTATCCATCGAAATATCATCAATTACGCTTCCATTGGGTATATTCACGATCAGCATCCGGTTACGGCCACGATTGAAAACACTGAAAGCAAACCGCTTGCTATCCGGCGACCACGCGCCGGCCGATTCTATAAAGTTGAATTCGTCAATATGCGTATTGGAAACCTTACTGGTCATTTTCTTAATGATCCTTCCCGTTCGTGCATCTGCTAAATATAGGTCGACCGTAAACAAATCCTTTTCCGATAAAAATGCGAGGTATTTGCCGTCAGGACTCACAGAGGGCGCCACATTCAACTCACCAGAATTTTTGTTATCAATTATCCTGGTACCAACCGGCTTTTGAACAGTGTCTTTTAAAAATGGTTTATAACTCGTTTCAATCGCATTTTTCCATAAGTTCGACATGGTTTTATCATCGTATCCAAATGTTCGCCTAATACCATATTCAAGTCCAAATCGGGCTGTATTCTTAAAGAATGGAACGATCACCGTATCGCCATAAGTCGAACCAATAAATGACCAAAAGGCCTCGCCATACCGGTAAGGGAAATACTTATTGGTTTCTGTCAGGTCGCGGATGGTGGGGATGTTTTTATTTAGATAAGCATCCCTTATCCACATAGCGGTATAAGCGTCTTTTTTACCTATCGAAAGGTATTCGGCCATACCCTCTATCATCCATAAAGGAATGTTATTTATATTTTCAAAACTGGCAGAATCGCGGCCCAGTAAGGCATGATATTGAAAAGCGTGCACCAACTCGTGACCGATAACGTGCCTGGTGGTCTGGTTGGTTTCCATCATAGGCATTACCACCCTGTTTTTCAACCCCTCGGTAACACCGCCGGTACCTACACCAATTTCGCCATCAATGGCCGTGGTTTGTTGAAAATCCGGGTGATCGGCATACAATATAATGGGATTTGGTTTCCTGAAAGTATCCCTGAAAACCTGTTGGTGGATGGTATACCAAAGCTCGCTTTCCTGCGCGAAGCGTTTGATGGTGCTATCATTTTTGAGGTAATAATAGATCTCGAAGTGAGGGGTTTTATAAACTTTAAACTTAAGGTTTTTATACCTTACCTTATTTTGCCCAAAATACTGGGCTTTAGCATTCAAGCTGAAAAATATGGAGCTAATGAGGCAAAGGATAATAAGTGGATATTTTTTGACCTGGATAAAGGGGGAGTATGATTTATTCATAATCAATTTATAACAATACGTTCAAATTTCAACTTTCGTTTGCCGATTGGCGTACCGATATCGAATTTTATTATTTGGCAGTTAATATAACAGTTCAAACCCAAAGAAATTATCTGCATCCAAAATTTAACATTTGAAATACAGTATTAAATACTACCTCCGCTGATTAGGCGGCTTATTTTCCGGATTTTCATCTTCCGCAGGCGGCAATTGCTTCTTTAAAGTATCAACAGTAAAATCGTCTGTACTATCAACCGCCAAACTATCAACTGCTAAATGCGGTGATGGACAGTTGTAATTTTTGGTGATCTTCACCCAGGGCTTCGGGAACATGCCATAGGTATACCCCGATTTTGGATCAGCATAAACCTTTTCCATAAACCTGGCAAAAATAGGGAGGGCCGTGTGCGATCCTTCACCAGTTTCAGAAGAGGTAAAATGTACGCTGCGGTCATCAGCACCCACCCATACCCCGGTTACTAAATCTTTGGTAATACCCATGTACCAGCCATCCACATATTTTGATGAAGTACCTGTTTTGCCACCTATCTGGTTATCCTTTTTCCAAAGGCCCGGGTATTCCCATAGTGCCTGTGAGGTACCGCCGGGTTCTTCCATACCACCACGGAACATATATAACATCAGCCAGGCTGTTTCCTCGCTTAATACCTTCTCTGTCTTTAGGGTGAATTCCGCAACTACATTATTGTCCTGGTCTTCTATCTTAGTTACCAATATAGGATCGATCTTATTGCCTTTATTCAAAAATGTACTATAGGCCCTTACCATTTCAAATACGGACACATCATTTGTTCCTAACGAAACAGAGGGGACAGACTTTAACGGGCTCTCGATACCACACTTGTGGGCGTAATCCACAATTTTATCCCAGCCCACCTTCTCAGTCACTTGTGCGGTAATGGAGTTGACCGATTTACCCATGGCCCAGCGCAACGACATTTCCTGGTAAGTGAAATGGAAATCGGCATTTTGCGGTTCCCAAACATCGGGTTTGCCATTATCCATAAATTTGATGGATACGGGCTGATCTGTAAATTTATCACAAGGCGTGAAGCCATTATCCAAAGCTGTTACGTAAGCAAATGGTTTAAACGTTGAGCCGGCCTGGCGCTTGGATTGGTTTACGTGATCGTAATTGAAATATTTATGATCGATACCGCCAACCCATACTTTAATTTTCCCGGTGGATGGTTCAATGGTCATCATACCAGTGTTCAATATCTTAGAGTAATACTTTATCGAATCAACACTTGAAAATGTGGTATCCTTTTCGCCATTCCACGAGAATACATGCATTTTCTTTTTGGTGTTGAAATAATGCTGGATCTGCACCGTATCACCATGAAATTTCTTGTCAAGCACCTTATAGATCGGTAACCGCTGTTCGGTTTTCAATACAAAATCTTTAATCACATTGCCACTCAGGTCACGCCATGGAATTTTATCGCCCCAAAGATTATTAAAGCGTTTTTGCAGCATTTTCATTTTCTCGGCTACTGCTTCTTCGGCATAGCCCTGTAAGCGGGAATCGATAGTTGTATATATCTTTAAGCCATCTTCGTACAGGTCATAATGGTTTTCTTTGCACCATTTATCCAACCATTTTTCCACCGCCCTCCGTATGTAGGAATCACCCTGCGATTCATCTTCTACGTAGCTCAGATCAAGACTAAGATCCTTTTTGCTATCAGTTTCATACTCGGTTTTAGTAATATAGTTTGATTTCTCCATCTGGCTCAATACCACATTGCGCCTTTCTGTGCAGCGTTCGGGGTTCCTTATCGGGTTATAGGTGGAGGTGGCTTTCAGCATACCGATCAGCATGGCTGCCTGTTCGGGGTTGAGCGCCTCGGGTATTTTATTAAAATATTTTAAAGATGCTGCCTTAATACCAAAGGTATTATTACCAAAGGGCACGGTATTTAAATACAGGGTCAGTATTTCCTGCTTACTGTATACCCGCTCTATCTGGAAAGCAGTGAACCATTCCTTTACTTTAGAAACCATGGTGCGTATGATAGGTACGTGCTTAATAAGCCCCTGTGATTTCTTTTTACGGGTCTCGAAAAGGTTTTTTGCCAGTTGTTGAGTAATGGTACTGCCACCGCGTTTATCACCCTTTGCGGTAGATAACATGCTGGTAAAAAAGGAGTAAAAATCAACCCCGTGATGCTTGTAAAACCTTACATCCTCGGTTGCCACCAATGCGTTCACGAGGTTAGGTGAGATCCCCTTAAACTCAACGGGGGATCTGTTTTCTCTTGAATAACGGCCAATTAGTTTACCATCAGCATAATACACCTCTGATGAGACAGACATTACCGGGTTTTTAATATCCTGGATGGTAGGGGAATAACCAAAAAGCCAAAGAAAGTTAAGCTCTATGGCACAAAAGAAAATAATTACAAAATAGATGAATATGACGAGATAACGAAGAATTCTGTTTTTTATACGTCGGAACATTGGGTAAAGATGTAAAATTATAGGGCTATATCATAGCGGGTTTTGACAAATATAAACAACGCAATATTAACAGGTAAATTTTAAAGTAACTTAGTGAAAACACAAACATAGTTACAATGTGTTCTGTCCTTGAATATTTTTACCGGACAAAACGAGAGATCAAACCTAACGATGAAGCATTTTACAGACAAATTTAAAATCACCAATGGTAAAAACTTTGCGCTGAAGGATCATGATACCGGCTATACTGCTGACTATAAAAAAGAAGATGCGGCACACATCCTGGAAAAACTGAATGCGAAAATGTCTGAGGGTCAGGATGAATTGTATGCCGCCAGGCAATATTCGCTGCTGGTGATCTTCCAGGCAATGGATGCTGCCGGGAAGGATAGCGCTATTGAACATACCATGTCGGGCCTGAATCCGCAGGGTTGCCAGGTATTCAGTTTTAAACAGCCCAGCACCGAAGAATATGAGCATGATTTTTTATGGCGGCATTATAAGGCATTACCCGAAAACGGGCGCATCGGTATTCATAACCGCTCGCATTATGAAAATGTGCTGATCGCGAAAGTACATCCCGAATTGGTATTGAAGCAAAATTTGCCGGGCATTACGAATGTTAAAAAAGTAACGAAAACTTTTTGGGAACACCGCTATCATAGTATTCGCGAGTTTGAAAAACACCTGTACCGCAATGGCACAGTGATGATCAAGTTCTTTCTGCATGTTTCAAAAGAGGAACAAAAGCAGCGTTTTTTAGAAAGGATAGACTCTCCTTCAAAAAACTGGAAATTTTCGTCAGTTGACGTTGAGGAGCGGAAATACTGGGACGAATATATGAGTGCTTATGAAAAGGCCATCAGGGAAACAGCTACACCCGAAAATCCCTGGTATGTGATACCCGCTGACAAAAAATGGTTCACGCGTATCGCTATTTCAAGGATAATACTGGATACCATCAGCGATCTGCATATCAAATATCCGGTATTGCAAAAAGCAGAAAAGGACCAATTACAGGAGATCAAAAAACTGCTCGAAAAGGAGTAGAGACGCAATACTTTGCGTCTTCGTAAATTTTTTCAAATGTTAAAGACGCAAAGTATTGCGTCTCTACAAAATCAAATGGTTGAAAATATGGTCTGTGCCTTTTCGCCGATCAGGGGAATGGGTTTTTTCTCACCATTAATTGCACCTATAAAACCAATTAGCCAGAGTACAAAAAAGCCAACTCTTACGATCCAGCTCAGGGATAAAGCTGAAAAAAAGCCACCTGTAAGAAATAAGGAATAAAATATCATTCCTAATATCCAGGAAACAACCATAGAAGCGATATGGAATAGTAAAGTTTGCCGTAGCTGGTAGCTGCCCAGTGCTGTTTTATTGTTTTGATGTATCGCAAAGTAGGCTATCAGCCAGCCAATAATTGTCAGATAACTAATTATACCGGCTGTTTTTCCGTCATCACTTGTTGGGAAGGAGTTGTTTGGTTCCATAATGCTTATGATTTGGTTTATATAAAATTAACTAATTAAACATTACCACATAGTATTTCTCTCTTTATTATTTGCAGACCATCACCATTAAATTTAACCACTATCCTTATTTAAACTAATTCTAAATAAATTCTTTGTTTTCAAAATGGGGTTTTATATTTGCCGCAAATTAGAATTAATCTAAATAAGAATGAACCACAACTTATACCTCAAAAAACTCAATCTCACATTAGTGATCGTGCTGCTTTTCGGAACAATCGCAGACGCCCAAAATCTTACAGGGAATATCGCAGGACTTATTAAAACCACCTATGGTAAACCTGCTCCTGGTGTAACCGTAACCATCAAAGAATTAAATAAACGTACCAGCACTGACGAAAATGGCGCATACGAGTTGAAAAACATAAAACCCGGTAACTATACCATAAGGGTAACCTTCGTAGGTGCTAAAAGCGCTGAAAAGGCAGTAGTTGTTACTGCAAATGAAACAGCATCGCTTGATTTTACCATTGCCGAATCTTATTCGGAGCTTAAAGAAGTAAATGTGAATGCCGGCAAAACAATAAATAACATTCCGGTACACATTGGAAAAGCAAACTTAAGTCCTTTAGACATGCCGCAAAGTACAGGCGTGGTAAGCAGCCAGGTGATAGAAGATCAGCAGATCAGCACTTTAGGGAATGCCGTACGTAATGTAAGCGGCGTTACCCTTACTCAGACAAGGGGTGGCGTTGGCGAAACCTTCAGCGCAAGAGGCTACAGCATAGGTATAACCGGCGGGGCAAACAGTATTTTTAAAAACGGAGTATTGGTGAATACCGCAGGCTTTCCTGAAGCCAGTACGCTTGAATCTATTGAAGTGCTAAAAGGCAGCGCCGCGCTGTTGTATGGTAACGTATCAGGTGGTTTGGTGATCAATATGATCACCAAAAAGCCAAAATTTAAAAGCGGTGGCGAAGTATCTATGCGCTACGGCAGCTATGATGATTATCAACCTACTATTGATATATATGGCCCGATATCAAAAGACCTGGCTTACCGCGCCATTGCTACTTATGAGAATGCCGGCAGTTACAGGAACGGCGTTAAAACAGAGCGTACCTATGTTAACCCATCCTTATTATATAACCTGGGCAAAAACACTACTTTAATACTGGAAGGCGATTTCCTGAAATCAAACCTTACCCCAGACTGGGGTATAGGCTCGCTAAATAACGGCCAGGCAATACCAACTATGGTTCCGCGCTCACAATTTATCAATACTTCATGGGCATACAGCCATTTAAACCAATATACCGGCTCATTAATTATTAATCACACCTTTAATGAAGCATGGAATTTAAATTTCATTTCATCGGCACAGAGCACCAATATTGACTCCTATGGTTCAAGCCTGCCCAATACAGTAAACGCTACCGGCGAATGGAACAGGTTACTTGCCCGCGCCAACACCCACGAAGGTGATTATACAGCGCAGGCAAACCTGACCGGTAAATTTAATACGGGCAGCATAGGGCACCAGCTTTTATTTGGTACCGATGTGGCCAAGGTGATCAATGTAACTAATGGTTATAGTATAGATGGCAAAAACATCAGTACCTATGCTTATGACAAGATCAATACGATCGACCTCAATAAATATACACAGCGTACGGATATTCCAAACGCGCTGGATACAGCTCGTACCACTGCACCGGTTTACCGCTTTGGCGCTTATGTGCAGGACCTGATCAGCCTGACAAGCAAGCTCAAAGTATTAGCAGGTGTAAGATGGTCATGGCAGCAAACTTATCAAACCAATATTGATTTCCTGCAAAAAGGTACAACAGGTTTAGGGGTTGCAGCAACACGCTATGACAGGGCATTTTCGCCAAAAGCCGCCTTGATTTATCAGCCTGTGAAGACTACCTCCATTTATGCGAGCTACAGTAATAACTTTATGGTGAACAGCGGTACCGATGTAAACACCGGGCAGGGCCTTAAACCCTCTATCGTAGATCAATATGAAGGCGGTATCAAAAATGAACTATTTGATGGCAAACTTACTGCCAACTTGAGCATTTACCGTATCATTAACAATAACCTGGCTGTAGTATCGCCGGTTAAAGCAGATGGTACAGTTAACAGTGATAATACGATTAAGACCCTAAGCGGCCAAACCACCAGCGATGGTTTTGAAGTAGATGTAACCGGTAACCTGAGCAAAAACTTTTACTTCATAGTGGGTTATGCTTATAACAACGCACATTACACAAAAACATCGGGTTTAAAAGGCTCGAACATTGAAGGTGAGCCTTTGGTGATCAACCCTAAAAACACAGCTAATGCCAGCTTATTCTATACTTTCACCAACCCGGGATTACAAGGGTTTAAAGTGGGCGCATCAGCATTTTATACAGGTAAACGTTTAGCCGGGTATAACAACACCGTTGGCCAGGCGCAGGCCTACAGCCGCTTATTGCCGGTTGGTGGTTTTGCCACTCTGGATCTTTCAGCAGGTTACACCTACAAAAAAATATCGCTGCTTGCCCAGGTATCCAACATAACCAACACTTTGAATTATCTTATTCATGATAACTACAGTATTACGCCGATAGCGCCACGCCAGTTTTTAACTACGCTGGCCTATAAGTTTTAATTAGTCATTTATACATGAAGAAGCCCTGCATTATTTATGCGGGGCTTCTTTGTTAAAAGCACTCAATTTATTTCCGCTTTATCAATCTATCAAACCAGTTATCTCGTTCTTTTACTATGCCTAAATACTTGTGATATCTAAGACCGGAAGTTTTTTCATTTGCATATTTCTCTGCTAACTCTGCATAATACTTTGCCCTGTCAGAAAGGTTTTTGTATTGACTAATTATTGATAGAATCGAATATGATTTATATTTTTCTATAGGAAATAATTGACTATCTAATCGTTCTAAAATTATTTTTTCAACTGTATCAAATAATGTGTTTTTATTTGTTTTAACTACCAACTCAGAATAAGTCAAATATGCCTGAGTTTTCACCTGAGGATATACTTCTTCAAAGTCAATAGCTTGCTTGTAGTATTCAATTGCTTTGGTATGATCTTTTCTAATTTCATAAATTTTTCCTAATGTACACAAGGAACCAGGTCTGTCAAATCTATTATCTGGATAATCGGTGAATAGTTTGTTAATCAATGATTCGGCAACTTCGAGAAACTTTTTATTCTTAGTTTCTACTAATTCCATTGCTTGTATTTTTAAATACTGAGCACGTCTGTCTTTACGTGCACGTGCAAGCTTTATAAAAAACTCTTTTTCATCCGTTCTATCCAACTTTTTCGTCTATACCATTCAGTCATTTACTTCTTTTTATTCTATCGTGATCTCATCTGCAAAAATATAAGAGGGTTGCCCTTTGCTTTCGTGCCAATCGGGCAGGGGGCCGTATTGTTTGGCTACCACTTTGATGTACCGGGCTTTCAGATCAAGGTTGGCTGTAAAATTCTGCGTTTGTACATTGGTATCTTTAATATCAACCTTAGTATTCACCGTTGTCGCCAGTTTATAATTTTTGCCATCATCGGATACCCAATACTCTACCTGTTTAGGGAAAACTATCCAGGCACGGCTATCCTGTAAAGTACCGAGGCTTATACTTTTAACCGGTTTTACCTGTCCCATATCAATTACCACTTCCAGGTTGGCATTTTGATAACCCTGCCAATGACCCAGGCGCCAGTTAACTGTTCCGCGCAAACCATCTATCAAACTTGCATCACCCTGCGCCGGATAGTTTGGCAAATATTTGGTAAGCAGCGTTAACTTAATATCATCCCTTATTTTGGTGAATGTACCTTCATCTACAAAACTTGTTTTACCATTTTTAACTGCAATGGCCTTTACCGTGGTATTGGATGATATGGTAACCGGTTTATTGTATAAGGTTGAATTGATGGTTGGTGTCGATCCATCCAATGTATAATAGATCTTAGCATCCGCGTCCGCGCTTTTGATCTCCAGGTCAAAAGGTTTTTTGAAAGTCGGGGAGGGGGCTAATAAGTAAGGGTTTGGTACGATCAGTTCATCAACGATCTTTGATACTGGTTTTTCCAAATCCTGCACAAAAAGCTTATTGGCCAGCCTGCCGGTGTACACATCCAGATCGCCGCCATTGGCTATATCTTTATCATCAATATACAGCTTGTTATAGGTCTTTTTGTTGAGCGACATACCCTGCAGGTAAATATTCTGGAAGCTAACTCCAGAGCCCGAATTGGTGATAGTAAACTTCTTACCGTTCTCCAAATTAATCACAGCCTTATCAAAACCCGGCAAGCCAATTTGATATTGCGTTTGCCCCGGCGCGATGGTATAAATACCTAAGGAACTCATCACGTACCAGGCCGACATCTGCCCGCAATCCTCGTTACCTGATAATCCTTCTGGTAAAATGCTGTATTCTTCCTTTAAAATACGGTTAATATACAACTGCGTTTTATCCGGCGAATTAGTGAAATTATACAAATAAGCCATGTGATGGCTCGGCTCGTTTCCATGCGCGTATTGCCCGATCAGGCCGGTAACATCAGCCTGCTCACGGCCGCTTAATTTAGAATTGGTGGTGAATAATTCATCCAGTTTGGCTTCAAATTTATCTTTGCCGCCCATCCTCTCGACCAAACTTTCCACATCCTGGGGAACCAGGAAGGAATATTGCCAGGCATTGCCCTCGGTATAATTATTATTGATATCGGTTGGGTCAAAAGGAGCATACCAGCCACCATCGACACGGGCCTGCATAAAACCGTTCTGGTTGTTGTAAAGGTTCTTCCAGTATTGAGCCCGTTTGATGTATTCAGCATAATCCTGTGGTTTATTCATCATTTTAGCCATTTGCGCTATGCACCAGTCATCAAAAGCATACTCCAGCGTTTTTGAAACCGACTCGTGTTCTTCATCTGCCAACACTGCTCCATTTTTACGATAGCTATCCAGGCCAAATTGATTCCGGTTTACGGCCGCTTTCATCGCGGTCAATGCTTTCTCCGCATCAAAATCACGGATACCCTTGGCATAAGCATCCACAATCACAGGGATGGAATGATTGCCAACCATGCAATAAGTTTCGCTTGATGCCAGCGGCCATATCGGCAATAAGCCGCCCTGCTCATACATTGCCAAAAAGGTTTTGATAAAATCGAGTGTCCGCTTGCGGTTAATGATGGTGAACAATGGATCTTCTGCCCGGTATGTATCCCATAAGGAAAATACAGTGTAATAATCAAACCCTTCAGCCTTGTGTATTTTTTGATCCAGCCCGCGGTATTGCCCATCCACATCATTATAAATATTAGGAGCAAGCATGCTATGGTATAGGGCTGTATAAAAGATCGTTTGTTTTATTTTGGCCCAATCAGTAACAGCGGGTTGTTTTTGCTGTTGCGGCCGGTTGTAACCGTAAGGATTATAGCCACCGCTTTGGTATTGATCGTTACGGGCACTTTTTGGCATCGGCGGAGCGCCACCTTCAACCTGTATCTTGTTTAACTCGTTATTCCAATCGGTTTTGGCGGCCTTTACTATCTTTTTAAAATCAAAATCCGGCACTTCAGTATCCAGGTTATTTAGGGCACCTTCAGCACTTACAGACGAAATACCCACCTTTGAGATCACTTCGCCGGGGTTATCAAACTGGATATACATTTTGATGTTTTTGCCCTGCACCTTGTTTTGACCCTGTTGAATTTGATCATCAGAGGCTATGCCATACGTTTTAAAAGATTTGGAAAACTTGGCATAGAAATAAATATACTGGTCAGTGGCCCATGATTTTGAACGGCGAAAGCCCCGTATCTCGTGGTCATTCACCACTTCTATCCACGAATCAAGCACCTCATCGCGATGTTTCAGGTCGATAATGATATTGGCTTGTGATGTGCTCGGAAAATCATACAAGTGTACACCAACCCGTTTAGTTGCAGTAAGCTCCACACCGATATTGTATTTGTCCAATAGTGTTTTGTAATAGCCGGGCGATGCCGATTCGTTCTTCTTTTTAAAGCCCGAACGATAATCTGTGTTTTTAAACTGAGGCTCACCGGTTGTAGGCATAAACAGGATGTCGCAATAATCTGCGATACCGGTACCACTTAAATGGGTATGCGAGAATCCGTAAACCAAAGTATCTGTAAAATAATAACCCGAACAACCGTCCCAGCCTTCCAACCGGGTATCAGGACTTAGCTGTACCATACCAAACGGCACCACAGCGCCCGGGTAAGTATGCCCATGCCCGCCGGTACCTATAAAAGGGTTAACCAGTTTGGCATAATCATTTTTCTTTTTTTGGGCTGATGACGAAAAGGTAATATTTAAAGCAAAACAAAGAAATAGCAGCGCACGAAATGTAAGCCTCATTGTGGGACGGTGATTAGTGAATTAGTAAAGTATATTGTTGCAAATGTAAAAAACATTGTCATTTCGGCGAGGTACGAGGAGAAAACTTATACAAGCGCATGGCAAGCTACGCCTGTCGTATAAGATTTTTCGCTCGCTCGAGCCTAACTCAATCCGCTCAAGAGAATAGTTTCTCACTATCGTTCGAAATGACAGCAGGTGGGAGGCATTATTCCTTTATCCTGAAAATATCAGCATCCTTTAAAAAGGGCAGGGCGCGACGAGTTTTTTCAACTTCCTCATGGATGATGGAAAAGGTGTACACATCCTCCTCATCACGCTTGTAATACACCACATTGCCATTGGGGCTGATACAGGTGGAATCGCCGGAATGATAGATCTCGTTGCCATCATGCCCAACGCGGTTAAGGCCGATCACATAAGCCTGGTTCTCAACAGCCCGTGCCGGTATAAGTGTGCGCCAGTGTAAGGCGCGGCGCTCGGGCCAGTTAGCAACGATGATCAGGAGATCATAAGCTTCATCCACATTGCGTAGCCATACCGGGAAACGGAGGTCGTAGCAAATAACCGGGCATATTTTCCAGCCCTTTAGCTCAACGATTAGCTTTTTCTTGCCTGCTGTATAAGTTAAGTGCTCCTTTGCCATACCAAACAGGTGTCTTTTGTCGTAACATTCGTACGTACCATCGGGCCGCATCCAGATCAGGCGGTTATAAAATTTTTCTCCTTCGTTTATAATCAAACTGCCCGTAACCACACAGCTATACTGCCTTGCCGTTTTTTGCATCCACTGCATGGTTTTACCCTGCATGGGTTCAGCCAGCTTTGCGGCATCCATGGTAAAACCAGTATTAAACATTTCGGGCAATATAATAAGGTCGGTTTTTTCGCGTATGCCGGATAATCGCAGGGATATATTCTGTAAATTCTTATCAATGTTTTCCCAAAACAGATATCCCTGGAAAAGAGTAATTTTTAGATTATCCATGTTATATAATTAGCTATTAGCACTTAACTTATACGCAATAATACTACACTTTTTTAAACTTTAATTAATCTATCAACGGCGTTATCCAAAGTTTCTTGCCTTTTGGCAAAACAAAAACGCAATACATGATGGTCAGACCCTTTAGTATAAAAGGCAGAAACAGGTATAACGGCTACCCCAACCTCCTTTGTTAAACGTATGGCAAAATCGATATCCTTCTCATCAGTTATGGATTCGTATCTTACTGATTGAAAGTAAGAACCTGAACAGGGTAGTATCTCAAATCTACTGTTTTCCAGTCCCTTTCTGAAATAATCCCGCTTTTGCTGAAAAAATGACGGAAGGCTTAAATAATTGTCCTCATTTTTCAAATATTCGGCAATGGCAACCTGTATGGGCGCGTTTACACTGAACACCAAAAACTGGTGCACTTTTCTAAATTCCTGCATCATGGCAGCAGGGGCCATGCAATAACCCACTTTCCAGCCAGTGGCATGGAAGGGTTTGCCAAAGGAAGCTATTACAAAACTACGCTGCTGCAGTTCGGGGTAACGGGCCATGCTGTGATGTTTTTCGCCATCATAGATCAAATGTTCGTAAACCTCATCACTCAGAATAAAAATATCCCTGTTTTTGATAATGGCCGACAACTCCTCAATATCATGCTGATGCAGAATGGTTGCTGTTGGATTATGCGGCGAATTAAGGATGATCATTTTTGTGCGGTTGGTGATCAGCCTTTTCACCATGTCCCAGCGGATGCGGTAATCAGGTGGTTCCAACTCGAGTGACTTTACTACACCTCCGGCAATTTTAATAGCAGGTGCATAGCAATCAAAAGCTGGTTCGAAGATAATAACCTCGTCATTAGGATTAATTACTGCAGTAATAGCAGTAAATATGGCCTGTGTGCCACCAGCGGTTATAGTGATCTCGGTATCCGGATTATAAACAGCGCCATATAACTTTTCGGTTTTGCGGCTGATCTCTTCGCGCAGGGACATTAAACCGGCCATTGGTGCATATTGATTATGCCCGTTCTTCATGGCCTGGTGTACCAGTTCTATCAGCTCAGGTGATGTTTCGTAATCAGGAAAACCCTGGGAAAGATTAATTGCGCCAACTTCAGTGGCCAATGCCGACATTATAGTAAATATGGTGGTACCGGCCTGGGGTAATTTAGAAATAATGGGTATCATGTTTGGGCTAAATTAATAATTTTTAGTTTGTGCGCTGTATGGTTTGTAGGAATGACAGGTATCATACTTTGGTTGACTAAAATTATTATTTGTAAATTTTTGATTATTAGGTATTTAAGTTATAGCTTTAATGTAACAAACCAGTTACAAACTTTAACCTCAAAATCATGAAAAAGCAATTCCTATTTCTTTTGTTGGCACTGCCATTGGCAGCCATGAGTCAATCAAAAACCGGTTACACTGCTTCTTATTCATCCAGTTTTAAAACCGCCGATGCCAGTTATTCTGAAAAGATCCTGACACTTTGGAAGGATTTTGAAAATAACACCTTAGATAAGCATGTGGATATGTTTGCCGATACGGTAAACATGATACTCGGAAACGGCGCCATGATAAGGGGCAAGGCTGAAAATCTTGCCAATGTAAAGCAATACAGAAATTCGATCAAGAATTATAAAGTTACAGTAGATGCCTGGGTGAGCTTAAAAAGCACCGACCGCAATGAAAATGTGGTTTGCATTTGGGGGAACGAGGAGTGTACCGACAAAGATGGAAAAGCGATCAGATCACGTGTGCATGAAGTATGGGGATTTAATAAGGATGGAAAGATCGCCTTAATGCTGCAATATTCGGGCGGAGAGATGTAATACTCTCTAACATCATATTACAAGGCCTCCAATCGGGGGCTTTTTTGTGGCATTTAAGTAATCCGATTTTCACCTTTTGCCTTTCCGCTTTCGCCTTTCCGCGCCTTTATTTAACTTAGCCTGATGAAGCTTCAAAAATATCTGCCTTTAGTATTCGTACTGATCATTTTGATATCCTGTAATTCTAAAAAAAGCACTATTCCGGTTGTTGGTTTTGTTGATGCGTTTGAGGATGCCACCATAGCGCAGGCAAGGGTTGGTTTTACAGATGCACTGAAGAAAAGCGGTTTCAGCGATGAACAAAAAACCGTTAAAATTGAATACCGCAATGCACAAGGGGATATCCCGACGTTGACGCAGATCGTTAACTACTTCGTTTCCGAAAAGGTCGACCTGATGGCTACCTGCACCACTTTATCTACCCTAACAGCTGTACAGAAAACAAAGACCATCCCAATTTTCGCCATGGTATCGCCCACGCCCGAAAGAATGAAAGTGATTGATGGCAGCGGCAAGGCTCCGGCTAACTTATTCGGTACTGTTGAGGAACTGGCTTATATTGACACCTCGTTTTCCATCATCCCCAAGCTTCTAAAACCGAAGGGCGCAAAGTTGGTTGTCGGGATGATCTATAATCAATCCGAGCCGCAGTCAGCCGATGCCATGAACCGCATTAAATCGTTGGCTGATAAGCTGAATATCACGTTAGTCGCGTTACCTTTAAATTCATCCGCGGACGCGCAATTGGTCACCAAATCATTACTAAATAAAAACATCGACGCGTTTTTTGCCAACCCGGATAATACCGTGTTTGCATCATTTGAAACCATCCTGAAAAGCTGTAACCAGGCCAATGTACCTATATTCACCAGCGAGGCTGGTTTGGTGCAACGGGGGGCTGTAGCCGCTTTTGGCGCGGATATTTACCAATGGGGTTACCAGGCCGGGGAGCAGGCGGCACAATATTTAAAAACACATAAAACCGATGATCTGAAACCTGAAATGGTGAAGATACGCAAGCGCGTTTATAACCCTGCGGCTGCTAAAAAATACAATATCACTATCCCATCAAACTTTGAAGCCGTGAAATAATGGATTTTTACCTAACCGCGTTAATACAGGGGCTCTGCTTTTCAGCCATCGCCTTAGGGATCTATATCTCTATGAAGATATTTAATATACCTGATATCACTACGGATGGCAGTTATACGCTTGGTGGGGTGGTTACCGCCAAAATGCTGATGCATGGCCAACCGGTTTACCTGGTATTACCTGCGGTGATAGCAGCCGGGGCAATAGCAGGCGCTTTAACAGGCTTGATCCATACTAAGCTGAAAATAAATGCCTTGCTGGCCGGTATTTTGGTAATGACGGCACTATATTCGGTTAATCTTACCCTGATGGGGCGCTCCAATATTCCGCTGATTGGTATTTCATCTATATTTTCGCTCATCAATATTTCAGCCGACCCTAATCATAATACCTTTTGGATATTGTTGGTATTTGTGGCTGCTATCACCTTGCTTATTGGCTACCTGCTAAAAACGGACTTTGGTATCGCCATGCGTGCAACGGGTAATAGCGAATCCATGATACGTTCCTTAGGTGTAAATACTGACCGCATGAAAATTACCGGCCTCGCTTTGGCTAATGCGTTAACAGCACTCAGCGGGTTTCTGATCACACAGTTCCAGGGCTTTGCCGATATTAATATGGGTATCGGTATCGTTATCGTAGGATTAGGGTCGGTAATTATTGGAGAGACGCTGATCAATTGGTTCAAGATCACTTCGGTCTGGCTGAGTTTGCTGCTTGTATTGTCTGGCGCTGTAATATTCCAATTTGTATTGGCCATTACATTGAGTATTGGGGTTGATGCTACCTTACTAAAGTTGGTAACTGCCATATTTGTACTGCTCATTGTCAGTCTTCCGCGTTTATCATTTAAAAGTTCCTTATGATCGATATCAAAAACGTCCATAAAACTTTTAACAGGGGCAAGGCTAACCAGGTGGATGCCATCAATGGTGTTGACTTGAAAGTGAATGAAAAAGAGTTTTTGGTGATCGTTGGCTCCAACGGCTCTGGTAAAACCACCTTACTTAACCTGGTGGCCGGGAGTGTGCTGCCAAGTTCAGGAAGTATCCATATCGATGGAAACGATGTAACCAAACTTTATGATTACAACCGGAGTGAATGGATAGCCCGCGTTTTCCAAAATCCATTAAGCGGCACAGCACCTGACCTGAGCATCTTGGATAATTTCCGACTGGCGGCTATCCGTACCAAACCCAAAGGATTATCTATTGACGTGGATGAAAAGTTTAAAAAGCAAGTAAAAGAAAAGATCGCATCACTGGGCATGGGGCTTGAAAATAAGACAGAACAACTAATGGGCACCTTATCCGGCGGTCAAAGGCAGGCGCTTACGCTGCTGATGAGTGTAATGGATAGCTGTAAAGTATTATTGCTGGATGAACCTACCGCGGCTCTCGACCCGCGTTCTGCGGAGCTGGTGATGCGCACTGCAGATAAATTGATCAAAGAATTCGGACTGACTGCTATACTGGTCACCCACAATTTAAAGGATGCCTATAATTATGGCAACCGCATCATTTTAATGAGGGAAGGTAAGCTATTGAAAGACCTGGATCAGCAAAATAAATCTGTTCTAAAACAAAATGACCTTTTTGATTGGTTTGGCTAAGAATTTGACTGAACGTATAATATCTAACTAAACATGAAAAACAAAAACTTTGAAACCATTCTCGATGCTTACCAGATCACTGAAGGCTCCATTATAAAAGGCAAGGAACAGGATGAGCTTTTTGAAATAGGTGAATATGATGCCGACAAAAGAAGTTATACGGCTTATCCGTTTAATGATGGGCAGCGCTTTGATGATTTTACTATCCTGATATCTGAAGATGAATTAATGGATAATTATCTCATTGAAAATAAAAAAGGAGATGATGAAGATAAGGACGATCCTTTAATGTCAGATAGTATTTAATATCGCTTATTTAAAGACTTACGAAGTTTATAAAACTTCGTAAGTCTCTTTACGCCGTGATCCATATTTTGATTATTACCTCTGAATCAATATCTTTGTAAAAAATAAAAACAATGCTACGTCTAATTCACTTCCGCCAATCAAACTCTAAGCGGCCCATGGGCACGTTGCGGAAGGGTTATGCATTGCCAAATCTCTTCTGCTTCCCGGTGTAGTTTACAGACTACTTAAAAGGGAGAACTTAATTTATTATTTTATTTAGCCGGACTAAATCCGGTACATTATTTAACGTCATGGACATTTATTTGACTATAGAAGAGAGATATTTACAGGCTGTTGATGAACTAAGTTTCGGCAAAACGCCGAAAGCATTACAATTATTAAATGCCATTATTGCTGAAGAGCCGTTTTATGCCAGGGCGCATTACCAGTTGGGTAAATTGTATTATTATGAAATAAACGATTACCAGGCTGCAGGCTATCATTTTAAAACCTGTGCTGAGCTGGAGCCTTCGTTCCCGGATGTGTATTTTCATTACCTCAATTTATTGGTTTTCCTTAATATGGAAAAACAGGCGAGTTTGGTAAAGGATAAGGCTTTAACTGTGCCCGGTGTATGTGCAGCTTGCATTTATGACCTGGAAGGTTTGTTTGCCGAAAGGAAAAAGGACTGGGATGCAGCCAAAGAAGCTTATCGCAAGGCATTAATGGAAACAACCTGTAAAAATGAAAAGGATAGTATTGAACAAAGTATCGAAAGGGTAAAAGCAAAAAAACGCCAATCGAAAAAATACAACTATACATTATCCAACTAAAAAGGCCCCGGCAAACCGGGGCCTTTTACTTTATTATTTCAATAAGCTTATTTCTTATAGCTGATCTTATAGATCGTTCCCCGGCTGTCATCGCTCACATAGATAGAACCATCTGGTCCTTGTGCCAGGCCACATGGACGGCGTAGTGCACTTCCACTGGCTTTTTGTTGGGCAGTACCGGCAAATCCATCAGCAAATACTTCCCACTTACCGAATGCTTTACCGTTTTTAAATGGCTGGAAAACTACAAAGAAACCATCCTGTGGCAGCGGCGCCCTGTTCCATGAACCGTGGAAGGCAATGAACGCTCCGTTTTTATATTTTGCCGGAAATTGGTTACCTGTATAAAACATTAAACCATTTGGCGCAAGGTGCCCCGGAAAAGCCGCAGCCGGGTTAATGGCATTTTGTCCACCTTCCTTTTTACCATCACCGCCATACTCGGGCATCAGCATTTTTTTATGGGTTTGCCAGTCGTAGTACATATATGGCCAACCTGCGTTATCACCTTTTTTAAGGGCATACATGCATTCGGCAGGCAATTCAGCCGATTGTTTTTCTGTAAAATATTGCGGATAAAGATCGTGCAATTGGTCGCGGCCGTGCTGCATTACAAAAAGCTGGTTCAATTGCTGGTTCCAGGTAAGGCCAACAACGTTTCTTAAACCTGTGGCATAACGTATCCCATCACCATAGTGCTGATTAAGTTTACCGGCGCTGAACTGCCAGATACCACCGGCAGAATCCAGTATAGGGCAGCCTTTCTGACCCGGTGAGCCTTTTTGACGGTCCTTTACCTGGCAGGCATTGGAATAAGCACCAATATTAACATACAAATGCCCTGTATTATCCAGGGTGATCGCTTTAGCCTCATGCTCACCGCGGCTTAATAAACCAGTTACAATTTTTTCAGGTTTATTTGGGTCGATCACCTCATTATTGGCATTTAATTTAAAACGGAAAACTTCTTCATCGGATGAAGCATATAAATAGCCGCTTTTGACAGCGATGCCGGTACCGCCAAAATTACCAAAACCGGCTTTTACTACGGCTTTACCACCACTTTCATGCAGCAGTAATATTCCTTTCCCATTCTCAAGGCCGCGCAGCTTAACATATATTTCTCCCTGCGGCGTAACGGCAATATGCCTCACGCTGCCAATTTTATCGTCAATAATGCTGGCATTAAATCCGGCGGGCAGTGTCAAACCAGAAGCTTCAGCAGGTGGATCGATACTTTTATGTTTCGAATGCAGGTCGTTTTTTAAGCCGTTAAGCGTTAAAAGTCCTGCTATTGCCAATACCGGCAATAATATAGCCCCAAAAGTTTTTCTTTTCATGACGATGTTGTTGGATACTCAAATTAAATGAATATACAGCGAATATGGAAATCTGTTTTGTATCAAACCTTTGACATTAATACTAATTTTTAAAATAGTACTTGATCTTGTTTTCATCTTAAATTCATTTGTCAAAATATTATATTCCGCTATTATGATAATATACAGAATTAAGTTCTTAATACATTGCCCGGTATATATTAATATCCTGCAATATTAAACCTTTGCGATTAGCTATCGTCCTAACTATATAAATTTTAATATTTAATATTATGAAAAGGATAGCAATAATATCAGCAATAGTGATGAGCGGTTTATTATACAACACTGCAAATGCACAAGTAAGAATACGGGTGGGTTTCAATTTAAGCCCGAGGCCGGTTTATGTACAACCAGCCGCCCCGGTTGAGTACGTAGAGCCCGCTAATTATGATGGCGACGAAGATTACTATTATTTACCCGAGGTGGATGCCTACTACAGCGTAACCGAACAATGTTATTATTATAACGATGGCGGTAACTGGATAACTGCCGCTTTCTTACCGGGCGCTTACCATGATTTTAACTGGCATACTGCCCGCAGGTACGAAGTACGTGCCCCAAGGCCTTACATGCACAATGATTACTACAGGACAAGATATAATGGTGCAGCATTTCACGGAAGCTGGAACAGGCCTAACTTAAATCGTGGTGGTTATGCAAACAATAACCGTTTTAACGGTGACAATAACAGGAGAGACGATCATCATTTTGATAACAGGAATAATGGCTATAACCGTCAGAACGATCAGAACAGGGGTGGAAATGGCCATCAGTTTAACCAAAACCGTGACAATAACAGAGGTAGCGCACAACAGCACTTCGCTCAAAATATGCCGCAAAGAAATGCCCGTGGCAACAGAGGCGACCACAGATCAGCCAGGTTCTAATTTTTAATCCAATATATATATAATGAAAAAACCACCTTGCTCCGGCAGGTGGTTTTTTGTTGGGAAAGTTTCAGTGTAACCTATTGCTTTGCAATTTGCTCAGCCAATTCATTTACCCAGCCCGAAAGGTAAGGCTCGGTGCCGTCAACCCTTGTCCATCTACCTTTATCGTCCCTGGCGATCACCAGGTGCAGTGTTTCGTCAATTGATTTAAAATCCCAGGCCTGGGCATATCCGTTGTAGTTGGTTTGGGTAACTATACCCTCTATCGGGCTATCAGAGCCGGTCAATATCGCATCAAATTGGTTTTCCATAGTTTATAATTGTATTGTTATAACATCGGGCCAAATGATGTGTTTTATATTTTTACATACATGAGCATTCATTATAATAGTATTTTTACCGTGTGGAAAATATAAGCCCTGATCGCCAGGTGTTAATTGATATTGTAAAAACCAGGATGCCTTTTGGAAAATACAAAGGCACCCTGATCTGTGATCTGCCGGTATCCTATTTGGAATGGTTCAGGAGTAAGGGCTTCCCTCCCGGCAAAATGGGCATGCTGCTATCCAGCGCCTACGAGATCAAGATCAACGGGATGAGCAGCATCCTTAATTTGGTAAAAGCGGCGCAGCAAAGGTCTTAAACTATAATTACCCGGCGATGACGAAGCCCGCCAACCGCTAATTGCATCTTTGCGTATGTTTATGAAAATAACGATCAAAGTTTTATGAAAAGATTAGCATTATATATCGCATCCGTTTTATTTTTCTGCGGATGCGCCAACGGACAAAGCAATAGTGGTTTTGCAACAGTGCCGCAACCAGCAGCAGGAGAGAAAGTGGCCACATTTGGCGGCGGCTGTTTCTGGAGCATGAGCGAGGCCATGTCCGAATTGAAAGGAGTAAGCAAAGTGGTGTCAGGGTATGCCGGTGGCACCAAAAAGAACCCAACTTATGAGGAAGTAAGCGACCGTACCACAGGTCATGCAGAAGTTGTACAGGTATATTATGATCCTAAAGAAATAAGCTATGCAGCATTGGCAGAATCATTCTTTTTTGCCCATGACCCTACAGAGCTTAATCGCCAGGGCCCGGATGTGGGTACGGATTATCGTTCTATCGCCTTTTATCGCACGCCTGAAGAAAAAACCGCATTGCTTGATATCATCAAGAAAGTAAACGCTACCAAGCATTATTCAGACCCGATAGTAACCCAGGTAGTACCATTTACGGCTTTTTATCCCGCAGAAAAATATCACCAGGGCTATTACAGGCTTCACGGTGACCAACCATATATTGCCGGGGTATCTGAACCCAAAGTAATGAAGTTTAGAAAAGCTGAGAAAGCATTATTAAAACCTGAGTTTCAGAAGTAACATATTCAAATCATTCAAGGTTATTGATTATTTATCAGTTTATAATTTGGTAATTAAATCTTTGCTAAAGCCCGTTTTGCATTGTAAGAAATGATCGGGTCGGTATGTTGAGTGTAATCTTGTATGATTTTCGTTGAGACAGGATTTCTAAATCTAATTAAATAATCAAATCCATCTGATAATTTATAGATATAATATGGATCAGCCTTATTGTCAATATTTTTAAAAGAAGCAACTGCAACATTAAGCATTTCATCCTCCGCACTTATCTCGAATATAGATGTGGCAATTATTAGTTTGTCTAAATTACTATTAGACTTTTTTAATAAGTCCTTTAATTTAAATATCGATTTTGTTGATTTTAAATAAGCTAACGTTTCAACAATTAAAGTATCTAAATTTTCAATGGATGAAAAATTTAGCATGTTTACAAGAGCATCTTCTATTTTATTTCTCTCTATAACCGTTAAGTTTTCAATTATTGAAACATTACTAAATCCATCTCTGTGTTCACGGTCAGAAGGGGGAATAATTTTTTCTATTAGTGCATTTATTTCCACGTTAATAAAGCGATTTTAATTACAACTTACTAAACCATCCCTTTTTCCAGAATATAATAACCTGTACAAGGCCTATGGCCAGCATACCCAACAGGGCATAAACATAGCCGTGCGGCGAGTACAGCTCGGGCATATTGGCTGGCATTACTTTATTGGTAACAGGATCCTGTTTTGCGAAGTTCATTCCGTAAACACCCGCAACGAAGGTCAGCGGGATAAATATTACGGAGATAATGGTTAGTACCTTCATGATCTCGTTCATCCGGTTGCTCACCATGGACAAATAAAGATCGATAATACTTGACGTTATTTCTTTATAATTTTCGATCAGGTCCATCATCTGGATACAGTGATCATAAGCATCTCGCAGGAATAACTTTACTTCCGGGAGTATCAGCGGGCTTTCCGAGCGAATCATATCATTGATCTTATCCCGCTCCGGCCATATCGACCGGCGGATGATGATCAGCGTCCTTTTCAGGGCCTGTGCATTATACATGATGCTTTTATCCGGGCTGGAATATACCCGGTCCTCCACTTCATCCAGCATATCGCCCACTTTGGCCATCAGTACAAAATAATTGTCCAGGATAGTATCGATCAGCGCATAGCACATATAGCCAGGCCCGGCAGTTCGAATAGCGCCTTTGCCCACCTTGAGCCGTGCTTTTACCGCCTCAAAGTATTCATCATGTGTTTCTTCAAAGCTGATGATGATATTACTTTTTACGAGGGCCGAAAACTGGCAGTTCACCAACTCATGTTCTTTATTAAAATGGATAACGCGACTGGTAGCAAATACATATTCATCATACTCATCAAACTTGGGCCGTTGATGAGTGTTCACAATATCCTCCAGCACCAATGGATTGATCTTAAGATGCTCCCCAATTTCCTCAATTAAACGCTGATCGCCTAAACCTTTTACCTGTATCCAATGCGTATGATCGCAACATTTTTTGAACTGGGAGAGGATAACCTCTATGCTTTTGCCTTCAGAACTTACCAACTCGTGCTCATTATAACTGTAGATCATGATGATCGGCTTCAAAGCACCCTCAGGAATGGTGATAGACCCCGGCCGCGCACCGACTTCGATCTTGTCCTTACGGGTTTTATAGCGTATGCGTTTTATATCTTTCATTATAGATAATTAACAGATTGTGGTCCCTGGTTAAATAGTAAGTCAACAATACTCAGATTTTTCATAAAACCGTGTCTTTCTTCAAAAAGTTGAAAATAAGGCTTTTGTATATATTCGGAGGATCTTTTTGGCGTGATGCTTTGCCGCAGGTCGGTTAAACCCGGATATTCGGCTTCATAGCTTTCGGTGTAACTGATCGTTACTTTCATTTTGAGCAATTTAAGTAACATTTGCAGTAGTTGCTCATTGTAATCAAACAGAAAGGGCTCTTTCTTTTCGTAAAATACTGCAAATTCATCCTCATAATATTCAAAATAGGCCGAACGGCGATAGCAGCCCTGTAAACCCATCCAATGCAAACGCTGCCAGTTAAAATCATAGCTTATTTTCACATCCCTTACCGGCTTATGTGCCTTTGATCCGCGCACAACAGGCACAACCAGGGTAAGCACACCATCAGGCGAATAGATATTTGCACGGTTACGATAGGTTTGCTTGGGGAAATGCTCTTTACTTTCAATCACAAAATCAGGGTTATACCTGTTCAATTGTGCAAAATATTCAACCGGCGGCAGATAAAATAGAGGCAAAACAGCGCCTTTTTCAATCATATATTCTATGTTTGTGGTCAAAATTCGGATAAAAAAATGATAAAAAAAGGGCTTTCACATTTAGGCACTTTCTTTTTGTATTTAATTTCATTACTGCCTTTTTGGTTTTTGTACATCATATCCGATATCCTCTTCGTTATTATCTACTATGTGATCGGCTATCGCCGCAAAGTGGTGCAAGATAATTTACAACATGCCTTCCCTGAAAAAACCATAGAAGAACGCAGTCAGATCGAAAAAAAATACTTTAAGTACATGGCCGACCTTATGATGGAAACCATCAAAAATGTTAGTATTTCGGCAAAGAGTATACAAAAACGCATGCGGCCTACCAACCCTGAAGTGATGGAGCATTATTTCGGTCAGGGCAAAAGCATCATAGCTGCTGCCGGTCATTATGGCAATTGGGAGATGGCTGCTGTAAGTTTTGGCTTTTTGACGGATAAAAAACGGATGGTTGTTTATAAGGAACAAAGCGATCCCATTTTTACCAATTTCTTTAATAAAACACGCTCGCGCTTTGGTACCACCATGATCTCGATGAAGCAAACCCTGCGCAAAATGATCGAATACAAAAACGAGCTAACCTTTACCGTACTCGCTGCAGATCAGACACCATCGCGGCATGAAGCTATTTATTTTACTGATTTTTTAAACCAGCCAACAGCGGTATTTTTAGGTGTAGAAAAACTATCCAAAGTAAGAGATTGTGTAGTGGTGTTTTACCGGATAGATGTGATCAAAAGGGGATATTATACTTATACGTTCATACCATTGGTTGAAGATCCGAAGAATACCCAACCTTATGAAATTACCAAATTACAGGTAAAGTACCTGGAATCGCTGATCAAAGAAATACCTCAATACTGGTTATGGTCGCACAGGAGATGGAAGATAAAACCCAACGACATTGCTAAGCCTGTGATCATTGATTGATAATTCATCATTAAATAATATCCGATTAAAGATTTATAATTGCACCAAAGATTACCAAAGCGGTATACTGATAAATACTAAATGACAAAAACGCCTAAAGTTGCCGTAGTTATTTTAAACTGGAATGGTATAACACATCTTCGCGAATTTCTGCCATCCGTACTGGCATCAACATGGCCCGACCTGGATATCATTGTTGGCGATAATGGCTCAACAGACGGTTCCATTGAATTTTTAAAGGCAAGGTTCCCCTCTGTAAAGATTATTCAAAACGATGAGAATTATGGATTTACAGGTGGTTATAATCGGGTGCTTGCACAGGTAGAAGCCGATTACTTTATTTTGCTCAACTCGGATGTAGAGGTGCATGACGAATGGATAGAGCCCGTGATTGCCTTAATGGAAAGTGACCCGCTGATAGCGGCGGCGGCACCCAAGATCAAAGCATTCACACAAAAAGATCATTTTGAACATGCCGGTGCGGCCGGGGGATATATTGATTGTTTGGGGTATCCATTTTGCCGGGGGCGCATGTTTTATGAGATAGAAGAGGATAAGGGACAATACAATCAGTCGGGCGAAGTATTTTGGGCTACCGGCGCCGCCATGTTTGTAAAAAAAGAACATTGGGTAATTGCCGGTGGTTTTGACGAACGTTTTTTTGCGCATATGGAGGAGATAGACCTTTGCTGGCGATTGAAAAACATGGGGTATAAGGTAATGTATTGCGCCGAATCAGAAGTTTACCACGTAGGAGGCGGCACTTTAAATACCGAAAATCCATTTAAAACCTATCTGAACTTCAGGAATAACCTTTTACTGCTAAAAAACAATCTGCCATTCTGGCGATCTGTATTTGTCATCTTCGTCCGCATATGGCTGGACCTGCTGGCCGTTGTGCGTTTTTTAAATGAAGGAAAGAAGAAAGATGCCTGGGCGGTTAGCCGTGCACATCAAAACTTCTTCAGGAATATTTTCAAAGCCGGGCCCAAATCAAAAACCTATAATTCCAAACTTAAAGGCATGTATAAAGGGAGTATCGTTTGGGATTTCTTCATGAAAAAGGAAACTGTATTTACTTCTCTTGATCAGGAGAAGTTTTATTAATATCCTTTTTACTTGCAGCCTTTGCCGGCTTTTCACTTGTTTTTGAATCGATATGGATCACAGGCAGATCATCCGGAAAACGGAGGTTAATGTCTTTATCACCTGACGGTACCTGTATGTTCTCTTTCCTGAATATATCGTAAATATCCCCTAAAACCTTGCTCTTAAGCTCCAGGAAATTGGCAATATCTGCCGCCCAGAAGAACACCCTGAAATCAACCGAGCTTTCGGTTACACTATGCAAATACACTGATGGGCCTGGTTTAGGCATAATATCATCCCTGTTTTCTAAAAGATCCTTCAGCAACGACCTCACTTTTTGGATATCAGTACCATAGGCTGTTTTAATGATCAGTTCAACGCGGCGGTTAACATTACTCAATGTCCAGTTCACTACATGCCGCGAGATCAGGTCACCGTTAGGGATAATTACTTCCGAGCCATCGCCGGTAGCTAACTTGCTCGACCGTATCCCAATTTCCTTTATAGTGCCCGAACGATTATCTACCTCAATAATATCACCTATTTGTACCGGTTTTTCAAAGGCAAGTATCATACCCGATACCAGGTTGTTTACAATATTTTGCAAACCGAAACCGATACCCACACCAAAGGCACTGAAGATGATAGTCAACTTATCAAGTGGAAAGCCTGATGCCGCAACCGCCAGCAAAAATCCTGCTGAAAATACACCGATTCTGATCAACAATGTAGAAGCGCGATTTTTCTTTTTCAATACCGAAAGATCACTTACACGCTGGGCAGAAACATCATAAAAATAACTGACGATTTTTGATGCCAGGGACGATAGCCATATCACCAATATAAAAATAACAAAGCCGCCAAAGGTAAATGAAGCACCACCGATGGTTCTGGACTGACTCAACAGATCCGACAGGGAATCATGCGCCCAGTCATCAATATTTAAATTTTGAAGCAGGAAAAACAGCCATAACAGGAAGGCAAGCGTATTTAATACGCCCATAAATTTTTTCTGTAGAATGGTGTAGTCAATCAGGCTGATAAAACTGTTATCCTCTTTCTTGGTATGAAATTGCAGGAACAGGCCCTGGATAATTATCCGGACAACGAAATAAAGGCTTACCAGCATCCATAAGTTAAATACAGCGGTTATGCCTACTATTTTCGCCATGCTAAACCGCCCAACCAGGTTTAATATAAGCGATAAAACCTGCATGATAATAAAGATTTTTAATGCCGTCCGGGTATAGGGCAGGTGCTCTTCAGCTTCCTCTCTTTTTACTTTCTTATAGAAGAGAATTGCGATGATTATTGATACTATGCCTAACGCTAAAATCAGGAACCTGTCGAAATTTGTGATCTGCACCAGCAGGTTACTTAAGCCGTAAAATAGTGTAAGCCAAAATAACTGGTGCAGAAAATTGAATAACGATGGCGGGAAATTTTTGCGAACCAGGATAAGGACAAGGATGATCGAGATCAAAAATAGGGATTCTAAAAAGGCTACCGGCGGATGGTTATAAAAATATGGCACAATAGCTATAGGTATCAGCAATGCAGCGGTTATGGGTTTTTTGTAAATAAAATTAGTCTGATTGAGGATAAGCCCAGGTTCCTCCATATCATGCGATGCTTTCCTGTGATTATAAAATATCCAAACTGCAACCAGGAGTAGAAATAACAATCCTATTAAATGGGTAGCTGTCCCGTTTCTTAAAAAATAATAAAGTTGTGTGCCATTAAGCGTTAAAGTGCCGTTCACAGCGGGTCCCATATTATTATAGGAAGGATCTACCTCCCATATATAACCAAACTCGCCCGTTACGGCCCTCTCAGCAAACCTTTTTATTTTTCCGTCTATCAGGTCTGTTTCATCAAGTATGCTGGTATAAGCTACCGACACTTTATTCTGTAGGATATTAACTTTTAATAGGTCGCTTCGATTAACGGAATCTGCTTTCGCCCAAAGTGAATACAATTTTATCCTTTGTACAAAAAAGCTGCTTTCAAATGCTATTTCGGCGGGTACGTTTTTTAATATGGTATCCTTGGTGAATTTTACAATATCCCGCTGATTTTGAATCAATCTGGTATTGATATCATCAAGGTTTGATTGCCAGTCGTCCAGTCTATCCTGTATCTTGTCCAGGTTATCCCTTAAAACAAATAAATACCGCAGGGTGCTTGATTTTTTGGTATTGGCCTGTTCCTGTATTTTATCAAGTCTTTTGACAGTGCGGGGTAATGTCTGACTGATGTCTGCTGTATCTAATCCGTTTGCCAGGTTATTGTTGATCTGGTTAAAGGTATTGATATACTGTTCAACCCTTTGCAGCAGGATGTTAACAGAAGTGTCAGTTGTGCTGAGTGTTTGTAAAACAGAATCACGGGAATGTTTTAATTTTCGTTCTGTTTCTCTTTGAGTTACCGGCCTTTTCTTTTTAGTCTGTGCGAAACCGTTATGCGCAGCAAAGGCAAACAATACTAATAAACTTAAGGCGGTTACTTTTAATAACTTATACATAGTTTACGCTATAGTTAGATAGAATGAAAAACCTTATAAATATAATACTTAGTCCTGTAACAGACTTTCAATGGCTAGGCGGTACGAATCGAGGCCAAAGCCTGCAATTACGCCCCTGCAATTTGCAGCCAGCAATGATTTATGCCGAAACTCTTCGCGCTTGTAAACATTGGATATATGCACTTCGATAACAGGTGTTTTGATACCGGCAATGGCATCGCCAATGGCAACGGATGTATGCGTATAGGCGCCTGCGTTTAATACAATGCCGTCATAACTAAAGCCAACCTCGTGCAGTTTGTTAATAATTTCGCCTTCCACATTACTTTGGTAATAATTTATGGTGATGTTTGCAAAGCGCTTGCGCAAGTCGTTGAGGTAATCATCAAAACTTGTTTCGCCATAGATCGATTTTTCGCGAACGCCAAGTAAATTCAGATTAGGGCCATTGATAATTTGTATATTCATTAGCTCAAACTTAACTATAAAAATGAATTCACACGAATTGCACGAATGATTTCTAATTTTACGAATTCCCTTCAGATGGTCGCATAATTCGTACAAATTAGTGTAATTCGTGTTTTTAAATTAAATCAAATTGGACTGGCGATCGGCGATAAAAGGTTTTCAAGCATATCTGAAGCTGGAAAAAGGGCTTGCGGATAACTCCATTGAGGCCTATAGCAGGGATATAGACAAACTGCAGCAGTATGCTGATAGCCAAACCACTAAACTAAACCCCGAAGCCGTTACACTGGCCGACTTACGGCTTTTTATAAATTGGGTAAATGAACTGGGCATGATACCCTCATCGCAAGCGAGGATATTATCGGGTATTAAATCATTCTATAAATATTTACTGATCGAGGATATAATCAAAAATGACCCCGCCGAGTTATTGGAATCACCCAAAAAACAAAGAAAGCTGCCTGATACTTTAAGTTACGATGATATTAACCGGCTAATAAGTGCCATAGACCTTTCGCGACCGGATGGCGCCCGTAATAAGGCTATTATCGAAGTACTTTACAGCTGCGGCCTGCGTGTTTCGGAACTAACAGAGCTCAAATTATCCAATCTTTACCTCGATATTGAATTCGTGAAGGTGCTGGGTAAAGGCAGCAAAGAGCGCCTGGTACCTATAGGCGGAGAGGCTATAAAGGCTTTAAAAATATGGATAGAGGATGCACGGGTGCATACAGCGATCAAAAGAGGTGAGGAAGACCTGGTATTCCTGAACCGCAGGGGCTCAAGGTTGAGCCGGGTTTATATTTTTATGCTGATCAAGCAATTGGCCGAACTGGCGGGGATAAAGAAATCTATTAGTCCGCACACTTTAAGGCATTCATTTGCAACCCATTTGGTTGAAGGTGGCGCCGACCTGCGTGCCGTACAGGAAATGTTGGGTCATGAGAGTATCACCACTACCGAAATCTACACGCATTTGGACAGGGAGTATTTAAAGGAGACGATTATTTCGTATCATCCGAGAAATTAAGTTGGCAGTTATAAGTGGGCAGTTTGCAGTGATGAATCTACTTCCAAATTGCTTTTATCATCCTGCCTTTCCCACTCATATCTTTTCTTAACTCAATGTTTTTAAATGATTTATAAGTTAATAGATCAACTATTTGTTCACCATAGTTTTCATTGATCTCGAAAAATAACAAGCCGCCTTTTTCAAGATTGGTTATAGCAAAATCAGCAATAGCTTTGTAGAATATCAAAGGGTCATTTTCGGGTACAAAAAGTGCAGTATGCGGCTCGAAATCCGTTACGTTGGAATGCATTTGTTTTTTGTCTTCGAGGGTAACGTATGGGGGATTAGACACTATGATTTCGAATTTCTGAATTTCGATTTCGGAATTAAAATTTAGAATGTCCATCAGAATAAAATCAATGTCAACATTATTCAATTCAGCATTTTCCTTAGCGGTTTGTAATGCTTTGGCTGAAATATCTAAAGCAGAAACATTGGCATCCTTTATATTTTTTTTGAGGCTGACGGCGATACACCCGCTACCGGTACCAATATCTAAAATATTGCCTGCTGTCAACTGTGAGCTGCCCACTGAAGAAATGATCCACTCCACCAATTCCTCCGTTTCCGGGCGTGGGATCAGCACCGATGGATTTACTTTGAATGGCAAGCCATAAAATTCGGTATGGCCCAGGATATACTGGAGAGGTTCACCGGTTTTGAGGCGGGCGAGTAATTGTTCAATTTTTTCGGACTGTTCGGCAGTAAGTTCCAGTTCAGGAAAAGCCTTGATTCTGGCAGAAGAGAAATCTGCTATTTCGGCTAAAACGAGCATACAGAGTGAATCAACTTCCTTCACATCGTATAATGCCGACAATTCCCGGCGAAACTCTGTTGAGACATCCTTAACCGTTTTCATTCAGCAAAGAAACAAAATGTCTGAGCCAGAATTCACAGAATTAATGAATTACCCGAATCAGATTCGATAAATTCTAAAATTCTATAAGTTCCGGTTCAGACAAACCTATATTTGCACCATGTCCCCGCACGAAAAATACATGCAACGCTGTCTCGAACTTGCCGGATTGGGTATAGGCAACGTTAGCCCTAATCCAATGGTGGGGGCGGTGATCATTCATAAGGGGCTTAGCATAGGCGAAGGATACCATCAGCAATACGGCCAGGCTCATGCCGAAGTCAATGCGGTTAACCAGGTATTAGCGCGTTTTGAAAATGCTGAAGAATTACTAAAGGATTCAACTATCTATGTATCTCTTGAACCTTGCGCGCATTACGGCAAAACCCCTCCCTGTGCCGATCTGATCATTAAACATCAAATCCCGCAGGTGGTAGTGGGCTGCCGCGACCCTTTTGACCAGGTAGATGGGAAAGGTATCGATAAACTAAAAGAAGCAGGCGTTGAAGTGATAGTCGGTGTATTAGAGGAAGAATGTAAATGGCTCAATCGCCGGTTTTTTACGCGGGTGCAAAAACAAAGACCCTATATTATCCTGAAATGGGCGCAAACCAGTGATGGTTTCTTTGCACCGGATGATAAAAGCCAGTACTGGATAACGGGAAAAGAATCGCGTAAACTGGTGCACAAATGGCGTAGCGAAGAGGATGCGGTTTTGGTTGGTAAAAATACCGTGGCCATAGATGATCCGCAATTGAATACCCGCTTATGGCCCGGAAAATCACCCAGAAGAGTGGTCATCGATCGCAAACTGGAATTGAAAAAAGAGCTTCATATTTACGACCAATCAGTGGAGACATTGATATTTAACGAGGTAAAAACAGATATTGAAGGTAAAATTAAGTATATTGCCCTTGAAGATTTTGACCGCTTTGTACCGCAGTACATCCTGTTCCAGCTTTATTTGCAGGATATACAATCGGTTATTATAGAAGGTGGTGCCCATACACTCAATACTTTTATTGAAGCCGGGTTATGGGACGAGGCACGAATATTTACAGGAAAAGCCGTTTTAGGGCAGGGAATAAAAGCACCACGCATTACAGGGATCGCCGGGGAGGAGCTTTTATCAGGAGCAGACCGTTTACAGATTTTATATCATAAGCCTATTACCTGATGTTTTACGTTTTCTTAAGTATTTGCTGCAGCGTTACCGTATCGGTATTGCTCAAACTGGCCAAACGATACCAGGTTGACGTCTACCAGGCCATTACCTGGAACTATTCGGCAGCTATATTGCTTACCTGGGTATTTTTCAGGCCCCAGCTTGCAATGATTCACCATATACCAACCGCCACCTATTTATCTCTTTTTTCGCTTGGCATATTATTCCCCTTAGTATTTGTGCTGATGGGTACATCTGTCAGGCTTGCTGGTATAGTGCGAACAGATGCGGCTCAAAGATTGTCCCTTTTTATCCCCATATTATCCGCTTTTTTAATTTTCAGTGAAACACCTAACCAAGTTAAGATCATTGGAATTGCAATGGGTATTATTTCCATTATTTTTTTGATCCCCTGGAAAGAAAAGCGGGCAGTAAGAAGAAGGTCGACCAATTCGTGGTTTTATCTGGTAGTCATATTTGTAGGTTTTGGTGTTATTGACGTTCTCTTAAAACAGATCGCTAAAGTTACTGCCGTTCCATTTACAACATCGCTGTTTATCATCTTTATACTGGCATTTATCTTATCGGTAGTTGGATTGATCTATTTGATCGCCACAAAAAAAACAAAATTCTCGTGGCCGCATATTTTAATTGGATGGATATTGGGTGTCGTTAATTTCGGAAACATCTTTTTTTACATAAAGGCTCACCAGGCTTTGGCAAAAAACCCATCTACAGTTTTTTCATCCATGAATATAGGAGTTATAGTGCTGGGCACCTTAGTTGGCTTCTTCATATTCCGAGAGAAACTGAGCCGGCTTAACCTTGCGGGGATAATATTAGCTATTATCGCCATAGTTATCATTTCATTCCCCGAACTTTTTGAACGTATCGGCGTTTTTCTTTTCTAATGCTTTTTGAAGACACTTATTTTACCATCCAAAAACCCGGCGAAGCTATCTTTCGCGACCGCGGCAGTAAGTTTTTGGCTTATGCTTACCCTATCAATACAGACCAGGATATCAAGCATATTATAGCTGAGCTGAAAAAGGAACATCCCAAAGCCAATCACCATTGCTGGGCCATGCGCTGGGGCACCGATCGCTCTGTTTTTCGTATTAATGATGATGGCGAGCCATCCGGTACGGCTGGCAGGCCAATATTGAATACATTATTGTCGCGCAACCTAACCAATGTAGCAGTAGTAGTGGTACGTTATTTTGGTGGGACATTACTTGGTGTACCAGGATTGATCAACGCTTACAAAACTGCAACTGAACTGGCGCTGAATGAAACTGCGATCACTGAAAAAACGGTGAATGATATTTACACCATTGCCTTTGATTATCTGCAAATGAATGAAGTAATGCGGATCATCAAAGAAGATAACCTGGAAATTTTGGAGCAGCAGTTTGATAATAGTTGCTCGATAAAGATTTCAATCCGGAAAATGCAGGTCAATCAAACACTGGCTAAGTTGCAAAAACTGGCTTCAGTTCAAGTCAAATACAACTATAGCCTGTAATTCATCAATCTTTCATCAGCCATTTTCTTTGCTTTTTTCTAACCCGATTGCGGCATATTTGTGTATTTTAGTCGGGTATGCAATCGTTTGAAATCAATAAGGCCGACCTTGAGCGCATTAAAGCCGCGCTTGAAAGCGATGATGCTGAATTAGAGAAAGTTCTGCAGGAGTATCACGCATCGGAGATTGCCATACTGTTCGAAAAACTTCCGCTTGAAGCCAGGGAGAAGATCATCAATATCCTGCCATCCGACATCGCATCCGAAGTAATATCCGAAATGCATGAGGAACAGGACCCGGCAGAATTGCTGATCAACCTGAATCCGGAGAAACGTTCGGAGATCGTAGAGGAACTGGACTATGATGATGCTACCGATATTATTTCCCAACTGGATGCCGATGAACAACAGGAGATATTAGGAGATATAGACCAGGAAGATGCCACCAATATCCGAGCGCTGTTAGGGTACGCCGAAGATACTGCGGGCGGGTTGATGAACTCGGAAGTTATCAAGGTAAATATTAAGCTTGATAAGAAGGATGCTTTGGACGAGATCATCCGCCAATCAGAGGAAATGGAGGAGTTTTATACCATTTACGCGGTTGATGATGCGGATATTTTACAAGGAATACTATCTATTAAATCTATTATAAAAGCCCCCGGTCATGCAAGGGTACAGGACTTGGTAATCAAAGACTTTGTTTATGTAAAAGCCGAACTGGACCAGGAAGATGTTGCCGACCTGATCAAACAGTATAACCTCACCACCATCCCTGTTGTTGATGATCATATGAAGCTGCTCGGACGGGTAACCGTTGATGATATTATCGATGTAATGGAGCAGGAAAATACCGAAGATATATTAAAGATCTCCGGTGTATCTGAGGATGAGGAACTGAGCGGTAACTGGAAAGACGCTGTAAAAAGCCGTTTGCCCTGGCTGGTTATCAATTTGGGTACTGCTTATCTGGCTGCCTCTATCATCAGGCATTTTGATTCGACAGTGGCCTTACTACCGGTTATTTCAGCTTATATGACCATCATAGCAGGAATGGGCGGGAACGCGGCCACGCAAGCGCTGGCAGTAACCGTGAGACGTATATCACTAAGCGACCTGACCGATCAGCAGGCTTATAATACTGTGTTTAAAGAGTTTTTAGTTGGAATGATCAACGGTGCGGCTAACGGCTTGATCGTACTGGCTATAGCTTTATTTTACGATGCGGATATCAAGTTGGGTTTAGTGTTGTTTTTGGCGATGACAGGCAACCTGATTATCGCCGGACTGACCGGCGCATCTATTCCGTTAGTATTGAAGCGGGTAGGGATAGACCCGGCAGTGGCCTCATCCATTATCATCACCACTTTTACTGACTGCGCGGGATTTTTGATACCGCTTTGGCTGGCCACCAAGTTTTTGTTGCATCATTAACCTGCAATAAAGGTTTTATTATAAATTTGAGGCGTTTAAACGTATACCCATGACAGAGATCAGAAACAACTGGACAAAAGAAGAAATTGCTGAGATATACCATACCCCATTGCTCGACCTGATCTACCAGGCGGCAACTATACACCGTGAAAATAAGGACTACTCCGAAGTGCAGATCAGCTCGCTGATCTCCATAAAAACAGGCGGCTGCCCCGAGGATTGTGCTTATTGCCCACAGGCGGCCCGTTATAATACCGGGGTAGATGTGCATGCCATTATGCCGAAGGACGAAGTGATCGCGGCAGCAGAAAAGGCAAAAGCAGGCGGCGCCTCAAGGCTTTGTATGGGAGCAGCCTGGCGGGAAGTGCGCGATAACCGCGATTTTGATAAAGTGATCGATATGGTTAAAGCCGTGAACGAACTGGATATGGAAGTATGCTGCACGCTGGGTATGCTTACAGAAAGCCAGGCGCAACGTTTGGCCGATGCAGGTTTGTACGCCTACAATCATAACCTGGATACTTCTGAGGACGACTACAAACGCATTATAACCACCCGCACTTACGATGAACGCCTGAAAACACTGGAGCATGTGAGAAAGGCTAAAATAACGGTCTGCAGCGGTGGTATCATCGGGTTGGGAGAAACGGTTGAAGACCGCATATCCATGCTAAAAACGCTTTCCAATTTGCCAAAGCATCCTGAATCAGTGCCGATCAACGCCTTAGTACCTGTTAAAGGCACACCATTGGCAGATCAGCCACGGGTATCTGTTTGGGATATGGTACGCATGATTGCAACTACTCGTATCATTATGCCGAAAACTGTTGTTCGCCTGTCCGCAGGTCGCACGGAAATGACTTTGGTTGAGCAGGCATTCTGCTTTATGGCAGGGGCGAACTCCATATTTGCAGGAGAGAAGTTACTGACTACGCCAAACCCATCATTTGATACCGATATGGCGATGTTTGAGCTGTTAGGCTTGAAACCCAGGGCTGCATTTAAAAATGGCAGACCGGGAGTGGTGAAAGAGGCTGTGGAGGCTTAGTTTAATGCAGTCATGAAAATCCTTTGGTGCTGGCGATGCAGAATGGATGTTCCGATGCTCGATGAGGAAGAATTTAAGAAAGCAAAAGAATTATACGGTTTAGGATTTAAAAACACTAAATCGGATCGATTCAAACCTTTGCTGGATTATTATAACGATTTGACTGGTTTTCAAGAAACGGAACACGCTGCGATAATGCATCATCGCATTGAACAATATGGCCCGATTTGTGAAAAATGTGGTAAACCTTACCGTACACCTTTAGCCTCCTTTTGTGCGGCTTGCGGAAACAAAAGGGTTCTATCTTAGTTGAAACATTATTCGACATGAAAAAATATACTCTTTTTACTTTCCTTCTCCTAATCACCTGTAGCTTTTTTGCAAAAGCTTTTTGCCAATCCGAGGGCTTAAAGGTTGTAATCATCCGTCATGGTGAAAAGCCGGATAATGGGGATAACCTGAATTGCCAGGGCTTCAACCGGTCGGTAGAGTTGCCGAAAGTATTAAATGCTAAGTTTGGTTCTTCGGCGACATTGTTCGTCCCTTCGATCGGTACAGGCAAACGCAGCGGGAATTCGCGCATGTTTCAAACCATTACACCTTACGCGGTAAAATATAACCTGGCCATTAACAGTAAATATGATGAGCAGGACTATCAAAATATAGCAGCAAATGTATTAAAACGCACAGGCATTGTCATTATGGTGTGGGAACATAAGGCCATCAACAACCTGGCAAAGGCATTGGGCGTAAAGCAGGCCTCTCAGTGGCAAAGTAATGATTTTGACAGCATATGGATCATTACCTATAAAAAAAGCGGGAAGGCTGTCTTGACTATAGATAAGGAAGGCCTAACTCCGTCTGCGGGCTGCCAGTTTTAAAGCGGAGATTCTCTTAAACTTATTGAATATTGAATATTCAATAATGAAGATGTTGACTTTCGATATTCATTATTCAAAATTCAGTGTTCAATATTGTCAAACCTTAGCCCCTAATACCCACCGCCAGGCCCAGCGGGTGGCGTTGTTAAACCCTTTCCAGCTATCTACAAATTCAATAATATCATCCAGGCATTTTTCGCTGAATTTCTTTTTGAAATTTTTAGACGCCGCTTTGAATACTTGTTGGGGATTTTCCAGACCAATACGTCCAAATATTTCTTTTTTTACGTACATCGTCCGCACGAACAGAATATTGAAAAGAATCACATAACTATAGAGTGTTCGTTTGATATAGCCGGCTTTTTCGGCGTATGACTTTAACAGATTTTTGGTGAACAATATGTGCCGCGCTTCTTCGATATTGTGAAGGTCGAACATCTTTTTTAGTACCGGATATATATTGGGTGCTTTGCGGGCATAATTTCCATAAACGTCAGTCACCAACTCTACTGAAACGCTGCCCATGAACAAATAATCGGCAGGCAGATATTTATTGCTGAATTCGCCAAAAAACTTATGCAGTCCTGATTGCCTGATGGGTTGTCCACCCAGTTTACTGATAGCCTGCCCGAACATTTCCTGATGGCGGAATTCTTCAATCAGCTCTCTTAATAAAAAGCGATGTTCTACATCATCAAGTGGCAGAGTGAGGATATGCCGGGTCATAAAAAGGCAAAACAAACATTCGCCCCAGGCATAAGAAGCAATTACCTGGACCAGTTCGTGCCGGCCTAATTCGAGTTTTTGAACAGGAGTGAGGGTGTCATAAATTTCGAGGCCATGTAATGAAGTCAGGATTTCAGGTAAAAAGATATCATCAGCTTCAGGCTCCAGCTGCCAGGGAATATAGGTCTCCGGCATCAGCGGGCGCTCCTTGCTGATCTTTATTAAACGTTCTATCTCCTTAACTTCCATATTATTGATTGTAAATATACCCTCTAACCACAGCATCGTAGTGGGCCAACTGATAACTTATATCATTTTAAAGTAAAAACGAAAAAACCTCAAACTACTTAACAACATATTGCGTTATTAGTTCGTGATAAGGTTTAGGTTGACGCGCCCTTGATAAAGGCGTGTCAGGCCTCCCGCCGCCTGGTGGGAGGCTTTTTTTATTAATAGGGACGAAAATAAAACGGGAAGGGTTGCTTTTAATTAAGCATGTACTTAACAAACCGGTGTACCGGGTAGATAATGACAGGGGCAGCGATGATATCAATGGTATAATGCACATGCTGCACCAGCAATAAACAAACTACAATCAGGGTACCCACAAGCGCCAGTATCCTGTCCCATTTTCTCTCCAGACAAAGAAATATAAGAAACAGGATGGAGGTATGACCCGAAAAGAACAAGTCTTTGGTGATGGTACTGCGTCCGTAAAATACGGCGGTAAGCGGATCTGTTAAAACAATAAGCCCGGCAGGTGGATTAAGCGGAACCATACTTATAGCCAGTACACGGAGTATAGTAATAAATATAAACGACCATAAATAGGTGATATAGATGGTGGGTTTCTCCATCGCGCGGTACAATGCATAAAATCCTATGCCCCATATCACGGTGAAAATAGCCCAGGAAACATTATGTGGAGGTATCGCAGATAAAACCCAGTCACTCAATACCGGGCCCGTCCTTTTTTGAATCAAATTAAAAAAGGGCGGAAGCATAAACGAAATAATAGTCATCAGCACTGTGCCAATCAACAGCTGCGATCGCTGCAATGATGAATTCCAGGTCTCTTTCCAGTTGTTTCTTAATGTTATTGCAATTGGTCGGGCCACTATTTAGTCATAATTAATTGGGATGCAAAAATAAACAAGATAAATGAAATGTTAAATTTTCTTTATCATTAAATTATGTACTTAGGACGCACATTGAATAAAAAAGTTACATATCATAACGTTTCCACCACTTGCTGCGTCTTGTTCTAAATGCTTTCTTCATATAAAGTAATTACATATCTCAAATTTATCATTTAAAAATTACTAACTGACTATCAGCTATATATAAAAAATACTAATTGATTAGTTGTAATACTAATAGATTAGTATTACCTTGGTTTTATAATTTATTACATCATGCAAAAACTGGCTAAAAGAGAAGAACAAATAATGCAGGCTTTCTGGAATTTGGAAAAAGCATTCATCAAGGAGATCATACCCGAGCTGCCTGACCCTAAGCCGCATTACAATTCAGTAGCAACCATGGTAAAGATATTGGAGGATAAGGGCTTTTTAGCTCACGAAGCCATTGGTAACATCTTCCGCTATTATCCAATTATCAAAAGGGACGAATACCAAAATCACGCCATGAAGGACATAGTGAGCCAATATTTTAATAATTCGTATCCAAGCATGCTTGCTTATTTTGCCAAAGAACAAAAAATATCCGAATCGGAATTGAATGAAATTGTAGAAATCATTAAATCAACCAAGAAATGATACCCTATATCCTGCACGTTGCATTGCTCATCTCTGTATGTCTTTTGTTTTATAAGATATTTCTGCAGAAGGAAACGTTTTATCAGTTAAACCGCCTGGTTTTGCTGATTTGCCTGTGCTTGTCGTTTGCGCTGCCACTAATCTCTATTCCCCAGGCGTGGACATTAAGGAGTGCTCCAACACCAACGGTTATCAACGTACCACCGATAGCCCCTGTTCAATATCCGCAAGTGCAGGTAAAGGAACCAGTACAAAAAGGCCTTGTTGCTAAGCAGCAACCTGTAGTAAAAACACAACCGACCGCAGTAATGCAGGAGAATACCCCGTTTTTGCCAATCGCACTTAAATGGGCTTTCTATTTATACTGGGCCGGCGTAGCAGCTTTTGGATTGAATTTGCTATTGCAGGTGATCGTTCTGTTATACCGTTCGTATTCAAACCCGGTTATTGTAGATGGTAAGTTCCGCATTATTGAGGTAAAGGGGGATAAAGCACCATGCTCGTTCGGTAACAATATTTTTATCAACCCTGAAAAATACGACTGGGAAACCTATAACCAGATATTGATGCACGAGAAGGTGCATATACAGCAGGGGCACAGCTTTGATATCCTGCTGGCCGAGCTGGTACTGGTATTCCAATGGTTCAATCCCTTTGCCTGGCTATACCGTGGTGAACTGGAAAACAACCTGGAGTTTTTAACTGATGAAGAAGTACTTGACCGCAACCCTGTGGAAAAATCAAGCTATCAAATGAGCTTATTAAAAGTATCGGCTCCGCATTTAGCGCTGAGCGTTACAACAAATTATAACCAATCACTCTTAAAAAAACGAATAGTCATGATGAACGCTAAAAAATCGAACATCCATACGATGTGGAAATATTTTATACTGCTGCCTTTAATGGCAGGGTTGGCCTGTGCACTAAATCAAACTGTAGCTTACAGCCAGACAACGAAATCAGCCAAATCGAAAAGCCGCCCTGCTATTAAGCAAAGAAATTGGGGCAATACGGACCGGACACAAGGATCGTGGTTTGCTACGATAAAAGGTGAAAAAATGCGCATGGAATTCAAAAGTGATGATGATGATCGCTCATGGTCAAGTAATGACAATTATTTGGTAAGCGAATTCTCAGCTTTACCAAAGGATCAAAAAGGTGAATTCACACTGAAACGCGAAGCCGGGACCATGCTATTTACCGGAAAATTTGACGGCGACCAGGGATATGGTCACTATAAATTTACTGCTGATAAAGAATTTGGCGATTATTTAACCAAAACAGGCATAGAAGACATAGAAGATAACGACCGTTTTACGTTTTTCGCGCTCAATATCAAAAGGGAATATGTAAGCATGCTGAAAGAAAACGGTTATGGCCATGTTTCAAAAAATGATCTGATATCCATGTCGGCACTTAAAGTGGACGCGCCATTTATCAAAGCATGGAAAGAGAATGGCTATAAACTTAGCCCTAATGACCTCGTATCAGCAAAAGCATTAGGAGTTAATGGCGAATATGTAAGTGAAATAAAAAAAGCCGGCTATCCTAATATCGACTTTAACCAGTTGATCAGCTTTAAAGCGCAGGGGATAACGGCGCAATATATCAGCAGCCTGAAAAAAGCCGGTATGCAAAAGAATGGAAAAGCTAATGATGAGTTTGCGCTGCCATCTGCTAATGACCTGTCATCTTACAAAGCCCTTAATGTAGATTCCAATTTTATCAGCGGACTTAAAAATGCCGGGTATGGGGATATTGCTTTTAATGAACTTACCAGTATGAAAGCAGTAGGGGTCACACCTGAATACGCAAAAAGCTTTGCTAATATTGGTTACAAAAATATATCCGCTAACGAACTGGTATCCTTTAAATCACTGGATATTACACCTGAGTATGTGAGGGGTTTCACCGATATAGGCTTTAAAGAAATTTCAGCTAATGAGCTGATGTCGGTAAAATCATTAGGTATCACGCCTGCTTATATCAAAAGTTTCCAGGATATCGGATATAAGGATATCTCAATGAACGAGCTGATGTCGGTTAAGTCATTGGGCATCACGCCAGGATTTATCAAAAGCTTTGAAGATATAGGTTATAAAAAATTATCTATTGATGAATTGACCTCACTAAAATCACTGGGTGTCACTCATGAGTATATCAAAAGTTTTGAGATTTTAGGGTATAAGCAAATTCCGTTTAATGAACTTTTTTCCTTGAAAGCTATTGGTGTTACGCCGAGCTTTATTAAAGGATTTAAAGATATTGGCTACAACGTTTCGCTAAATGAGGCAACATCACTAAAAGCTACCGGCGTTACGCCAACCTATGTAAAAGAAATGAAGGCCAAAGGTTTCAACTCCAAAGACCTTGATAAATATATTCAATTGAAGAACTCCTTCAACTAATCAATTATAGATAAACTTGCGAAGTCTTAAAGACTTCGCAAGTTTTATTCAGAAGCATACCATCCCTTAAGTATAAATGAGTCAAGTATATAAATGATTATATATGTGGATATTAATTGCTATAGTTGTACTGATCTGCATCGTGGTTACCATGATCACGATGCAAAATGCGAGGCATTAATAATCCAGCACCTGGCAATTAAATCCGGCGGTATGCAAAAGGGATTCTACAGAACCGGGCTTTAATTCGGTTGCCACTACACGCAGCACTTTATCACAGTCATCAAGGTCGATATTCCATTGCTGAATATTTGAAACAGAAGTTAGCAAGGGACTAATCCTGCTAACTTTTTTCTTACTGGTTACATTTGTTTTAAAAACTAATATCTCCATGGGTGTTTTCTTAAAGTTTGATAACTAATAACTATCGGCAAAGCCTGAATTGGACATATTGGAAGGTTTTTTTATTCCACAGGCTTTGAAGGACTTTCTTCTAAGGGTTGTTCCCAATCAAAGTCTCCGCGATGCCTTCCCCACTTACCACAGCGGTCTCGCATTTGTTCACGAAAACGTTGTTGTTCTTCCGGCGTCATATTTTTAAAGCGCTCCATTTTATGGCGCATCCAGGGCGCCCCACCGCCGCCACGGCCACCGTGGCCAAAGCCGAACAGTATCTTAGCTAAAATGAACAAGCCCATTGCCTGCCAAAAATCAATGGTGCCGGTGTGCAATATATCAGGAAGCAAATGGTTCCATAATAGCATCACGATGTAACTTACAAGCGCCAAAGCGCCCGCTGCCAGGAATGGTATGAAAATGAATTTCTTTCTGAATCCAAATTTGTGTCTCACACCAGAATCTCCAAAATTATTATCTCTCATGTCTTTTATATTAATATTCTGTAATTTCTTCATACAATTGTTTAAGCCGTTTACGCAGATGAAGTACCGCATAACGCTTTCTTGATACCAGCGTTTGAATATTTTCGCCGGTGTTTTTTGCTATTTCACTAAAGGGGATATTGTCCAGTTCCTGCCAGATGAAAACTTGCTTTTGTTCTTCAGGAAGTTCATCCAATGCCAGGAATAACTGTTCCCAAAATAAGTTGCGGATATATTCCGTTTCGGGCGTGGTGCCTTCTGTAAGCAGTATGGCCCTGAAATCGAAGCCTTCTTCATCCTCTTCATCGCCTGAAAAATTAAGGTCGAACAACTCTTCCGTCTTTTTCCTGTTTTTATCAATGATCTTGTTGGTGGCCACTTTGTAAAGCCACGCGCCGGTTTGTTCAATCGGTTCGGCGTTAACAACGGCGCTTAGCTGGTACCAAACATCCTGCAGAATGTCCTCGGCATCGGCATCGTTTTTAACCCTCCGGCGGATAAAGCCCAACAAGCCCTTACCATACGCTTTTATTGATTGTATGATGTGGTTGTTTTTTTCTTCGGGCATTACAGCGGTGATCAATTTATTTCTCCTTTAAAGGTAGAGACGATTGACAAAGGAAAACATTTTAAAAAAAAATAAAAATTGTTTGGAGAAAGTATAGATTGTCATTTCGAACGAGGTACGAGGAGAAATCTTATACAGGAACAGCAGACATGCATGTTGTATAAGATTTTTCGCTCACTCAGTCCAAACTCAACCTGGTCAAGAGAATAGTTTCTCGATACGCATCGAAATGACATTTTTAATTAGATATTTAATCTTTCTTAATCACCAGGTTAGCAAAATCACCATCCAGCCCAAAATTCCATAGCCCAAGCAAGCCATCTGTGCGGCTGTTGAGTTTTTTAACTTTCAGGGATGCCCTGGTTGAATTATTCACATAAACGGTGATAGAGTCTTTACCTACCACAATACGGGCATGGAACCAATCGGTGGCTTTTGGAAAGGGGGTAACTGCATTTTCATAAACCAAGGGATATTCTGCACGCAATTTTTCCCAGGGATAGTCAGGTTGACTGATATATTGCACCGTATGTTTTTTTCGAAGTGTATCGGGCGACTGGAAATTGAAAGGGCGGAAATAGATCGCATCATAAGCAGTGGTGTCCACACCATGAAAGGCTATACCTAAAAAGCTTTGCTGAAAAACATTTTTGCCTCTCAAGTCCACCTCTACTATACCTGTTGAAAACGAAAATCCTTTTAACCACACAATGCGATTTTGAGACAAACCATTATCACTCTCTTTTAATATAGCAACATGATTAGCAGGATAAGTGATAAGCTGACCGGAATTATATAGTTTTGCCAGGTCGATCTTTTGGGCATAGCTTACTGATGCATAGCCTGTTGTCAAAATAAGAACGCCGAAAAATAATAGTTTTCTCATGATGGTTTAAATTGATAAATACTAGCTATCATTTATAATGCCATATATTCAAACAGCTAATTTTCAAATATTTAACAATATAAACATAACTGATATGTTCATTTTCGAACAAAAAGTGTTCGGTTTTAATATATAGATTTACAGAGTCTGAGAAAGCAAATACATCTATAATATTTTGTTAATATTTAATTAATACGAATATACATTATTGCTTAAATCGTAATAATACTTTCCCACCTATTTAACATTAGCTAAAAATGGGTGAAAACACTGTGTGAATTAATCAAATTTTAATATTAAATTTGTTAGTATATCCTAATTGTTTAAACCTAAAATTAATATTTTAATAAAATATTACAGGGATTTCATTGCGCTGATAATTAAAAATTTATTTAATTATCAGGATTACAATTGTACTCAGCCCCTTGAATACAAATTTCCTGTTTATTTTAAAGCAAAAACTATCATAAGAAGCTTAGTATTTATACTGTTTGTTTTAATGCCTGAATCATCACAAAAAATAGATTATGAAAACCGGCACCAATCGTTTTCAATTTAGCAGCCTTTCCATACAGCAGAGACTCCCACTTTTAATCTGTACACTTTTGCTCTCGGCTATAGTAATGTTTAGCCTTGCCACCTATTATGGGTTAAAAAAGGCCACGCTTACCATTGGTAAGGAGCGTCTTCATTCGCTTACCGATCAGCTTAGCTCAATGCTTGGGCAATCATCACAGTTTATTACTGTTGCAATGCGTACTGCGGCATCACAAAATACGGTAAAGCAATACCTAAGGTCAGGAGGAAAGGATTTTCGGAAGGAAACGCTTGAAACACTTGATAAATTTCACAGGGACAGTACCTGGGTATCAATGGAATTACTGGATTCGAACAAGATACCAGTTCTTCGTTCTGATAAATCAACCACTCATGTAAAGGTCAATATTAATGAGATATTATCATCCACCCGAATTGGTGCAGGGGCTGCCAGTGTAGGGAAAATATACCAGGTAGGGGATTCTATGTATTACCCTATTATTGCGTCAATTGCCGATAAAGATCATATTCTCGGTTATATTATATGTTGGCAAATTGTAAAAACTACCCCAAAAACGATACAACAGTTATCGCAATTGATGGGTACCGGCGCAACTTTTTATATTGGAAATAACGATGGCAGTTTTTGGACAAACATGGTTAAGCCTGTACCTGCTCCGCCGTTTAAACTACAAATCACACCCGAACCGGTTGAATATTCAGATACAAATGGTAACCTGATGATGGCAAAAGTGCAGCCCGTAGCAAATACCAGTTGGTTAGTGTTGGTTCAATTTTCAGAACAAACAGTGCTTGAAGGGGTAAAACGTTTTATAAACTGGATCATTGGTATAGGCGTTGTACTGACAGTCGTAGGCATGCTGGTCGCCTGGAAAATGAGTCGCAATATTACAAAACCTCTTAACCGGCTTACAGTGGCGGCATCAGCTATTTCAAAAGGGAATTACTCTTCCCCGGTACCTATTGAGGTATACCGGGATGATGAATTGGGCGAACTCGCTAATGCTTTTAATACGATGACGGCAGAAATATACCAGATGTGGCAGGACCTGGACAATAAGGTAAAAGAACGAACCTCGCAACTGGAGCATGTAAATAGCGAATTGGAGGCTTTTTCATATTCTATTTCACATGATCTGCGAACCCCGCTGCGGGCCATCAACGGTTATTCCATTATGCTGAAGGAGGATTACGGAGAAAAGCTGGATGATGAAGGGAACAGGATCATTCGTAATATTATTACTAATGCAAAAATGATGGGGCAATTGATCGATGATCTTCTTGCCTTTTCACGCCTGGGCAAAAAGGAACTGGTGCGTACACAGGTAGATATGCAATTGCTTGCAACAACCATTGCGGATGAATTATTGCAACACGAACCAGAGGGTAAATACCATATCCAAATTGGTTTATTGCCACCTGCGGAAGCAGATCAGGTGATGATCAGGCAGGCGCTAATGAACCTGTTGAGCAACGCTATAAAATATTCATCAAAAAAGGACAGCCCTGAAATTGAAGTAGGTTATAAAGATGACATAGAAAATATAACTTATTACGTAAAAGATAATGGGGCGGGGTTTGATATGGCCTACGTTAGTAAATTGTTCGGTGTTTTTCAGCGCTTGCATTCACAGGAGGAATTTGAAGGTACCGGGGTAGGGCTGGCACTGGTTAAGCGAATAATTGACAAACATAAAGGAGAGGTTTGGGCAGAGGGTGAAGAAAATATTGGGGCAACATTTTATTTCAGTTTACCTAAAAGATAAATTATGAATAACGAAAAAGTTGAAATTCTACTGGTTGAAGATAATCCGCACGATGCTGAAATGACCATACGCGCACTAAAAAAAGTAAACCTGGCCAACCGGCTGACTCATGTAAAGGATGGGGCAGAAGCGCTTGATTTTATTTTTGCAAGAGGACCTTATTCAGATAGGCAAATTGAAAACAGGCCCAAGGTTATTTTATTAGATATTAAGATGCCCAAGGTAGATGGCATAGAAGTTCTGCGGCAAATAAAATTGAATGACAACACAAAAACAATACCGGTAGTGATAATGACCTCATCAAAAGAAGAGCAGGATATTATCGCAAGCTATAACCTTGGCGTTAATAGTTATGTAGTAAAACCGGTTGATTTTGAAGGATTTGCAAAAGCCGTATCTGAACTTGGCTTTTATTGGTTAATTACCAACCAGGCTGCCGAATGACAATACACCTGAACCGTCTATATTATGGCCAACAGTTTAAAAATATTACATATTGAGGATATTAAAAGTGATGCTGAACTGGTAGAAAGAACATTACTAAAATCAGGCATAGTTTTTGAAAAACTGATAGTTGATACCAGGCCTGATTACACCAAAGCACTTACACAATTCAATCCTGATATCATTCTTTCTGATCACTCGCTTCCTACTTTTAATTCACTTGAGGCGTTACAAATTCTAAAACAATCAGGTTTGGATATTCCATTCATCCTGATCACCGCCACCGTATCAGAAGAGTTTGCGGTAAATGTAATGAAGGAAGGCGCATCAGACTATGTATTAAAAGACAGGCTGCAGCGTTTGCCTAGTGCTGTTATTAATGCTATTGAGAAACATCGATCGGATGCCGACAGGCAAATTTATCTGAATAGAATAGTTGCCAGCGAAACTTTGTTTACAAAGGCCGAAATGATAGCCGAATTTGGCACATGGCGTATGGACCTTGCTACTAATGCTGCCAACTGGTCGGCAGGAACCTATCCTTTGCTGGGGTACGAACAGGGTGAGGTAGAATCCACTTATGAAAATTTTATAAAAAACATTCATCCGGATGATATCAGCAATGTAAAAGCTATCACTAAAATCGCGATCAGTAACGTTGAGCCAGCCGGAGTAGATTTCAGGGTGCTCAATAAAGATGGCAGCACCCGGTATGTACATTCACAATTTGAATTTGAATTGAATGAAAAGGGCGAAGCGGCCTATATGATTGGTTTTAACCAAGATATAACGAAGGCGAAACTGGCACAAATAGAGATACAACAGAATATTGAAGAGTTAAAGGCGGCAAGCGACAGGCAGGCGGATATATTAAATGCTTTGCCGCCTAATATGGTGCTGCTTAACGAGGCCTGTAAAATTGTAGCTGTAAATGAATCATGGAAAAAATTTACCATCGCCAATAATCTTGGAGTGCCAAGATGTGGCATTGGCTATAGCTACATAGTTATTTCAGAAAAAGCTACAGGGGTTGATGCATCATCAAGTAAAAAGATCGAAAAAGGGATAAAGGAGGTAATAACAGGAATAAGGGATGGCTTCTCGATGGAGTACTCTTATTATTCGGAAGATAAAAAAGTATGGTTTCAATTGTTAGTGGCCCCTTTAACAGATAAGGAAAAAAAGGGCGCGGTAGTCTTGCATATTGATATTACCGACAGGAAAATGGCTGAAGAGCTGATGCTGCAATCCAAGGCTAACCTGCAAACCATTTTTGAAAACACTGATATAGCTTATGTTTTGTGCGATACAGAACACAAAGTAGTATCGTTCAACTCAAAAGCTAATGCGCTTTGCATAGAGCAATTTGACAAGAAACTGAAGGTTGGCACCCATGCCTTCAACTATTTCCCAAAAAGTAAAATACCCAATCTAAAGGAAGCCATTTCTAAAATAGCACACAATGAAATGGTTAGTTATGAAACCAGCTATGACCTTAAAGACGGCTCGGTAAAATGGTACGAGGTAAGGTGGGCCGGGGTTGCTAATGATAAAAAGGAAAATATGGGCTTTATACTTGCCTTTAAGGATATTACCGAAAGAAAGCTATCTGACATAGAGCGGGATATGATAACTGCCGACCTTGTTCAGCGCAATAAGGATCTGGAACAATTCACCTATATCGTTTCGCACAATTTAAGGGCACCGGTAGCCAATATTATGGGGCTGTCAGATATGCTCAATAGCTTTGATTTTGACATTAACGAGAACCAGGAGATTAAAACAGCGCTTGCCACCTCAATTGGGGTGCTTGATAATATGATATTAGATCTGAATCACATATTGCAGGTAAGCAGTCACATCAACGAGAGAAGTGAGGAAATATCCTTAAACCACCTGATCGAAGATATCACCCTTAGCCTGCGTAATTTAATTGAAAGTGAGCATATTAGCGTAACCCATAATTTTACTATTGCAAATAATATTACAGGGATAAAAAGTTATATGCACAGTATATTTTATAACCTGATATTGAATGGTATAAAATATAAACGGCCCGGTGTTGATACCGTTATTTCGGTATTTACAAGAAAGAACGAGGATAAATTAGAAATACTTTTCAAAGACAACGGGAAGGGTATTGAAGAAAAGAACTTAAAGGATCTGTTTGGATTGTATAAACGGTTTGATACCAGCGTTGAGGGTAAGGGAGTGGGTTTGTTTATGGTTAAAATGCAAGTGGAAAGCATGGGTGGTGCAATAAGTGTACAAAGTGAGCCGAGAGCAGGTACCACTTTCAAAATAGAATTTCCCTATGTAAAACAGTTAAGCTGAATAAATCGATCATACTCCACTAATTAAAATTACTTTAGTAACGCTATCTTATAAGATAAGGAGATGTATCAAGCACTTAAGAATTATCTTGCAAAACATATCGAAATAACAGATGAAGAATTAACTTCATTTTGCAGCAAATTCAAATCTAAAATCACCAAACGTAACGAGGTGCTGCTGAAAGGAGGCAGCATTTGCCGGCACATGTTTTTTGTGAATAAGGGCTGTCTGCGGGTTTACCTGGTAGATAAGGAAGGCCGGGAATCAACCCGTTTCCTGGTACCGGAGGGCAGGTTTGGTACTGCCTTTCCAAGCTTTATATTACAGGAACCATCACAGGCCTATATCCAGAGCATCGAACCATCGGAAATACTGTTATTAACTTACCTGGATTTCAGGGAGTTGCCCAATATTTTACCTGGCTGGGAGAAATTATACCGCATAAATCTGGAGCACGATTACATCGCCTCCATAAAACGTATCGAAAGTTTGATCACCATGAGTGCGAAGGAACGGTATGAGCTGCTGATGAAAAACAACCCAGAACTGATCCAAAGACTGCCATCTAAGATTATTGCTGATTACCTGGGCATATCACAGGAGACCTTGAGCCGGTTGAAATCGAAAAAGTGATCTTCGATTTTATTGACATTTGTCAACATCCTTCCTTTTAATTATCCCTTGCTTTGTATTATGAAACATTTAAAATACACAAACAAATTCACATTCATTATAGCATTATCCCTGGTATCTCTTTTCGCTTCAGCACAAAGCAAGGTAAACATCGGCGAAACTACCCTACATTTTAATGATACAACCCGTAAGCGCCCTTTAGTTACTGAAGTATGGTACCCAACCACTGATACTGTTAAACCGGGTAAGGGCTTTGTACCTTTTGTTCGGTTAGAAAGCGTGAAGGACGGCAAGTTGGCTCAAAAAAAATATCCGTTGATACTGATCTCACACGGTACCGGCGGTGGCCGCTTCACTTTGGAATGGCTGGCTGATGCACTTGTAAAAAACGGCTTTATGGTAGCCGCGGTTGATCATTGGGGCAATACCTACGAAAATAAGATAGCGATTGATTTTGTAACACCCTGGGAGCGGCCAAAGGACATCAGCTTTGTGCTGACAGGCTTACTGAAAGACCCCAAATTTGGCCCGGCGATAGATCAAAACAGGATAGGCGCGGCTGGATTTTCAATCGGTGGCTATACAGTTATTGCACTCGCAGGCGGCAGGCTTGACTTTGAGGCCCTGAAAAAATACTCCAATACACCAGGAGGTAAGCAGGAAATGACCCTGCCTGAGTTTCCGGGTCTGGAAGAAATTTTAAAAACAGGAGAAGCGGATGAATCATTCAAAAAAAGCCCCAAAATGCTAAAGGATAAGCGTATCAAAGCATTTTTCGCGATCAGTCCGGCTATAGGACAGGGGTTTGCTAAGCAATCACAATTTAAAGAACTCGACAAACCGCTTTATTTGTTGGAGGTGGAAAGTGACCATATCACCCCTTACAAAACCAATGCAGAGCATTATCATCAATTGATACCTGCCTCGCAATATTTACTGATTAAAGGCAAGGCCGATCATTATGTTTTTTTGGGTGAAGCAGCCGAACCTGTTAAAAAGCAATCGCCGATATACTTTACGGATGATCCGTCTGTTGACAGGCATGCCATACACCAGCAAGCGGGTGAATTGGCAGCAAAGTTCTTTAAGGAAAAGTTGAAATAATAATTAACTGGAAAGCACGGCGAGAAGGTTAGTTTGATTACCAAGTTTTAATTTTTAATATTGATCTGTCAAATAAAAAATAACATGATCAGTATTAGCCTAAAATCAAGTTTAAACCGTATTCTTTTGTTCCTCCTGTTTTTATCCGCCTTTGCGATACCTGTTAAGGCGCAACGATCAGATGCAAAAGCAAAAGCCGCTATTATTTCGGCAATGGAAAACTCTGAAAATGATTGGAATAAAGGCGACCTCGGTAATTATATGAAAATGTATACAGACTCATCCACTATGATGATGCCGACCGGACCCGCAGGATTAAGCGTAATCAAAGACCTGTATGAGAAGAAATATTTCAACGGGAAAATGCCCAAGCAGAACCTGCATTACAGCGAGCTTAAAGTAACTTTATTAGGTAAAAATTATGCACTTCTGACGGGTAAGTTTACCTTATCAGGCAATAATTTACCGGAACGTTCCGGGCGCTACTCTTTGGTTATGGTGCATACCAACGACGGCTGGAAAATTTTGCACGATCATTCAGGCTGAATGTGACAACTGAACAGCAAATTTGCGCCGTATTAATATTTTCTATTAGTCATTTTCTATTTCGATATCCTCTTTAGATGAACTACTTAGGGCAATATTTTCACCAAAATAATTATTCCTTAATACATTGTAATCTTCATGGGCCTTTTCAGTTAAATCTTTGTAAAATGATTCTTCAATTCCCAATTCAATACAGAATTCAATTAGCGTTTTTGTTTTTACAAATTTATTATATAACTCCATCGCGGTTATTTCAATATTATTACGTTTTATTAGATATTCAATTAAAGGCTCTTTTCTAAATCTCAATGCCCTCCTCACCTTTAATTTAGATTCCTCTTTTTCTATAATTTCTGTTCCACCTTTTACCTTTGTTGAACGAACTAATGCTTCATTATAGACCTTTAAGGCCCCGGAAATTTCTTTAAGTTCCTCGATTTGATCTTGAAGATTTTTTATTTTAATATCAATAGTCTTTTTACTTAAAAAATCGGCGAATAGACCTGCCCATTGTTCTTTAAGCCAAGTGGTAATATCATCGAAGTTTTCAAACCCGCGAACAAAATTATTTACACGTTGCGTAACTATATCATCTAAGAGTCTAAAAATATTCACATTATCAACATGAGCATATGTAATAAGTGTATTTTTCCGATTTTTTTTAAACGTTTCGTATTCAGCATATACACCTTTATCTACGAAAATAAATATTGGTAAACCCTTGTCTCTTGCTCTTTCATATTCTTTTTTGGTGATGGAATTATAATGTGAATAAAGTTTATCAAGACCTTCTTTGTCTATAGGTAAAATCTCAGTGGAAGCAGGACTGCCATATTTTCCTCCGATTATTAATATCAAAATGTGGCAGGTTTCAATTTCAGCATAACAAGATTCATCCAAAGGCTGGTCGTGATGGAATGGGATATCCCCACTCTCAAAAAGCACTGAATCATAACCAAATTGCTTTATAAATGATTCAATATGTCTCCGAATATGTTTAAGATCATAATATGTAGAACTAACAAAAATCCTTGGCTTTGCCATAATTAAAAATTAACATTCTTATTTATCATAATTTACTTCACCATCATTAGTAATTGGATAGATTCTTTGACGTCTAATACTGTAGATATCCTCATCTCTTTCAGTTAGTTTAGTTTCAAAGTGTTTTAATCCTCTCAAATCAAAAAATTCGATGTATGCAACGCGATCATTTTTATTAAAAGCGACTTCTTCGTCTGTATAATTTTTCAAACCGAATCTTATCATCTCACCTTTTTTTCCAAATGGATGTTCAAGTTTACCAGCAATCAACCCGAGCCCAAATTCTATAAGATTTGAAGCTGGTATAAACCTACCAACTATACCTTCAGGCAAAATAATCTGCTCCATAATTTCAACGATTATAAATTGATTAGGCTTTATAATATACTGCTCAGATATTTTAAAATCATTCAATGTGGTAAATGTTTTTTCTCCTGTTTTTTTTAGAAATGATTTTGCTTTAAGGGGGTATTGGGCTATTTGAGCTGCCTCTATATCAAAAAAAGGTCTAAATTCAATTAAATTATTCTCAACCAATTCTTTTAAAATTCCTTTTGTTATTAAATTACCTATCATTATTATTAATTAATTTCTAATCTATATTATTTTAATATAAAGGTACTAATATTCTAACTAATTGGTAACTACATCTTAAAGCTATAATTTTATGAAAGAGACCTCAAAACCTGTTTTTATCCCCATGCTATACCTCAGGCACGAGGAAGGTGTTGCAGCGATAGAGTTTTACAAAAAAGCATTTAACGCGATCGAGTTCAGGGTTTTTAGTAATGACGATGGAACTGTACATGTGGCTGAGCTGGAAATCAGCGGGACGATGTTCCGTTTTCACGAGGAAAAACCTTCGGCAGGGCAGCTGAGTCCGCATAGCAGCAGCGGCGGGTTTACTTCCTCTATAAGCCTGGTAGTTGCCGATCCGGATGCGGTTATGGCGCAAGCCATTGCAGCAGGGGCCAAAGAGCTATCGCCTATGCAGGATTATGATTACGGCTATCGCCAGGGCGACCTGCTTGATCCCTTTGGGCATCTGTGGACGATTGAGAAGGTGATCTAAGCAATATCCTTTGACAGCGGAAAATCTATCGGGATCTGCGTAAGCCGGTACACATAATTGGTCAAACTCATTACATTGATCAGCACCATTAAGTCGATCAAAGCGGCTTCGTGGTAGCCCAGTCTATAAAATTCATCAAGCAATTCATCACTTACCTGGCCCTTTTGTTCTATGACAGAGCGGATCACTTTATAGATCACCTGCCATTTCTGTTCGGGATAGGTACCGGCTCGCAGTAAAAGTGTATCTTCCCCCTTCCAACCGTTTTTAATAGCAGATTGTGTATGCGAAGCCAGGCAATATTCGCAGCCGTTGAATTGCGATACGATGAGATAAACCGCTTCGCGTTCCCTGGCATGAAAAGTTCCCCTGGCTTGCTCATTAACATAAGCAAGGTAAGAGTTAAGCGCATTAGCCGAATAACCGATGGTAGCATACAGGTTGGGCATTTTACCAGTTAATTTGCTAAAGCGTTCAAAAGCGGGTTTGGCACCATCGGGCGCTTGCTCGTAAGTGGGTACAGTAAATGGTTTCATAGTAGTTTGATTAGATGAACAAAATTACAAAATCAAATTAGATCAAGATAATCCCAAAAATTCTGTTTCAGAGAAATTCATCGTCCAAAAAACCCTCCCCATCTACAATTTAATCTTCCCCGTCTATTGCATTCTTTATTCTCCGGTCATATCTTTATCTTTAATTGTGTCACTGTAACACAATAATTTATAAACCAATTTTCCTGATAACCTGATATGAAAAGAAACATTACCCGCCCGGCAGTTTATTTTATTGGCTCCCTGTCGTTACTAGCGTTTGCGGTAACGATAAGCAGCAGCACCGTTAATCGACCCAACAAATGGACCGTCACTGATGAACAGGACGGCATTATCCTTGTAAAAAACACCAATGGCCCTACGCTGGGCTATTCGTCCAAATCTGGTGTGAAAATACTCAGGGTTGATGGCCTGGCTTTTAAAGACCTGAACAAAAACGGCAAACTGGATAAGTATGAGGACTGGCGCCTGCCGGTTGAGGAAAGGGCGAAGGAACTGGCTAATGAAATGTCGGTGGAGCAAATAGCGGGTTTGATGCTCTATAGCGCACACCAGGCTATACCCGCTTTATCAGGGCCGTTTGGCAGGGGCACTTACAATGGCAAGCCTTATACTGACGGCATGGACGCGGCAGAGTTTACTGATCAGCAAAAGGATTTCTTATTAAAAGATAATTTAAGGCACGTGCTCATCACTTCGGTTAAGAGCCCGGAGATAGCCGCACGATGGAATAATAATGTACAAGCATTGGTTGAGGGTGCAGGATTAGGCATCCCGGCTAATAACAGCTCTGACCCTCGGCACAGCACCAATTCGGGTGTGGAATATACTGCCGGCGCGGGTGGAAAAATATCGCAGTGGCCTGATCAATTGGGTTTGGCTGCTACTTTCAACCCCGCTGTAGTACGACAATTCGGTCATATAGCAGCGGAGGAATACCGTGCTTTGGGTATAGCTACCGCTTTGTCCCCGCAAATTGATTTGGGTTCGGAACCACGCTGGGCACGGATTAACGGAACGTTTGGTGAAGATCCGCAACTGGATGCCGATATGGCGCGTGCTTATGTGGATGGCTTTCAAACATCGGCCGGTAATAATGAGATCAAAGACGGCTGGGGCTATCACAGTGTAAACGCCATGATGAAGCACTGGCCCGGCGGCGGCCCGGAAGAGGGCGGAAGGGACGCGCATTTTGCGTACGGGAAATTCGCGGTGTATCCTGGTAATAATTTTGACGAGCATTTGATATCCTTTGTTGATGGCGCGCTTAAGCTGGAGGGTAAAACCAAAATGGCGGCAGCTGTAATGCCTTATTATACGATCTCGTACGGGATGGATGTAAAAAACAAGGAAAACGAGGGCAACAGTTATAATAAATACCTGATAACTGATCTGCTCAGAACAAAATATCATTACGATGGCGTGATTTGTACCGACTGGGGAGTTACTGCTAATGAAGGTAAAAAACCGGATGTTTTTGAAGGGAAATCATGGGGAATGGAAACCAAAACCGTTGCCGAACGGCATTATAAAATACTAATGGCCGGGGTAGATCAATTTGGTGGCAATAATGATGCAGGCCCGGTAATCGAAGCCTATAACATGGGCATCAAAGAACACGGCGAAGCATTTATGCGGAAAAGATTTGAGCAGTCTGCTGTGCGGTTACTGACCAATATTTTCAGAGTAGGTTTGTTTGAGAACCCTTACCTGGATGTAGCACATTCTAAAGAAACCGTGGGCAAGCCAGAGTTTATGACGGCGGGTTATAATGCCCAGCTTAAATCTATAGTCATGCTTAAAAATAGCGGCGGTCTGCTACCTCTGCAAAAAGGTAAAACGGTGTATATTCCAAAAAAATACACGCCATCAACAAAGGGTTTCTTTGGGCCGCCATCAAAGGAAAGATGGGATGAGGCTGTAAAACCGGAAATATTAGGCAAATACTTTAAATCGACAGAAGACCCATCACAGGCAGACTATGCAATCGTTTTTGTGAGTAGCCCAAGCGGCGGTGCGGGTTATGACAGCGCCGATGCGGATAAAGGTGGAAATGGCTATGTGCCTATCACCCTGCAATATGGCGAATACACGGCCACTCATGCCAGGGCACACAGTATTGCTGCAGGCGACCCGGTTGAGCCAGGAATTAATAACCGTTCATACAAAGGCAAAACAATTACTGCAGCCAATTACAACGACCTGAAAACGATCAGGGAAACCAAAGCCGCAATGAAAGGCAAGCCCGTAATTGTAGTAATGAACTTATCTAAACCGGCTATTCCGGCTGAGTTTGAAAAAGATGCCAGTGCTATTGTAGCCAGCTTTGGTGTGCAGAACCAGGCGATACTGGATATTTTAAGCGGGGCGGCTGAGCCATCTGGTTTGTTGCCCTTCCAGATGCCGGCCAATATGAAAACGGTTGAACTACAGGCTGAAGATATCCCGCATGATATGATCTGCTATACCGACGCAGCCGGGCATACCTATGATTTTGGTTTCGGTATGAACTGGAAAGGTGTGATCCACGATGCCCGCACGGCTAAATATGCTGACGCGATCAAGAAGCCAAAGATCAGCCAGAACGGTGGTTTGGTTACTATTACCTGCGCGTCACCGGGTGTGAAGATATATTATACAACGAATGATGTTACACCGGCTTTTGTGACTGCGAATGCGTACTCTAAACCGTTTAAAGTAGCAAAGGGTAAAACTGTAAAGGCTATTGCCAAAAAGTATGGGTGGAATAATAGTAGTTTGGTGGAGAGTGTAGTTAAATAGAAAGAAAACCAAGAGGGATGTCATCCTGAGCTCGTCGAAGGAGTGCGGTAAGGCCATACGCACGATGCTTCGACAAGCTCAGCATGACATCCTTTTTATTTCTTGGATGATTTCGCTTTCGGATTATAATCCAAAGCCAGTTTGATCCAGTGGTCAAAATCCTTTTGATTGCGGAAACGTTCTTCGCTGATGTAGATAAAGCCTTTCATGTGCTTGCCACCGTGTACCATGGGGCGAGTTCCGTTCTCCTCAGTGAGTTGTTCTGTTATTTCCGGGTCGAGGCGCAACATCAGCTCATCACCGCTTACGCTGACACACATTTTATCATCCACCATAAAAGTAACCCCGCGAAACATTTTCTTTTCTTCCACATCCGGGATATCGGCAAGCGCTTCCCGCACGCGATCGGCCAGTTTTTCGTTGTATGCCATACTACATTATCAGCAAAGTAAACTTAAGCATTTTCCAAAAATCGCTGTAATGCTGTCAATAAACCATTCCAGCCTTGATTGAATTGCTCTTTACCAAAGTCGGTGTTCAAGGCGGTATGTATTTTTTGTATCCCTGAGTGAGTTAATTTAATACCTGTCTTATCACCTTCATCAAAAAGTTCAAATGTGACTATTGTATGCGCCGGAAATTCATTAAAACTAAGCGAATAAGATAGTTTTTTGTTTTCTATCGCTTCAATTACCTGGCATGATGAAATGTAATGATCGTATATGGTAAATTCAAAGCCGGGTTCGGGCTTAAAATCATCCAACTTAGAAAACCATTGCGCCAATTGTTCCAGATTGGTCAGGGCTTTCCAAACTTTTGTAACTGGAGCATTTAAGGTACGTTCAATTATAAGAGGTGTTGTATCCATACAAGTTATATATTAGTAACCGATTGGTTACAAATATATACGAAACCGATCGGTTACGAAATTTTTTTTTAAAATAATTAGCCAATCCTATTTTAGATATACAAATCAACCCGAAAGTTTCTTTATTTTATTTAAAATAAGTTTTTTATCCGCTGCCGACCGGATCAGTTTTACTGCCTGCTCCAAATTTTGTATTGCTTTTTTGTCGTCAATATCTGTATAAAGATCGCCCAATAAAGTATAATATAAATGATCTCCGTCAAGTTTCAGCTTCTCCGCTTCTTCAATAGCCTGTTCTTTACCATAAACTTTGGATAGGGCATAAGTCCTGTTGAGCGCTGCAATGGGCGAGTATTCAATAATGAGCAGCTTATTATAAAGCTGGAGCACTTTTTCCCATTTTTCAATGCCCTGATCCGTTGTTGTATGCCAATAGGCTATCGCAGCTTCAATATGGTATTTGGATAATTCATTGCCGGTGGCAGCTTTGTTCAGATAGATCTCACCCCTTGAAATTAATTCCTGGTTCCAAAGGCGGGTATCTTGTTCATCATACAACACCAGTTCGCCTTTGGGGTTGGTGCGTGCCTCAAACCTGGAGGCATGGAAACACATTAATGACATTAAAGCATTTACAGGAGGCTGGTTCGTACTTTCATTCTCGATCAGCATATACGTGAGGCGCATCGCTTCCAGGCAAAGGTCTTTTCGCAGCACCTGGTCGTGGGTTGAGGAATAGTAGCCCTCGTTGAACAACAAATAGAGGGTGGTCAACACATTATTTATCCTGTTGTTGATCTCTGCCTCAGGCGGGAACTCAATTTTCACATCCAGTTCCTTCAATTTTTCCTTCGCACGGAACAACCTTTTGTTAATGGTTTCTTTATTGGTCAAAAAAGCAATGGCGATCTCCTCTATCCCAAATCCGCACAGGATGCGCAGGGCCAGGCCGATCTGTGATTCAGGCGGTATACCGGGATGACAAATGGCAAACATCATTTGCAACTGGCTATCCTGTATGTTTTTGCCCGACAGGTCGATCTCTATCTCGTGCGATTCGGCAGTTGAATGTTGTATCTCCGGTGATATCTTTTGGTTGAAAAGTGTATCGCGCCTTAAAAAATCTTTCGCTTTGTTCTTGGCAACGGTATAAAGCCAGGCGGCAGGATTGTTAGGCACACCTTTTAAGCCCCAGGTTTCCGCAGCCAGCAGGAAGGTATCGCTCACCATATCCTCGGCGATCTCGATATGTTCAATACCAAATAGTTTGCACAACACCGCGGTGATCTTCCTGAATTCTGTGCGGTACAGATGCGGTATTAGTTCTTTTTGTTGCATAAAAATAAAAATGGCTTCCGCACCGCAAATATAACGGACGGAAGCCTTAAAGCTGAAGATTAAGATCAGCGATCCATAAGGATAATATCCCTCACCTCAACATTTCCACCTACATGGAGAATAGGACAACCTTTAGCTATCTCGACAGCATCATCTATAGAATCGGCCCTGATAATGGTATAGCCGCCGATCATTTCCTTGATTTCGGCATAAGGGCCGTTGGTAATTATCATACCTGGTTTAATGCTTTTGCCTTCTGAACCTAAACGGTTCCCCTGATTAACCAACTTACCCTGGGCGGCAATACTACCCATCCAGTTTTCCCATTGTTTTAAAATGTTTTGCATTTCATCGGGCGAATACTTTGCTTCAGGCATGGCTTCGTTCCTGTAGATCATTACAAATTCTTTCATGATTTTTTAATTTTTAAGTTTAATAACCCAATGACGACCGGTATGATCAGAATTGGACAAGCCTTTTGGTCTTTTATTCATTCATATCATAAATACTACGGATTTCGATATTACCATTACCGATAATAGGAGCGCCCTTTGCTATTTCGGCAGCTTCGTCAATTGAATTTGCCCGGATGATAAAATATCCACCAATTATTTCCTTGATCTCGGCATAAGGACCGTTAGTGATCACCTTACCCTTTTTGACGACCCTGCCAGCGGCGCCGAGGCGGTTACCTCTTGATACGAAAATATCTTTGGCGATAAGGCCATCGATCCAACTTTCCCATACATGGAACAGGGGGTTCAATTCTTCGGGCGAAAATTTTTCTTCAGGCAGTTCATCCAGCCTTACTATAAATACGAATTCTTTCATGGTGTTTAATTTTTTGATTTAACGCCCGATGACGATTAAAGAAAACAGAATAGGACAAATCTTTAAATTTTTTCAATCGCTGTGAACTTTATTTATACATTTATTTTTTAAACCTACTATTGTGAAGAAATACATCCTTGTTTTATTCGCTGCGCTGATATACTTGCAGCCGGCGTTTGCGCAAAAAAAAATAAACCGCGACTCCGTATTAAGTATCATGGACAAAGTTGCCGCCTGGCAGCTTAAAGATTGGCAAGATCACTGGCGGCACCCCAAGTGGCACTGGACGAATGGTGCGGGCTATGCCGGCTTTATGGCGTTAAGCAATTCAAAACAAAATGCATCCTATTTTAAGGAAATGCAGTTAATAGGCGATAGCCTGAACTGGAACACCGGCCCCAACCGCTTTATGGCAGATGATTATTGTATAGGGCAAATGTATTCGCAGATGTACCTGCTGTATAAGCAACCTAAAATGCTCACCCGTTTCAAAGCGCTTGCCGATAGCATTATCGCCCGGCCGCATACTGAGCCCCTGGAATGGAAGAATAACATTGCCAGTCGGGAATGGGCCTGGTGCGATGCTTTATTTATGGGGCCGCCTGCTTTGGCTTACCTTTCAACCGCTACCGGCGAGAAAAAGTATTTGGATATAGCAGTTAAACTATGGGATAAAACCACAGATTACCTGTTTGATAAGGAGGAAAATTTATATTACCGCGACAGCCGCTTTTTTACTCAAAAAGAAAAAAATGGCCAGAAAGTATTTTGGTCGAGAGGGAATGGCTGGGTGATGGGAGGTTTGGTGCGGGTGATTCAAAACATGCCTGCCAATTACCCGGACAGGCCACGGTTTGTAGAGTTGTATAAAAAGATGGCGGCCAAAATTGCCACCCTGCAAAATGCGGATGGTACCTGGCATGCCGCTTTGTTGGACCCTGCGAGTTATCCTGTAAAAGAAAGCAGTGGTACTGGATTTTATTGCTATGCACTTGCCTACGGTATCAATAATGGCTTACTCCCTCGTGATAAATATTATCCGGTGGTTGCCAAAGCCTGGGGAGCATTAACCACTTCGGTACATCCAGATGGTAAATTGGGTTATGTGCAGCAGATAGGTGAGAAGCCCGAAACGGTAAGCTATGATGATACGGAGATCTATGGGGTTGGGGCCTTTTTATTAGCAGGATCGGAAGTGGCTAAGCTCGCGACTAAACATTAATTGTCAACCTAAACTTAACCACCATATATGATACGTAACCATAAGAGTATAATATTAGCCACCGTGCTTATTGTTTTATGCTTTAGCTTTTTAACAGGAAACGCACAGAACAAAAAACCAAAATTCCATGTGATCGCCTTTTATACTGCCAAAAACGACCAGGCGCATATCAGCTTTGTACATGAGGCCAATAAGTGGTTCCCGGAAATGGCGAAGAAATATAATTTCAGCTACGATTCGACCAAAAACTGGAGCAATATGAACGCCGAATTCCTGTCGCATTACCAGGTTGTACTGTTTTTAGATACCCGCCCGGAGAATCCGGCAGAACGGGAAGCATTTGAGAAATACATGAAGAATGGTGGCGCGTGGATGGGTTTTCATTTCTCCGCGTTTGCTTTAACGCCATCTGGTATCCCACAAAACTGGGATTGGTACCATAACGAATTTTTAGGCTCGGGCCAGTACGGTAGTAATACCTGGCGGCCCACTTCGGCTGTATTGCGAAATGTGGGCAAGGATCACCCGGCGATGAAGAATATTCCTGAAACCTTTAAATCGGCCCCTAATGAATGGTACCGCTGGGAAAAAGATCTGACAAAAAATCCTGACATCAAGATATTGCTTTCAATCGATTCGACAAGTTTCCCGTTAGGTACGGGCCCCAAGCAAAACGAGATATGGCATAGCGGCTATTATCCTGTGGTGTGGACTAACACGAACTATAAAATGATCTACATTAATATGGGCCATAACGATATCGATTACGAGCATCATACCAATAAGGATTTGTCGCAGACCTTTGATAATGCCATGGAAAGCAAACTGATAATGGATGCTTTGCTGTGGCTGGGGAATGGGAAGAAGCCATCTGCAAAATAAAAAAGCGGGCTGTAGTTAACTGCAGCCCGCTTTTTGTTTGATTCATGTTTTGTTATTCCTTACCACCCAGAGCCTGGATATCTTTGCCTGAAAAGCTTTCAAAACTTACTACACATTGCGTATAGGGGCGGCCATTAGGCGTTTTAAAGACTACGAACATCTTTCCGGGCTTGCTGTCGTATTTTTTGTAAACGGCATCATAATAGGCGGGAGAATAAAGGTCGATCTGGAAACGGCGTGTTGCGTAATGCTGTGCGCCTTTTTGCAAAGCGCTCATCCAGTAAAAATTAAAATCTGATGCTTTGTAATTACTTAAGTCCCTATTAGCGACTTGTTTACCATCTACCCAAATACCATACCTCTCAGAACTTTTCCAGGCATCCAATAAAGCCTCGGTCGGCGGTTTTTGGCCTGGCGGCGTGAACATTGGTAACGGTACATTTTTCTTTTCCTCAGCAGTCATCTCATCATATTTCTTGATGATGTAGTTCCCGTTCTTGTCCTTATATTTTATGGATGCATCCTTGTAGTATCCGTCTTTTAAGCTATCGTGAGTAATAGCTTTTACCTCCTTTTTCACAAGGTGGTTGATACTGCTTTTTATGTTGGTTAAAGCAGTTGCTTTGTCGCTGAATAATAATATCAGCATAGCAAATAGCGGCGTCAAGGCCAATTTCTTCATCATGGCTCTTGACTTTGGAGTGGTCTTTTTCATCATGGTCATTCTTTTTTTAGTTAATGAATAGGTTAAGTTACTTGACAATTTAACGGGCTGCGAAAACATCATTTTGCTCAATAGCAATTGCTGGTAGGCAGAAACGTTGTTACAGGTTTGTATTACAGCTTCATCAGCCAGAAATTCGTGATTGAGCTGGATCGCTTTTTTATACAGGATAAATACCGGGTTGAACCAGAATATCAATTGAAGTATTTCGATCAGTAAAATATCGAAGGAGTGCTTTTGTACCGCGTGTGTAGCTTCGTGCGTAAATAACTCGCCATCAATATTTTGACTGAGATATTCCTCCTCGTTGAAAAAGATATATTTCAGGAAGGTATGCGGGAGAACTTTTTCCTTTAATAGAACAACAACGCCCTGCTCAATTTCTATTTTGGGATTGTGCGAGACAACCGCCAATATCCTGCCGAGATTATTTATAAACCGGGCCAACAACACTAAAACACCGGCACAATAAATAAATAACATGACAGAGAACAGGCTGATTGTCTGAGTAGTGGGGTTCGGTTGACCGTGTGCAGCAATTGCAGGTAACTGATCGGCTATATAATTGTTATTAATAATTGTAGGCAATGTTATATCCGGTAAAGGTTGGTTTGGAACATTTAAGGTGATTAGGGGAATTGTTAACCCAAGCACCAGGCTTGCCAGCAGGAAAAACCTGTTAAACTTGTGCATCTTTTCATTCTGAAGAAACAGATGGTACACCGCCAATAGTATCGCCAGGCATAGTGCTGATTTGAACAGGTAATCGATCATTTTTTCTTTTTTTGAATTTCCTTATCAATTATTTTTTTTAACTCTTCTAATTCGGCAGTAGTCATATCCGCTTCCTGGGTGAAAAAGGAAGCAAACTGCGAAGTGGAATTATTAAAGAAGTTTTTGATCAACCCATTAAAGTGGTTTGAAAAATAGGCTGACTTAGTTATCAATGGATAGTATTCCCTGGAGTTGCCAAAAAGCCGGTAACTGATAACGCCTTTATCGGCCATTCTTTTTAATAGAGTAGCGGTTGTAGTTGCAGCAGGTTTTGGATCAGGGTAGCAATCCACAATGTCCTTCATGAAAGCTTTTTCGAGCTTCCACAAATACTGCATCAATTCTTCTTCGGCCTTTGATAATTTCATTTTGTTCTACAATATAATATTATGTTCTACAAATGTAGAAGTAATTTTGAATATTCCAAATTATCCGGATTATTTTTATGAAACATTTTTTTTACAATTGATTTGGTTATTTCTTGGAATCAAAGATTAACTTGGTAAATTAGTTTTCCAAATCATAAAACCAACCATTTACCAATTATGAAAGACCAACATATTTCCCGCCGCCGGTTTATCGGCAGCACAGCCCTTGCCGCCGCAGGTATGGCTTTAGCTTCAAAATCTGTTTTTGCAGCCGGTTCCATTTTACAAACCAAACCCAATTCGGTAATCAATGGGGTGCAAATAGGGGTAATCACTTACTCGTTCCGCAGTATGCCGGGCACAGCTGAGCAATTATTGAAATATTGCCTGGATTGCAACATCAATGCTATTGAGCTAATGGGCCAGCCTGCCGAAGCTTTTGCCGGAATACCAAAACGCGAAGCCGGTGAAGATGGGCCAACCTATTTTAAAAAGGTAGCCGATTGGCGTGCAAGTGCAAGCATGGATAAATTTAAAGAGTTGCGCAAAATGTATAATGATGCCGGCGTGAAAATATATGCCTGGAAACCAAATGCATTGGGTACCAGGAATACTGATGCTGAAATTGACTATGCATTTAACGCCGGAAAAGCATTAGGGGTAACACATGTTACTGTAGAATTGCCAACCGATGACGCGCTGACCAAACGTTTGGGCGATTTTGGCAGCAAACATAAAATATATGTGGGTTACCATGCCCACACCCAGGCCACGCCAACTTTATGGGATACGGCATTGGGTCAATCAGAATATAATGCGATCAATCTGGATATCGGTCACTATACGTCCGGAACAAGCAGCAGCCCGGTACCATTTATCGAGAAAAATCATGCCCGTATTGTGAGCATGCACATTAAGGACAGGAAGTTCCATGATGGGCCAAATGCGCCTTGGGGCACAGGCGATACGCCGATAGCTGAAGTGCTGCAACTGATCAAAAAGAACAAATACAAATTCCCGGCAACTATAGAATTGGAGTATGATATCCCCGCCGGTTCGGACGCCGTAAAGGAAGTGATCAAATGCAGGGAGTTTGCTGTGAAAGCGCTTAGTTAGTTTGCAGTAGGCACAATGTTCTGGAAAAAGACAGCGAAAAAAGACAAAAACGATAGCAAAGTCATTCTTGGCATGGTAATGTCTAACAGTCAAAATGACTTCATATTGAATAATTTTATCATGGATTATAATAAATTTTATCCCGATGAAATTACAAACGCCGCAGGTGACAATTATACTTCAACTTTTACAATAAGTGAAGAAAAAGCAGCCATTGTATATATGGACTTTCCTATCCCGAAAGGTGATATTAGGGAAACAGCTCAATACGCTTACAATTGGGATACGGTTTTGGAAGATACGAAAAATCACAAAAGTCATTTTCTAGTTTCACTTTTTAATGGAGGACCTGATCAAGTAAAACGCTTTAAAATATTCACACAAGTTCTTTGTTCTTTATTAAGAGTAACTGGCTCTATTGGTGTTTATAAAGGAACCCAATCACTTTTGATACCTAAAAATGACTACTTAGAAGAAGCGGAATTTATGAGCGATGATCATTTGCCTATAAACCTTTGGATTTATTTTGGTTTACAAGCTGCTGAAAATCATAATTCCGGGTACACATATGGACTTAAAGAGTTTAATAAATCAGAATTGGAGATTGTAAATTCCCGAAAAAGCGTGACGGAGATTAGAGAGTTTCTTTTTGATATTTCTCATTATGTTTTGGATCAAGATATAATTTTTGAAGACGGCCAAACTTGTGGAGGCACAGAAGACGAGAAAATAGAAATAACACTTTCAAAAGGCAAGTTTATAGAAGGGAAAAGCTTAAAGCTCGCATACTAAATTAAAAAAATATTTACATTCGATTCAAACCAATAATAAAATTCACCATGTCAACAAACACTTATGACGCTATAGTTATCGGCTCCGGTATTTCGGGCGGATGGGCTGCAAAAGAGCTAACCGAAAAGGGATTAAAGACCATCATGCTGGAACGCGGCCGTGACATCGTACACATAAAGGATTATACAAGCGCTAATAAGGCTCCCTGGGAATTCCCGCACAGGGGAGGGCGCACACAGCAAATGATAAAGGATTATCCCGTATTAAAACGTGATTATCCGCTGAATGAGGTAAACCTGGATTATTGGGTGGATGAAAAAGAAAGCCCTTACACAGAAATAAAACGTTTCGACTGGTTCAGGGGTTACCATGTAGGCGGCCGCTCGCTGATGTGGGGCAGGCAAAGCTATCGTTGGGCTGATATGGATTTTGAAGCTAATTTAAAGGATGGTATTGCTGTAGACTGGCCAATCCGTTATAAGGACCTGGCGCCATGGTATAGCTATGCAGAAAAATTTGCGGGTATATCAGGCAACAGGGATGGGCTATCTATTTTACCTGACGGGGATTTTATGCCGCCGATGGAAATGAACTGCGTGGAAAAGGATGTATCCAAACGATTTAACGATCATTATAAGAACCAGAGGAATATGGTGATCGGTCGTACGGCCAATATTACCGTGCCGCATATCGGCCGTACCAATTGCCAGTACCGCAATAAATGTGCTTTAGGGTGTCCGTTCGGGGCATATTTCAGCACACAATCGGCTACTTTACCAGCTGCTGTGGCGACTGGAAACCTAACAGTAAGGCCATGGTCTATCGTAACTAAAATATTGTATGATAAGGATACAAAAAAGGCAAAAGGTGTAGAGGTACTGGATGCTGAAACCAATAAGACCTATGAGTTTTATGCGAAGGTGATCTTCCTGAATGCATCGACCCTGAATTCGGCATGGGTGCTGATGAATTCGGCTACGGATATCTGGCCGGATGGTTTGGGCAGCAGCAGCGGCGAACTTGGACACAATGTGATGGATCACCACCTGGGCGTAGGTGCAAGTGGGGTGGTGGATGGTTATGATGATAAATATTATTTCGGCAGACGGGCCAATGGTATTTATATACCAAGATACCGCAACCTGAATGGCGAAAAACGGGATTATATCCGTGGTTTTGGCTACCAGGGCCGCGCCTCAAGAGAGGGATGGAGCAGGAGCAGTGCTGAACTGAGCATCGGCGCCGATTTTAAGGATGCCATGAGCGAACCAGGCCACTGGACCATGAATATCGGCGGCTTTGGCGAGACTTTGCCTTACCATGATAACAGGGCTTATTTAGATAAAACTAAAAAAGATAAGTGGGGATTGCCGGTACTGGCCATTGATGCTATCATACGTGATAACGAACTAAAAATGCGTATCGATATGATGAATGATGCCAAAGAGATGCTGGAAACTGCCGGAGTGAAGGATGTAAAAACCCGCACCATGGAAGGCGTGTTAGGTCGCGGCATACACGAGATGGGAACCGCTCGCATGGGTCGTGATCCGAAAACGTCGGTACTTAACGAATGGAACCAGGTTTGGGATGCCAAAAACGTATTTGTTACCGATGGCTCAGCTATGGTATCATCAGCCTGCCAAAACCCGTCATTAACCTATATGGCCATGACCGCCCGCGCGGCAGATTACGCCGTGAAGGAATTGAAGAAAGGAAATGTCTGAGGGATAGAGATTAGAGATCAGTTAATTAGTGATTAGTTGAATCGCTAATTAACTGATCTCATTTGTTATTATTCAACAACTGTCGAAAACCTCGACAACGAAAATGCTCCTATCGCCATTGCAAGATCGCGAACAGCCACATCCAGATAATTTACTCCGGCAAGCAGATTCAGGGCGATCAGCACCAGCCACGCGCTTACCAATAAGCCTCCTTTTTGCGGGTTGATGAAAACCAATACACCTGCAACAATCTCGATCACACCAACAATCATCATAAATACATGGTCGCTGAAAGGCAGAATAGATTTTAATGACGGGTTTAAATATTGGGGCCAATTGGTTAATAAATTGGTAAATTTATCAGCACCGGCAACTATCGGGATAAGTCCGTACGTGAATTTCAATATGGTTTGAACTTCTTTAACTTTTTGTGTTTGGTCTGTCATGGTCATTTTTAATTTGTTTATTCATTAGAGATTGGTCATCAAAAAAGGGTTACAAAAAATAAATACCCTGATTTTGTAACCCTTTTGCCGGATTGATACTCTGTTATTATAGATAGTAAATTTTATTTTGGATGAGGACAAGGGATCAGATAACTGAAACGTTAAGCGATGAAGAAATAGTTGAGCGGATATTAAAAGGGGAGAAGTCCCTTTATGAAAGTTTGATGCGTAAATATAATCTTCGCCTTTATCGCGTCAGCATGTCTATCATAAATGATGATATGGAGGCCGAAGATATCATGCAAACGGCTTATATCAATGCTTATCAGCAGTTAGCAAAGTTTCAGAACATGTCGGGCTTTGGCACCTGGATAACCCGCATACTGATCAACGAAAGCCTGCTGCGGAAGAAAAAAATAATTAAACACCAGGAAGCACTGATGAAAAACACCGGTAACGAATATCACAATGATACCCCGCTAAAAAGTTTGATGAACAAAGAACTGAAAGCCATCCTTGAAAACGCCGTATCAACCCTCCCCGAAAAATACAGGATGGTATTTGTGATGCGCGAGATACAGGAAATGAGCACCAGTGAAACCATGGAGGTTTTAAACCTGGGCGAATCGAATGTAAAAATAAGACTAAACCGCGCCAAAGAAATGTTGCGTAATGAGCTAAGTGGTTATTATAAATCGAACCAGATTTTTGAATTTAACCTTATCCGCTGCGACAGGATTGCCGATTTTGTAATGAGCCGGATTTAATGATTAGGGTGATCTATTGGTTTTCTTGTATCTTTATCCCTGGAAATGAACGATAACCGGCATAGCGATCTAAAAGGTAAATTGTCAAAATGGCTTTTTGCTGCTACCTTATTGCTAAGTCTTTTTACTTTTCCTGGGTTACCTTATCAGTCACAAACCAAATATGAGGCTCCAAAAACTACGTTAGTAGTAAATACCAAAACGTCTTTTGCAAAAAGTATCAGTTATAGTCGGGCATCAGCTCAAAATAAACTGTTTTCTTTTGCATTTAAATCTTTACCAAGATTTGAAATAAGCCGGATGCATACACGGCAAGTAAAAACTCGGATCACGCTATTTTCCAGGCAAAGCATAGTAATAAAGCGATCCACTTTCTTCTACCGGGCAAAGGCTATTTCTCGCAGTGCAGGCGATGACCCTGTTATTTCTTTAGGATAATTATCCAAATCTCATCTTAACCGCCGAGGCGGTATAATCCATTTGATCACATTTTACATGATGTGCTGCTGCATTATATATGCAGCTGGCTCATGCATTTTCAACCTTACAAAAACGCATGAAACGTTTTAAAAAGACATTAAGGGTATGCGCTTTGATCCTGTTCGCGCTGCTTGCTGCAACAGGTATTGGCATTTTTGGGGTAGCGCCAACATTAACCAGAGACAGGAAATTATTTGCAGATACAGAAGTACAGGTAGAAATAAAAGAGAAGGAAAACCCAGACGAATCAAAGGAGGTGTTATTTTAAATAGTGGTCTTGTTGGTGACAACACCAACAAGGGCGGGAGGTTCTGTTTCAAAGAGGTTGAATTGTTCTGTTTTTGGCGCAAATACCCCCTTTGAATGACTCAATGTACCGCATCTACTTATCAGGTAAATACCTATTTTTGCCTTCCGCTTTCCTAAAGAACAATAAATATTAAACCACAATTCGCAACATGGCACTAAAATTAAAACGTTTTTTTACTTATTTCCGCCAGGCGCTGGCAGGCAGTGAGCATAATTTTACAGAAGGCAGTATACGCAAAGCGATATTTCTGTTGGCTGTGCCCATGATAGCGGAAATGATCATGGAATCCGTGTTTGCCGTGGTGGATATATTTTTTGTGGGTAAACTGGGTAACGAAGCTGTAGCCACTGTGGCGCTTACCGAATCGATACTTGTATTGATCTATTCTGTGGCTATAGGCATTACGATAGCCGCCACTGCATTGGTGGCAAGACGGGTTGGTGAAAAGAATTTGGAAGAAGCGGCCCACGCCGGTATGCAAACTATCCTGTTCGCCATTGTGCTATCTGTTGTAATAGGGATAATCGGAGTATTTTCGGCTGGAACCATCCTGCACCTGATGGGAGGCAGCGATAAACTGATCGCGGACAATATAATTTATACCCGCATCATGTTCGGTGGTAATATCGTCATCATGTTGCTATTCATCATCAATGGCATATTCCGTGGTGCCGGTGATGCCAGCATTGCCATGCGGAGCCTTTGGATAGCCAATATTTGTAATATCATTTTATGCCCGGTGCTGATCTATGGATTCGGTCCGATACCGGCGTTGGGATTGAAAGGCGCTGCCATCGCCACCACAACCGGGCGTGGTATCGGCGTTTTATATCAAATGTACCGGCTTTTCATCCGCCGGGGCCTGCTTCATTTTGGGGCAGCGCAATTTAAACCTCAGCCTGAGCTATTAAAGCAGATCATCAGGATTGGTAGCACCGGCGCGGTGCAATTCCTCGTAGGGGGCGCAAGTTGGGTATTTTTGGCGCGGCTGATGGCAGGCTTCCACGAAGCGGCTATGGCGGGTTACCAGATAGCCATCCGATTGCTGATATTTTTCCTGCTGCCCGCATGGGGGTTGAGTAATGCGGCCGCTACATTGGTTGGCCAAAATCTGGGGGCAGGCAAGGCGGACAGGGCCGAACAAAGCGTGTGGACCACCACAGGCTACAATGTTATTTTTATGTTGCTTGTCACAGGTTTCTTCTTCGCGTTTGGTGAACCTGTGGTTAATTTTATGAACAGTGATGTGCAGGCGCGGCATTATGCCTTGCAAGCCTTGCGTATCATCAGTGGCGGCTACATATTTTTTGGTGTAGGCATGGTGATGCTCAATGCCTTTAACGGAGCGGGGGATACGCGCACCCCGACCTTTGTGAACCTGGTTTGCTTTTGGCTGGTGCAGATCCCGCTGGCCTGGGTACTAAGTCAGCAAACTTTTAAGGCACCTATAGGGGTATTTATAGCCATTATCATCGCACAAGTTTTATCAGCGTTAATGAGTTTGTATCTGTTTAAAAAAGGGAGATGGAAGGTGGTGAAAGTGTAAGTTGGTTTTGTTGGAGATAACACACAAGGATGATGAGAAATAATTATTAAACTTTTTAACTTTATTAACTCAGTTTGGGCAGGACATCTGCTTACAAACATTACAATTGATGCACCCTGAAGATTAGCGGGGATAAAAAATCAAAACAATGGAACATAAAGCTGTATCGATCAGGCCGTTTATCGGGGCCGAAAATTTTGAGGTGTCGCGGAGTTTTTACCGCGACCTGGGTTTTGAGGAAGTCATTTTATTTCCCAGTATGTCGTTATTCAAAACAGGGGCATTAGGCTTTTATTTGCAGGATGCTTATGTTAAGGACTGGATAGACAATACCATGATCTTTTTAGAAGTTGATGACGTGAGCCGGTGTTATAACGAACTTGTGGCTTTAAACCTTCCTGCTAAATATAAAGGCGCAAAACTAACCCCGGTCAGAAACGAAGTCTGGGGCAGGGAATGCTTTCTGCATGATCCATCGGGCATACTCTGGCACTTTGGGGAGTTTAATAAATAGATAGCAAAGTAAGATTTCGTGCTTTCACATCAGGCTATCGGTTAGTCGGCTTGATAATGTCCAATAGGTTTTGACTATTCAATATAGAATAAATCGATTGTGATTATGTTGTGCATTACCGTAATTTTATAATCTACAAAATATAATCCGATAGCTATGGAAAACGACTCAAATGACATCAGCAAATGTCCGTTTCACAACGGCACTATGAAAAATAACGTTGGGGGCGGTGGTACCCGCAACCGCGATTGGTGGCCCAACCAATTAAAGTTAAGCATCCTGCGACAAAATTCTAAATTATCCGACCCAATGGACGAGGGTTTTAACTATGCCGAAGCTTTCAACAGCCTCGACCTGGAAGCTGTAAAGAAAGACCTTCATGCGCTCATGACAGATTCGCAGGACTGGTGGCCGGCTGATTTTGGACACTATGGCGGTCTGTTTATCCGCATGGCCTGGCACAGTGCCGGTACTTATCGTGTAGGCGATGGCCGTGGCGGCGCAGGTGCAGGTATGCAGCGTTTTGCCCCCCTGAATAGCTGGCCCGATAATGTGAGCCTGGATAAAGCCCGCCGGTTGCTTTGGCCGATCAAACAAAAATATGGCCGCAAAATTTCGTGGGCCGACCTGATGATCCTCACCGGTAATATCGCGCTGGAATCCATGGGCTTTAAAACTTTTGGCTTTGCCGGTGGTCGTGCTGATGTATGGGAGGCTGATGAGTCTGTTTACTGGGGATCGGAAAACACCTGGCTGGGCGGCGATATCCGTTACGCACACGGCTCTGAGGGTGTGGTAGAAGGTCATGGTGTATTGGTGTCAGACGATGATGCCGATGGCGATATCCATACCCGCAACCTGGAAAAACCACTTGCAGCGGTGCAAATGGGGCTGATCTATGTAAACCCCGAAGGCCCTGACGGTAATCCTGACCCGGTTTTGGCCGCTAAGGATATCCGCGATACATTTGGCCGCATGGCCATGAACGATGAGGAAACCGTTGCTTTAATAGCAGGAGGCCACAGCTTTGGCAAAACCCATGGTGCTGCAACAGCAGACCATGTAGGCAAAGAGCCTGAAGCAGCCGGTATTGAATTGCAGGGTTTTGGCTGGAGCAACAGTTTTGGTTCCGGCAAAGGTGCGGATGCCATCACCAGCGGACTGGAAGTAACCTGGACGAAAACACCGACCCAATGGAGCAATAACTTTTTCGAGAACCTGTTTGGCTTTGAATGGGAACTGACCAAAAGCCCGGGCGGCGCCCAACAATGGGTGGCTAAAAACGCTGAGGATATTATTCCAGACGCGTATGATAGCACCAAAAAGCACCGGCCTACCATGCTGACGACCGATCTTGCCTTAAGGTTAGATCCGGCTTACGAAAAAATATCAAGGAACTTCCTGGCAAATCCTGATGCTTTTGCGGATGCATTTGCACGTGCCTGGTATAAATTAACGCACCGCGATATGGGCCCTAAAGCCCGCTATCTGGGTCCGGATGTGCCGCAAGAAGAATTGCTTTGGCAGGATCCGATCCCGGCTGTTGACCATCAACTGATTGATGCCAATGATGTCGCTGCCTTAAAGGCAAAAGTATTGGCATCTGGTTTAAGCGTGGCTGAACTGGTTTCAACCGCGTGGGCCTCAGCATCAACATTCCGTGGTTCTGATAAACGCGGGGGTGCCAACGGCGCACGAATCCGGCTGGCTCCGCAAAGATATTGGCGGGTAAATAACCCAGTGCAGTTGCAAAAAGTATTAAATGCGTTGGAGGGTATCCAGGCGGCGTTTAATAACACAGGCAAGAAAGTCTCAATAGCAGATTTGATCGTACTGGCCGGCTGTGCTGCCGTTGAAAAAGCCGCTAAAGATGCAGGCCAGAACATCACTGTTCCTTTTTCGCCCGGCCGTATGGATGCTTCGCAGGAGCAAACGGATGTGGAATCATTCGGTTACCTGGAGCCAATAGCCGATGGTTTCCGCAATTACCGTAAGACAAATGTTAGTGTGTCTACCGAAGAGTTGCTGATCGATAAAGCACAACTGCTTACGCTTACCGCACCTGAATTGGCCGTGTTACTAGGTGGTATGCGGGTATTGGACACTAATTTTGATGGCACCAAACATGGTGTGTTAACGTCACGCCCTGGCCAGCTTACCAATGATTTCTTTGTCAACCTGCTTGACATGGGGACTGAATGGAAAGCAGTAGCTGCCGACAGGGAGCTTTACCAGGGCAGCAACCGTGCCACCGGCGAGGTAAAATGGACAGGCACCCGTGCTGACCTGGTGTTTGGCGCTAACTCAGAATTGCGGGCTGTTGCTGAAGTATACGCCAGCGCGGATGCACAGGACAAGTTTGTAAAAGACTTTGTAGCCGCCTGGAATAAAGTGATGAATGCAGATAGATTTGATTTGGCTTAACGCCGATTAGAATATATTATATGCATAATAAGCCTGGTACTAATGTGCCAGGCTTATCTTTTGTATTCCTGCTATAGCAAGTCGATGATTTGAAGAAAATACTTAGTTTAGCCCGGGTCTAATTGAAAATAGCCGAAGAATCTAAATTATTCAGCTATAACCCGGATATTTTAATTTGAATAGCCATGGCCGGATATAGAAAGCACAGGGGTTTAAAGCGGTACTATAAAAACCTTGTCATTGAAAATGACTTTGAAAAAAATGATTGGTTGAATTTTGATAACCCAAAAGACAACTGGCATCTACATTTTGACAATTGGGGTTATGGGAACAACAATTTCAAAAAAAGAACACCACATCTAGATAAGCTATTCCGGCATTTTGATATCCTTGTCGAAAAGACTAAAACCTTAGAAGTTGAATTTCAACTGTATGCAGTTTTGGTTGACCACCATAGTCGTAGTGATGCTTTATTCTTACATACTCCAAGACCAAATAACAGTCAATTCCCATTTAAAATATCTGACTTAAAATCAACTACTACATTGACAAACAAATCGTTAAATGATTATATTGATCATTTAGCAGGCTATGAAAAAAGGTATGGAATAGCAGGAGAAGCATTTTGCTTAATCTATAAAGCAAATGTAGGACAGCCTTTTTAAAGAAAGTTTGGAAATAAACTAATATCCAGAAAATAACAAAGCCCTTCTGATTCCTCATGAAGGCTTTGTTGTTTTTATTATTTTTCGAGAATACTCTTCAAAGTTGACAAACTAACATCCATATCTTTCACTACATGCTTTTCCATCATGGGTATCAGTAGGTTTACAGGATATTTCAATGTACCGGCATTGCTCCAAATTACTTTGGTTTGATCGTCGGATAAAGATTCTGTTTCCATAATGATATGGGCACTCGTCACCATTGGTTTTACAAAACGAATTTCCATTTCGACTCTTTTCCCTTCAATGATGTTAATTATTTCCTTTTCTCCTTCACCGGCATCTTTATTTCCGCTCCAGGCATAAACATAGCCAACTGTTCCGTCTGTTCCTTTAAATTCTCGTTTCCGGTCGGCGTCAGCCATTGCCCCTTTGTTGAACGTATCCTGGTTTCTGAGCAATCTTACATAGTCAAATACTTTTTGCCGGGGCGCATTGATGATAATTTCACGTTTGGCATAATGATCCTTCGTCATGAAAAACGCAATGATCAATAGCAAAGCGATAATGCCCGCTATTACGAGTATGATTATGATTAAAATGTTCATTTTTATTTTTTAATTAATGGTGCGCCGTCATCGAAACGATTTATAGTTCCTTTATTTTAATATTTCTGAACGCGATACCAGTAGCCCAGTCTTGCAGAGCGATATGGCCGCTGATATGCTTGCCGTATTCCGGGTAAGCGTGAAAATGGGAGCTTGTTACTTTTTGTGCCCAGGCTTTGGAAGTAAAGTCTTCCGCTGTGGTCAGTACCCCATTGAGATAAAACTGAACCTTGCCGTTTTTTTGTTTTATCTCGGAATGGTTCCAGGTATCCGCAGGTCTGGTTTTTGCCGGGTTCTTTTGCGACGACATTCCGAATAAGCAACCTGAACGATATTGCGGTTTGACATAGTCCGGGTTGGCATTATCGAGTAATTGATATTCCGGCCCGGACGCCCAGCCTGTCGGAACATCTTTTCTTTCTAAAACATTAACAAAAACACCGCTGTTCCCGCCTTTTGGCAGTTTCCAGTCGAATTTCAGATCAAAGTCCTTGTATTCCTTATCAGTGACCAGGTCGCCAGGCCCCGTCTTATCCGCCGGATCGCAGAACAGCGCACCGTCCTTTGCCTTCCATACAGTGAACGCTCCCTGTCCGTTGTATAAATGCCAGCCACTGGTCGAACTTCCGTCAAACAGCAGTTTCCAACCCTGTGCCTTTTCTTTTGCAGAAAGCTTATTGTTCTGGTCGCTGGTGAAGGCGCAAAAGGTAAAAATGGCTGTCGATATGGCCAGAATAGATAAAGTTTTGATCGCGTTCTTTTTCATAGATTTTCAGGTTCTGATTTACAGGCAGGGATTTGCAAATAATTTTATCAGGTCAATAAATCTAAGCACAAAAAGACAAAGAGCAGCAGCCCGGTTGTAAATAATGATATGCAAAACGTTATTTGTTATTGATGACGACAAAGACTTGCTTAAACAGATCAAGACTTATTTTGAGATGGTAGGATTATGTGGTATTTATTGCGGCTAAAACAACAAAGCCCCGATATTGCTATCGGGGCTTTGTACCCAGAGCCGGGGTCGAACCGGCACGGCCTTGCGACCACAGGTGTTTGAGACCAGCGCGTCTACCGATTCCGCCATCTGGGCATTTTTGGTCACTGAGCGGTGGATTAATTCGCTCAGAATCGGGTTGCAAATGTATTTAAACTCTCTTTAATCCGCAACAAATATTTTTGCCTGTAGTAAATATCTAAAATTTCGTTCAACCGGCTTTCCTTCGCGGTATCATCCAACTGGTGATAACCATGGGTCAATATGTGTAGCTTTTGATTGATATCATCGTCAACAGCAAGCACTTCGGTATTAATTTCGGCCAGTTGATCGGCATCATCGATCTCCATCAGGCGTTCGTTAATATCCATCATCTCCATCAAAAAATCGGCAGGCAAAGCAGGTTTTGCACCGTCAACAAGCAGCTCATGCTGGCGCAAAATGTACTCCATACGCTTATTTGGATCGCTTAAAGTTTGCCAGGCTTTGTTGTTGATGGTGGATAGCTCCAGTATTTCCTGCTGCTTTTCGTCATCCTCGTTGGCATAAAAATCGGGGTGATATTGCTTGCTCAATTCATAAAATTTCTTTTTCAGCAGGGCAACATCCGGGTGAAATGATTCGGGTATGGCGTAAAAATCAAAGTAGTTGATCATGGCGCAAAGTTAAATAAAAGCCCCCTCTAAATCTCCCCCTGTTGGGGAGACTTTAAATTTAACAGTTGTTTTTTATAAAAAAGTCACTCTCTACCGGGGAGGGGTTGGGGTGAGGCTAAAAAATTGCATCTTTGTGCATGAGTTTGTTCGATCAAATACGGCAGAAGCCGTTCTTTATACTGGGCCCCTGTGTAATGGAAAACCAGGATCTGCTTTATACGGTCGCTGAAAAAGTAGCAGAGTTAGGGCAGAAATACCCCATAACCGTTGTTTTTAAATCTTCATTTGACAAAGCTAACCGCACTTCTATACACTCGTACCGCGGACCGGGTATTGAGAAGGGGATGGAAATGCTTCAAAATGTAAAAGAGCGTTTCGGACTACCTGTTACTACGGATATACATGAACCGGGCCAGGCGTCCATCGCGGCGGAAGTGGTCGATATATTACAAATACCAGCTTTTTTATGTCGCCAAACCGACCTGCTTGTCGCGGCAGCAAAAACGGGTAAGATTGTAAATGTGAAAAAAGCACAGTTTCTTTCGGGACAGGATATGTTTTATCCGGCGCAGAAGGTATTAGAGGCCGGTAACGAGCAGGTGATCCTGACAGAGCGCGGTAATATGTATGGCTATAATAACCTGGTAGTTGATTTCAGGAATATTTATGACCTGAAGAAATTTGGTCACCCGGTTTGTATGGATTGCACGCATTCGGTACAACGCCCTGGCGGGGCAGGTGGCAAAACCGGCGGCGATCGCACCTTTGTACCTATGATGGCGCTGGCTGCAAAAGCTTTCGGGGCTGATGGTTATTTTATGGAGACCCACCCTGATCCTGACAATGCTTTGAGCGACGGGCCAAATATGGTGCGCTTGCATGAACTGGAAGAAGCCATTAAACCCTTGCTTGTCTGAACCGGAATTTTTGAATTAAAGAATTAGCAGAATTTATAAACATAAAATTAAAAGCCCCTCTCCTTCGGAGAGGGTTGGGGTGAGGCCATGAAAGATATTGCCAAGAGAGTATTTGATATAGAAATTGAGTCGCTGAAAGAGGTTGCTGATAAGGTTGGTGACGAATTTACCGCGGCAGTTGATGCGATATTGAGCTCGAAAGGTAAATTAATTGTTGCCGGTGTTGGTAAATCAGGGCTGATCGGCAGGAAGATTGCTGCCACCCTGGCCAGTACAGGTACGCCAAGCTTTTTTCTTCATCCGGGTGAGGCCTTCCATGGCGACCTGGGTATGGTGGAGCCCAATGATTTGGTGATCCTGATCTCTTATTCGGGAGAGACGGACGAGGTGCTGAAGATCATCCCATTTTTAAAATGGAACAAAAACAGCATTATCAGCATCACCGGCAATCCAAAGTCGACCATTGCAAAAAACAGCGATCATCACCTGAATGTATGCATTACCCGCGAGGCCTGCCCACTGGAACTGGCACCTACCTCATCAACCACGGTTACACTGGTAATGGGGGATGCCCTTGCGGTGGCGCTAATGGAAGCGCGCGAATTTCAGCATGAAGATTTTGCCCGGTTCCATCCCGGCGGCAGCCTTGGGCGCAAGTTGTTGGTGAAAGTAAGAGATCTGATGCGCCGCGATAATTTGCCTTATATCGATACCAATGCCTCGTTCACAGAGCTATTATTGTGTATGTCGGAAGGAAAACTGGGCTTAGTGATCGTTGGCAAGGCAGATAGGATAGAAGGTGTAATTACAGACGGCGACCTTCGCAGAGCGCTTTTACGGAACCCGGACACTTCACAACTGGTTATCCGTGAAATGATGACGACTAAACCTGTTATTATCGACCCGGAAGAATACATCAGCCAGGCTGAGCAGTTGATGATCGAACGAAAGATAGCTACCGTGCTTGTTGGTGATGAAAAGAACAGGACTATCAGCGGGGTGTACCAGATCTATAATTAAGGCAGCATTTTAACTCTTAACAGCTACAATGATCTGGTGAAATGGCTCACCATAGCCGGTTAATACCACTTTGAGGCCCAGCCAATCAAATATTTGCTGTAGCAGATCGATATCAAACACATGATGATGCAGGCAGCGATTGTTAATATTATCTAAGCAGCGTGCCGGGAACTCGTCCTTATTTACCAGGCCCGAATCCAGCGCCTTATCGTGCAATTCCAGTATTTCTTCCATGTGGGTCAGGTCATCTTCCTGAGTATCTTTTTCGTAATCATCCAGCAAATGGGCAAAGGCGGTTAAAGGTCTTTTATGATCGAAGGTATTATTCTTGTCGGGCAGGATGGCAAGGATAGCTCCTCCCGGCTTTAGTACTCTTACCCATTCTTTTAAGGCTTTAAGCGGATTTGCTATATGCTCCAAACTGTGGCTGGATAGTAAGAAATCATAAGAGCTATCAGGAATGGGGGCGAGGTCAGCTCCTTCCTTAATGTATTGGTGCCCCATCGATCCTTTCAAATCATAATTATAGGTGAGGCCTTCGGCGATGGTGTTTTCCCAAACGGTGTTGGTGCTGAAATTTACCCCATCTACGCGTGTGGCTAAAGGATATACCGGGACAAACCTTTTCCTCCTGAAAATATCGCTTGGGCCGCCAATTTCGAGGCCGGTTTTTTGCTTAAAGAACTTTTTAACTTTGTAAAAACCCTTTACTTTTTTCGGGAAAAGTTTTCTGTAGATACCCATATGCTCAAAAATGTCATGTTCGGCTTCAGCTGCCGATAATGCAATAATACTTTAAAAATCAGCAATAAATAAGTTTGAAGATTTTTTGACATGGCCGGTAAAATATATGGTCTATAAATCTGACAGTTATGTCCGGTTCTTGTTTTTTGTAGAGTATGAGACAACGATACCGGCAAATTCAGCGTAGTGTAAGTAAAACATTTACCTGTTTTGTTTATGATTGCTAAGTTTTTTAAAAGATCATTCGATATTCTATTTTCATTATTCGTTATCCTGTTTGTTTTTAGCTGGCTGCTGCCTATAGTGGCGGTACTGATCAAACTGGAATCAAAAGGTCCTGTATTTTTTGTGCAGCTGCGAACGGGTAGAAACAACGCCCATTTCAAGTGTTACAAATTCAGAAGCATGCGGATAAATCACGATGCTGATAAAAAGCAGGCGGCGCGCAATGACCACCGGGTGACCCGGGTAGGTGCTCTTTTACGCAAAACCAGCCTGGACGAGCTTCCTCAATTTTTCAACGTATTGATAGGCGATATGTCTATAGTAGGCCCCAGGCCGCATATGATAAGCCACACAGAAGAATATTCGCAACTGACTGATAAATTTACAGCCAGGCACACTCTTAAACCGGGTATTACAGGCTGGGCCCAGATATGCGGGTTGCGGGGTGGGATATCAGATAACGAAGCCATGCTGAAACGGGTGGACGCGGATGTATGGTATTTGAAAAACTGGTCTTTTCAACTTGATCTTAAAATAATTTTTCTTACCTTTTGGATCACGCTAAAAGGAGATAAGAACGCGTATTAATATAGCATGCCTGTATACTATGATCAAATGAACCGCATTGTGGAGTTGCCTTCCGCACCTAAAAGAATCATATCCTTAGTGCCTTCACAAACTGAATTGCTGTTTGATCTCGGGTTAAATGAAGAGATCTCGGGCGTTACCAAGTTTTGTATTCATCCTGCCGACTTAGTTAAACAAAAAGTAAAGGTAGGTGGAACTAAAATATTAAATATCAAACTTATAAAAGAAATAAACCCAGATCTTATCATTGGTAATAAAGAAGAAAACGAACGCGGGCAGATAGAGGAACTGATGCAATTATTCCCGGTTTGGATGAGTGATATTGCCGACCTGCCAGGAGCTTTGGATATGATACAGCGTGTGGGTGAATTGGTTGGCAGGAGCCCGGAAGCCGAAAAATTGACAGCGGGAATTGCAACCGGGTTTGCCCAATTGAATAGACAACAGAATAAACTGCGCGTTGCCTACCTGATCTGGCGCAAGCCTTATATTGTTGCCGGAAGAGGTACCTTTATCGATGCCATGCTTCAAAAATGCGGCCTGACCAACGCCTTTGAGGGGGAAAGATACCCGGAAGTTACTGATGAGATATTAGCAGATGCCCGGCCTGACCTGGTTTTTCTTTCATCTGAACCTTATCCATTTAAGGAAAAACATATTATTGAGTTTAAGGCTTTGCTGCCTGACACTGTGGTTAAACTTGTTGACGGTGAAATGTTTTCGTGGTATGGCAGCCGGTTATTACATGCTCCTGCCTATTTTAGCACACTAATCTGATACTTTTTGCAGATATTTTTTCTTAAACTTATTTGGATTAATTATAAATAATGTCGATTTTTGCATCGCAATAGATCATTGATGCAAGCGATAGAAACCCTGATTAATCAACCTGAGCTAACCGAAGTATTCCAAACTTCAAAAGGAAGTGTTCACCAGTCTGATGGGGAACGCTGCTGGTACATTGATTTTGCCGGTAAGTTTGCCCGCTTTGATTACCGCAGCCTGCTTCTACTCAAAAAGTCAGTTTATAATATCAATATCGAGGAGATCTTACTCAAGAATACAAAATCGGCTGATATTGAGATCGTTTTTATCTGCGCCTGCGACCACTGCTACGTCCTCTCTATCCTGGAAATTATCGCTCTGAAAGAATTGCTGCAAGGCACCTTTGCGATGCTGGAATTGAACCACATTATTCACGATCGCCTGTATCGTTTGGCCGTATAGTCTTATTTAGACTTGTTTCATATTGATCTTTCCTGGTTAAATTCTCAACTTATAGCATTATTATTGTTATAAATACCCTGTATTACCTTAAATCAGAATTGCTATGAAAGATATAATGCGTGTAAAGTGCCTTATTTCAAATGAAATTGAGACCCTTTTAAACCAGCAGATACGTAAGGAAGCACAATCATCGTCAGTTTACCTGGCTATGGCCTCGTGGTGCGACAGGAATGGTTTTGATGGCTCATCTAATTATTTCTTTAAACAGGCAGAAGAGGAAAGGCTTCACCAGCTTAAATTTTTCAAATATGTGCTGGATATGGGCGGTACTGCCGTATCTCCCGAAATCAATGGCATCAAGATTGAATATAACTCATTTCGCGAAGTGTTTGAAGATGCGCTTGATCAGGAAGTAAGCGTGACCCAATCCATCAAAAACATAGCCGCCAGATGCCATAAGGAACAGGACTTTGTGACGATGGAATTTTTAAACTGGTTCCTGAAAGAGCAGCGTGAGGAAGAATACAAGGCCCGCCGCGCACTCGAACTGTTTGAAGTGATAGGCGAGGAGGGTACAGGCCGCTGGCAGATTGACAAGCACGTGGGCGATATCAAATACGACGGCGCTTAATCCTTCTGGAGCGAAAGCTTGTGGAGAAGCTTCAAAACATCTTTTTCTGAATATTCTTTCAACCAGATATTATCAGGCTGTATGCTGCAGATTGGTGCAAACTTGCAGCGGTCTGTACATTCGGTAAGTATTGGCTCAAACTCATCGGAGTGCTTTGCGTAGGCCTTTAGTATCTTATACAGATTTTTTCCGCCTCTTTTACCACACTTACTGCCAGTGCATATATAAACCGCTCTTTCCGGTACGGTAAACTTGCCCATCTGATAATATATTACGTGTATGTTAACGCAAAATTACGGTTTTATTATTGGCTAATTACCCTCCATCAGACTGTATACCTGCTGCATGTACACTGCTTCTTCCATCGCCGCGTGGAAATCATCCCACTCTTCGGGCGTGAAGGCTAACTGGATGTCATTAACGGGCGTTCGCATTACCACACGTTCCTGCCCGTCGGGGAAGGGAAGGGTATACTCATCGCAATCCAACTCATTTGTAAAATCTCTGAATTGAACAAATTGTTCCGGCGAAAAGCTTAATACCAGGTTGTGGTTCCAGATAAATATACATCGGCACTCGGCACAGCGGCTAATGACCACGGCATTTTTCTGACTTATGACTTTAGCATCGCACATGATCCATTAGGCTAAACGGTTACTTCAAGATAGTTCATAATCACTTTACGGGTTTCATCCTTGCTTTTTTGGCCAGTCCATTTTTCTTTTACCGACTGATCAGCCAAATCAAATAGCCTTTCAAACAATAATTTGCCGTCCTGTTTTCCTTTTAGTTTGATCGTACTATATTGGATATAAATATCATCCCACACCTGGCGTGCGGTTGTCCAGTAATCCTGCTGCTGTTTCCACCATCCCTGGGCGTATGCAAATTTAGCTTCATCCACTTTAGTAAACTCTTCATAGCCTTTTTCCCTTGCCAAAAGCTTATCGCCATCAGCTGAGCGGATGATTTTTTGATTATCCTGTTCAAACATCCAGCCTTTATCGGTAAGGTAAACACGGTTGCCGCGGCGCAACACATTGTAATCGCTGCGTTTGGTAAACTCGCGGCGGGGCAGGGGAGAGTCACACTCGCTTTGCCATTGGTGGCGGCCATCCACATGCACCCAGGTACCTATACTTTCGTAACGGGGGCTGTCATCCACCTGGTAAACTTTTTGCACCCAACGGCCTTTGCTATCGCCGGCCTTCAGTTTTACTTTTTTCCAGGTGTTGTCCTTATCAAAAGCTAAAACGTTGTTTTCTTCATATACCCAATCCTCCCGCCAGTGTTTAATTACTGAACTGTCGCCTGTAACCAACAGGTGCTGTATCACGATCTTTTTGGGCGATTCTTCCTGTACCACAGCCCACTCATATCCCCACGAATGATAGCGGGGATGAAAGTGATAGCCGGTATCAGTAGCGAAAGTTTCGGCATAATCAAAAGTTACTTTGTAAAAACCACCTAATGACCGGATGGCCTGGCGGTCCTGCTCCAGTTTATTTTGTGCAAACAGGTTAATGCAGCACAGGGCAAATACGAGGGTTAGATAAATTTGCTTCTTCATGATCAAGGATTTACAATTTGTCTGGTTATTAAACCAGGACAAAGTAAATCCTTATTTAGAATAAATCCAAATAAAAATAAGAATTTATTCGACAGATTATCAGGGCAGAGCGAACCCACAGCAACGTCTGAATGATTTAGGTAGTATCAATTGAAATATTCAAATTGAGGAGGAGAATCAAAAATAAGAATGTCATTTCGAACGAGATACGAGGAGAAATCTTATAAAACGAATTGCAGATCAGGCATGTTGTATAAGATTTCTCACTATCGTTCGAAATGACAATGGGTAATAAGAATTGAAGATTTACCTAAGATGCGAACGCAGCATCCAGGCCATTTTTTCGTGTTCTTCCATCAGGCCGGTGATGTAATCGCTGGTGCCTTGATCTTTATAATCATCAACAAAAGGACTGATATTGCCGCGGATAAATTCGATAATGCTTTCATGGTCGGCCAGCAGTTCTTTAATAAAGCCCAGGCTGTCATTTTTTCTTTCACTGTATTCGGTCAGGTGGGTCAACTCTAAAAAGCTTTTTAAAGTAGCCGGCGCGTAATGACCTAAAGTGCGGATACGCTCGGCAACACTATCTAATATATCTTCTAATGCACCATACTGCGATTCAAAAAAAACATGCATGGAATGAAAGTCAGGGCCTTCAACGTTCCAGTGCGCATTGCGGGTTTTGGTATACAGTACATATTCATCTGCCAATAATTTGGATAACTGGCCGGTAACAGCTTTGAGGTTTGCTTCGGTAATGCCAATGTTGGGTTTCATGGTGTGGAGTTTTAAAGGTGGATAAGTCTTTATTTATGATCGATAAAGCTTAAGCAAATATAATAATTGCGGCGGGCAGCAAACGCAATACCTGTTAAAATTGACATGGATTTTACAGGAATAGTACCAGGAATTTCTGATAGATTTATTTTTATCTTAGCTGATACCATCCTTCCTTATTTCATTGTAAAAACCATTAATTAATTGAGCTTATGATATCCAGGCAAAATCTTTTATTAGCTATATTACTGTTGTTTTCAACATCGCTTTTTGCTCAGGTTGAAACGGCAAAACTTGTATCTCCAAATGCTTCGCCGGAGGCCAAAGCACTTTTGCAATTGATCTATAACCTATCTGGAAAATATACTTTAACGGGTCAACATAATTTCCCGGCTGCCAAAGACAGAAACTCCAGGTTCGCGGCTGAATACAGTGGCAGGGCACCGATAATATGGAGCGATGACATGGGCTTTGCTAAAGAAGGTGATAAAGATTCGTACCTGAAAAGGGCTGATATGGTAAAGGAGGCGATACGTCAAAATCAAATGGGCGCTATTGTTACTCTATGCTGGCATGCTGTACCGCCAACTGCGAGTGAGCCGGTTACTTTTCAACCGCTGCCCGGTGCTGACCCTAACGCGCTCGCAAGTGTGCAAGGCAGGCTGACAGATCAACAGTTTAAGGATATTCTGACACCCGGAACAGCTTTAAACAAAAAATGGATGGCTCAAGTGGATACTGTTGCTCATTACCTGAAGGAACTGCAAAAAGCACATGTCCCGGTACTCTGGCGGCCTTATCACGAGATGAATGGCAGTTGGTTCTGGTGGGGTGGAATTGCAGGACAATACAGCACACAGGCATTATACCGGCAGATATTTGAGCGATTGATCAACTATCACAAACTGAATAACCTGGTGTGGGTATGGAGCGTGGACAGACCAACCAAACCGGGAATGGAGTTTACCAACTTTTATCCAGGCAACAAATATCTCGACATCGTAGCATTAGATGTTTACGGCTCGGATTTTAAGCAGGATTACTACGATCAGCTACTGACATTGGCAAAAGGAAAACCTATTACGCTGGGAGAGGTTGGCAGCCCGCCATCTCCGGAAGTGTTGGATAAGCAACCTAAATGGAGTTACTGGATCATTTGGTCGGGTATGGTACGCAATACTTCTAAGAAACAGTACGAGGCGCTGCTGAATGATAAACGGTTGCTTGGCTTGGACGATCCTGAATATATCACGGCGGTTAATCCTTTTCGCAAGGCAAACGGCCTGCCTGTTTTATCCTTAAACAAGCCGGCCAATTTTTCGGGGGAATGGATTTTGAATGAAGAAAAAAGCACCCTGGATAACAACGGGGCGGGTAATTTGGCCAGTAAATTAAAGATCAGCCAGGATGGAAATGAACTGCAAATACAACGCTCTTATGTGGAAGAATGGCAGGATGACCGCGTAACCGAAGAAAAAGTGACGCTTGATGGCGCAGAAAGCAAATCAGAGTTTATGAATTCGCCACGTATTACAACAGCGAAGCTTTCTGATAATGGTAATAAGCTGCTCGTCAATTCAAAAGTAACTTTCAATTTCGGCGGGCAAACATCCCAGATGACCACAAATGAAGAATGGAGCCTGCAAAACAAAGGCAAACAGCTATCCATTACGCAATCTTCCAAATCACCAAGGGGTGAAAGGAAGATCACGATGGTTTATGAGAAACAGTGAGCCATTGACTCACCCCCCAACCCCCTCATTTCGCTAGCCAGCGGAATGAGGGGAGTGAAAATCGTTATAACGATTTCTTTAATGCCTGTCCCAAAAGGCCGGCGGCTCAATGCCGAGCGAGCGCAAATAAACATAGGCTTGCGACCTGTGATGAATCTCGTTATCGATCCAATACAAAATGAGATCGAAAGTAATCCCTTCATACAAGCCAAATGCTTTCATCACCTGGTAAAAACGCTCTACGGGGATCAGGGGCCATAAGGCATTGATCTTATCCGTTAATTTATCCCAGGCTGCTAACATTTCTTCCTTTGAATCGGCAAAGCGTTTTCCAGAATGATGATCCATTTCACTGAGCGGCGTTGGCTCATCTTTAAACAGGTCCTGCATGCCGGCATCAGCGATATCCATGATCTCTGTTACCATTGCCGCGAAAGGACGCATCCCGCCTATAGAATAGGTGAAAAGTTTATCTTCCGGGAAAGCTGATATGATCTGCCTCGTTAGTTTACGATGCCCCTGCCAGTGAATCAATACGGCCTCGGGTGTAATAAATCCTTTGGATGTGGTATTTGTTTGCTGTGTTACTGAATTGTTTTCCATTGTTGTGAGTTTTAAATTTGATTACAGAACAAAGGAAAGAAGGGGGAGTGACAGCAGTATGTCAGCAGGAATTTGGTTGAGGAAAATAATTAAATTTGTTAGAGATGGAAGAAGAACAAATACGTGAAGCGCTGAATGCACACTGGCACGCATCGGCAACTGGCGATGTAAACGCTGAGCATGATATTTATGATGACGATGCCATATGTGATTATCCCCAATCGGGTGAGCGAATCCTCGGACGAAGCAATTTGCAGGCCTTGCGGAGTCATCATCCAGGTAAGCCTTCGGGCTTCAATGTCAGGCGAATTATCGGAAAAGGCGATCTCTGGATTACGGAATACACCATCAACTACCAGGGGCGGCCGGCTTACACGGTGAGCATTATGGAGTTTCGTAATGGCAAGGTCGTACACGAAACACAGTATTTCGCAGATCCCTTCGAAGCGCCGGCCTGGCGAAGTCAATGGGTTCAGCAGTCCGTATGACGTTAAATTTAGCCTATGGTCGGTGTTCACTGTATCATTTGAAACAAAAAACCCAGCCAAATTGACCGGGTTTAAATGCAGTGCGGAAGAAGGGACTCGAACCCCCACGCCGTGAAGCGCCAGATCCTAAGTCTGGTGCGGCTACCAATTACGCCACTTCCGCAGTTAGGATTTTAAGAGGTCGCAAAGATAAATTAAAATGGCTAATTATGAAAAGTTTTCTCAGTTAATTGGGATAATTGCCATTGTTTAGAATCTTCCTTATTCATTTATCAAACTAAACAACTAATTACCACCATTTTAATGGAAACTGAATTTTATCAACGGAGCTTACAATCATATCAGGTTTGAAAGCGTAATGGCTCAGGCTTTCCTTGGTGGAAATACCAGATAGCACAAGGATAGTTTTATAACCCATCTGCACGCCGCCCTGTATATCGGTTTCCATGGTATCGCCTACCACGGTTGTTTCAGCGGTCTCGAGACCTAAATATTTACGTGCTGAACGCATCATCACCGGGCTTGGTTTGCCTGTTACAAATGCTTTACGGCCGGTGGCTTCC
>DATHKT010000010.1:0-39176 GCA_035489035.1 Mucilaginibacter sp.
GCGGGATAACAGCCTGGGTGGTAAAGAAGGTGCCTTTAAGGTTCGTATTCAGAAACCGGTCAAGGTAGGCTTCATCTACTTCGAGGAAAGGCTTGGTTTCAAATATGCCGGCGTTGTTTACCAGTACATCTGCCGAGCCAAATTTTGCGATGGCAGTTGCTAACAGTTTTTCACCGGTTTTTTTATCGCTTACATCGCCGGCTACCATGGCCAGGTTTTCGCCTGCGCCTAATTCATGGTAAACTTGTTCCAGCTTTTCAGCAGTGGATGAATTGATCACTACATTATCGCCGTTTGCTAAAAAATGGCGGGCTACTTCTTTACCGATACCCGATGAGGCGCCTGTAACTATTATTGTTTGTTTCTTCATTTTATTTTTTTCTTTCAGCAGTAATACCTTTTTCCCTCAGCACAGATACCTGTTCTCCGGCATGGCCCCAGTCGTCCAAATCATATTCCTGGATCACTACAAAGGTTAATTGAGGGTCTTTATTTAACACATCACTCAGCAGGTCGGTTACCCCTTTGATCAAGGCTTGCTTTTGCTCTCTTGTAACACCTTCGCGTGTTACTTCTATTTTTACGTATGGCATGACTTTAATTTTTATACTAAAACGGCTTGTTATGCAGCTTTAGCGGTTACACTTACATTTAGTTCAAAATCATTATAGATCAGGGTGTCGCCCAAATCCTTGAAGAAATTACCCGAGCGGAATTTCATTTCATATTTAGTACGGTCGATCACCAGCTTGCCGGTTGCAATTAATAGGTTGCCATTAACATTAACAGCTGCGTCAAAACCAATAGGATGTGTAATGCCTTTAACGGTAAGGTTGCCTTCAACGTGATTGTCTGAAACTGAAGTGATCGCTAAAGTTGCTTCCGGGTATTTGTCAATAGAGAAAAAATCATCAGAAGCGAGGTGACCAGCGAATTGTGCATTGGTTGCAGGGTCGGTTATATCCAGTATTTTGATTGAAGTAGTGTCGATGATGAAGTTACCGCCGGTAAGCTTTCCGTCATTTAAAAAGAGTTCACCTTCTTTAACGGCTATGGTGCCATTGTGCGCGCCGGTTACCTTTTTGCCTACCCAATCAATATTGCTTTGGGTGTTTACGATTTCAAATTTTTGATTTTCCATTTTCTTTATGTTTTTAATTACAACACAAAGTACGGCAGTAACCTTCGGGTGACCATGTGACCTACATCACATTTAAAGGGCGGCGCTATTTATGTGATGCAGATCACTTTTCAGGCATGGTATAACCTGCTAACGAAAAACTAAAAAGGGACGCGATGTTAAGATCGCGTCCCGGTTAAAAAATTTGATGACCCTTTTTATCGAAATCAGCGGAGAGACTTGAAACCTTCGCGGATATCATTAACCAGGAGTTCAGGCTGTTCCCAGGCAGCGAAGTGCCCGCCCTTGTTATGTTTCTTGTAGTAGATCAGATTAGGATATGCCTTTTCTGCCCAACTTTTGGGAGCCTGGTAGAGTTCGTCAGGAAAAGCGCTCACAACAACCGGAATTTTGACACCTAGCGGAGCTACAAAGGCATGTTTATTTTCCCAATAGAGACGGTACCCGGAAACCACCGTATTCGTTAACCAGCATAATGTGATATTGTCGAGAACATCATCCCGGGTAAGGCCCTCAGACTTTCCGTTAAATACGCGTATAATGAGCGCCAAACTAGGCTGGTCGTGGTCGAGAAACATAGTGGCGAGGCCGACAGGTGAATCCGCTGTTGCGAGTAATGTCTGTGGACGTGATCCCATAAGGAGGGCGTAGGCAACGTGCTTGTATGAAAAGGCCAATTGGTCGTACGCCTGTTTTTCCTCAACTGAAAGACCGTCTGGTGCAGGGGCTCCAACAAATGCCGCATTGTTGATTTCAACTGGAACTGTGCAAGGGAAATTTGTGGCCATGCCCACTAAATTATCTGGTGACTGCACAGCCATTACATCTGTGATGAGCCCACCCCAGTCTCCGCCTTGCGCCATAAATTTCTCGTATCCAAGACGCTTCATCAGGGTTACCCACGCATATGCAATGCGGGAAGGACCCCAACCGGTTGTGCCTGGCCTCCCGGAAAACCCATAACCAGGCATAGATGGAATCACCACATCAAAGGCTTCTTCAGCGCTTCCACCAAAGGCGATAGGATCCGTGAGCGGGCCAATGATCTTCAATTGTTCAATGATCGAACCCGGCCATCCATGTGTAATAATGATCGGCAAGGCATTCGGATGTTTCGAACGGATATGAATAAAATGAATGTCAAGCCCATCAATTTCTGTTATAAACTGGGGCAATGCATTCAGTTTCGCTTCCACCTTTCGCCAATCATATTCTGTGGCCCAATATTGCGCCAGTGCCTTCATTGTCGCAAGTGGTACACCCTGCGTTTGATCGGAGACCGGTTCTTTTTCAGGCCATCTTGTCGCTAAGATGCGGCGATTTAAATCATCAAGGTCAGCCTGTGGGAAGGTAAACCGGAAGGGGCGGATCGCTTTGTCTGCTCTCACTTCTTCTAAAGTTTCTGTGCTAGTTTCCATGGTTTAAATTTTTATGTTGTTTTTTTGATTAATACTCCAGGCAAATTGTATTCAGTTACCAAATTGATTGGGTGTGCTAAGCGGTTTTGCCGAATTCAGACTATTTCCCAACTGCCCCCCGAAGGGAACTAAAGGCAGCACGCATTTCATCAACAAAAAGCTTAGGTTGTTCCCATGCAGCAAAATGGCCGCCTTTATCCAGTTTGTTGTAATAAATAAGTTTGGGATACGCCTTTTCTGTCCAGCTTTTCGGAGCCTGGTAAAGCTCATCGGGAAACGCGCTCACTGCAACAGGTATGGTGATACCCTTCGGAGCAAAGAAGGCAAGCTTGCTTTCCCAATAGAGACGCGCAGAAGAAATGGCGGTGCCTGTCAACCAATAGAGTGTAACGTTGTCAAGAATGTCGTCCCGGGTTAAGCCTTCAGGCTGCCCGTCGAAAACGCGTGTAATAAGCGCGAGACTGACCCCATCGTGGTCAAGCATCCAGGCGGCAAGGCCGACAGGTGAATCTTCAATCCCGTACAACGTCTGCGGCCGGTTCGCCATCTCGCCGGCATAGCCTAAGCCATGCTTATAGAAAAAGTCGAGCTGATCCCATGCATGTTTCTCGTCAGCTGATAGGCTGGCCGGTGCCGGGTCGTTAAACTGGAGTGCTTTCGCAACATCTGCAGGAATTGTGGCAGGCATGTTGGTATGAATGCCGATCAATCCGGGTGGTGTTTGCAGCGCCATTTGTTCGGTAACGGCATTGCCCCAATCACCGCCCTGCGCTACAAACCGCGTGTATCCAAGGCGTTTCATCAGTATTGTCCATGCCCGCGCGATGTGTTGTGGGTCCCAACCCGTAGTTGTCGGTTTGCCCGAAAAACCATAGCCCGGCAGCGAGGGTATCACCACATCAAAAGCATCCTCCGCCTTTCCGCCATAGGCAGTAGGATTGGTAAGCGGATCAATGATCTTCAACTGCTCTATGATGGAGCCGGGCCAGCCATGAGTGATGATGACCGGCAACGCATTTTTGTGTTTCGAACGAACGTGAATAAAATGAATATCGAGTCCGTCTATTGTTGTGATAAATTGAGGATAGGAATTCAGTTTCTGCTCTATCTTACTCCAATCGTAATCTTTCAGCCAGTATTTCGCCAGTGCCTGGATCGTGGCTAATTGCACACCCTGTGATTGATCGGCAACCGTTTCTTTTTCGGGCCACTTTGTTGCTGCAATCCGGCGATGTAAGTCTTCGAGTGCCGCTTTTGGAGCATGAAATTGGAAGGGACGGATCGCGTCGGAGCTTTTCTTATCCGGGGTTAGCGTACTTTGGGCGAAGCCCGGAGCAGCGAACAGGACAAGGGGTCCGATGATTCCTGCAATGGTGGTAGTGGCAAGAGTTCGTTTGTTTGTTTTCATAGTGTTAATGGTTTAATCATTTATTTCGCAAATCCATTAATCATGCCACTTGTAAGTAGTTAATTATTAGATAGATGCGTTATTTAAAAACCATTTAAACCTTTGTATATCAAGAAATACCGAAACTGCCCACGAGATGTCGTGGATGAAAAAAAAGACTGAAACTTATTTAACTTATAAAAAATAATTAATAATTTTATTTGAAGATTTGATAATTCCTTATCAAATGAGGGGAATCTGCACCTAAACAATACCTTTTTCTATTATTGACATTTTGAAGGCTGAATACTGGCCACATAATTTCCAACTAAAATTTACCAGAGAAAATGGGCTATTCATATTGCCTGATCATCTGGCAGGTGTTAAAGTTTTTTTGAAACCATCCTAAACAAAAGGAGGTGTATGTATGAATACCAGGATACTCAACCGGAAGTTAACTGGCCGTTTAGGGCCTTCGGCAGCTTCTCCGCCCGGAGGTGAATTTAAAGGCATTGTTGGAAGCGGCGAAAGCATGCGCGATGTGCTGGGCAACGTTAAAGTAGTGGGTGCGTCGGATATATCCGTCCTGATACTGGGTGAAAGCGGGACAGGAAAAGAGCTAATAGCGCAATGCATTCATCGCATCTCATCCCGGAAACAAAAACCATTTGTGGCCGTAAACTGTGCTGCACTGCCGCCAAACCTGATCGAATCAGAGCTATTCGGTCACGAAAGAGGTGCATTTACCGGTGCAACGGACAAAAGAACAGGTAAGTTTGAGCAGGGGAACGAAGGAACAGTTTTTTTGGATGAGATTGGAGAACTGCCGGTAGAATTACAGGTGAAGTTGCTGCGGGTATTGCAAGAAAAGGAAGTGGAACCTATAGGAGGCCGGAAAAGAAATGTAGATGTTCGTATTATCGCTTCTACTAACCGCAATCTGGAGGAGGAAATATCAATGGGCAGGTTCCGATTGGACCTTTTTTACCGCCTGAATGTTTTCCCTATCACACTACCGCCTTTGCGCGAACGGAAAGAAGATATTGTATCGTTGGCTAACCACTTTGTGGGTATTTATGCCCGTAAAGAAAATAAAGTTATAACCGGGGTGGCAGATCACGTGATCCAGGCTATGGTGAACTATAACTGGCCGGGAAATATCAGGGAGTTGGAAAATTTGATGGCAAGGGCCGTTTTACTTACAAATGGCCCCATTGTTAATTCACTGCGATTACCAGGTCAAGGCAAAGGGGCTACTACTGGGGCGCCGTTGGTGCGTATTAAGACTATGATTGAAATTGAACGGGATCATATCTTGTCTGCACTTGAACGATGCCATTGGAAAATTTATGGCCAGGGCGGCGCGGCAGATATGCTGGAGCTTAACCCCTCAACACTGAATTCGCGAATGAAAAAACTGGGGATCGGGAAAAAATACGCTAAGAATAACAATGGCTAAAGGGGTGTATGATTTACTTGACCGGGGTCACTTTTCAGTATTGTAAAGCCTGCTAAGCGTTTCTCTTGAAACACCCAGGTAGGCAGCGATCAGGTTTTTAGGGACTATATTATAAAGCTCAGGATATAGTTTCAAAAGTTCCTCATACCGGTATTTAACATTATTATTCATAAAGGATAACAGCCTTTTTTGAGCTGCAACATATCCTTTATTAGTCCTCCACCGAAAGAAATGCTCAACATTGTGGAGTTCGTTACATAGCTTTTCCCTATCGCCATTGGTCAAACAAAGTACTTCTGCATCGGCAATGCAGTCTACATTAATAGTAGCTTTGGTGTGGTTGTATAACGCGCTGTAATCTGAGGCCCACCAGGTGGGCATAGCAAACTGCAGGATGAACATTTTCAAGTCGTCGTTGATAAAGAAAGACTTTAAGCAGCCGGAGATCACGAAGTATTCGCAATCTACCGGATCGCCCCCGGTAATAATAGCCTGCCCTTTTTTAAAACTCAGTTTTTTAAAATGCGAGAAGAAATAATCAAACTGCTCATCAGTCAATATGGCTATTTTAGCTATATGAGCCTTTAAGATTTCTTTAGCTTCCATTGGATGGTTTTAGCCAAATATCATTAACAATTCTTAAAGTTACGAATTAACCAGGCAGGGGTTATTAAAAATCTTATTCTGCTTAAATGCAATCTTTTCACTTCCAGATGATAACTGATATTCCGGCCTCTTATTTTCCTCTTTCCTTAACAAAAAAATGAGATTGGACTTATATACGAATGGGGGAATTTCGCCATAAATCGATACTTTTGCATTTATGAATACGAGCTTAGATAACAAAAAGGTAGAAAAGATATCCAAGGCCCTGGGCGATCCATACCGTATCCGCATCATGCAGGCTGTTAAAGAGGAAAAGGATTGGTTGCAATGCCAGGCAATCACTCAGATGTTCAATCTGGCCCAGTCAACTATTTCGCATCATCTAAGTCAACTGGTTGATGCTGAACTGTTGCATGCTGAAAAGGATGGCCGCCATGCTCGCTACAAAATTAACCAGGAGGTTGTGGGTGACTATGTTTCTTATCTAAGCGACTTTAGAGATAAATAATAGCGCAGCCACACTGTCTGCCAAAAGCTAATCAGCATAAATTTCTTCATAGTTCCCTAAGACAGGGTTGTCTTCCCTGGCAATATCTTAAATCATCTTTATCACCTTAATGTCAAAGAAAATCAAAATGTCTAATTATATATCGATATATTTCGATATATAGAAGTAATGCCTAACTTTGCTTTAGAAATAAGAACAAAAAGGATTATCGCAGGCGGTTGTATTGATTCGCCTCTTTTTTTCATCAATATATCGAAATATCTAAATTAATTAATATATATCTATAACAAATAAACTTAACTAAAATGGAAACCACAGAGAAAAAAAACAAACGCGCAAGACGTGAACTATCAGAAAGTGTTATATTGATTACCGGCGCGCTAACCGGAATCGGCAGGGCAACCGCGCTCGCCTTTGCTGATGAAGGTTCTACGGTAGTGATTGCCGGACGCCGTGAAGAAGCCGGCAAGCAATTGGAAGCGGAACTCCGCGCTAAAGGTGTAGAGGCTGCCTTTATCAGGACAGACGTTCGTTATGAGAATGAGGTTGAAAACCTGGTTAATCAGGCGATGGCTCTATATGGCCGGATTGATGTGGCTGTTAACAATGCTGCAGTTGAAGGAAACCCGGGGCCGATACTGGATCAAACCGCCGAAAGTTATGCAGAAACTTTCGATACCAACGTCCTGGGCATAGTATTGAGCTTAAAGCATGAGCTTCGGGTGATGATACCAAAGGGGCACGGTAGTATCATCAATATTTCATCATCTTATGGCAGTATTGGCGCTGCTTATGCCTCTATTTATGTAGGAAGCAAACATGCAGTGGAAGGAATTACCAAGTCCGTAGCCCTGGAAGTGGCCACCACAGGCGTTCGTGTTAACGTTGTTGCCCCAGGTACGACTGAGACCGGAATGCTTAAACGTTTCACAAAGACTGAAGAGAACTATGACGGATTGGTATCCACAGTTCCGATAGGAAGAGTGGGTCAACCGGAAGAAATTGCCCAGGCAATTGTTTTCCTTGGTTCAGACAAGTCACCATACCTTACCGGTACATCTCTTGGTGTGGATGGCGGGCTCCTGGCATAATTCCTTTAAATCGATTTTAATTCGCTAAATACAGGCTGTTTTTAAAATGACAGCCTGATTTAGTATCTGAAAATTAAACAGGATGGAAAAAGCCATTGAGGAAAAGAACAAAGCATCTGTCTCAGCAGGGTCTTCCTAAGCCTTTGGCCGAAAGCTAAGGGCTTTTTTATTGCCGTTCCCTTGCAAAAATGAAAGTTTTGTTTATCATTGTGTCAGAGACACACCGACAGAGAGTTGTCCGCCAGTAAACCAAAACGATCACTTTTATCCAATTAACCAATAAATGAGCAAAGCTCCTGCCTATCTCGAAACCAAAAGTCATTACGAGATCCTTGACGGATTACGTGGTGTGGCCGCTATTTTAGTAGTGATCTTTCACGTGTTGGAAACTTATTCCGGTGACCGCTTTCACCAGATCATCAACCATGGCTATTTGGCGGTCGACTTTTTCTTTTTGTTATCGGGATTTGTGGTGGCGTATGCTTATGACGACCGCTGGGGGAAAATGACCCAATGGGAATTTTACAAGCGACGCCTCATTCGCCTGCAGCCCATGGTGATTATAGGTACCATCATAGGCGCGGCACTTTTTTACTTCCAGGCTAACCCGGATTTCCCGCTGATAGCCGGAACACCTGTTTGGAAAATGCTGCTGGTGATGCTGGTTGGCTTTACTATGCTGCCGCTGCCTATTTCCTGGGATATACGCGGGTGGACCGAAATGCACCCACTGGATGGCCCGGCCTGGTCGCTCTATTTCGAATATATCGCCAATATCCTTTATGCGGTTATTGTCCGCAGATTTTCCAAAACGTTGCTGGCGATATTCGTATTCCTGTCGGCCTGCTTACTGGTTCAATATTTGTTAACCAGCCCACAGGGCGATGTGATCGGCGGCTGGGCCCTTGATAAAACCCAGCAGCACGTGGGCTTTGCCCGTATGCTTTATCCATTTTTTGCGGGCGTTTTGCTGTGCCGCGTGGGCAAGCTCATCCATATTAAATACGCTTTCGCGGTATGCAGTGTGTTGTTGGTCGGCCTGTTTGCTGTGCCCAGATTGGGCGGCACCGACCAGGTTTGGCAGAACGGCCTATATGAAGCGGTGTGTATCATTATCTTCTTCCCGCTTATCGTTGCTATCGGTGCCGGGGGCAAGCTGGTCGGCAGATCTGCGACCAAAATATGCAAGTTTTTAGGCGCGATATCCTACCCGCTTTATATCACGCATTACCCTTTGATCTACACTCACCTGGCTTGGGTGAGAAACAATCATATACCAAAAGGGCCGGGGCTGCTGGCCGGGCTAGGGCTGGTTATTGTCGCCGTAAGCGTCGCCTTTGCCTGCCTTAAATTGTATGATGAACCGGTGCGTGAATGGTTGAGGAAGCGTTATTTAGTGAAGAAGGGGTGAGGGAGGATTTCTTAGAGGGCAGTTGAAAACTGCAACAAGAGTTACCACGAGTTACGCTGAGTTGAACTCGCGGTAGCCACGATAGCTTCTCGTAAAAACGTCTAAGAGGCATAGATTTTCAATTGGTTTAGTATATTAGCTTCAGACCTAAATTAAAAATCACATAACTATCACCATGATAGAAAGAAAATTCCAAGTTTTTGTAAGCTCAACTTATAAAGACTTGATCGAAGAAAGAAGTGAAATTATTCAAGCTCTTTTAGAACTTGATTGTATCCCCATTGGAATGGAATTGTTTCCAGCAGGAGATGAAGATCAATGGACTTCTATTAAAAAAATTATTGATAACTGCGATTATTATGTATTAATTATTGCGGGACGATATGGTTCCGAAAGCGAAGAGGGGATTAGTTATACCCAACTTGAATATGAATACGCAATTTCAAAACAGATCCCAACAATAGCATTTATACATAAAACGCCAACCGAGTTACCTGCAAATAAGGTTGACACTCTTCCGGAGAAAATTGAAAAACTGGCGAACTTTCGACTAGAAGTTCAAAATAAAATGTGTCGATTTTGGGATAATAAGGATAAACTAAGATCACAGATAAGTACAAGCATGGTAAGGCTTCTGAAAGATAAACCAAGGAACGGTTGGATAAGAGCACAAGACGATTTTTCAGAGGATTTTTTAAAAGTTGGTAAATATATTTCATATTTCACACCGCGTAGAAACGAGTTTAATAGTCTTTTTGATACAACTATAATAAATGCAGCTAATACAGACAATATTGATATCATTGGTATATCACAAAGATTGACATTTACAGATTATCCTGGAGTTGATGTCTTTGTGGATAAAATAACCAATGGTTGTAATTTTCGAATCTTGTTGCTTCATCCTGATTCCTTACTAACAAAAACGATAGAAAATCTATCAAAAGACTATGGGTTTTCGGATTTGAGACGGAATATCATCTCGGTTATTAACGGAGTGATAAGTGAGTTATACCTTAGATTATCGAAAAAGGTGAATGAAATAGAAGGGTCGCTTGAAATTAGATTGCATAGAAATGTTTTTTCTTCTCTAAGTTATCATTCGGTAAATGATCGTGTTCTTTTAGGGTTATACTATTCCCATATTAGTGGGACTCATTGCCCAACGTTTGAATTAAAAGACGAAAAAACTAAGAGTGATGCAAAGAAACATTTTGAAACTCTTTGGAATAAATCTGCTGAAAATGTTTTAATTAAAGTTAACTCGGCACTCGCAAGTAATCGCCTGGATATTTTCAGAGAAGAGAAGTTTGATTTTAATTACTTCGAAAATGGCATTTTAAAACAATTATCAAATTACGAGCCTTATCAATGGATACCAAGTAAATTTCACAATAAGGCTGCCCGGGTAATTGAAATAGCTCAAGTAAAGCCAAAAGATTTGATACTTGATTATGGCTGTGCGAAAGGGTTTCTTGTAAGGGCTTTTCGAGAACTAAACTATCTGGCCTGGGGTTGTGATATCTCAAACTATGCGATCGAAAACTGTGATTCAAAAGTTAAAAGTGATTGTTTTTTGATAAAAGGGACTACTTTGATACCTAATGAATTAAATAATTTAAAATTTCATACAATATCCTTCATTCATGTTCTTGAACATATAGAAGTTAAAGAAATTACCCGCATTCTTTCAACTATCATTACATTAGCAGGTGGTATTTATGTCGAAGTGCCTTTAGGCAATGGCATTAATTATAATAATACTCGACACGAGAATGACAAAACACACTTGCACAAAAATGCCATGGAGTGGTGGATAGAAATCTTTGAAAGAAATGGGTTTAAGGCTAAATATAAAAATATAGTAAATAATGATTATGGAGAGATATATTGTGAAACTATACAATAAAACCAATCCGACCTTTACTTACTTGTCAAATGCTTCTAATAGTATGTAACTTTCAATTGAGTAACTTTCCGCCAGATAGAAGACGCCCTTCGCTGGTGCGCGTGTGTCACTAATTCTACAATTACTGTAACAGTAATCTAAGGTAAGCCAACTTTATCACACGCGGCACGCGTGCGCCAGCTAACGGATCGCAACACGCAATTACGAATTAACTATCAAATTATCCAAAAACACGGTGGCATCTGTAATGTTGATTTTTATAGAGTTGCCGGTTCCGTCTACCGGATATAATGTACAACTAAAAGTTAGTTTGATCTTAAGGCCGGAGTCGGCATTGTAAACACTGCCTGATACCGGCGTTGCCGATATGACATTTGCTGTACTGCCGCTTTGCGCGCCCGGTATACTGGAGTATTCCTTCCCCGCTCCGTCCATGTAGTAAATTGCAAATTCCTTTTTACCGACTACATAGTCCTCGTTATTTGTGTAGGTCCAGGCGCCTGTGGTAACAAAATTGTTAAAAGCAGCTACTCCATCGCCATCGGGGAGCCTGTGGAATGTTTTAAATTCGACCCCTAACTGGGGCGCGAAACCGGGGTAAGCAGATACTAAAGCAGTGATGCCACCAATTATATGCCCCATATCGTTACCTATTTGTCCGCGTGAACCAACCACCCAATCATTCCCATTAGCCGGTACCTGCCAGTTCAACGCCTGCCCGTTTAATGTGCCTCTCACATAATATACCCCGTTTGTGTTATCCGCATCTTTTTTCGAATCCTTTTTGCACATCGAAAAAAGGCATAACACTAAAAATAGAACGGTGGTTAATTTTATCGCTTTCATGTATCAATTATAATAAGGTTTTTTCAAAGATAAGTTTTCTGAACGAAGCAAGGGCTATACGTTAAGCGTTGCAGGCTTTGCAGTGATTTTTTTCCAGATGGAAAATGCCCCATAAATAAACATCAGGCCGATAAAAATATAAACCCAGGCCGAAATATTGCGCCCCGCTATCACCAGGTAAAGATAGGGGATACTAAAGCTAACGGAAGCAAACAGCAGGGGCATCATGAACGGCTTTTTGGCCCTTATATTCTTCACTGTCCAGCCCAGGAAAGTAAAAAAACACAGCTTGCTGATCAAATAAAGACTGCCCAGCAGCAGGGGGTCAACGTCATGTTTCTCACCCAAACCAATAACCCAATCTTTAAATAGTGTCAAATAATCCGCCATTACTGCAAGGTATCAATCTTTGACGGGGTTTCCTATTATATTTAGACCGGCTTTTTATATTCCTATCCCGACCGAACGCGATCTTCATACATAATTAGTGGATTTGCAAACTTCGGCCGATGCAGGATTATTTTGTAAGTTAGTAGTGTAGGATTTGATGTTGATAAAGGAATTTATTCATGTACAGGATATTCATTGCAGCGCTTTTTCTTTTAAAAATAACCTGCGTTTATGCACAAACAGAATGGAAGCTTAAAAATGAAAAGAACGGGATCAAAGTTTACAGCAGCCTCGTGTCCGACTCGAAGTTTAAAGCTATAAAGGTTGAATGTGAATTAAATGCTACGGCTTCGCAGCTGGTTGAGGTGCTTCTTGACATCAAAGCCTGCCCTGATTGGGTTGATCACACCCGGTCCTGCACGCTTATTAAACAAGTCTCCCCATCCGAATTATATTATTACTCCGAAATAAATATTCCATGGCCCGCCGAAAACCGCGATTTTGTCGCTCACCTTATTGTCAACCAAAATCCCGACACTAAAGTTGTGACAGTTGATGGCCCGGCAGTACCTGGCTTTGTCCCGGTAAAAGATGGCATTGTGAGGGTGCACTCGTCAAAAGGCCTATGGATAATAACGCCGGTAAAAAAAGGCTTGGTGAAAGTAGTATATACCCTGCAGGTTGACCCTGGCGGCAATATCCCGGCCTGGATAGTTAATCTTTTAGCTACACAGGGCCCTATGAAAAGTTTTGAGGGCTTAATTCAACAACTTAAAAAACCCGCATACCAAAATGCAGCGTTACCATTTATAAAAGATTAGTAAATTATTGATATTGTTGGGAACATCCTGAAAAGTGGACATAATTTATGGAATCCATTTCTGATATTTCAAATATTTAATCAATTGCTGATTTTCCAATGAAACCGCCGGTATCCACTCGCCGATCTGTTCGCGGGTCCAGTATAGCCCCTGAGGGTTACCGGGTTTAGCGAATTTGTAGCGGTATAATACTGCCCGGATAAATCGTGGCGGCTTACCGGGAAAAGGATTGGAGGCGAACAAACTGACAGCGCCGGGGTCGTTATGCAGAAGCTTCCACACCAGGTTATAGGTCCATGGATATTGATCCGCGGTCGACATGGAAGCAAACCACATTTGCCAGTCTAAACGCGGCTGGTAGGGGGCTATTTGCGGAGGTCGCTTATCAGGCAACACAGGCAGGCCTTTGTAGATATACGGTTTCCAGCTGGCCTGGTTATTAGTGGTATCATCCATTGTTCCTTCAAATACCACGTTCAAACGTTCCTGCCCAACGCTTCCGAATGCACCATAGGTATTTACGAGATCGAAAGGGTCGAACGAGGTGTTCATAATCTGTCCCGGCGATAACATGTTTGTTACCGGTTGGATGCTCAGAAGCGCGACAATAACCGCAACCACCCAGGAGGTGGTCAGCATGGATATGGATTCTTCGGCGCGGCCGGCGGAAGCTTCGGCCTTGCGAACGAGCCTGCGGGGGAGAAGCTTTGCCCAAAAGCCATCATCGAAACAGGCTAAAGCGGGGATGATAGTCAGCCAGTTTAAAAACGAGAGATTGCCGCTGAGAATTATGCTGACCTGGAACAGTACGATCACCGATCCGGCAATGTGACGCGCCATCCGCGGCCAGAAGACGAACCATGGCGCTGCAAGCTCGGCCAGGAAATTGAACCAGACCGCAATTTTAAGAACTGCACGCGGCAGAAAATGAAACCATCGGCTCAACGGGCCGGGAATGGGTTGTGTTTCGAAGTGGTACCAAAGGGCGGTACCGTTGCGCCATACTTCATCTCCGTGAAACTTGATCAATCCTGAACCAAGCATAATGCGGAAGATCAGCCACCGGAATAAAACGATGATGACCATAGGTGGCGCGCGCCGTGGAAACGGACGCATATCGAGCAGCGGGCAAAGAAATATGGCGAGGAAACCGGTCTCGGTAAGCTGAATCTCCCAGCCGTACCCATACCAATCCTGCCCGATATGAACAAAGGACATGTAAAGAAACCAAAGGACAGCAAGCAGCGGCGCATTCGCATAACCTGCCACTACTACGCAGGAAAGGATAAGCCCGATCCAGGCGACAGTTAAAAGCGCTGTATCAGAATGCCATAGCCAAAAGAGTGAGGGCAGGCGCACAAAGCCGGTCCCGGCTGAACCCAGCGTTGCGGTCACCTGTTGCAGGTAATTTCCTACAGGAAGGAGTCCGTTTGATCCTATTAAAGGGATAATTTGGTTGATAGCTACGAGAAAAGCTACCGCGTAAATAGCGCCCAGCAGGCGAAGAATAACAAAGCGGGTGAGCCAGTAAGTTGGCGGGGCACCCGGTTCACGGGGAATCCTTCCGGGTACGCTGTCGATCTCGTTTTGCTTTTCGTATCGCGCTTCCATACTTTTTGCGCATTATTCCAATCAACTCAGCATCTTCCATCCGGAGCTACTGCAGGAACAAAGATATTCAATGTCACATCTCCGTTTCCTAAAATGATTCATTTAAATTCAAAAAGAATCCTTTATTGCCAAATTTACCAAAGGCATAATCAAGGGCCAGGTTGGTGCGCGTAGCCTTATTGAACAATACCCGCAAACCGCCACCGTAGCCCGGCTGAAATACCTGGAACAGTTTGGTGCCATGTTCATCATTGGCAGTTTGCATGCTGCCAAAAACGACACCGCTGATAAATTTGTTGCTTAATATCGGAAAGCGGAGTTCAGCTTCGGTATCGTTGAATTGCGTACCCTTAAAGTATTGGGAGGTATAACCCCTGCCGCTTCTGAAAGTACCGTCCCTGGCCGTACCAGGCAATTCAAGATAAGGTACCGAACCGCTGAGCAGGTACGAACCCCAGTTCCATATTGCAAATACCGTTTCGGGGCTGGTAGCTGATAAGCTGAAATACTTCCTGAAGTCGGTAGTAAATTGCACTGAATTTTTTGTGCTCCCGATCCAGGTTTGATTAACCCGGAAACCTGCATCAAAATAAATGCCTTTGTAGGCGCGGTTTGGATTATCGCGTGTGATGTACTGTATATTAAAAAGAAATCCATCCGCCGAGTAATGATCCTGCGGAAACCCATGCTCATTATTGTAAACACTGGATGGGGTTGCATTATTGGTGGTATCCTTGTTTGTAATGTTCCGCCTTACTTCAAATGATAAACCCGCCCCGACAAAAAGGTTTTTCGCTACCTCTTTATAAGCCTTTTCTCTAAAGTTAAAATATATGGAATGTATCGGATAAACTTTACGCGCAGGATCGGCCAATATCTTGTCGGCATCGGTTCCCCCATTGATATCCTGGCCTATACCTAAACCAAAGTCTGGCGTCACCGTTTTCGCGATCACCAGGTTACCCTGAAAGTTCCACTTATTGCCTGGCGTGAATATATTATGATTAACATAAAAATAAATGATCCCTTTGCTGGTAATAGATGCTGATGTAGCCGCAACCGACAGGAACGTATTGGGATCATTACCTAATCTGCGGCCTGCCACAGCCTTGATCCCCAACTGGGCGCCAATGGTGGGATTCGCAGCTATGTTTGGTACAATGGTGATACCTGATCTTTTATGCAATGTATCGGCCTTTTTTTTAGGATGGAGAATATTGCGGCTCAGATCGCCAAAATCATATTGCTTGTTGATATTATCTGCTATTTTCTGTTTTCGTAGAGCGCGCAAAGAATCCACTTTAAGGGAGTCCGCCGGAACAATTACCTGTCCGTAAGCAAATCCTCCTATGCTTATCAAAAAGAGTGAAAATAGCCATTTAAACAAAGAGGGGGTTTTATAGGACGAGGTAAACTGCACGATTCTGTATAAAAGTTTATTCATTAAATAATATCAGCCATAGCGGCCTAAAGTACCTCTGAAACCATCAGATCCATTAAAATGTTTCGATGCCTTAGTCATTGTGCAGCCATATTCCGCGAAGCTTAAGGGCAATAGAAAACAGATCCGAAGTATAAAATGGCTAATGCTATCTATCAGTCAGCCAGCTCGATCCAAACCGGGCCATGATCGCTTGATTTCTCCCATCCGCGTACATGCCGATCTACGCCAGCTGCTTTAAGGCGGCTATCCAGTTGCGGGCTTAATAAAAAATGATCGATACGTAAACCGGCGTCACGGCCATAAGCATCGCGGAAATAATCCCAAAACGTATATATCTTTTCGGTTGGATGAAGCTTACGTATGGCGTCGGTCCAGCCCTGTGCGATCAATTTTCTGAAAGCCTCACGGGTTTCAGGACGAAATAAAGCATCATCAACCCACCGCTCCGGTTTATATACATCGATCTCGGTCGGCATTACGTTGTAGTCGCCGGTTAATACCACCGGTTTGCCTGATGCGTACAGTTCCGCGGCATGTGCCGTCAGCCGGTCAAACCAACGCAATTTGTAATCGAATTTTGGGCCCGGAGCAGGATTGCCATTTGGTAAATAAAGGCAGCCAATAGTGATGCCATTGACCAAAGCCTCAATATAACGGCTATGCTCATCCTCCGGGTCGCCCGGGAGCACCCGCCTTATTTCGCTGATATCGGTGTTACGCGCCAGGATAGCTACGCCATTCCAGCTTTTTTGGCCATGCCATATTGCGTTATAGCCGGCATCGTTTATGGCCTGCTCGGGAAATTTTTCCTGTGGTGCTTTCAGCTCCTGCAGGCAAACCACATCCGGGGCTGTTTCATTAAGCCAGCGCAGTAATACCGGCAAACGCCCGTTCACCCCGTTTACATTATAGGTTGCTATTCTCATGATAGGATATAATCAGTATGGGCCAATATTGTTCTAAATATCAAGCCAAATTAATTTATATATTTTAAAATGTAAAGGAAATACTTGAAAGTTAGCAGTAGCCTGAACTGTTCCGATTTATACAATTCTGAGGTTTGCAGCTGCCGTAGCTTTGTATACAAATTTAAATTATTATGAGAAGGAATTATATTTTCACCGGGATCCAATTACTCGCTATGCTATTTTTAGTTTATAGTTGCAATGGTCAGCAACCAAAAGAAAATTCAAGCCTTGCCGAAGCAAAAAAGGCGATAGCCGAAAGCAACGCTATCTATTTCGAGGCTTTCGCCAAAGGCGATTCGTCCATATTTATTAACCGCTACGCAAAGGATTGCTGGATCATGGCGCCAAATGCCCCGGCGATGTGCGGCCCGGACGCGCCGCTTGCTTTTTTCAAAAAAGCCTATCACGACATAGGATTGCGGAACGGTAAATTTATCACCACAGATGTATTTGGCGATGGCAAGGAATTTGTAACTGAAATAGGATTTTGGCAGTCGTTTGATGCCAATAATAAAATGTTTGATGATGGTAAATTCCTGGTATTGTGGAAGAAGACGCCGGATGGCTGGAAAATGTATAGGGATTCCTTCAGCAGCGACCATGATAAACAACAAGAGAATAATGGAGTAATAAAATAAGAATATTAACTTTACTTTATGGAATTTAAGCATTTCCTTCCATCGGATATTTTAAGGCCTTACGTGAGGCATTACTATATCTTTGAATCTGATTCGGATGCCGGATTTGAGGATACCGTGTTTCCGAGCGGTGATATGGAAATGATCTTTAATTTGGGGGACGGTATATGGGAAGCCTCAGGTGAAAATGAGTTTTATCAGACCCCCAAAATAGAACTGTGGGGCCAGATCACCAAACCGCTGGCCATCCGGTCAAAGGGCAGGCATACTATGCTGGGCATTAAATTTTTCACCCACTCGGCGGCTTATTTTTTGCATGATGAGATGGGTATGTTTAACGACCAGGTTTCCGACTTAAGCGATATCATAGGCAGCCCGGTAAAAATATTATATGCGCAACTTTTGGAAACAAAGGACACTGCTAAAAGAATTGAGCTGATCGAGCTCTTTTTATTGAAAAGACTGATCAGCAATGAAAGAAAATCTTTCAAAATAGATAAGGTCGCCCATATTTTAACCAGTATAAAAAAGGACCCGACCGAAACCCACCTAACTAATATCGCGTCCAAACATAACATCACGCCCCGCTACCTGCACCAGTTGGTTTACCAGCATACCGGCCTCTCGCCAAAATCGTTCAATAAGATAAACCGGTTTCAGCTTAGCCTTAAGTTGATGGCTAAAAACAAACAGCCGTTTACTACCATTGCTTACGATTGCGGCTACTTTGACCAATCACATTTTATAAGGGATTTCAAATCATTTACCGGTGTTACCCCTTCCGCTTACCTGGATAACATTTCCCCTGTTAACCAAATGCTGGTACAATAAATTTCAACTGTTCCGATTCGTACAATTTCCGGGTTTGCTGCTGCAATATCTTTGTTTAAAATAATTTATTAAACAATTAAATTCTATTGTATGAGTCCGTTTGAAACATTTAAACAGCTGCATCAAAATTCAACTCCCCTACTATTAGGGAACATTTGGGATGTGAACAGCGCCAGGGTATTTGAGGCCAATGGGTACAACGCTATAGGCGTATCCAGCCAGGCCCTTGCCAATTCGTTTGGTTACGAGGATGGGGAAAAGCTGCCCTTTGAGCTACTGCTGCAGGTAGCTCAAAGAGTAGTTGAAGTAGTCAATATCCCTTTTACGGTGGATATGGAAGGCGGGTACAGCCGCACGATTAGTGGGATTATCGAAAACATCGATAAGCTGCATGATGCCGGTGTAGTTGGCATCAACCTGGAAGATACTATTGCAGGTGAAACACGCCGGCTTCAATCCGTTGCGGAATTTCAAAAGATACTTTTGGCGGTTGCCGATCATATCAGCCGGAATAACCTGCAGCTATTTGTCAATATCCGTACCGATGGTTTCCTTTTGGGAATGCCAACCGCACTTGATGAAACCCTTACCCGGATCAAAAGTTACGAAAATTCCGGTGCTGACGGGATATTCGTGCCTTGTATTACCAATAAGGATGACATTAAAGCGGTGGTGCAGGCTACAAAACTTCCCATCAATGTAATGTGTATGCCTGCCCTGCCTGGTTTTGAGGAACTGGCATCGCTAGGGGTAAAAAGGATCAGCATGGGGCCATTCCTTTTCAGCAAAGTTTACGCTACGGCCGGTGAACTGGCAAAAGCCATCATTGCTGATAACAACTTTTCATCCATCCTTTCTTAAATAGTTTATTCACCCATAAATTCAATAAAAATGAACCTACCAAAAAGAGCAGAAGATGCTCACGCAACACTGGCAGCCGCCTTCAACACCGGCGATGTAGCCACCGTAATGAACATGTATGATGTAAACGGCATTATTGTGCCTGAGCCCGGAAAACCGGTATCCGGGAAAGAGAAGTTTGAAGAAGCGATAAAGGCCATTCTATCCATCAAAGGGAAAATGGAGATCAAAACAGTTTATTGCCTGCAAACAGGAAACATTGCCGTAGGCCGGTCCGAATGGAGTATTACCGATGGCAGTGAGGTAAAGATCAGCGCCAAAGGCATCGAGGTAATGAAACAGCAAGCGGATGGCACCTGGAAGATCATCATAGACCAGGCTTTCGGCGCTGAAGCTGATTTGGTGGCTTAAAGAAACCCATCCTTTGCTTATCCGAATGAAAGCCCCGGCTACTTCAGCCGGGGCTTTTTGCTTTTTGATGCCGATGGTAACCCTCACTTTTATTATTACTCAAGGGCAAAACATCCCGACTTGCTTGAAGTTTATGGAACAGAAAGCTTAACTTGCAATAACCAACACTAACCTATGTCCATAAAGATTAAAGACCAACCCTTTTATATACAAAGTACCGCGGTGCTTTTCGGACTTATTTTATTGGTGTATGCTTTTGCCCAGCTGGCCGATATTTTGATTCCGCTGGCTTTTTCCGCTTTCCTGGCCATACTGCTCAACCCGCTTTGTAACTGGATGCAAAAGCACAGGGTCCCACCTGTTTTGTCTATTATTCTGGCGATGCTTTTAGCCGCTGCTGGTGTAGTCGCCCTGTTTTATTTTTTGTCGACCCAAATTATCCAGTTTGGCGATTCACTGCCTATGCTGAAGCAAAGGTTCGCCGAGATATTTGCCAGTCTCAAGCAATGGCTAACCGCTACCTTTGGTATTGCCGAAAGTAAGCAGGACAAAATGGTTAATGATGTATTAAACAATAGCCAGGCCGTGCTTGGCAAAACCCTGAATGGCGTTTTAGGCACCTTCGCCGTTGTTTTTCTATTGCCGGTGTATATATTTTTTATGCTGTTATACAAAAACCTGATCTTAAATTTTCTGTATGAGGTTTTTGCCGAAGAGAACGAAAAAAAGGTAAGCGAAGTGCTGTCTGAAACCAAGGGCGCCATACAAAGCTATATCGTTGGGCTGCTGATTGAAACCTTTATTGTTGGAACCTTAAATTCGGTAGCCCTGCTTTTGCTCGATGTAAAATATGCCATACTGATAGGTAGCATAGGCGCTATCCTTAACCTGATCCCTTACCTGGGCGGCATCATAGCGATAGCGCTCCCTGTATTGATGGCAACCGTTACCAAAGATGGTTATTCTACACAGCTCGGGGTGATCGTTGCTTATATCATTATTCAATTTATCGATAACAATATCCTGGTACCGCGGATCGTATCTTCCAAAGTGCAGATCAACGCGTTGATGTCTATCATTGTGGTGCTGCTGGGTAACCAGCTTTGGGGGATACCGGGCATGTTTTTATCGATACCCTTTGTTGCCGTGTTAAAGATCATTTTCGACCGGATAGATAACCTGAAACCCTGGGGGAAATTGCTTGGTGATAATATACCCACACGGCCCATTGGTGATCGCTGGCGGGAGAGACGAGGCAGGAAGGCTGCATGACCGATTTTATCGCTCTGCTTTTTTGTCTTTTGATCACTTAATTTTTATAGCTTAGGGTAAATGCAACTGCTATATACAATTCTATATATAATAGCCGGAATAGGCTTAATCGTTTTGGGCATTTGGCTTACGCTAAAAGAAATGGAAACATGGTCTAAATGGCATAATGATAAATGGACTATTGGCAATATTAAGGGCATGGGTGTTGCCTGTATTGGAATTGGAGCTATAATAATTTTGGTAAGACTTTGTGAAGGTTAGCCCTGTCACAACTTGTGTATCGTTACCCTCAAACGGGAACCTGTCTACAGTTGACTCACCCGGTCATCGCTTCGCTCGGCCACCCTCTCTTCGCTGCGCGCAAAGAGGGTTTGTTAATTTTTATTTGTTTTTAATCCCCTCTCTACAAAGTAGAGAGGGGTGACCAGCGCAGCGCAGTCGGGGTAAGTCCACCGCGGCAGGGCATTACTGATGTATTAACACACTCCTTACCCTCTCCAGAGGAACTACCATCACAATCATTTTTTTAAAATGTTTTTATCCCTTGAATTCCTTCCCGCTAACAAATATTTTATCCGCCTTAATATTACCATAGGTGACATTTAATGACGGCTTGTTGTTTTTTAAGGTTACGGTGCCAAAACCGGTTTCAGTACTGATGAAACAGGTAAAATCCCCTATCTTCGAATCAATAAACAGGGTTTTGCTCACTGCGTCAAGCCTGACACCGGTAAGTGCCTGCAAATAACCATAGCTTGATAGGGCGCGGGCATACCAATGACCGCATTCGTATTCATTAAATGGGTTTCTTATCTGCCCGTCATATCGGTCGCGCGAAGCACGAAGTATGGTAAGCCCTTCTTCCACATTCCCCATCAGCATTAAATGCGACGCTACCTGGTGCTCAATGCCCGTCCATACTTCATCACTATAAACAAATGGGAGCGATAACTTTCCGCCTTTTGGCCAGGTGCATAAGAGTAGTCCTGCTTCATCGCCTAATGCATACGATGGGCGCTGGGGATTGGCATGTTCTGACAGGTCAGCCTTAAAATTATTTTTGTAGACCGCCAGTAGATGGCTGTTTATTTTCTTGCTGTCAATTACATCATCAATGCCGCACATCCGGCCTATCCAGGCGCCGAGTACCCCGTCAGACAGGCAGCCTTTTCCGTATTGATATTTAGGGCCTTCCTTCTGCAATAACTCTTGTGCTTCTTTTGAATATTCACCGCCAAATGATAGTTCGGTTGCGGGGTTTTTAGCGTTAAGACCCGTGAAGGTTATTTTTTGGATGAAATATTCGCCATCGAATAAGGTAGTTTCGATCTCCTTTTTTGCCTTTGTTAATAATTGACGGTATAGAGATACATCAGCCTTCAAAAATCCACCCATGGTGCATATGCTGTGAAGTGCGCCTATATAAAAACTGGTGTGCATTCCATCCGGGCCCCAAAATTCGATATCGTAGGTATTGTGGTGTGGTTCTTCTATTACACCTTTATGCCGCGGGTCCCAGGTCCGGATACAGTAATCCATGCTGACCTTTACCATGGGGTACATTTTCTTCAGCCAGGTATTGTCGCCGCTTATCCGCCATTCCCGGTAAACTTTCATAATTCCACCCAGTTGCCCGTCCGCCGCGGAATGAAAATCATGGCTCCCCGGCTGTATGGGTAAATTTGCCCTGAAATTCTGATGCCCCCGCTCATCCTGGTCCTCGCAAAACTCAGTATGTCTCAAACTTCTTTCAAGCGCCGGAAAAAGATGGGGAATAGCCTGCGCGTAGTTCCAAACGTGCGTGCATGACCCATGGCAACAGCCTCCCGAATCCCCGCAGCCCTCAAAACTCCATAACCTGCCATCGTATTGGCGCATTACGGTGGGTGATTTTAAAATCGACAGGTTGCAGGCAACAGCTTCAATAACCTCCGGCGGTAAGGTGCTTTGGTAAAAAGCTTTTGTAAATAATTGTGATTTGCTTTTCAGATCATCGTAATTTTTCGCCCAATAGCTGATAACGCTGCCAATATTTTCAAACCGGCTGCTGTACCATGGCTTATAAAATTTACCATTAAAATCCTTGTCATATTTATCCAGTGCGATATCCCCCGGCGAATTGCAGCAACCGCTTGCCGGGTCGCAGTTTTCTTTCCGGCTGCCCATTTTTCCGAAGGTTAACTCTGTATCCGGCGAATACCATGCGGCCATGACCCTTACAGTTTTTTGTTTGCCGGGGGCGAGGTCAAAAGGGAGATACAGGCTTGCTCCGGGTGCTTCTTCAGATACCGGCGCAACTTTCTTGATCTCCCCGCTTTTAACCGTGTTCCATGCCATCGTTATGGGGTCCCACCATCCTCCTCTGAACCAGCAATGATCGACAACGGTATTATCGTCATCAGCAAAAATGGAAAACTCAGATGGGAATGGCTTCTCTTTAGTACCGGCTTCGGCTACAATAAACCCATTTTTGGTTGGAGAAATGGAATTTTTGCCATTTTCGACCCGCAAAAAATTCTTGGTATGGAATGAAAACACCGCACTTACCGGGCTATTTCCCGTATTAATAAATTTATATTCGATAGCACCAACAGGTAAACTGGAGTTATCGTCATCAGTAGGTATAAAAGGGCTCCACCCGGTTAGTTGTACCGATAGGGGAATATCTTTATCGGTAAGGTCAATATGGCAAAATGGGAATTCCGTTTTAAAACTAACCCCTGAGAAACGCGGTAGCCCCGTAGTAGATCCGCTTAATCCATTCCCGGCATCTTTTAACCCGAACTTTTTCCAGTCCGGTACGGGCCCTTCAAGTATTTTAGCGCCTTTTTCAAGCCCTTTTATGGCGATGGCTGCAAACATACCCGGCTCATTAAATATATCGGGCTTGTTTTGTACGGATACGTGCGAGATCGGCCCTGTTCCTTCCAGGCAGAACATACCTGCACCCAGCCCGCCAATGGGAAATGCAACACGGTTTAGGTACTTGCCGGTATATGCAGCGTTATAGGCCCGCTTCGCAGATTTCTCTTCTTCATTTGTATCAGCAATTGGATTTTCAGCAATGGGCTGGTCATCAGATAATTTGAGAATGCCCGGCGGAATAAAAGCTATTGCCCCACCCAAACTCACTTCCTTCAAAAAGCGCCTGCGGTTTGATCTGTCTTTCATATAAAATCAGGTTATGATTGGTCTATAAAATTACGGAAACACCAACTTAGCACTTAATATTAAGAAAAACTAACGGATAAGTATGCATCTAATAAAAACCCCGCCTTATGTTTTTTTTGGATGCCGCTAAGATCACTATCGCTATATCCCTTTCTCACTCTTGATATAAAAAATGATCTGGTATAACATTGCACATACACCTTGCTATCGCAGGGTCCTCTACGAGAGACCCTGCGGAGACATAATATGATTTTACCTGACAGCAGATGATCGCTTAAATGAAAATCAACATCCTGATGGCAATATGCATTTGCAGATATAAATAACAATAAATAAGTATATTGCGATAAGGCCACATAATAAGGTAGCTGCAATTTAAGGATTAATACTGAAGATGACTTATAGATATTCAATAATTAAATAAACAAAGCCCGGCGCTCTTTGGCCAGGCTCAGTTTCTTTAACAAACTTTTCACTTTACTACAGGCTGAATAACCCCTTGCAGCAGTACCACCAGTGGGATGCTGGCAGTAGCGTCTAAAGCGCTTGCGGCAGCCTGGGACGCTTGCGGCAGCGTGGGCAATGGTGTGGTTTTAAACTGTTCAGATTCATGCTCACGCATCTAAATCATTCTTGAATCCTCCTTATTGTCAAATTAGCTATATATGGTTACGGAATAAAAAAACGCCATCGAACCAATAACGTAAAGCCAAAAAATGAACCTTGTTAAGTTTGTTTTTAATTTTTTGTATGCTCGGGCCGTTTCAAAAATAACCGATCGTCTATGATAAAGATATAAATAGTTAAAAACCATCAGCCCAACAACGAATACGCTTCCCAAAATTATCGCATTTTGTTTCTCGAGATGAAGGTGATTTGCCTTAAAAATTAATCTCCCTATACTTATTAGATTACAACCTTGAAGCAAGGTAATGATCATTAAAGAATTAAACGCGGGATCATCATTTGTTCTGATCTTTGTAAGATAATAATATATCCAATAATAAAATGCTTTATACATTTCTAATAACTTTTTGACAAAAAAACATCATTTATGTGAATATTTCAAATGGTCAATCACAGCGGCCCCCGGCTCTCTTTGATAAGTGCCTTTGTGCGGATCAAATACACCTATATGATCCAGATAATAGTATCCGATACCTATAACTGTTATGTTTCTTGCTGTCTTTTCTCCACTTTGATTTCCCGAAACATACAAAACGCCATCTATAAGGATTGCACCTACAACACTCGCTTTACTTAATTTCTCAGCTACACTTAGTACTTTTGAAGTTGCTACCCACCGGATTACGCCGTTTACATTGGCGTAATATATAACTGCACCAGCATTAGCTTTTATAAATTTACTTGCTGCATCTATGGTTGTACCTATAGCTAATGTAATAGTTGCCAGAACTTCCCCTTTCTCACCATCTTTTCTTTTTTCCCCGTCTCCACCAACATACCCGCACCTATGCCGCCAATAGGAAAGGCCACGCGGCTGAGATGTTCGCCGGTATACGTCGCGTTATAGACCCGCTTTGCGGGTTTCGCAGCTTCATTTGTATCAGAGCTCGGATTTTCGACAATGGGCTGGTCATCAGATAATTTGAGAATGCCCGGCGGGATAAAAGCTATTGCCCCACCCAAACTCACTTCCTTCAAAAAGTGCCTGCGGTTTGATCGGTCTTTCATATAAAATCAGGTTATGATTGGTCTATAAATTACGGCAATACCAACTTAGCACTAAATATTAAGAAAAGCTAATCAGATACCTATACATCTAATAAAAACCCCGCCTTATGTTTTTGCTATCGCAGGGTCCTCTACGAGAGACCCTGCGGAGACATAAAGAGTAACCCCGGCAATGGAAGCAGGTTTAACAAAAGATGTTATGAGTATTAAAGATATTGTAAGACTGGCAGACTAAAAACTGCCAACTTGTTCATATATTTAAGCCACCTAATAAGTGGCTTTTTTAATTTTATGGTAATATTAGACTTTTTGTTTTTTTATTTAGTTCGCTGGTTCAAAGTAAGTGACAGGCGGAAAATAAAGAATGTTTCTTCTTATCCCGATCAAACATCATATGTCTTATCTATTTGTTTGGGTTTATGGATAATGACTATTTGCTTGACAGTCCAGTATTTTATTTTCCATACTTTTAAATCTAAAGTACCAAACTATGTGTTCATAATATTGATATTATTAATATACTTAATAATAAGACAAATTTATATTGTAAATAAAAGATATGAGCTTATTTTAAAGCATAAAAATTATGGCGAAAGTGCATCGTTCAACGCAGGAATGACAATTTCCCTTGTGTTTTTCTGTTCTGGCATATTGTCCTTAATGATAATGGCAATTGTATTGCATAGTTTGTAAAAAATAAATTCAAACTGAGACACTACCTAAGGCGCTTGTATGCTTAGGGGTGAATGGTGAAACAGGTAGATACCCATAATATCCATGTCGACGGATATAGTTATTCGTTTGCCAAAATATCATTCTTATTCAACTGATAATTCCCCTCCTTACTTTCCCTCACTATGCGGCTGACCGTAGTATAATGTATCCCCACTTCATCAGCTACCTGGCGCAGAGAGCGGCCTTGTTGGTGAAGCTGTAAGACTTTCCCCACCTGTGCATCATCACGATAGTTACCGTGGCGGCGCAGGTGGTCGCGCTCGTGGGCGTAGCCTTCAAATTTATAACATAGAAAATTGAGCTCTTTTTGGAGGCTGATGAGGCAGATATTTGTTTCGCCGTAATCTTCTTTTTGGTTACGTTGTTTGATCTGCTTCAGGTAACGGCAATTCGGCCGGGTATGGCTTTTACCTATGGCAAAGGCGCTATCGGCAAAATTGATGAGCATTTTGCTGCCCTGCAGATCATTCACGGTGATTGGTTTGCCGGGATTACGCTTAGGCGTGTGGGCCAGCACCAGCACGGATAGTTTGTAGTTGGTTTTGAGTGCCTTCAGCATTTTCATCAGCGGCATGGCGTCTTTGGCGTGTTCGGTGCCATTGCGCATGTAGGTAATATTGTCGATAATGAGTACACGCGGCTTGATTTTGCGTATGGCTGATTCCAATTGTTCCTGCACAAAAATCTCGTATTTGGTGTACAGGATCGGGTCGTCGGCTTCGGGGTTAAATTCGCTGCGGTAAAATTCGTCGGCAAACAGGTGGCTGCCCCAGCGGGGGTCGGCATAGCGGGTTTCGAATTGTTTGGCACCTAGTTCAAAATCAAGGTAAAGCACCGGTGTGCCGGCTTCGGATTGATTGGCAAATGGTTCGATGCAATAGGCTTTGGTGATGCTATCGGCTAACTGCACGGCCAAGATGGATTTGCCAAGGTTGGTATCGGCAAACAGGATGCATAGCTCCCCTTCGAACCAAAAACTGCCAAATAGCTTTTTAGGCAGGGGCTTGCCATATTCCTGCTGCATCCATTGGTTGGCTTTTTTTGTGCGGAATAGTCCCGCATCGGGGCCTGACGGCATTACTTCGCCGTGGCGCCCGGCTTTAAATTTACGGTCGGATATGGCACGGATCTCGTTGCGGATCTTTTCTACTTCAGGAGGGCGCATGGGGGTTTAATGGAGGATATATACAAATTTAAGGATCCGGAATGGAAAAAGTACTGACACTGTTTTGTCAGTAAAACGCTTCGCAGAGATGCTTAAAATGAGTGTTGCGGGGGTGTTGCGATTCAGTGTTGCGGGGTGTTGCGTGTGTTGCGCAACGCTACACCTAAACTTTTGGTCATCACATAAAAATAAACGTTCTTCCGCGTCACAAAGCCTAAATCCTCATATACTTTGATGGCCCGCTCATTATCATACCGCACATGCAAAAACGGGATATCGCCCGCCGACTGGATGCGGTGCAATTGCTGAAGCAGCAGCAGCCGGGCATATCCTTTGCCGGCATGATCCGGGTGGGTACAAACTGCGCTGATCTCTGCGTACTCAAAAGGATGAAAACGCTGGCCCGTCATAGCTGCAAGTTGCGTTCCCTCAAAAATCCCATAATAATGACCGAAATCGATAGTTTTCGCAGCGAACGGCCCGGGGTTGGTTAGCTTGGTAAGAGACAGCATTTGGGGTACATGCTCCTCGGTTAAAGGAATCAGTTCCTGGTTAATAACTTGCGGAATCAATGGTCCTTCATAAACCATTTGTAAACCTTTGATAAATCCTGTTACTTTCCACTGGGCGGGGATCTCCGTTTCTATGGGAGTTACAAACAATACCGGGCCATTATGCGGCAGCATATCATAAAGCAGTTGGAAATTGTCCGCGGAGTTTTCTCTAAAAGCTGCAAAAGGCGAAACTTCCTTATCGAAATATCTTACCTGTTCGTTACTATTAGAAAGGTGTTTGTTGCCCGAGATCAAAGCGTTCCAGGCCGGGTTGTCCAATACGTGTTCCATCAAGGCAAACCTATAAAAAATCAGGCTGGCTTCACAGATTTCGTTGCAAATGCAAGATAGTATATGAAAAAAATATCCTGTCCCGTCGGTCACATTATAAATACATCATATGGCCACCCAATAATTAACTATAGCTTTGCCCTATCACAATATATTGGATATGGATAGTAATATAAGTGTAGAAAATGCCTCCTTATTATCACATTTAGAATGCCCGGAATGCGGAACGCTATATGATGTTTCAGTTGTAAATACTGTTTGTAATAACCCTGATTGCAGGTCGACCTTATTTGCCAGGTATGATCTGAGCAAAGGGTTAAGCAAAGCTATTTTAACCGGCCGACCTGCAAATATGTGGCGCTACCGGGAGTTGCTGCCTTTGATCAACGTAAAAAATATAGTGACGCTCGGCGAAGGTTTTACGCCTATTATCCCCATTGAAAATCTAAAGGATGCAGCGCCGGATAACCAGGTATATTGGAAGGATGAATCTGGCAACCCAACAGGCTCGTTCAAAGCAAGAGGGATAAGTACCGCGGTATCCAAAGCAAAAGAATTGGGCATTGATACCATGGCCATCCCCACCGCGGGTAATGCCGGCGGGGCATTGGCTGCCTATGCTGCAAGGGCGGGTATCAAAGCCATCGTTTACATGCCTGTGCTTACACCAAAGATATTTAAAGATGAGTGCCTTTTGTATGGCGCAAAGTTGGTTGAAATTGACGGCAGTATCAGCGACTGTGGCAGGTTGGTGAACGAGCATGCCTTGCTAAATGACTGGTTCCAGTTGTCAACCCTGAAAGAACCTTACCGTTTGGAAGGCAAAAAAACAATGGGCTATGAAATAGCCGAGCAATTTAACTGGCAGTTGCCTGATGTAATACTATACCCAACGGGCGGCGGAACAGGGCTGATCGGCATCTGGAAAGCATTTGACGAAATGGAGCAATTGGGCTGGATAGGCAGTAAAAGACCGAGAATGGTTGCCATACAATCCTCAAGCTGCGATGGTATAGTGAAAGCTTTTAATACGGGCGAGGCCGTATCTACATTTGTGGATGGTGGTTTTACCATTGCTAATGGTTTACGCGTACCGAAACCTTATGCTGATAAACAGATACTCAAAGTGCTGTATGAAAGTAATGGCTGCGCACTAAGTATTACCGATGACCAAATGCACAGTGCAGTAAAAGAGTTGGCGCGACACGAAGGTATGCTGATAGCCCCCGAGGGCGCGGCCTTGTGGGAGGGTTTTAAGCAACTCAAAAGCACAGGCTGGATAAAACCGGGTGAAACCGTATTGCTTATTAATACCGGCAGCGGTTATAAATACCTGGAAAATATTATGGTAGGATAGGCCTGAGTTGGGGAATATTATTAATCAGTATTTATCTTTTTAAACCGGAAGTCGCATTTAGCCGCACCGTTGGCAATGGTGCCGGTTCTTATCAGTTCAAGTCCGGCCAAACCGGACGTGACCTTATCTACCTCGCATAATATAGCCGCATATTTACCTGCATCGTGTTTTTGAAATAGCTTGCAGATCCCGCATTCCAGGATGTCTATACCATAGCCGAGGTCGTAAGTTTCGGTTTTATCGGTTAATATCACGGCCCTGAACCCATCCGGGTGACCCTTTATACTCACTTTTTTACTAAATAGATTTAAAAGAGGTTTGGTTATCCTTAATCCAATGAGGCGGGCAGGCAGCCGTTTTAACCATTTCTGCATAGTGTTTTTAGGCGATACATAATCAATGGTAATTTCAAGGCAGATGCTTCTTATCTGCTCAAACGACAACCCTCTATTTTCAAGCACCTTGATCAGCGCTAAAAAATAGGCGCAGAAATCAAGCCTCCTATCTACCGGGTTACTTGACCTGGAGGCAAATTGGGTGTCTTTGGATAAGCCTGCAAACAACTCTTCCACCTCATTGATCAAAGCATCCGGGTTCCCCGGAAAATGGCCCTTGATTGCCTTTTTGAAAAAATGCTTATAAGCTGTTTTTGCTTTTGATTTTTTCAGGATTACAATTACAGCTAACGCGATAAATATAATTGTTAGTAAAAGCCAGGCACTCATAATTCAATTTGATTATACAAGGTAATCTAAGTTCATCAGAATTTAACGTAATAGTTTCTTTTTCAGGGCAATTCTTTTGGAAACGTTTGAAAAAAAAAATTAAAAAAATTGCGCAAGCAAATACTTGCATTTATATTTGCAAGCACTTACTTGCACAATAATATGAAAGCCAGACGTGACGTATACCAGGCCATAGCCGATCCGACCCGGAGGGCGATCATTAATATGATCGCCGGTCAACCGCATAATGTAAACGCCATCGCCGAAAAGTTTGATGTCAGCCGCCAGGCGATATCGCTTCACGTTAAAGTTTTGATCGATTGCGGCCTGATCGCCATTAAGCAACGCGGCCGCGACAGGTTTTGCGAGGCGCAATTAGATCAGTTAAGCGAAGTATCTGCCTGGGTTGATCAGTATCGCCAGCAATGGGAAAGTAAAATAGACGCTTTAGAAACATATTTAGAAAAACTTAAAAAAGAAAGATATGGAAAATAAAAAAAGCAGCACGCACGACAGGGAGCTTATCATTTCGAGAACATTGAACGCCCCGGTAGAATTAGTTTGGGAGGTTTGGACGAAACCCGAACACATTGCCAACTGGTGGGGGCCAAATGGATTTACAAATACAATTAGCACCATGGATATGGTACCGGGTGGTGAGTGGAACTTAGTAATGCATGGCCCCGATGGAACGGATTACGATAACAGGAGCGTATTTAAAGAGGTGATCCCTTTTAAAAAGATCGTTTATGAGCATATTTCATACCCCTGGATATTGGCAACCATTACGTTTGAAGCGCAGGGTGAACAAACACTTCTTAACTGGCACATGCTTTTCGAATCGGCCGAAGAATTTATCAAAGTAGTAAAAACGTACAAGGCCGACGAAGGGTTGAAGCAGAATATAGAGAAACTCGGCGCTTACTTAAAAGAGATGCTATGAAACGGTCAATTATTAATTTGAAAAATTCTATCCTGATCGCTTTGTTTTTTATCGCATCAGGAATATCAACAAACGCACAACACAAAACTAAGCATATGGAAAACTTAAAATCATCAGGTTACGCTCCGGTAAACGGCTTGAAGATGTATTATGAGATACATGGCAAAGGTACCATGCCTTTGGTGCTGATACACGGTGGCGGATCAACCATCGAAACTACATTCGGCAAAATATTGCCGCTACTTTCAGCAAATAATAAAGTAATAGCTGTTGAACTGCAAGCCCACGGCCGTACACACGACAGGGATACGCCCGAATCTTTTGAACAGGATGCTGATGATGTTGCCGCGCTGCTCAAATATCTAAAAATAGACAAAGCCAATATTTTTGGATTCAGCAATGGAGGTACCACCACCCTGCAAATTGCCATCAGGCATCCGGATATGGTTAACAAAATAATAAGCCTTTCAGGTGCTTATCAACGCGAAGGATTCATCCCCGGCTTTTTTGACGGTTTCAAGGATGCCACTTTGGATAGTATGCCTGCACCGCTTAAAGCCGCTTTCTTAAAAGTGACACCCGATCAAAGCCGTTTACAGGCCATGTTTGAGAGGGATGTGGCACGGATGGTCAATTTTAAAGATATACCGGATGCTGATATTCGCGCGATAAAGGCCCCGGCCCTGATCATGGTGAGCGATAAGGATGTAGTGCCACCCGAGCATGCGGTGAAGATGTCGCACATGATAGCGGGCGCTCAACTGATTGTATTACCTGGCTTCCATGGTACCTGTATCGGTGAGATGGGTATTGTAAAAGAAGGCAGCAAATTACCCGAAGTAACGGTTCAATTGATCGAGGAGTTTTTAAAGTAGCAGACTGGTACGCGTGGAACTAAATCGTTTCAATCCATTGGTATATTCCTATATTAGATGAATCAAACCATCTGATCATGAAACCTGCCAGGCTTGTACTTTCACTATTACTGTGCGTAATTATTTTTGGCTTTACGCGATTTAAAACAGACTGGAAACAACTGTTTAACGGTAAAGACCTCACAGGTTGGGATACCTATCTTGGCCCCGACCTGGACGAACACGGCAAGCCCGTCACTGGCGAACCTGTTGGATTAAACAATGATCCCCGCCATGTTTTTAGCATAGTGAAAGATGAAAATGAAAACGTTATCCGTATTTCGGGCAATGGCTGGGGAGCCATATCCACTAAACAGGAATATGAAAACTATCACCTCCAGCTGCAATTTAAATGGGGTGAACTTACCTGGGGTCAACAAAAAGGCAAAAAGAAAGATAGCGGCCTTTTGTATCATTCCGTAGGTAAATACGGGGCAGATTACGGTGCCTGGATGCGTTCGCAGGAGTTCCAGATCGAACAGGGTAATTGCGGCGATTACTGGGGCTGCGCAGGCGGAATGGCTGACGTACCCGTTACTAAAAGATCTGAAACTGATTATGTTTATAGTCCGCAGGGAACGCTTACGACCTTCAGCCAGGAAAGCAAACAGGGAAGACACAGTATAAAAAATGGGGATGCTGAGAACCCGGCAGGACAATGGAACACGCTCGACCTGTATTGCCATGGCGATACCAGCATACACATCGTCAATGGAAAAGTAGTGATGATATTATACCATAACAAGCAACTGGACAACGGGCAGCAATTACCGCTTACTAAAGGAAAGATCCAATTGCAATCCGAGGGTGCTGAGGTTTTTTACCGCCACATCAAAATACAACCCATCAACCATTTGCCTGCTACATTTGTTAAGCGGTAGTGAACGTCTTATAGAATAGACCTCACCAAACCACCCTCAACCCTGATGGATGCTCCATTTGTGGCCGATGCCAGCGGGCTGGCATAGTACGTTACTGTATTAGCAACTTCATCTACCGATGCGAACCTTTGCAACAACGAAGTAGGGCGCATGTTTTTAAAGAAATCACTTTCAACATCCCCGATTGATTTATTGCCTGATTTAGCGAGCTCTTGAATAAAATCACCAGCACCTTTTGACATGGTTGGGCCGGGTAAAATGGAGTTAACCGTCACCTGTGTTCCCTTGGTCAGTTCGGCCAGGCCGCGGCTTATAGCCAACTGCGCAGTTTTGGTCATCCCGTAATGAATCATTTCGTCCGGGATAAAAACTGCAGACTCGCTGGAGATGAATATGATCCGTCCCCAGTTCTTTTGAAGCATTTTGGGAAGAAAATGACGCGACAGCCTGACACCGCTCATCACATTCACCTCAAAAAACCGGAACCAGTCTTCATCCGGAATTTGTTCAAATGGCTTGGGCTCGAAAATGCCCGCGTTGTTGACCAGGATATCAATATTGGGCAATTGTTCTATCAGTCGGTTTACTTCATCAGCTTTTGAAAAATCTGCGGGGAAGCCACTTACAGTTGCATTTTTAACCAGTCCTTTTAATTCTTCAACTGCTTTGTCAACACCATCCTGCGAACGGCCGTTGATAATAACATGAGCGCCTTCCTGTAATAAGCTTTTCGCTATGGCAAACCCTATACCTGCGGTTGAGCCGCTTATAAAGGCTATTTTATTTTGAAGTTGTAGATCCATGTTCTTAAGTATTTATGCTAAAGTACAGCATTACATCTTTAATCCCGGCAGGATAATATCACGGCTATTTCATATCAACTGTTTTTACTTTCCTGTTATATTTTAATTGCCACTTCTATTGAATTTCTTGTGATGATAGATTTGCGCCGCATCTAAAAATTACTACTAAAGTGTTATTGACCCACCACCCCGGCATTGGTAAATTTAAAAAGTAGTATGCTTAACAGCCTGAAAATGGTTGCACTAATGAATCACCTCTAATTTAAACTTTAATTTTATGAAGTATCTTTCCCTATTATTTTTCATTATTCTGCTTGCCGCGACAAACATTGAAGCGCAGGAAACCGTTCAGGAGCTATCCAAAAAAGCTTATAAGGGTTATTTATATGATGTAAAAACCGACAACAATGCATTGAGCATTACTTATAAGATACCAGGTGAAAAAAAGAACTCCGATGTGCTTTTTGAAACCTACAGCTTTGATAAGAACAATGTATTTGTAAAAATTGAAAATACATCGGTGGCTAAAGAAGTAAAACCAGATATCACGGTTACCCATTTTTATGCTTATGTAGGCGGCTCTTCATCGTTCGATGTGCTGAGCATGAAACTAAAGCTTAGCCGGCGTTCGTTACTTAAAACATGGAGCCATGAGAAACAGGCTTATTTTACTTCTAAAGTTTTGTCTGATGAGGTAATCAAACCTAAAAATGATAACGGTAAATATAAGGGCTATGCTTCTTTTATTACGCCCGCGTCTGATGCCTCTGACGATCTTTTTGTTTTAGCCGGAAATGATAGCAAGGATAAAAAACAGGGCACGGCGTTTTATGTGTTAAACATCAGCAGCGATCTTGAGATCAAAGAAAACCCTGTCGAACTTTCGGGTGCACAAACCCTGATTTATTGTAACCAACTGCCGGAGAGCAAGGATGTCGTGATGGTTTTTGCTCCAGAAAAAGGCGCAGGCGACCCTACAAGCTATACCTATTTCAGATATAACCAGAAAGGTGAATTTAAAAGCAAGACCGCCTTTACGAGCCCATCACCTAATTTGCTGGTCATGAACGTGAGTGAGACGCAGGGCTCGGTTTTCTTCTGTGGTACTTCCACCAAATCAAAAGATGCTTATGCAGAGGTCTTTTCAGAGTACGCTTCGATCTTTAATCCGGGCTTTTCACAAGGCGGCGAGAACAAGATCGATTTTAAATGGCAAAAAAACGCCAATGAAAAAATGAACAGTTTCCATCTGCTTAAGTTCACCGGTGATAAGCTGGATTTCGCATCAACCGCACCTATCGATGTTTTTAAATCGAAGTTTATCGCTTCAGGTAAGGGCGCATCAGTTTATAAAGGCAGCAAATTTTTAGTGGAGCGGTTTTATGTTACGCCCAACCAGGAGTATTTGGTGGCGGGCCAGCTTACCGGCTCAACTAATATGGGTATGGGCAACCCGATGAAAACTTATGAGGACCTGGTTTGCCTGTATTTTGATAAAGCCGGTCAGCTTAAAACTCAATTTGGCGTAGGCAAATTAAACAACGACAAGAAGAGCGAGATCTTTGATATGCTGCAGGATTTTTATTTAGGCAAAGATGGCAAAACCATTTACTGGGAGATCAAAGAAGTAAAAGGGGTTAAAGGGCACCAATCCTTTCTAAGCGCTTACTCCGGGGGATCACCTTCCTTGTATGCCGTATATTTTCCGCGTGTGGCTAAGCTCGACCTGGCCAATAATACCATCAGCGAGGTAAAAACCCTTGGCGGAGAGAAATATTATTTACGAAAGGATTTCCTGGCATTTATGAATAAAGACGATAACAGCATCACTTATATCGGGCACGATGAAGACTTTAAGAAACTCTGGTTAGCCAAATACGTGTTTGAATAAAGTGAAGATTTATGACCGGGGAATTGTAAAAGCGATTCCCCGGTTAAAATGTCTTCCAATCAGCTTTTTTATTTCCCAAACGGTACCTTAAGGTAAATTCATTGGTAGCATTGCTTGCACCGGCCAGGTTACTATTGCTGGTGCCGAACTGGTAACTGTAGCCAACCCTGAAAGAGTTGAATGCAAATGACTTTGCCTTTACTTTACAGTTGAGTAAACCGGCATTCGACATAAAGATCGTGAGGCTTAATGTGCCTTCGGTTACTGCAGTCACCGGGATCAAATTTGCCGGCAGTGAGGTAGATGCCGGTGGAACTTTTACACCGGGAGCCCTGAAGAATATCCTGGCAACAAAAGTCGCTTTGTAGTTAATGTGCCTGCAGGCAGCGCGGCAATTGTTACGGTGCATTGATTTAACCCCTGATCTCTCATTTCCGAAAAAATTCAACAATTCACACTCATAAGCGTTGTTGAAGCATGAGGGATACTTTGAAGAATACGTTTGAAGACTGGGCAGGCCACATCCATCCCTGGGCGTGGAATTTAATCATCGTAGCTTTGGCGGTAATAATCGGCCTGGTTATCAAACTGATCATTAAGGCTTTACTCAATTATCGCAAAAAACACGCTGATTACTCCTTATTCAGGAGCATTATCATCCATACCGGCCCTTCTTTAAATCATTTTGTACCCTTAATGATGCTCAATCTTCTGCTTCCGCTGATGGAAATGGATCAAAGATTTTATCTGCCGCTCAACCGGATTACAGAGATCGCACTGATCATATCCTTTGCTGTTTTGCTGATGAACTCCATCAAAGTTTTTGAAGATTATGTTTACCATGCTTATGATCTGAATAAAGAGGACAACCTGAAGGAGCGCAAGATCAGGACGCAATTGCAATTTGTAAGGAAGATAGTAGTTACTCTGATTGTTTTTATCACCATTGCTATTATCCTTCTTAGCTTTGACAATGTCCGCAAAATTGGGGCAGGCTTGCTCACTGGGGTCGGTATCGGCGGTATTATCATAGGTTTCGCGGCACAGCGATCGCTTTCCAACTTTTTAGCAGGTTTCCAGATAGCCTTTACACAACCCATCCGCATTGATGATATTTTGGTTGTTGAAGGCGAGTGGGGGCGTGTTGAAGATATCACCCTTACGTATGTGGTGCTGAATATCTGGGATCAGCGGCGATTGATATTGCCCATTAATTATTTTATTGAAAAGCCCTTCCAAAACTGGACCCGCTCGACCTCTGAAATATTGGGTACGGTGTTTCTTTATATGGATTATAATATTCCGATAGACCCTTTGAGGCAGGAACTCGACCGCCTGCTGGATAAAACGCCCCTTTGGGATAAACGCGTAAAACTAATACAGGTTACTGATGCTAAAGATCACACCATAGAGCTGCGGGTTCTGATAAGCGCCCGCAATTCGTCACAAGCATTTGACCTGCGTTGCTATATCCGCGAAAACCTGATAAAGTTTATTAAGGATAATTACCCGGATAGTCTGCCATTAAACAGGCTGACCTTTAATAGTCCCGATAAAGGATAATCATTTTTTCCTGGGTTTTACAGAATGATAGGCCGCTTTGGTCTTGTCAGTTATTTCTCTTATCACCCTATCCAGCTCATTGGCAGATGATAACAGGTAATCCAATGTCTTTTTCTTTTCCGCGGTATCCCTTTTAGTATCTTTAATTATCTGGACAAGCCCCATGATCCTGGCAAGAGGCGCCCTGATGATGTGCGATTGCATCCATGATATTTCCTTCAGTTTTTTATTTTGCTCCTCAATAGCTTTGATGTAATTCATCCTTTCGGTAACATCTTTAAAATAAACCGACAGCCCGGTATCAGAAGGGTAAGCACTTATTTCATACCATTTATCAATAGGAGCGTAGTAATCAGCAAAATGAACAGCCTGGTTAGTTTCAAGAGCCTGGTGATATTTTTTGTATGATTCAGAATCAATCGAATCCGAATATACTTCCCATAAATTGTGGTTGAGGATTTCATTTTTTGGTCTGCCCAAAACCTTTTCTGCCATGCGGTTCCAGTAAGTCACTACCCAATTCTTATCTACGGCAAAGAAAGCATCGCCGATACTTTCAAGTATAGTATTCCTTTCTTCAAGTGCTTGCTTAGCCGCAACCTCCGCTTTTTTACGGGCATCAATATCCTGGAAACTTCCATATACTCTCAAGCATTTACCATCAGCAAATTCAGCCTCAACAATAACCCGTACCCATTTAATATTACCCTTTGTGGTAACAATTTGTAATTCCAGGTCGCATGGCGTGCCTTTTTTAATGGCTTCCTCCATGTTTTTCACAATAGTTTCCCTATTCTCCCCTTCCTTGTAAAAATTGACGGCCTCCTCTATGCTGGGATGGAAACCAGGTGCCGCTTCATGTATTTCTCTTGTTATGTCCGACCAGTAAACAGTTCCTTTTACTGCATCAACTTCCCATCCGCCTATACGGGCCAAAATTGTTGCCTTAGTCAGGAGTTCTTCCAGCTTCGCGAAGCGGATATCATCACCAGATTCATTTCCAGATGGGGTAGTTAGATCGCCAGATTTTACGGTTCGGGTCATAATAAAATGGCACTATTTGCAACACGAAGCAGGGGGTTTAACAATTCCCCTCCGTTTCCAAATCATGCGGTGTGCAGTGATAAATGGGGGAGTAAGTTAATCAGTTAAAGTTTACTATTTATCAGCAAATATACAACCCGTTTTTTAACGGTATTTTTATGAGGTAGACTTTACTTTTATGATCTTCAGTTACCCGTTCTTTTAGGATTGATGTTCAAAAGGCTGAATAAGTATACTACAAATTAGCGCGCTCATTGCCATACTGAACACTTTAACTCATTTGGAGTAACCATCAACCTCGATAATAGCGTCAGCGAAGGCCTGCGGAGCTTCCTGCGGCAGATTATGACCGATACCACCGGTAATGGTATGGTGCGTGTATCTTCCTTTAAATTTCGCGGCGTATACCGATGGATCAGGG
>DATHKT010000011.1:0-2760 GCA_035489035.1 Mucilaginibacter sp.
AATTGCTTTTACCAACGGCTGTTTTGATATTTTACATGAAGGACATATTTTTTCTTTGAGCCAGGCAGCCAGGGAAGGCGATGTATTAATTGTTGGCCTGAATGCTGACGCATCTACCAAAAGATTAAAAGGCCCGGGCCGGCCGGTTAATAATGAACACAGCCGTGCCTTACTGATTGCTTCATTGATTATGGTAGACGCTGTTGTTGTTTTTGAAGAAGATACACCATTGGAAATTATAACGGCCATTATGCCCGATACCATTGTCAAAGGGGGCGACTATACGGAAGAACAGATTGTGGGCGCCAAAGAAGTTATTGCCAATGGAGGAAGGGTAATTATCAACCCTATTGTGCCCGGGTTTTCAACTACGGGTATTATTGAAAAGATACATAAACTGTAAAGGTAAAAAGGTAAAGGGCGTAAGGTTTAAGGCATGGGAAGAAAATTGTTGATTGGGGGATTGCGGAATTTGGTAATTGCCGAAGCACAAATTCAAAAATCTCAAAATCACTAAATTAGTATCAATTGCTTTCAGTAGCGCGGCGGAGAAAACCGAAGTTTTTAAAAACTCCGGCTTTCTATATCGTGAAAGTATTGAACTTTATTTTTTTTAAGCCAGCATTTGTTCATTGATTAACCGGCCGTTGCGTCGCACACTTGTACTTTATATCTTTGAGGATCGATCAGATAAACAATTAAACTATTCATTTTATAGCCCCAATTGTTACGCCCTTTCAGGGCTTTTTTATCATCGTTTTCGATCCCGGGGTTTCACCCCGGGCTATTCATATGACGCCCCATTCGGGGCTTTGGAAGACATTGGAACAAACCCCAAAATCTCAAAACGAAATCAGCCATTTGTAATCAGCCATTCCGAAATATAGAAAACCGAAGTTTTTAAAAAACTTCGGTTTTCTTCGCCGCGCAGGAGAAATCAGACATCACCGCATCAGACATCAGACATCATCTTACATACATTCTTTCCACTTCCTGCACGATAGATTCAATGTCTTTATCATCTCCCTGTGCATCGTAGGGTTGTTTCAGATTACTATTAAAAAAGAATGCTACCGTTTGATACACCCTTGCTGTTACCCCTCCCTTGTATTCTTTTATTATCTCGTAACAATTATTACCCGTTTGCCGGTTAATCAGTTTCATAAGCACCTTACCCTGGTAAATAGAAAGATTGGTCAGTGGTTCAGTAAATTCTTTTCTTAATTCTTTTTCCCTGGTTTTAATATAGGCCTTTCTGTCTTCTTTTTCTTTCATCTTTCCAATCTTCAAATTAATATCATTCATAACCGCCCCTGCTCTCCTGGCGTATGGATAGGTAACATACACGGCATTGCGCAGCCGCGTCCATTTTTCAATACGCTGCTTCATACCGGGCGGACCGGGTTTGCTTATCCAGAAACCTTCCAGCGTCCTCGCAGGCATTAATACACCCTCATCATTGATTTTCGCCGGTACCATAATCGTATCGTTTGGCCCCAGCTCGGGATGCTGTATATTTTTGAAAATTGAATCTGCACGGGTGGTATCCTGCTGGGCATACACAACGCCCGATGCAAGCAAGCATATGAGGCTGAATAATACAGGAAGTTGTTTTTTATAATATATGCCGGAAAAGCCCATTGGATAAAATTACAAACTGGTTCTTGTTTATCCTAACGTGGACAAAAAAGTAACCCCGAACGCTGTTATTGATTTGCTAAAACCCAATCGGGTTAGCTTTTATTACTGGCAACAGCAGGCCGTTTGCTAATGCTTAAACTTCTTGCCAGCCCATACCTGCGCCGCAGGCTTACCGCAAAGCCAAGCACCATGATAATTGTGCCTGCCCATAATAGATTGATATGTGGAAACTCGTAGGCTTTTAAAGCCACGAAAGGGGTCATTTTGGCGGATTCTTTCACCTGTATTTCAATGGCATGGGTATCATTGTTTACACTGGTAAAACCGATAGCCAGGTTTTGGGCAAATACCGTATCAAAAATAAACCTCGAATCAGCTCCTTTCCAGTAAATAGCCGGCGTTGCCCTGTATTTCATACTGTCTGCAGAAAATATAGCAAGGTCGGCCACAATTAGGGTATCACTTGGGCTGATATGGTGCCTGGTGTCTGCAGGATTGATACTTACTTTATTTAATATCATATAACCGCCAGAATAAAAAATAGTATCCTTCTGCCTGATATTGTATTTCCTGAACTGGGCGGTATCAGGAACTTTTTCCATCGTATTATTAGCACTGATATAAGTAAAAATATCTTTGTTCCAGTAATGCCTCGAATCGGGGTTATTTGAAAATCCCTCCTGACCTTTTGTGTTGCGTATCCAATTGGGATAGAGTGCAAACCGTTCGCCCGTTTTTTTGTTCTCAAAGTTTATTTTAAAATAAACAATGTTGCCATGATTACTGGTACTGTCACTTTGTTCATACGTAGCCCAGTAATTACCCATATCCGTACGCAGGCCTTTAATAAGGGTAAGGTTCTCCAGCGGATCCTGTTTTGATTTAGGATCAAAATTTAATAAGATGCCATTGTTTTTTGACAGCACGTCTTTTTTAGCAGATGAAATCAATATACCCAGCAGCATCATGGCAAAACCAACATGCGCAATAGAACCACCGGCAGCTTTTAGTTTTCCATTCAATCCTGTCCACATATAAGTTGCGTTGGCTACCATACCGTATACACTCGCAAAAATGGCCAAATGAATAGCGCCTAAAAAACCTGCACCATGTTTATGA
>DATHKT010000012.1:0-122559 GCA_035489035.1 Mucilaginibacter sp.
CAAAAAAACCATGGATGTACCATTGTGAGCTTTCCTCATAATAATGGCCCGAGCGGAAGAGCCAATAGCGCCGGCCAGCTTCATCTTCCACGTGGTAATAATCCCGATGCTGCCCGGCATCGACCCACCATTCACTTTCAATTCGTTCCGGGCCATCAGCTTTGCTCACGTTATGTTTTTCACCCTTATAAATAAAAAATTTGGGGGGATAATCGGGAGTCATTACCATCACCTCTATTCGTTCGGGTCGCGGTAGTAACAGTGATGGCCGCGGCCGCGCCGTGCGCCAGGTGGTAGCAGGTTTTTCTGACAACGAAAGCGCCGGTTTAATAGATTGCTCCGGCCAGTAGCGTTCCTGAGGTAAGTAACGGCGGATATTACCGCCTCCGATCTTGTTAGCCAGTTTGTCCAGTAATTCCGTTAAACTCACATCGTCCAATCCACCGCCTTCTGCTGACCATAGTACCTCCTGCTCAGGTGAAACATCCTCTACTTTTGGGGCATCGAGAGTAAACAGTTCGATTCCCAATGCTGGTTCGATCGAAGCTATTTTTAATTCAAACAACTTAAACAAATGGCCGGTATGGTAAGTAGGCCGGTTGGTGCCGATACTTGTCTCAACCAATTGGCCATCTATGCGGTAGCATTTCAAAACAGCGGTACGCAATCCTTTCCCTTCGCCCTGCAATCGCCGGCACGCATTTTCCAATAATTTTTTTATGGCGATCTCAATTCCGGTTGCCGTGCGTATTGGCTCTAAACACGGCAGCCGTTCATGGTAAGGTTCAATAGGCTGCAATAATTGCAGTGGTTCATCCTCGTTACCCAGAGCCTGGCCCAAGCGCAGCAAAAAATCCCGCCCAAAACGCCGGCGCAATACCGAACGCCCTATACCAATAAAACTTTTGACCGTATAAAAACCAAGTTTTTGTAACCGTTCCAGGATCAAAGGCTCCAACCGTAACGCAGCAGGCGGCAGGGATAATAATGCATTCACTTGCCCGCCGGGTTCGATAATGGGCTTTACTCTCCCAAAACGGGCAACTGCCCAGGCGGTGCCTACGGTATCCGCCATCGCGCCCCTGGCATCATAGCCTTTGCCTCGTAATACTTTAATGATCGTTCCCAGGTAAGTACGCTCACCTCCCCATAAATGTGCGCAGCCGGAAATATCCAGTATTAACCCATCCGGTAAGTCTATAGCAATCAGTGGGGTATAACGGATACACCATTCGCCTAATGCTTTTAATAATTTGGCTGCGTGGCCCGGGATATCATCAACCACCTCAAGTGACGGAACAATAGCTTTGGCGTCAGCCGCGGCCATACCAACACTTATCCCCTGTTTTTCTGCTAAAAAATTTGCTGCGGTGATAATAATTCGCCCTCTCACAGGTGTAACAAAAACAAAAGGCACCTCTTTCAGTTCAGGCCGGCGGAGCGTCAGCCAGTCCGTTGTCAAATGACGGAACCATATCGAAACAAAGCGTTTTTGCATATCAGCCTGCCTTTCGTTCTATTAATTGACTTGCAGTAATTTTTTCTTCAATTGGTTTAAAGCAGCTATTTACCCATTCCAATTCCCAGCTGCCCGGTGTTCCATTACGCACCTTGAGCAATTCCACCTGCCAGCGCGGAAAGCCCACACCTGGCATGTCTTTTTCCAATTCGCTGGGTAAGTGCGTGATCTGCCAGCGGGCTACACAAGTTGTTGTATTGATCTTCCGCGGATCATTTCGTACTATAAAACCGGTCACCTTGCTATTTTCTACTGCTAACTGCAACCGGCGCGATTGTGCAAAGCTGATCTCCCGTAACTCGGCTACAACTGCCGCTACCCCTTCGCATTTTAATGCCTCCTCCGTTGCCCAAAGCACATCCTTTTCCCGCTGCAGGTCGACAAAGATCATCCGGTCGGGCTCTACATTAAAGATCATTAAGGCCGGAGGAAAGAGTTTTCTTGATATCCCTATCCAAAGGCATACGCCGCCCTGTTGCATCAACGAGGCCAGCAAGCCGCCCATAAAGCCACTGGTTGCGGCCGCTTGTTCAGGCGTGGGGCAAACCATTTCGTGAATAACGCCAGTCGGAAAAATACCATTAGGGAAGGCTGATTCAACCGGCCCCAATCCAATGCCCCCGCTCATACCTGCTGATGGGGGTTTAAAACCCTCCCAAAGCAAAATATCTTTTCGCAAACGGCTGACTATATCTTGTTTGGTATCTGGCATTTGACTTCAATTTCGATTTGTAAAAATGCTAATATTTTTAGTATTTATATAAAGAATTTTAAAATATATCTCGATTTGTTTCCGTGGATTAGAATATGAATTGATTAGCAGGATAAGAAATAGAGCAAACATATCACCAGGAATGTGGGGTAGTATATTAGGTATTGATAGTATCAGCCTTAATTTTTATATTAGTGTTTCTAAGCCTTACACAAATGGAAATAACTTCTCCACACCAATCAAACAACCTAATACTTTGCGACGCCTGTTGTGCTCATGTTGGTATTGACGATCAATTTTGTACTAATTGCGGTTATCCGTTAAAAGGAACTGAAGCTGAACAAAGGGCTTTTATTGCTAAGCAGGCCACCGCCGAAATTGACTTACGCGACTACCATAAAAAGCTTAAAAATGCTACCAACACGCTATATTATTTGGCTGGGATTTTTGTATTGAGCGCCCTGATAATCTACTTTGTAAAAAGTGATGATCCGAATATATTGGCTGTGGTGATCACTAATCTAATATTGGCTATGCTTTTCCTGGCTTTAGGAGGATATAGTCAAAAAAAACCACTTGCATGCCTTATATCAGGATTTTGCCTGTACATACTTGTTCAGGTATTAATTTTTGTTAACGACCCGGCGGCAATTTTTTCCGGTATCATTGTAAAGATATTCATCATTGGGTTTCTTGTAAAAGGTATAAGATCAGCCTTTCAGGTTGATAAGATCAAAAACAATATCACATAACATTGATTGTTGAACAAACCGAGCTTTCGGATAAAAAGCCTTGTATACATTGCGGAGCATTACTTGCAATGGATTGTAAATATTGCAACTATTGTGGTATAAGTCAATCAGCTACGATTCAACTGGTGTTTGAAGAAAAATGGATGCTTATTAAGCAGGCAGCTTTATTTTATTTGCTTGATGTTATTGTATGTGGCTTAGCACTATTTGACGCATTTCAATCATTTTCCTGGCTTGTTTTGTTTGATGCTTTTATGGCACTCACTGCAATCGGATTTTTCGCCCTTAACTGGCAAGATAATAAGCAACTGCTGATATGGAAGAATTTTTCGGTGCGCAAGCTGGCTGCTTATGGAGCAATAGCTATGACCGGTTCGCTGCTCGTTCATTATTCGGTTGGATGGTTAAATGTCACTTTTTATTCCAAGGATGTCTATTATTATAACTTTTTTGAACAATTTGGTTATGGTAAAGCTTTATTGATTTTTTTTACAGCCATATTTCCCGCCCTATTCGAGGAATTGGGATATAGAGGATATTTGTTACAAACCTTGTTAAAGGTAGTCGACAAACAGCAAGCTATTTATATATCGGCATTTCTTTTTGCTATTATCCATCTTAGTTTTATTTCCTTGTTTTGGCTGATTCCCTTCGCGTTATTTTTAGGTTATACGCGGGTCAGAGAAAATACGATCTGGTATGGGGTGTTTTTTCATTTCTGTTTTAACTTGACAGTATGCCTTATGGAATTACTATAAGTTTGTTTCAATAAGTGCAGGTCGTTTACGTGGTTTAAATCCGAAATTGAAAACGGCGAAGCCCTTAACGTAGTTAATCCGAATTCCGAAATCACCATGCCAAAATCTCATCCAAAAACGCTACTTTTGCGCTTCAAATGGAGCACATTCGTAATTTTTGTATTATAGCGCATATCGACCACGGTAAGAGTACTCTCGCCGATCGGTTGCTTGAATATACCAACACCATAACCCAGCGTGAGTCGCAGGCGCAACTGCTTGACGATATGGATCTTGAGCGCGAACGTGGTATCACCATAAAGAGCCATGCCATCCAGATGGATTATGAGCTCGATGGGCAGAAATATATCCTGAACCTGATCGATACCCCCGGTCATGTTGACTTTTCTTATGAAGTTTCACGCTCCATAGCAGCCTGCGAAGGCGCTTTGCTGATCGTAGATGCGGCGCAGGGTATACAGGCGCAAACCATATCCAATCTCTATTTAGCTTTAGAGAACGACCTGGAAATTATCCCGGTACTCAATAAAATGGACCTGCCCGGCGCAATGCCCGAGGAGGTTAAAGACCAGATCGTTGAGCTGATCGGCTGCAAACGCGAAGATATCCTTGCTGCCTCGGGTAAAACCGGCATGGGTGTGCATGAAATATTGGAAGCAATTGTAAAGCGCGTACCTCATCCGGTGGGTGATCCCAAAGCACCGTTGCAGGCTTTGATATTTGATTCGGTATTTAACTCTTTCCGGGGCATTGTAGCCTACTTTAAAGTGGTTAACGGCGAGATACGAAAAGGCGAAAAAGTGAAATTCTTCGCTACCGAAAAACAATACAATGCTGATGAAATTGGCACTTTAAAATTAAAACAATCGCCCCGTGATGTCATTAAAACCGGCGATGTGGGTTATATCATATCCGGTATAAAAGAAGCGCGCGAAGTAAAGGTAGGTGATACCATAACCAGCGTGGAACGTCCCTGCGAAACAGGTATACAGGGTTTTGAGGAAGTAAAACCCATGGTGTTTGCCGGTATTTACCCGGTAGATACAGACGAATACGAGGAACTGCGCGAATCAATGGCTAAGCTGCAATTGAATGATGCTTCACTTGTTTTCGAACCGGAATCATCCGCAGCATTAGGATTTGGCTTCCGTTGCGGCTTCTTGGGCATGCTGCACATGGAGATCATCCAGGAGCGCCTGGAACGCGAGTTTGATATGACGGTGATCACTACGGTTCCCAACGTATCCTACAAAGCGTTTACCACCCGTGGAGAAGAACTGCTGGTGAACAACCCCTCAGACCTCCCCGACCCGAGTAAAATTGATTTTGTGGAAGAACCTTATATCAAGGCAACCATTATTACTAAATCAGAATTTGTGGGCCCGGTGATGTCCCTTTGTATCCAGAAACGTGGGTTCATCAAAAATCAATCATATCTCACATCTGACCGTGTGGAGCTGATATTCGAGATGCCGATGGGCGAGATCGTGTTTGATTTTTATGATAAGCTGAAAACCATATCCAAAGGCTACGCTTCATTTGATTATCACCAGATAGGCTACCGCAAGTCGGATTTGGTTAGGCTGGATATTCGTTTGAATGCAGAACCTGTCGATGCTTTGTCATCGCTGATTTTCCGTGGCAACTCTTACGATTTCGGTAAAAAGATATGCGAAAAACTGAGGGAGTTAATACCCCGCCAGCAATTCGAAATTATCATACAGGCTTCTATAGGCGCCAAGATTATCGCCCGCGAAACAGTAAAGGCCTTACGTAAGGATGTTACCGCCAAATGCTATGGTGGTGATATATCCCGTAAGCGTAAATTATTGGAAAAGCAGAAAAAAGGCAAAAAACGCATGCGCCAGGTAGGTAATGTGGAAATTCCGCAAAGCGCGTTTATGGCGGTTTTGAAGTTAGACTAAAACTCCATCCCTTAAAAGAGAGTAATCAATAAAAATTGTATAGAGTAACAACATATTATTCATTACATGGCCCGGTAAGTTTTGTTGAACTACCCGATGCCGCTTATGGTGAATGGATTATTTACGATAATTCTGTCCCAAAATATCATGTGAATGTTTTTGATAATAATGCGGATTCGAACGTTCAACTTCAAGTGTTAATAAAAAATAAGAATGAAACTATAGAAAGTGTAATTGATAAAATAAATACTAATCAAAACACTCAACTATCTTTAGGTTCAAAGCCTGTCATAGAAATCGTCCAATCATCTGAATTGGTTGACTTGGATCTTAAGCCTTTACCAGAACATTGGATTAAAAACATATTGTAATGCAGCTTTTAGACGGAAAATACGTATCAGAAAAACTCAAAGGTGAAATAGCTATTGAAGCAGCTAAAATATTAGAGCGTACCGGTCGCAAGCCGCATTTGGTGGCGGTTTTGGTGGGGCATGATGGCGGCAGCGAAACCTATGTTGCCAGCAAAATGAAAAATTGCGAAGCGGTTGGTTTTAAATCCTCATTGGTGCGTTATGAAAACGATGTTACCGAAGAGGAATTGCTCATCAAAGTGGCTGAACTGAATTATGATGAAGATATTGATGGCATCATCGTGCAACTACCCTTACCCAAACATATCGACCCCGAAAAAGTAACTGAAAAGATAGACCATCGCAAAGATGTGGATGGCTTCCATCCTATCAATTTGGGTCGCATGCAGCGTAATCTGCCTTCGTTTATCCCGGCTACGCCTTATGGCATCACGCTGATGCTGAAGGAATATGGCATAGACACTACCGGCAAGCATTGTGTGGTGGTTGGCCGCAGCAATATCGTAGGTTCACCGATGAGCATATTAATGGCCCGTAATACCCAGCCAGGCAACTGCACGGTAACCATTTGCCATAGCCGCACGCCTGATATCAAAAACTTTACTTTGCAGGCCGATATCCTGATCGTAGCCATTGGTAAGAAGAATTTTATCACGGCTGATATGGTAAAGGATGGCGTGATCGTGATCGATGTTGGTATGAACCGCGAAACATCTACCCTAACTAAATCAGGTTATAAATTATATGGCGATGTTGATTTTGAAAACGTAGCCCCAAAATCATCCTGGATCACTCCTGTACCCGGTGGCGTTGGGCTGATGACGATTATCGGCTTGCTGAAAAATACTTTGGCTTCGGCAAATAAAGAAGTTTATTCTTAGCCTTCGAAAACTTATTGGCGAGAAACTTACGAAGTTTTTAAAACTTCGTAAGTTTGTTATATAATTGAGGCGATTAAGTTTAAAACCATTCAACTTAATCTAACCTATTCAACTCAATCAACCCCTCTGTAAATATTCCTCCGGTATCACATGATTCTCATTCTCATCGTTCCATGCCATGGAAATGATGCGCCAGTTACCTTCTACCTGGATAAACTGGATAAAGTTGATCCCCCTGGGCATACGGGTTACTTCCTGGTCGCTGAAATTGTATTCATAAACGCTGACGCGTTGCGCTATTTTGCCGAATACTTCTGTTTTTGAAAATATCTCGCGCTGCATAAATTGCTCCATATCGCCTGCTGCTACCTGCGACTGCATCGCTTCCACAAAGGATGAAGTAGTGAAATCTATCGGTTCGCCGAAACTGTTATTCACCAGCGTGCCGTCTTCATAAAATAAAATATCCAGCGTATCAAATTCAGGTGGTTGCGAGTTTCTGAAGCTGATTGCCTTATAAAAATCTGCTGTAAGATAATCGATCTCTATCGTACTCATGATTTAAATGCTTGTTTAAGTTTCTCCCAAAATGAACTGATACCCACATAGATAGCGCCATCCTTTATTTCAATAGGGTAGGTGTCTATATAATCGTTTTGCCCCTCGCTCCCCTTTCCTGTATGTAAATCGAACGAGTACCTGTGGACCGGGCAGACCAATTTTCCGTCCTTGCACCATCCTGCGGTAAGATCGCCGCCTGCATGTGGACATTTTGCCGACAGTGCGAAGACCTCGTTTTCAAAACCGACCAGGCATATATTTTTGCCTCCCGCCTTTACCCTTTTTATAAATGGCTGCCCCTTGGGCTCGATGCCGGGTATTTCGTACCACTCCATGTATATTTAAAAGTCGATCTTCAGGTTCATTACCGCCGGATTTTTGATGATCTCATCCATATTGGTTTGGAGCGTAACCCGTTTCCTGTCGGCGGATAATACAGCTTTTGAGTTGTTTATCTTTTTTACCGGCTTGGCAAAATTCAGCACCACCTTATAAGGCATCTCGATCAGCATCGCCTTTGCCATAGCAAATGTAGAGGCTGTTTTCTTCAAAAAGGCATTAAATTTTGCCTTGTCGATAATGCGATAAAATTTATGTGGTGTAACCTCGTAGGCGTAATAATCCTGCCCGCTGATCAATTGCTGGGCATCAAAGTCTTTCCCGCCGGTTTTATTTTTCGTTACCGAATTCAGATTACTGTGCGATTCGATCTTTGAGATATTACGCAGGTAATATTGCAGATCGGCGGCATCCTTGGCCTGGTGGTAGATGCTGATCTTCATCAGGTTTTTTTGAAGGTTCATTTGCACCGACAGGTTGCTGCTTTTTGCCAAATTTGACTCTTCCAGCGTCATTTTTTGTTGGGTGCTATCAGGTAAGGCGCCATAAAAATTAAGGGTGGTATCCTTAACCATAGCAAACTGCGGTGTTGCCTTTACAGAATCGGTCATCAGGTTCATCAGTACCGAAACCGCCCTGCTCATATCAAACCCATAGGTAACCTTGCAGGAACCATCTGCCTTAAAATCATAATGCTCCTCAACATCAACACACGATGTTAAACAAACCAGCATTAAGAATATAACCGGAAAGTAGCGTTTTTTCATCAGGATGAATTTACAAGTAATATTAGCGTTTTTAATATTTAAAAACAAAGTGTTTGTCAAGGTGAAAGATTAAAGGTTTTGTTGTGCGCCATGCATAATTGCTTTGTCTTTTGAATATCAAATTAAACCCTTAACCTCTTGCCTTCAGCCTTTCACCTCCTTCCGCTTTACCCTTTCATCACAAAACCGTACTTTTGCGCTTTAATTATGGCACACCAGGTTCCGGAAGATGGCACATTGCTTCCTTTGATGGAAGAGTTTTATACGATACAAGGCGAGGGATTTCACACCGGCAAGGCCGCATACTTTATTCGCCTGGGCGGATGTGATGTAGGCTGCCATTGGTGCGATGTAAAGGAAAGCTGGGATGCAGAGTTGCATCCACTCACTGCTGCTAATCAAATCGTAGAGAACGCTTTACAACACCCCTCAAGGGCTGTTGTAGTTACCGGCGGTGAGCCATTGCTTTATAATCTGGATCATTTAACCAGTTTGTTACAGCAAAATGGCATCAAAACATTTATCGAAACATCAGGTGCCTACCCACTTTCGGGCAAATGGGATTGGATATGTCTTTCTCCAAAAAAATTCAAAGGCCCTGCGGCAGGTGTAGCCTCGCAGGCAAATGAGCTAAAGGTGATCGTATTTAATAAGTCAGATTTTGCATGGGCCGAGGAGCACGCCAAACTGGTATCACCTGACTGTAAATTATATTTGCAGCCTGAATGGTCGAAATCAAAAGAAATGACACCGCTGATTGTGGAATATGTGATGAATAATCCACAATGGGAAATCTCGCTCCAAACCCACAAATATTTGAATATCCCTTAATAAATGTAACTTCGGGTACTAAATACCGTATTACCTGCGATGAAATTTTTTTTTCTTTCGGTATTGTTAATTCTGTCCGCTTCTTTATTCGCCCAGCAACGGGAATATTCAACCAATAATAAAGAGGCTATCAAATATTTTGCCCTCGCCAATCAAAGTCTTGACGACCATCTGTATGACGAGGCTATAGCTAATCTTAAAAAAGCCATTGACGAAGATTCTAAATTCGTAGAAGCCTATGCCGTGTTGGGCGACATTTACCGGCAGGAATGGAAGTATAAAGAGGCGGTAGACCAATATAGCCTGGCCATTAAGATCAATCCCGATTTCAATAAGGGTATTTATTATAAAATTGGTGATGTCGAGATCCATATGGCGCAATATGCATCGGCAGAGAAGCACCTGGAAAAATACCTGGCTTTCGAAAACCTGACGCCTCAAACCGTATTTATTGCTCAAAAGCTGCTGAAGGATTGTAAGTTCAGTATAGAGGCAATACAGCACCCGGTTCCATTTAAGCCGATCAACATCGGTGCTGAAATTAATACCGCTGATGATGAATACCTGCCAACCATCACTGCTGATGAAAGCACATTGATATTTACCAGGAAGATCAATAACAATGAGGATTTTTACAAGAGTATTAAGGTTGACGGCAAATGGCAAACCGCCACTTATTTAAGCGACCACATCAACACCCCACGTTATAATGAAGGCGCTCAGTCGATATCACAGGATGGTAAGGTGTTGTTTTTTACCGGCTGTAACCGGCCCGATGGTTTAGGCCGTTGTGATATCTACATCTCGCAAAAAAAAGGGGATGACTGGAGCAAGCCGTATGACCTTAGTCCGCCGGTCAATACTTCAGGATGGGAATCCCAGCCGTCTATCAGTGCCGATGGGCGTACGCTTTATTTTGTAAGCAACCGAAAGGGAGGCTATGGCGGTTATGATATATGGAAATCTAACTTATCTAACCAGGGATGGTCCGAACCGGAAAACCTTGGGCCCAATATTAATACGTCATTTGACGAGCAATCGCCATTTATTCACCCGGATGATAGTACGCTTTATTTCTGCTCAAACGGTTGGCCGGGACTGGGTGGAAAAGACCTGTTCATGAGTCGTTTAGGTAAAGATGGCAAATGGCAAAAACCGGAGAATTTAGGCTACCCTATCAATTCAAACGGCGATGAGAACGGTCTTAATTTAACAGCATATGGCTCTTATGCTTTTTTTGCCTCTAATAACCTTAACGGTTCCGGCGGATTTGATATCTATACTTTCGAGCTTCCGGCCAATTTGAGGCCACGCAGTGTAACCTACGTGAAAGGGACCGTGAATGACGCCGTGACCAAACAACCCCTCGAGGCCGCGGTTGAGATCATTGAACTGGACAAAAATAGCCCTGTATACCAGGATTATAGTTCTATTGATCAGGGTGATTTTTTAGCAACCCTTACCACGGGCAGAAACTATGGCCTCAACATATCTAAAGATGGATACTTGTTTTATTCGGCTAATTTTTCTCTTGTTGGCTACAAGGATACCAAGCCGTTCAACATAGCTGTTCTGCTGCAGCCCATCGAGGTTGGCAATAAGGTAATATTGAAAAATATTTTCTTTGATACGAACAGGTTTGACATTAAAGGTGAATCAAAATCTGAGCTGCAAAAGCTGGTGGAGTTCCTCAATTTAAATCCCACCGTACGCATCGAAGTATCGGGTCATACTGATAATGTGGGTAATGAGCAATCAAATCAAATTCTTTCCGAAAACCGGGCGAAGTCCGTTTACCGGTATTTGATCGCCAATGGCGTTAATGCAGCCAGACTAACCTATAAAGGTTACGGTGAAACACAACCGGTAGCATCAAACGATAATGACGAGGATCGCAGCAGGAACAGAAGGACAGAGTTTAAGATCATCGCAAAATAGGCTGAAAGGTGAAAGCATAAAGCTGAAAGGTTTATGTGTGTAATTCATAACTTTATAGGATGAAAATTATCATCCTTTTCGTCTTTATTTCCTTTTTGTCCTGGTCTTTTATTTACCAAACCATTGATTCTGGCAAACCCTATAAAAACCAAATCCAGCAAATTCCCGGACGAATAGAATGTGAATTCTACAACGAAGGCGGTGAAGGTATAGCGTATCACGATACAGACAGCGTTAACAATGGCAGCGGTAAACTAAACCCGGCCGATGGCAGTTATTTGCACGAATTCAGGATAAAGGAAGGCGTGGATATCTCCTTTACCAAAACCGGCGATATTGACGATAACCATTACAATAAAGTGCCTCGTGACATGGGTAAACTGTATGTGGGCTGGACCGTACCCGGCGAATGGATCAAATACACGGTAAAAGTTAAGGAAGCCGGGACTTACGGTGTGGGTTTAATGTATACCGCCAATGGTGATGGTACGATCGCATTGGATATTGATGGAAAAGAAATAGCCGGCCAACTCAAAGTAACCTCTACCCATGACGACCGCGACACCGTGAAATGGCGCCAATGGCATCATTGGAACAAGTCAGAAGCTTTGGCTAAGATTGAACTTCAAAAAGGTATTCATGTGCTTACCCTACATGTGGTAGGTAATGGCAATATGAATTTTGATTATCTGGAGTTCAAGAAAGATTAAGAATAAAAAAAGCCTTTGAAATCAATCCAAAGGCTTAATGATATTATTCCGTAGAGACGCAACGCATTGCGTCTCTACCATTCAATTAATTTCCTAATTCCGACATAAACTTGATCCGCATCAATTGTACTTCTTCGCGGGTATATTCATCATGGCCTAATTCAACCAAGGCGTCATCAATTGAATCGATCTCGGCAGTTTTAAAGTAATCAAACACTTCATCCTGCCTGTCCTCATCAATTACTTCATCAATAAAGTAATTCAGGTTAAGTTTGGTACCCGAGTTTACGATCGACTCCACTTCACGCAGAATTTCTTCATAGCTCAAGCCTTTTGATTTGGCTATATCCTCCAGGTTCAAATGACGGTCGATATTCTGGATGATATAAACCTTAAGCGCCGATTTATTAGCAGCGCTTTTGATCACCATATCAATCGGGCGGTCTATCTCGTTATCCTCTACATATTTCTTGATCAGGTCGGTAAACTGAGCGCCGAATTTTAAGGCTTTTCCAGCCCCAACACCTGATATCTGTTTCAGTTCCTCTGTATTGATCGGGTAATGCGTGCACATTTCCTCCAAAGAAGGGTCCTGGAATATCACGAACGGAGGCAACCCTTTTTGCTTGGCGATCTTTTTGCGCAGATCCTTAAGCATTTGCAGCAATTCGGTATCCAATGCGCTTCCACCCTGCCTTGGCCCGTCTTCTGATTCATCCTCATCAGTACTCTCCATGGGCCTGTTCATGATAAAACGGATACTGTGCGGGTTATCGAGGAAGTTATTGCCTGATTTAGTTAAACGCAGCAAGCCATACTGATCAATATCCTTAGATAGGTAATTGTTCAGCAACGCCTGCCTCAGTAATGAGTTCCACATGTTTTCGCCCTGCTCCTTGCCCGAGCCAAATTCAGGTAACAGGTGGTGCTCATAATTATGTATCTGCGGATTATCTACGCCCATTAAAGCACTGATAACGTGTTTATCATCAAATTTTTCACCTAACTGCTTGATCAGGCTTAGGGCTTTATGCAGGTGTTCTTCGCCGTCAAAATGCTCTTTATGCGAGCAGCTATTGTCGCACATATTATTACATCCGGCCTCGTTAAAGTTTTCGCCAAAATAATGAAGCAATTGTTTACGGCGGCATACTGCCGACTCCGCATAGTCAATCACTTCTTTCAATATCTGGGTGCCGATCTCGCGTTCTGATACCGGCTTATCCTTCATGAATTTCTGCAGCTTATCAATATCCTTTTCCGAATAGAAAGCAACACATATCCCCTCTCCGCCATCACGCCCAGCGCGGCCGGTTTCCTGGTAATATCCCTCCATGCTTTTAGGCATGTCGTGATGAATCACGTAACGTACATCAGGTTTATCTATACCCATGCCGAAGGCTATGGTAGCCACAATAACGTCCACATCCTCCATCAGGAATTTATCCTGGGTATCGGCCCGCATCTTTGATTCAAGCCCGGCATGATAGGGTAATGCTTTTATCCCGTTCAGGTTAAGTGCTTCAGCAACTTCTTCCACCTTCTTACGGCTCAGGCAGTATATGATTCCTGATTTGCCCTGGTGCTGCTTCACAAACTTTACGATCTCTTTGATCACGTTGCGCTTGGCACGTACCTCGTAAAACAAATTTGAGCGGTTGAACGAAGATTTATATACCGTGGCATTATTCATCTGCAGGTTCTTCTGGATATCCTGCTGCACTTTAGGCGTTGCTGTAGCTGTTAAAGCAATGATGGGGATATTATCACCAATATTACTGATCACCTGCCTTATTTTGCGGTATTCGGGCCTGAAATCGTGCCCCCATTCCGATATACAATGCGCCTCATCAACCGCTACGAACGAAACCTGGTTAAGGCGTAAAAAATCAACGTTCTCCTGTTTGGTCAGTGATTCGGGCGCTACATACAATAGTTTTGTTTTACCGCTCAGCACGTCTTCTTTAACACGGCCTATTTCGGCCTTATTTAATGATGAGTTTAAAAAATGTGCAATGCTGTCTGATCCGCCAAATGCTCTGAGCTGATCGACCTGGTTTTTCATTAGTGCAATCAATGGAGAAATCACAATCGCTGTTCCTTCACTCATCAACGCCGGCAGCTGGTAGCACATGGATTTACCGCCGCCCGTAGGCATAATCACAAACGTATCGTTACCGGCTAAAATATTAGTTATAATCGCTTCCTGCTCTCCTTTGAAGTTATCAAACCCAAAAAAATTCTGGAGATTATCAAAAAGCGACCGTTTTGTTTCAATCATTAGTAGTGTATTCTATTATTATATTTAAAAGTTCAAAATAACAAATTTTTCTAAATAAACGATGGGTTTTGTTTAAAATTTTATATTGAAATGATTTTTAAATGAAAACAATTTCATTTGTTTACGCATTTTAAACCCGGATAGAAATTTATCCGCTTTAGGTAATTTTATTTAATATATAATTTACAGAATATTGTCCATTTTTGTCAACTAAATACAGCTACAAAATTCTTCAAACGCACATGAATAAAAACTATTATGCTATTATCATGGCCGGTGGCATCGGAAGCCGCTTCTGGCCTATTAGCAGAACATCCCACCCAAAACAATTTTTAGATATCCTGGGTACAGGCAAAACACTGATACAAAATACTTATGAGCGGTTTTTGAAGGTTTGCCCCAAAGAAAATATATACGTTGTTACCAATGAAAATTACACCGGCCTTGTAAAAACGCAACTGCCCGATATGGCCGATCAGCAAATACTGACCGAACCGGTGATGCGCAACACTGCGCCATGTATAGCTTATGGCTGTTTTAAAATTGAAAGCATCAATCCCAATGCGGCTATTGTAGTTGCCCCCTCCGACCATTTGATACTGGACGAAGCAGCTTTTGTTGCCGCTATTGAAAAATCATTAAAAACGGCAGCCGAAAAGGACTGCCTGGTTACCCTCGGCATAAAGCCATCGAGGCCGGATACTGGTTACGGGTACATCCAGTTTACCGACCAGGCTATTAATAACGACTTTCATAAAGTAAAAACCTTCACCGAAAAACCTACTTTAGAGATCGCCCGCACATTTATCCAAAGCGGCGACTTTTTATGGAACGCGGGCATATTTGTATGGTCGGCTAAAGCTATATTAAGCGCCTTTAGCCGGTACCTGCCCGAGATGAATGAGATATTTGCCGATGCAAGGCCTGTATACAATACCGATGGTGAAAAAAAACATATCCATAAAGCCTATCAGCAATGCACCAATATCTCTATTGACTATGGGATAATGGAAAAAGCCGAGAATGTGTTTGTACTGCCGTCTGAATTTGGTTGGTCTGACCTGGGTACCTGGGCATCTATCTATCAATTGGCCGAGAAAGATTATGTAGGCAATGCCGTTATCCCATCCGAAAAAGTAATCATGTACGATTCATCAAACTGTATGGTAAATGTGCCCGGCGACAAATTGGTGGTATTGCAGGGCCTTCATGATTTTATTGTAGTTGAAGCAAACAATACGCTCTTAATATGCCCCCGCGACCAGGAACAAAACGTGAAACAGGTTGTGGCTGATGTAAAGCATAAGTTTGGGGTGAAGTATATTTAGGGTTAGTTGATTAGGTTGATTAAGTTAAGTGGTTGATTGAGTTTAACCGGGTCTAACTTAATCAACTACTTAACTCCTCGCTGGCGAATTGCTTCATACAAAATCACCCCAGTCGATACCGAAACATTCAACGATTCGATCTCACCAAACATTGGTATCTTAGCCAAATGGTCAGCAATGCGGATGATTTCATTGCGAATACCATCTTCTTCCGAACCCATAATGATGGCAGTTGGCGGGGTATAATCGGGTGTATAGATATCTTCCTTTGTTTTTTCGGTGCAGCAAACCAATTGCAGGCCCGATTCCTGCAAAAACTTAATGGTTTGCATAAAGTTATCGTGCCGGCAAACCGGGATCTTGTACAACGCCCCTGCCGATGTTTTGATCGCATCCGCATTGATTTGTGCCGATCCTTTTGCAGGGATAACAATAGCGTGTACACCAGCACATTCAGCAGTACGTGCTATCGCTCCCATATTGCGCACATCGGTGATGCTGTCCAAAACCAATATCAGCGGGGTTTCGCCCCTTTCGAATACTTCCGGGATTATATTTTCTATTTTTTGGTAGATGATGGGTGATATCACCGCGATCACTCCCTGGTGATTTTTAGCGGTGATGCGGTTTAACTTTTCAACCGGTACCTGTTGGGCCACGATACTGTATTCAGTCAACAATGCTCTAAGTTCGTTAAGCAGGCCTCCGCCTACACCTCTTTGTATGTATAAAGATTCGATCTCCTTACCAGAACGTATCGCTTCGATAACCGCCCTGATACCAAAAACCATTTGATTGCTTTCCTTGCTTTCCCTGTTGTTATACGACATTATGTTAATTAATTGTGGGTGTAAAATTAGCCATATTAATTAACTTTGTAGTGGCGCTAAATGATGCCGTCTTTATTTATCTATTTTTAAATAAATAAGCAAAATCATTTTATTAACAATGCTTTGGAAAGGCTGATTTACAGCTAAAATTAATAGTTACTAACATTCGGTTGTTAATTTAAATATTCTTAATTTTTATTGATTTGGCGTTTGCCTCATTGAAATAAAAAGATTTAAACGATTAGCAAAACCGCGATTTTTTAGTATATTTTTGAGACATGATTTTGGAGAACGATACCCCTAACTACAAGCCTAACGCTAACGACAAAAGAAGCCGGTTTACCAATCCAACCCCATACAGCGGGCTGGGCAAATTACCCCCGCAGGCAACCGACCTGGAGGAGGCTGTTTTAGGTGCTTTGATGCTCGAAAAAGATGCATTGTCGTCCGTTATTGATATTCTGAAACCGGAGGTTTTTTATCGTGATAATCATCAAAAGATATTCGCGGCTATACGCCACCTATTCGAAAAAACATCGCCGGTTGATATATTGACCGTTACGTCCCAATTGCGCAACCAGGGCGAGCTGGAAATGATCGGTGGTGCTTATTATATCACCGAGCTGACCAATCGTGTAGCTTCTGCAGCCAATATTGAGTTCCACTCGCGGATCATTATCCAAAAATTTATCCAGCGCGAGCTGATCCGTATCTCTACAGAGGTGATCAACAGCGCTTATGAAGATACCACCGATGTGCTTGACCTGTTGGATAGAGCCGAAAAAAATCTTTTCGAGATCGCCCAAAATAACCTGCGCCGCGACTCCCGTAAGATGGACGATCTGATGCACGAAACGCTGAAAGAAATTGAAGCGCTGAAAGATAAAAAAGATGGCTTGACGGGTGTAGCTTCCGGCTTTACAGATCTTGACAGGATGACCTCTGGCTGGCAAAAATCCGACCTGGTAATTATCGCTGCCCGCCCGGCAATGGGTAAAACGGCTTTCGTACTAAGCTGCGCCCGCAATGCGGCAGTTGATTTTAACAAACCGGTGGTGGTATTCTCGCTCGAAATGTCCTCCGTTCAGTTGGTTAACCGTTTAATATCCGGTGAAACCGAAATTGAGCAGGAAAAGATACGTAAGGGTACTTTGGAAGAATGGGAATGGCAGCAGATCCATTCCAAGATAGGCAGGTTGGAGCAAGCCCCTCTGATCATTGATGATACACCTGCGCTTAATATATTCGAATTCAGGGCCAAATGCCGCCGTTTAAAGTCACAACATGATATCCAGTTGATCATCATCGATTACCTGCAATTAATGCAGGGAAAAAGCAGCGATGGAAAAGGCGGTGGCAACCGTGAACAGGAGATCGGTAGTATATCACGTGCGCTGAAGTCAGTGGCTAAGGAATTAAATGTGCCCGTTATAGCCCTGTCGCAATTAAGTCGTGCGGTTGAAAACCGTCCGGGTGGTTCCAAGCGACCAATGTTGTCCGATTTACGTGAGTCCGGTTCTATCGAGCAGGACGCAGATATGGTGCTATTCCTTTACCGTCCGGAATACTACGGATTGGATGTGGATGAAGATAATAATCCTACGCAGGGAGTTGGTGAAATTATTATTGCTAAGCACCGTAACGGCGAAACCGGGCGTGTAAGATTGAAATTTGTGGGCAAATATGTAAAGTTCACCGATCTGGATGAAGGTATGGGCGGCTTCCCTGCCCCCGGAAGCGCTTTTACAGGCTTGACCCCATCCGCTGATTTTGATAAGCCAAGCAACTTTATTATCCGCCCGTCAAGGATGGATGATATGGAGGATGAGCAACCGTTTTAAGTTGTTGGAAGGTTGTAAAGTTGTAAAGTTGAAAGGTTACTTTTAGTGTTGAATTATAACATTCAAACCTTACAACTTTCCAACGTTTCAACTATTTAAAAAATCAACCCCAACACCACCCCGATAATAATCACAACCGGAGTTTTTATCTTAGTAAATGTCAGCAGCAAAAACGTCCCTATCATTAACCCATAAGCCAAAAAGTTAAGCCCGAATGGTTTGGTTAGTAAGATCAACGCTGTTGCCATAAAACCTACCGCAACTGCACTAATCCCGCTTAATGAGTTGCGGATACGGGTGATCTTTTTAAGGTCCTCCCAAAACGGAACGATAAAAAGTATCAGGATAAGGCCTGGCAGGTTGATCCCGATCACTGCGACAATGCTCCCCATAATTTGCCCGCCAATGCTGTAGCCTTTGTTTCCCAAAGAAATGGTGCCGATAAAGGAGGTAAATGAAAAAGTAGGGCCCGGTAATGCCTGCTGAATGGCAAACCCGGATAAAAACTCGGAACTGGTGAGGTAATGTTTCACCTCCACAAACTCCGTGTACATCAGCGGCACCAAAACCTGTCCACCACCAAAAATGAGGATACCGTTGCGATAAAAGTTTTCAAACAAACGTATAGGCAAACTGAAGGGTGATGTTTGATTGATAACAGCACCCAAAGCTGCAAAGGCAAGTAATATGCCGATGAAATAAGCCACCTTATTGGGGTTTACATTGGCAAACAGGCTTACACGCAGTTCGCTTTCCTGTGGTTGTGTTTCCAATGCCGATGAAATGATCCCGCCCAATAATATCAGGATAGGGAAAGCATAAGCATTTTGCAAAATAAGCGTGGCAATCAACGACCCGATGGCCAGCATGGCACTAACTTTTGTTTTTAAAAATTTGGTCGCAAAAGTATAAGTGGCATAGGCTACTATCCCTACAGCTATGGGCTGCACAAAACGCAATACATTGGTGAACTGGCTATGTGTCAAAAATATTTTATAGCTGATAGCCGCCATGCACATAATAGTCGCCGATGGAAATATCCAGATCAGAAAAGTAATAATAGCTAAGCGCAGTCCCCCTACCTTCCAGGCTATACCAACCAGCGTTTGGGTTGACGAAGGGCCGGGTAGTATTTGTGAAAGAGCATTCAACTCCATTAATTCCTGTTCGGTGACGTAACGGCGCTTTTCTACAAATTCGCGCAGCAAAATAGCGATATGCGCCTGCGGTCCGCCAAAAGCGGTAAAGGTGTAAAACAGTACATCACGAAGAAATAAAAGTTGCCGTTTCCTCATTTGGTTTATTGGTCATTAGTCATTAGTTCATTGGTAAGCTGCACCAAACTAATGAACAACTGAACCAGTGAACCAATGATCTATTTAGTAATCATCGTCCTCATCCCAGCCGGTCGCTTCACGATAAACGGTCTGCAATTCAGAAAACGCGTGGTTATCGCGCTTGCTTTTGGCTATTGCCATTCCCTTTTCATAGGTGCTGATAGCATCAGGTTTTCGGTTCAGGGCCTCGTATAATTTGCCCAGGTGATAATAAGTCCCCACATAATCAGGATGGTTATTCACCAGGTTCTCATAATATTGCAGGGCTTTATCCGTCTCATTCAGGCGCAGATATTCGGTTGCCAGGGCATATTGTAAAAATTCGTCATTGGGTTCATTCTTCAAAAATTCCAGCAGCTTTTCTAATCGGCTCAACTCCATTTTAAACTCTCTCTTTTTTAACTAAATTTGCAAAACCTAATTCATGAAAACCATGGCGTGTGTTCATGAGTAAAATGAATAAAACCATAACACACATTATAATAACCATTGCCAATTAAAAACAAAATAGCCTGATGAAGATACTGGTATGTATAAGTAATGTCCCTGATACAACGACAAAAATAACTTTTACTGATAACAACACCCAATTTAATACAAATGGTGTTCAATTTATCCTGAACCCTTATGACGAGATCGCCCTATCGCGTGCTATTGAGCTGGCCGAAGGCGGTAAAGGGACGGTAACCGTGATCAATGTAGGTGAAGCGAATACCGAAGCAACTATCCGCAAAGCATTGGCGATTGGTGCTGATGACGCGGTACGTATCAACGCCAAACCACATGATGCCTGGTTTGTGGCCTACCAGGTGGCACAGTATGCCAAACAAAATTTTTTTGACCTGATATTGACCGGGCGCGAGTCTATCGATTACAATGGCTCTAAAGTGGCAGGTATGCTGGGTGAGCTTTTAGATATACCGTCAGTATCCATCATCAAAAAACTGGATGTGGATGGCGATAAAGGTACCGTGGAACGGGAAATTGAAGGCGGTAAGGAAGTATTGGTTATCCCTTTCCCTTTTGTAGCCGGAACTGCTGAAGGTGTTGCCGAGCCCAAAATACCAAATATGCGCGGCATCATGTCGGCACGTACTAAACCATTAAGCGTGATCGATGCGGTTGAAATTAAAACTACCTCAGAGATTATCAGTTATGAAACACCGGCCCAGCGCGGCCAGGTAAAATTGGTACCTGCCGATGACAGTGCCAAGCTGATCGGGCTGTTGCATACCGAAGCACGTGTTATATAAATTTTATAAAGATTTTACGATTCAAACAATACTATGTCAGTTTTAATATATACAGAGAATGCTGAAGGCAAATTCAAAAAGTCCATTTTTGAAGCGGTTTCGTATGCCAGGGCAATTGCTGATCAAACCAAAACCAACCTCGTTGCTATTTCTATTGGTGATGTAAGCGCCGATCAGTTAAGCACATTGGGCAAATATGGCGCTGATAAAGTGCTGAATGTATCCAATACTCAGCTGAAAAACTTTGTTAACCAGGCTTATGCCTCGGTTATCGCGGCCGCGGCAAAAAAAGAAAGCGCGGATATTGTAGTGCTGTCCAATTCATTTTCGGGCCGTGGCCTAGCGCCCCGTATTGCTGTGAAACTGGAAGCTGGTGTGGCTGATGGTGCGGTAGCTCTACCTGAAATATCCGGCGATAAATTCACTGTTAAAAAAACAGCCTTTTCGGGCAAAGCCTTTGCTACAGTTTCATTAACCTCCGCTAATAAGGTGATCGCACTTGTACCCAACTCCTACCAGGTTGTTGAAAAAGCAGGTGCAGGCACTGTGGAAGATTTTAGCGTGGAAAACAAAGAATCTGATTTTAAAACCATGGTGAAGGAGATCGTAAGATCAACCGATAAGGTTTCTTTGCCGGATGCCGAGATCGTGGTTTCAGGAGGTCGTGGATTAAAAGGTCCTGAGAACTGGGGTATGATCGAGGAACTGGCTGACTTGTTAGGAGCCGCCACAGCATGCTCAAAACCGGTTTCGGATTCAGGCTGGAGGCCACATAGCGAACATGTTGGACAAACAGGCATCGCTGTCAGCCCAAATTTGTATATTGCGATAGGTATTTCAGGGGCTATTCAGCACCTGGCGGGGGTAAGCTCTTCAAAGATTATTGTAGTGATCAATAAAGATCCCGAAGCGCCATTTTTTAAAGTGGCTGATTACGGTATCGTTGGTGACGCATTTGAAGTGGTACCAAAATTAATAGCAGCAGTTAAGGAATATAAGACTTCAGCATAAGCAGTTTGCAGCGATGGGAAATAACATGAAAAAAATTAAGCTGGATATAGTTGGACTGTCATACAGCCAAACCCAGTCGGGAGCGTACGCACTGGTTTTAGGCGAGGTTAACGGTCGCCGCCGGCTGCCCATCATCATTGGCTCTTTTGAGGCCCAGGCTATTGCTATCGAAATAGAGAAAATGACGCCCAGCAGGCCGCTTACTCATGATCTGTTCAAAAACTTCGCGCAGGCTTATAATATCACCATACAGGAGATCATTATTTATAACCTGGTCGATGGTATATTTTACTCCAAGCTGATCTGTTCTGACGGCAAGAAAGTGATTGAGATCGATGCACGTACCTCTGATGCCATTGCCATGGCCGTAAGGTTTGATTGTGCTATCTATACCTATGAATTTATCCTGTCGACGGCGGGTATCGTGATTGAAGGCAACGATTTTGTGTATCTCGAAAATATGAGCGATGCTGCCGAAGAAAAAGCGGTAACCGCCGCAACTACCGGGTTCGGTTCTCTGAGTGTTGATGAACTGAAAACCAAATTACAGGAAGCGCTTACCGAGGAAGCTTATGAAAAAGCTGCCAAAATACGCGATGAACTGAACCGGAGAAAAGCGTCTTGAGCAGTGATTAGAGATTTGTGATCAGAGGTTAGGTAAAAAGCATTCCTTTGTCACTATAATGATATTAACTAATCTCCGGCCTCTATTTATTAATTTCAAATCCTTTTCCTATTTTACCCCCGATAACTGATCTAATAACCAGGGCACCCTTATGACTATTAAGTTCCGCTTAATACTGATGAATTTTATGCAATATTTTGTGTGGGGCGCTTGGCTGCTTACCATTGGTGCATACTGGTTTCAGAATAAACATTGGTCGGGCGCGCAGTTCGGAGCTATTTTTTCTACGATGGGCATTTCCTCTATTTTTATGCCTGCCCTTACGGGGATCATTGTCGACAGGTGGATCAATGCCGAAAAACTATATGGCATCATGCATATCCTGGGTGCTTTATCATTGCTTGTCCTGCCGATGATCACTAACCCATCAGCATTTTTCTGGGTGATGCTAGTGAACATGATCTTTTACATGCCGACTATTTCACTGTCAATAACTGTTGCTTATTCGGCAATGAAGAAAAACAATATGGATGTGGTAAGAGAGTATCCGCCAATCCGTACGTGGGGAACAGTCGGTTTTATTGTTGCCTTATGGGTAGTAAGCCTTACGCATAGTGAAACCACGGCTATGCAGTTTTACATTGCATCTGCAGTGGCGGTTGCATTGGGCCTGTTTGCATTTACGCTACCAAAATGCCCTCCATTGTATATCAAGACAGATAACCGGTCATTTATGGATGTATTGGGATTAAGAGCTTTCACCCTATTCAAAACACCAAAATTCGCTGTCTTTTTCGCTTTTTCGATGCTATTGGGTGCTGCGCTGCAACTCACCAACGCTTACGGCGACACTTACCTGCAGGATTTTAAAAATATAGCCCAGTATAAGAATTTAACAGCGATAAGATATCCGGCTATCATTATGTCCATATCGCAGGTATCCGAAACGCTTTTTATCCTGGCTATACCTTTCTTCCTCCGCAAATTCGGGATCAAATATGTCATGCTTTTTAGCATGCTCGCATGGGTGCTCCGGTTTGGCCTTTTTGCCTTTGGTGATCCGGCCGGTGGATTATGGATGATCGTATTATCATGCATCGTTTACGGTATGGCATTTGATTTCTTTAATATTTCAGGTTCCTTATTTGTCGAAACACAAACGACGCCCGAAATAAGGGGTAGCGCACAGGGTTTGTTTATGATGATGGTAAATGGATTTGGCGCTGTTTTCGGCAGTTTAACCAGCGGTTTTTTGATTGATCATTTCTTTACTGCTGCCGATCACAGCAAAAACTGGTATGGTATATGGCTCACATTTGCGGCCTACGCTTTAGTGATCGCCATTATCTTTCCCTTTGTATTCAGATATAAACATAATACCGCATTAAAGCAGGCGATACAACATATTTGAAAAACCAATAAAAAGAAATACCTTTCACAATAGCTGTTCAATGAAAAAACATTATCGCGAAGAGAATGATTGCCTGAATTGCGGAGCGACCCTGCAGGGTAAATACTGCCATGTTTGCGGGCAGGAGAACCTACAGATCAAGGAAAACTTCGGGCATATGATGAACCATGCCATCAGCGATTATTTTCATTTCGACCACCAGTTTTTTCATACACTGAAGCCCCTGCTTTTCAAACCAGGCATGCTTACTAATGAATACACGGGTGGCCGGCGTGCACAATATTTGCACCCGATAAAAATGTACATTTTCATCAGCATTATTTATTTCCTGCTGTTTTTCAAGACGGGGCATGATGTGGTGAATGTAAACGAAGCAAACAAAAACCCGGCAGCAACCGAAAAGAGCATTGATTCTGTAAAAAAAGCGATAGCCGCCAATGCCTATATACCTGCACCCGCAAAAAAGGAAATTCAAAAAAACCTTGAAGCCAGTAAACCAAGTAAGCAAAACACGCGGGTTAAGAAGTACCAACGGAACAACACTACGGATAAAGGACCCAATAAATGGTTCAAACCGACTACTGACGATACTACCTATCAGCAATACCTGCTTAACCAGAAAAAATTAGCTGAGGATGATAAGGATAGTTTTTTAGAAAGGCAATGGAATAAAAAGGTATTTGACTATCGTGGAAAATATGGCTCGCAGGCAAAGGAAATGTTTACAGAAGATATCCAGCATAATACGCCAAAAATGATGTTCCTGTTGCTCCCTTTATTTGCATTGATACTGAGAGTTGCCTTTTGGAAGAACAAGAAATTCTATGTAGAACACCTCATCTATTCTTTTCATTTCCACTGTTTCCTGTTCTTGTTTCTGACGGTATTGATCATATTGCAATGGATCATCCCCGTAAGCTGGAACATTACTGATTGGATAGTTCTTGCGGGTGTGCTTTATATTACCTGGTACATATACCGATCATTGAGGGTGGTATATCATCGCAACATCTTCAGAACCATTACCAAGATGATCGGCATGAGCTTTATGTACTTTTTGGCGTTTACTTTTTGTATCAGCGCGGTATTTATAATATCAACAATCATTTAAACACTAATTCCCAAATGCATCCAGGGCAATAGTTGGCTTGCCAGTGCTGTCAAATGCGCCTAAACCATAGTTCCAGTTATAAGCCTCGGGCTCCCAGTAAAGCACGCCTAAACCATTTCCAGCCGGTACCGAATTTACTTTAGTAATAATGTCAGTCAAAAAATCCCTGCTGTTTGTTGGGTCAGAGGCAGACATGCCCACTTCCACCACCATTACAGGCGTGCTGTAACGGGTAACCATATCATTGATATTAGCCAGGCATTGTGTATCCAGTGTTTTCCAGTTACTCGTAGAAGGATACAAGGACATGCCGATAATATCCCAATGGGCGCCATTATTCTTCAATCCATCAAACATATAACGGAACAGGTCATTATTGAAACCATTGGATACATGCACGATCACTTTCGTAGTACTGCTCACCGATTTTACAGCCTGGTAGCCATTTTTTATCAAGGCTGCAAAATTACTCATGTGCACTGAAGCCCTGCCATCTTCCCATAGCATGCCATCGTCAGTTTCGTTGCCGATCTGTACCCATTCAGGAGTTATGCCGTTGGTTTTTAGCGTGGTCATTACAGTGACAGTGTAATCATGCAACGTAGTAACTAATGTTGGAAAATCAAGCCCCGCCCATGCCGAAGGTTTGGCCTGGTGACCAGGATCGGCCCATACATCGCTGTAATGAAAATCGATCAGGATCTTCATGCCGGCATTTTTAGCCCGGATGGCTTTGGCTACCAGGTCATCGGTATTGCACCATCCATCGGCTGGGTTTACCCATACCCTTAACCTGATGGTATTCATTCCCAGGCTTTTCATTAAGGCAAATAATTCAGTTTGTGTACCGGTTTTATCATAAAACTTCACCCCGGCGGATTCCATCTGCGTAACCCAGCTGATATCTGCCCCTTTGGCAAATGAGGCGGATACAATAGGTGGTTTGTAGGTGGCAGGTGGCGGTACTACCGGTGGATTGTCTTTTTTTGAACAGGAAACTAAAACAATGGTACTAATGCAGAATACCCACAATATTTTATTCATAACTGGCTTTAGATTTATATTGGCGAGCCCTAAGGCTTATACAAATATAAATTAAACAGCATGTAAAATAAAATGTTTATTTAACATTTATTCCGGGATAGAATATAAAAAATGTCATTTCGAACGAGGAACGAAGAGAAATCTTGTACAAATGCATAGCTCGCCTTGCATTTGTACAAGATTTCTCTCTACGTTCGAAATGACAATCGGAGGCAATTACAACCTCCCCGTCCTCGACGGCGTACCGCCATTAACATATTTAAAGCTGGCGGTTTGATCTCCTATCTGTATTTTAAATTCACCTGCCTCTGTCACAGTTTTATTTACATCATTTACAAATGCCAGGTCCTTAGCTGTTATTTTAAAGGTCACTGTTCTTGTTTCGCCCGGTTTAAGATCGATCTTGGTATAGGCTCTCAAACGCTTAGTATCGGGCGATATACTGGCATAAAGCTGGCTGGTATAAAGCAGTATGGATTCTTTGCCTTGTACCTGACCGGTATTTTTTACATCAACGGAAATAGTCAATACTTCGCCATCTTTCAGATCAGGTTTGTTGATATGCAGGTTATTGTAAGCAAAGGTGGTGTAACTCAACCCATACCCGAACTCATAAAGCGGATTATAGCCATGTTTATCATCCGGGTTGCCGTTCTCCAGGTTTTTACGATAATAGTTATTCAACGAATTGGTATAACGCGGATACGTGATGGGCAATTTACCTGAAGGATTGGCATCACCAAAAATAATATTGGCCAATGCGTCTCCGCCCTCATTTCCGGAGAAATAAGCCATCAGGGTAGCTGCAGAATGACTTTCAGCCTCGGTTACAATCCGCGGGCGACCCTCGGCCAATACCAGGATAACCGGTTTGCCTGTTTTAGCCAGTTCAAGCGCTAATTGTGTTTGCGCAGCAGGTAGGTTCAGGTCATCGATATTGCCTACGTTTTCAGTATAGGATAATTCGCCTAAACAAAGTATGATCACATCCGCTTTTTTCGCGGCAGAAATTGCATCATCGATATTCTCCGCCTTGTCAAATGAAGCGCCCGGCTGATAGGTCACGCTCTCCTTCCCTATTTTTTGCTCAATAGCCTTCAGTATGGTGTTTTTACCCACGGCCAGTTTATCCGAAAGATCACCCTGCCAGTTATAGCTCCAGCCGCCGTCCAGCGAACGCATGGTATTGGCTGTAGGGCCCGTTACCAGCACTTTGATATTCTTTTTAAGCGGAAGTACATTGTTATTGTTCTTTAACAGCGTAATAGCCTCTGTAGCGGCCTGCAGACTCACATTGCGGAACTCATCAGAACCAAACTTAGGATAATCGTCAGGGTTACCAACAGGACGCTCAAACAGGCCGACTTCATATTTCACTTTCAATATACGATGCACGGCCTCGTTGATGCGGGCCATCGACACTTTACCTTCTTTTACCAATTCAACCAAATAAGTAAAAAACGTATAATCATAAGGCACCATGCTCATATCGATCCCGGCATTTACTGCTATCATTACCGCTTCCTTTTGGGTAGCAGCAATATGGTGACGATCATGCAAATATTGGATATCGCGCCAGTCGGTTACCGCAACGCCATCAAAGTGCAATTCACCGCGCAATACATCCGTCAACATATATTTACTGCCGTGAATAGGTACTCCATTGATCTCTCCTGAATTGATCATAATAGTTTTGGCACCAGCTTTAACAGCTTCGGCAAATGGGGGTAAAAAGTACTCGCGCATATAACGGTCTGGTATCCAGGCCGGGGTGCGGTCTTTACCGCTCAGCGGATAGCTATAACCCAAATAATGCTTCATACAAGCTGCAACGTGATATTTGTCACCCACATCAGTTCCCTGGTAACCCCTGATAATGGATGCTCCCATGGTTTTTACCAGGTAAGGGTCTTCGCCAAATGTCTCATAAATGCGTGGCCAAAGCGGTGATTTACCCAAATCTAATACGGGAGAATAATTCCACGGAATATAGCTGGCGCGAACTTCATAAGCGGTGATCTCTCCTGCCCTATGCGCTATAGCTCTATTGAAAGTAGCGGCCATGGCTATTTCCTGCGGAAAAAGCGTACTACCCAAGGTGTAATTCTCACCATGAATAGCGTCAATACCATAGATCACAGGGATCTTTAAACGATCTTGAGCTGCAGTTTTTTGAATTTCAGAGATAACCTCGTACAAATGTTTCCTGTCGTAGGCGGCCCCCATTACATTGAGTATCGAACCCACATGATATTTCATGATGGCTTCCTTTAACTTATCAGCATCCAACTGATGCGACGGAGTATTTGTTTTTGATACCACATCCAAAGTTACTTCCGTCATCTGCCCAACCTTTTCTTCCAGCGTCATTTTGGAAATTAAGGCATCCACTTTTTTGTTGATGTCATTGGTAGTTGGTTTTCGGGCTTGAGCCATTAATCCAGGCGACGCCAGGAAAAGGAAACTGATAATAGCCAGGGATATCTTTCTCATAATTAGGGGGTTAGTTAATCTATATGTTTAGTTAAATTAGGTTAATATGTTATATATTAATTACTTATATTGTTTTGTAAAGCTTCAATAGCATTAGCCAAATAAGCCAGCGGGGCATTCCAGTTGATGGCTATTTCGTTTACTGCATAGGCCCGGTCATCATCTACATAAGCTTCATCAGGTACTTTTGAGGGCACAGGTATATGATCCTGCATGCCTGGATTGGGGCCACCCGACAGTAAGCCGGGCACAGGGTCAACAATACCATCAGCAACTGAAGGGCGGTGATGCGGATGCATAGTTGGTTTGCTGCCATACCCTGTTACGTAGGAGTAGCCTGTTCCATTTCTGCCCAAAATATAATCGAGGTTGCTTAAAGCGTATTTGAGGTATTTTTTATCATGTGAAAATTTATAGGCTTGTATTAGCGCCATCCCCTGGTTAGCCGCTACTGCGCTGCTCCCCCAGATGAAATTCGATTTCTTTTTTTGCATCATCGTTTTATAGGAAGTTTCGTCCGTTCCGCTTATTAAACTATCTGCGAAAGACAGGAAATGCTGTTTAAGCTTAGGGAAATCCTTAATGGCGACAGATAATTGAGCATTATTCCGAAGAATAGAATAATAGCCCAGCAAACGCACCTGGCCCCATGATGGTAATGGCATTTTGTCATCCGGAATTATATTGACAGTTTTTATATACTGATCATTCCCCGTAGTTACATAAAGCTCTGATGCAGCCCAGATAAATTCATCGCTCACATTCCGGTCGCCATATTCGCCGGTCATGATTTTAGGCGTAAATTTTTGATTGATGGTATTCTGACTATAAATAACCTGCGGATTCTTTTGTGCCCAGTCCCAGGCTTTGGTGGCCGCTTTCAGACATGAATCTGCCAATCCTGGCAGTTGTTTTGGGAACTGCTTGAATATCCGGTTGGCCTGCGCCATCACCGCTGCGAAATCCAGCGTAGCCGCTGTTCCTTTTTGTACTACATACCGGGGTTCGGTTGCTTTATCCGGCATTTCCATCCCATCAAAATTGGCGTTTGTCAGTTTGTGATATACGCCGCCGTCATTCGGGTCTTGCATGGTCAGCATCCAGCGCAGGTTCCAGAGTGCCTCATCCAGTACATCAGGCAATTGGTTACTGCTTTCAGGGATATTCAGCTTAACCGTTTTCATATAAGCCGGAAAATCCTCGTAAAGTGAAAGCAAAGTATAGGTCGAAATCCCGCTATTGACGATGTATTTGTTATAATCCCCGGCATCATACCAGCCTCGCGGGGATGAAATTACGGTGCCCTCCGGCCGTTCTTTAGTGGCAGCAGAGCCATGTACCAGCACTTTATCATCGGGATGACCCTCTGCCCTATCCCACTTACCGGCATACTTTTCTTCCAATGGTATAGAGGCGCGGATAAGATAGAAAGCTTTAAGAGACGCGGTAGCTACCTGGTGATGAACCGAGCCAGAAATAGTAAAGGGATATGAATTGCCTACTCCGGGAACATTTAATAGATATTTTCCGGGTTTATTATAAGTTGAAAAATCCACTATCCAGGTATAATTTCCCGCAAAGTTAGACTGTGCCGATTTTTTAAGCGTACCGCTGAATACCGTTTTTTTGCCGATAGTTTGCAAAGAGAATTTAGCTTCTTTGTCAGTCAATACTATAGCTATTTTAGGTGCATTTGGGTAAAACCCAACCTGATTCAAACGTATTTTGAACACGCCACTATCCACCGATTTTTGCGAGTAAGCGGTAAAATAAAGCAGCGAGAAGCTTAAACTAAATAATATGAAGGCTTTTTTAAACATGAGGCTTTTATTGGCCCTTAAATTTAGTGTGATTTATACAATAAGTATAATACTAAACATACAAAATATACAACAAATGATAATATTAAAATAACACAAAATAAAGTACTGTGCTGATAATTAGTTGCTTACGTAAAACAAAAAATCCATTAAAATTACGGGATATTTATGAAGTTGCAGTCAATCAAAAATGGAAATATCCGGTCAATACCTTCAAAATATGGTATTGGCCGGATATCGTGTGGTGTGGTTTTCTGGTATAAATTTCAGAAAATATTTATCAATACCAAATATTATTGGAAAGATAATTTACCCTGGTAATAATCTAGTATTTTACTGTCGATATAGTAGTCATACCTGGCGCTGATCAGGCTAAGGTTAGCGGCATCCAGGTTGTTTTTCGCGATAATGTAATCCACTGAAGTTAATACACCAGAATCAAAACGCAACTTGTAAATCCGGAAGCTTTCACTATATGCCTTTACCTGTTCGGTCAATGCCTGGTATCTTCTATAGGCCGAAGTCATATTATAATAAGCCTGTTCTACATTTTGCTTGAGCTGTATCTTCGTATTTTCTTCGATATTTTGATAACTTAATAAAGCGATTTTTGCTTTAGAAACATTATTATACCTTATGCGATTTGAAAAAATAGGAATAGTTATTCCTAACTGCACATAGGTTCCATAGTTATTTTTAAACTGATCACCGTAGCTTATTTTTTGAGTAAGATTATTAGCTTGTGTGCTAAAAACCGCCTGTTTGCCTGCCGGTGAGTTCACATATAAACCCGGGATAGCGCTGGTTACTGAATCAATAAAAGATGATTTTGTTGCTGTATTGGAATAGGTTGTAAATAATCCACCATTTAATGAGAGTTGCGGAAATAAGAGGCCCCTAACTGCTTTAACGTTTTTCTCGGCACTTTGACGCCTTAAGGTGGCAGCCCTTACCGATGCCAGTTTTTCCAAAGCTGTTTGATAAACCTGGTCAGGATTAGATCCGTACTCGCCCGTCAACTCTTCAGCATTGAGTGATTGAAATTCAGTACCTGGCTTATAAGCAATGTTCATCAATTGGAACAAATTCAGTTTTGAAGAATTTAATGCATTTTCCGCATTAACAACAGCAACCTGGGTGGATGCCAATTGTCCCTTAAAATCGGTCAGATCTGATGCAGCTTTATTGGCACCTTCGTTTTCCAATGTTGTAGCCCTGTCAACAGTTTCCTTGGCTACTGCTAACTGGCTTTTGGTCGCGTTCAACGTTTCCTGGTTATTCAAAATTGCTAAATACCCGGTTATCACATTCACAGTTACCACATCTTTCGCCGATTGAAAATCCATTTTTCCAGCCTGGTAGGCAAGAGATGCTGATTTTATGGCATTTTGAAGGGCAAAACCGTTGAATAAAGTCATGCTTCCATTAAGGTTGTAGCTGTCGTTAGTTTGCGATTGATTGACATAAGTATTGGTAACCGAGTTGATACCGCGCCCCTGACTCAGATTGCGGTTTGCATTAGCTCCTATCGCGGGTAACAGATTTTCCTTTGCTTGTGCAAGGTCTATCTTTGCTGATTCAGCTGAAAGGCCGCTCTGTTTCACCTGTAAATTATTCTTCACAGCAATTTCGAGACATTGTTGCAGCGTTAATGTTTTTGAAGTATCGGTTTGCTGAGCCTGTGCTAAAATACTGCCTGCTAAGAAAAGTAACGTTAAAAAGTATTTAATAGATCGCATTGTTATATATATTGTTTGTCGTTCAGAATTTCCTTGAGGAACTTATTTTTCCGTCCAAAAGGTCAATGATCCGGGTTCCGTACTCCGCATTTTTTTCAGAGTGGGTCACTTGGATAATGGTTACGCCGTCCTCTTTATTCAGTTTCCTGAATAGGGACATGATCTCCTCTCCTTGTTTAGAGTTGAGATTTCCTGTAGGCTCATCAGCCAGTATCAGTTTTGGTTTGCCGATCAGCGCGCGGGCGATACCCACCAATTGTTGTTGTCCGCCTGATAGCTGTGCAGGAAACAGATCCTTTTTCCCAACGATCTGGAACCTATCGAGCATATCGGATACCATTGCTTTACGCTCGGAACCTTTATAGTCCTGGTAGATCAGCGGGGTTTCGATATTTTCATAAACCGTAAGTTCATCTATCAGGTGATAAGCCTGGAAAACAAAACCAATATATTGCTTGTACAGGGCCGAACGTTGCTTCTCTTTTAACTGGTGTACAGCCTGGCCCACAAAGTAATGATAGCCTTCGGAAGGTTCGTCCAGCATCCCGATCACATTCAATAAAGTGGATTTGCCTGACCCTGATGGGCCCATAATCGAAATAAATTCGCCTTCATCAACTTCAAGACTGATATCGTTTAATACAATATTCTTATTTCCGCCTACCTGGTAATATTTTGATACGTGTTGTAGTGATAGCATGATTGTTTTTTGTTATTAAATAAATGAATGAATTACCGATAAAATTAATAATCAGCAACGTTCATTTCAGCATTTAACTATTAATAATATACCAAAGTTGTAATATATTATATATCAGTTAGTTATATGCATGTTGATTTTGTGTACTGTTCGCTTATGTAACAGGGTGCGTACGGTTATGATACACTAGCCCCCTCTAAATCTCCCCCTGCCGGGGAGACTTTTAATAAAAAGATTGAAATAATTAAGTCCTCCCCTCCCGGGGAGGATATAGGTGGGGCCTACTCACTCCGCAAACTCGTCACCGGGTTGGCAAGGGCTGCTTTGATGGATTGGAAGCTTATGGTTATAAAAGCAATAAATACTGCAACTGCACCGGCTATTAAAAATACCCATAATTGAATATCAATATGATAGGCGAAATCCTGCAGCCATCTATTCATGACATACCAGGCAATTGGTGAAGCTATTGTCATGGCTACAAATATCAATTTTAAAAATTCGTCGGATAACAAAGCTGAAATATTGGCAACTGAAGCTCCCAACACCTTACGGATGCCTATTTCCTTTGTTCGTTGTTCAGCAGTGAAAGCGGCAAGACCAAACAAACCAAGGCAAGCCAGAAAAACCACCAGTAAACTAAAAAATGTGAACAGCTGCTGAAGCTTTTGCTCGGTGTTGTACTGACTTCTAAGTGTTTCGTCCGTCCAGGTGTATTGAAATACCTTTCCGGGGTAAAATTGCCGCCATAAACGCTCCACTCCTGTTAATACTGGCCTGGCCGATCCCGGTTTTACCCTGATCAGCAAATTCCCATAATTGGGGTTACCTACCGCCCTGATAACAACCGGTTTAAGGGTGCTGTGCAGATCCTCGTTATTAAAATCTTTAATTATCCCTACAGGTGTGCCTTCCTTAAAATTACCTCTTGCATTTAGTTGTTTAATATTAAAAGTACGGGCAGTATATTCAGTGAGGATGACAGGCTGCGTCAATTGTTGAGCGTCAACCTGGGCATATTGCTTTTTATCCCGTAAGGAATCAGCATTTACAGCATCGGTGGCTAATTTAGGGTCTAACAATCTACCCTTCTGTAATTTCAAATTTAGGGTTGAAGCCAAATCGGCATCGCCCTCAATATACCAAACCCTGATCTTATTATTTTTCTTCGCGGGATCATCAAACTGCATCGACATGCTACCCCCGCCTTCGCCCGGCGCCCAATTGGCAATGCTTGCGTTATCTGCCCCGGCTAATCTGAGCACCTGCTGTTTAAAGGCGCCACCCTTCCCATCCCAACTATTAAAATTGATATTTAGTAAATTATTTTTGTCAAAACCAAGGTCTTTATGGTCGATAAAATGTAATTGATTGCGCACCACGATGGCAGAAACAATGATGGCAATGGATATGGTAAATTGAAGAACTACAAGTCCCTTGCGCAGGTTTCCGCTACCTGCGGCATGGCTATACTTCCCTCTTATTGCTTCGGCAGGGTCTCGCCCGGAAAGTAAAAAAGCGGGATATAAACCGGTGAGTACACTGATCATCAAAACGAAACCGCAGGTGCAAATCAATAGCACAACGTTATTATACAACTTTAAAGCAAGTGAATGCCCGAGGAACTGTTCTACATAGCCCAGGGAAATATTATAAAACAATATACCCAGCGTAAAGGAAATGACGAAGAACAGCAGTGACTCGAACAGGAACTGTCCTATCAGTTCCTTCCTGCCGGCTCCTAACACTTTTCTGATTCCCGCTTCGCGTAATCGCTTCAAAGCCCGGGCGGTGGTTAGGTTTATAAAATTTATGCAGGCGATAAGTAATAGCAATATTGCGACGCCTGAAAAAATGTACACATTCCTGATGTTGCCATGTATGGGTTGCTCTCCTGAAAAATCTGAATGTAAATAAACATCCTTTATGGGTTGAAATTGGTATGAATACGTGGTCTTTCCATCAGTCACAAATTTTTTATACCAGTTACTGACCTTTTCCTCAAATTTTGGGATTGATGTGCCGGATTTAAGTAAAAGATATTGTTGATAAAGGTAGCCGTTTCCATTCTTGTTGAGCATATTATCAGAGGCGCTATACTCAACTATTTCCAAAACATCGGCACGCAGATGTGTATTTGAAGGAATATCTTTGATCACACCAGTGATCAGGTATCGTTTCGAATCGCCAAATTCTGGCAGGTTATACACAACCTGGCCAATTGGATCTGTTTTTGGGAATAATTGTTTTTTGATCTTTTCAGAAATAACGAGGTTAACATATCCCTTCACAAATTTTTTGGGGTTGCCACCAGTAACCGTAAAGTCGAATACATTCCATACTGAAGGCTCGGTAGAAAGCGCTTTTATAACAAAGCCATCTTTACCGGCGCCTATTTTTATGCGATCGTTAATGCCTGATAACCTGCAATAGTCAGTAACTTCAGGAAAAGTATATTTTAACTCAGGCCCCAATCCCGAATTACTTTGCGGGAACCTGGTGGCGGCATTTACATTACCGTTATCTACCGTGATGATCCGGTAAATATCTTTACCTTTTTTCCATTGCCGGTCGTAGGAAAGATCGTCAATCACTACAGTGGCTACCAATAAACATGCTGCAAGGCCTATGGTAAGCCCTGTTATATTAATTAGCGAGTAAACCCGGTTGCGCTGCAAATTGCGTAAGGCTATTCTGATATAGTTTTTTATCATTGATTATTTATTCATTTGTACAAATCCTATTTTGAACCAAAACATAGCCTATTCGCTTCGCAAACTCTTCACAGGGTTGGCAAGGGCTGCTTTAATTGATTGGAAGCTTATAGTAATGAGCGCTATTACTACTGATACAACCGCGACTATCACAAATATGGTCCAGGTCATATCAATGCGGTAGGCAAAATTCGACAGCCATCTATGCATAGCATACCAGGCCAACGGCCAGGCTATCAGGTTGGATAATAAAACCAGCTTTAGGAAATTACCCGAAAGCAACAACACGATCCGCTGCACTGATGCACCTAAAACTTTCCTTACGCCGATCTCCTTTACCCTTTTTTCCGCAGAATGGGATGCCAGACCAAATAGACCCAGGCATGATATGAAAATAGCAATCCCGGCAAGGATGCTAACTATCTGGCTCTTCTGGTTATCGGCTTTGTAAACCTCATTAAAATGATCGTCCAAAAACTGGTACTCAAAAGGATAATCCGGGTAAATGCTGCTCCATTTTGCTTTGATAAAGGCCAAAGCCTCTGTAGTTCTGGCTCCGTTGATCTTGACCGATACATTCCTGAAGCCAAACTTCCTGGCGCTGATCATGAACATCGGCTCAATCTTGTATTGCAACGAATTAAAATTGAAATTTTTGGCAACCCCTACTATGGTGCCAAGCGAGTCGAACCCAAAATGTTCACCTATCAAAGTTGATACAGGTGCTTTAGGGTGATCTTTTAGCAGCTCACGCGCTAATGCTTCATTAACTATATATTGCCTGGTATCCAGCGCCGTATCGCCGGAGAAGTTTTTGCCCGCCGCCAGTTTGATCTTATACAGGTTGAGATAATTACTATCCACTACCAAAAGTGTTGTACCTAATTGCTGTTTTGGCCCGTTATGCGGTCTGAACTCCACTCCCGTTTGGTCAAGATGGCTACCTAAAATATCCTGCGAAGCTGTTACACCCTCGATCAGTGTATTGCCCGACAGCGCATTTTTAAACTGGTCATATTTCCTCGATGTAATACCGTCTAATGGAACATTGACTATCTGATCACGGCTATATCCCGGATCCTGTTTTTGCATAAATTTCAGCTGCCTCAATACAAATATGGTAGCTATCATCAGGAAAACAGCGCTTGAAAACTGGATAACAACCAGTATATTCCTCAACAGGCTTTTGTTTTTACCTACTTGTATCGACCCCTTTAAAACCTTCACCGGCTGAAAAGAGGAAAGATAAATAGCCGGATAGATACCTGATATTAACCCGATTAGCACCGTTCCGCCCAGCATCGTGGCTAACGTCCCTAAACTACCGAATAGATTAAGGGAGATTTCCCGCTCGCTCAGGCCATTTATGTATGGCAGGGCCAACTCAACAAGGCCAACTGCAAATAGTAGCGCGATAAAAGAGATCAGGATAGTTTCGGCAAGAAATTGAATGGCCAGCTGAAAGCGGTGCGCCCCGATAGATTTTCGGACACCAACCTCTTTGGCGCGTTCCGCAGAACGGGCTGTTGAGAGATTAATGAAATTTACACAGGCAATTATCAATACAATAAGCGCGATAATGGCAAAAAGATTGGTGGATTTCCTGTCGAACTTTTGATAATTGATATAATCAAGTCCAATATCAGCTGAGTTCGCGTGTACATCTTTTAAGGGTAGTATAAACAGCTTATAATATTTCCAGCCATCACCTTTGAGATATTTTTTGAGATATGCCGGAAATTTTTTATCTAACGCCACCGGATCGGCATTTGGCGCCAGCTCAAAATAGGTGTTCAACCAATTGCCACCCCAGTTAGTGAACATCCAGGGTTTATAGATACTGCTGAATGAGAATAAAGCCTCAAATTGTAATTGTGAATTTTTGGGTATATCAGCCAATACACCGGTTACCGCGAACGTGGTAGTATCATCACCATAATGGGTTATTGTTTTGCCAATGGGATCGGCATTGCCAAATAGCTTTTTCGCAGTCGACTCGGTCAGCATAGCTGTATGAGGCTTTAGCAAACCGGTTTGCCTGTCGCCGCGTATCACTTTGAAATCGAATATTTTTAAAAATGTGGAATCAACAAAAAACACCTGTGGCAGGAATATTCTATTGGCGTTTTGTGTGATCTGGTATTTTTGGTTCCATCTTATCCGGGTAAAGTTTTTTATCTCAGGGAACTCCTGCTTTAATGTAGGGCCCATAGGAAACATAGATAGGGCGACTTTTTGTGTAGCGCCCTCCTGCCCTATGGTTTGCACTTCATTTAACCGGTAAATGTTTTTCGTATGAAAATTGTCAAAGCTCTTTTCATAAGCCACAAACATCATAATAACCATAAATGCTGCCATGCCCACAGCAAGGCCAATTACGTTGATGGTTGAAAAAACCTTGTTTTTCCAAATGTTGCGCCAGGCAACTTTAATGTAGTTTTTTATCATGGACCCCTCCTAGCCTCCCCAAAGGGGAGGAATTTAAAATTAGTTATTATACTCTTTTATTATAACCTTTTCGAACCCGCTCCTCTGGAGAGGGCAGGGTGAGGTTTATTCGCTCCGCAAACTCTTTACCGGATTAACCAACGCCGCATTTATAGCCTTGTAGCCTACCGTGAGCCAGGCTATGGCGACCGATACAACGATAGCCAGTATAAATATGCCTGGGCCTACCGGTACTTTGTAGGTATAATCCTGTAACCATTTATTTGTAAAAATCCAGCCTAGCGGAACCGAAACAGCAAAGGCTATAATAATCAGCAAAGTAAATTCTTTGGAAAACAGGTAAACGATACTTGCTACGGATGCACCCAATGTTTTGCGGATACCCACCTCCTTGGTGCGCTGCACAGCCATGAAAGATACCATGCCATATAAGCCCAGGCAGGATATAAAGATGGCTATACCGGCAAATATTTTGCACAGGGCCGATAGCTGATCTTCGCTCCTATAAAAATTAGCGATCTTATCATCCAGGAACTGGTATTCATACAAGCCATCAGGGTAGGTTTGGTTCCATAACCGCTCAACGGAGGCCAATGTCTGGTTGATGTTGGTAGGTTCTATTTTAATGTTGATCTTTTGATACACTGCTGTCCACGAGCTCATTAAAACGGGGTCTATTGCGTTTTTGAGTGAACGGATGTTGAAATCCTTCACCACACCTACAATTTGAGCATTCTTTTTTGGATCATCCCACAATTTAATGTATTTGCCTATTGCGTCTTTTGGATCGCGGACGCCTAATTTTTTCAGCAAGGCTTCATTTACCACATACCCATGTATCGTATCGCCCTTGGTATAGGCCTGTCCGGCAACAAATTTCATATTATACAGTTTGAAATACTCGGCATCGGCCCATTTTAACTGGGCACTGAAATTGGTTTGCTTGGGAGCATTGTTGTACTTAAAATCGCTGCCCCAGCCGTTATTATCCGATGGGCTTGCAAAACTGTAGCTGATATCCTTAATGCCAGGCACCTGTAAAAGCTGATCACGTAAAGTACTTAGTTTGGATTTACTTACACTATCTGTAGGGAAAGGTACATTCATGATGGCATCCTTATCAAACCCCAATGATTTGCTCCGGAAAAAGTCCATCTGATGAATGATGACAATGGTGCCGATAACCAATATCTGGGCAATAAAAAATTGAAATACTACCAACCCGCGCCTGAGCGATATTCCCTTTGAGCGGCCTGAGGCAATTTTATTTTTAAGCGCTTCAATTGGATTAAAGCCGGATAATACCAGCGCCGGATAAAAGCCGGCAAGCAATGTCACGCTGATAGTCGTTCCAAATAAAAACAACAACAATACAGGATCAGCCAGGAATGAGCTGCTTAACTGTATTTCGAGTAGTTTATTTAAGGACGGCAAAGCTATTTCAGCTATGCCAATAGCCAGCACTACCGCAAACAGCGTAATGATCAATGTTTCACTAATGAACTGCATCACCAATTGGTTGCGGTTGCTTCCAAGCACTTTACGTATACCCACCTCCTTAGACCTGTTGACTGCCTGTGCCGTAGCCAGGTTGATAAAGTTTACGCAGGCTATGATCAACAGGAATAAACCGATAAGGCTGATGATCTTTATCCGTTCTTTACCAAATGGATGACCGCTAAAAACACCAACTTCAGTGTTATAGTGCATATCCGTTAAGGCTTGCAACTGATAGCCATCTTTCACATAATCGGCCGGCTTGTGCTTCTTTACAAAAGTTTTCAAGTTCTGATTGAACTGGCTTTCGCTCATGTTATCGGGCAATACGATATAGCAATTATGATCGCCAAAAGTGCTAACCCAATCCTTTAAATTGCCGTAAAAATCACTACCCTTTACCTTAATAGTTGCATAGGAGATTGCCAACCTGATAGGGAAATCGGTATTGGCGGGCGAATTTTCCAATATACCGGTGACTTTCAGATCAGTTTTATTTTCATACCGGATGATCTTTCCAATAGCATCGTGCCAGTTGCCGAAAAATTTATCAGCCTCATCCCGCGATAACACTACGGTATTGGGTTCTGATAGGGCAGTTTTTTTATCCCCGGCAAGCCACCCGAAATCAAACATCTGGAAGAATTGAGGTTCGATATAATATGCCTGGTCTTCCTTGAACTTTTTCACTACCTGCCCTTTGCTGCTATTGCCGATGCTGTAATGGCTGCCGTCATTCTGAAATATGGCGGCTACATATTTTAACTGAGGAAAATCTATCCTTAATCCTTCCGCAATAGGTAATGGAGAACCACCGCTCAGATGCACACCATCCGGGTTTGTAAAAGCGGTACCAACACGATAGATACGATCTTTCTTCGCATGGAAATTGTCAAAGCTCGTTTCGAAATGGACGATCAGGAATATAAGCAAACAGGCAGCTATGCCGATTGCCAAACCGATAATGTTAATGGTCGCGTAACTCTTATTACGCATCAGGTTCCGCCAGGCGGTTTTAATGTAGTTTCGTATCATGGACCCCTCCTAACCTCCCCAAAGGGGAGGAATTTTTAACTTAATTGTTAAACTCTTTGTATTATAACCTTTTCGAACCCTCTCCTTTGGAGAGGGCAGGGTGAGGTTTACTCGCTTCTCAAACTCTTCACCGGGTTTGTCAGCGCTGCTTTAATGGCCTGGAAACTGATGGTAAGCAAGGTTATCATAATAGCTGCTAATCCCGCCAGTAAAAATACACCGGGGCCAATGCTGATGCGGTAATCATATTTCTGCAGCCAGCCGCTCAGAAAATATAAAGCTACCGGCGATGCAATAAGGCAGCTGATCACCACCAGCACAATAAAATCGCGCGACAGTAATAACCACACCTGTGCGATGGATGCTCCTAATACCTTGCGGATGCCAATCTCCTTGGTGCGTCGCTCGGCTACGTAGGCTGCCAAACCAAACAGGCCCAGGCAGGATATGAAGATGGCCAGTCCGGCAAAAACACCGGCCAGTTTGCCCACCAGCATTTCCAGGTTGAATTTATGGTTATATTCTTCGTCAACAAACTGGTAGATATAAGGGTAGGCAGGATTGTACTGGTTGAAAATTTTAGTGATCTTTTCAATAGCGTCATGCGTATTGGCATTGGCTGATAAGCGGTACATAATGTTATTGCCTCCGCGCCCATGATTGAAAATTGCCGGCTGAACAGGTGTAAACGGCGACTCCATTAAGGCATCCTTCACTACACCGATTATACGCGCGGGTTGTGACATACCGTTCCAGGTTATCAATTGGTTGATAGGATTTTTTAGGCCGATGCGTTTTATCGCGGCCTCATTTAATATCACATTTAAAGTATCGGTAGCCCAATTGCTTGAGAAATCATGCCCTTCCTTTATGGTCATGCCTAATGTTTTAAAGTAATTGTCGGAGACAGATATAGAACCAATATTCACCGACTCATCCCCCGCATTTTTACCCGGCCATTTATCAAGCGATTGGTGACTATAAATATTGGTAACCGGGCTTGAAGCTTTGGCCACATCTTCAACCATCCTGGTGGCTAACAGGTCATTTCTCAGCGCGTCATAATGATCGCTTAAGTCGCCACTCATATCGGTCATCATCAGGCGGGCGGCGCTGTAGCCTGTCGGCCTGCTTTTAGCGTATTGAATTTGCTGGTAAACAATGACCGTACTGATAATTAAAGCAATGGAACATGTAAATTGGAGCACCACCAGCATTTTACGTGGCAATGCAGCGGCTTTTCCTACCTGGATGCTGCCTTTTAATACCTTGACAGGGTTGAAAGATGATAAATAAAATGCAGGCCTGCTGCCGGCTAATAATCCGGTGATCAAGACATAACTGATCATGGCGAGCCAGAAAAGCGGGTTTGCATAAGGGATGCTGATGGAGACGCCCGTTAACGTATTGAATGATGGCAACGCTAACTGAACAAAAACCACCGATAATATAAACGCGGCAAAGGTGATGAGGATAGATTCCGTTAAGAACTGGAAGATCAGGTCGCTGCGTTGCGAGCCGATGGCTTTCCTTACCCCTACTTCACGCGCACGTTTTTCAGAACGGGCTGTAGACAAATTCATGAAGTTGATACAGGCGATCAGCAATACCAGTATACCAATAATGCTGAACATACGCACATATTCAATAAAGCCACCAACGGCTTTGCCATTTTTAAAATCAGTATATAAATGCCAGTCTTTCAATGGATGTAATATCACTTCCGGTTTGGCCGCGCGCATTTGAGGTGAACGCTTGTAAACGATATCCTTTATTTTAGGGGCAACCTGGGCATAAGTAACTCCCGGCTGCAGTTCCACAAACATATTAAAGGAGTTGTTAGTCCAGGTGACGCGGGCAGTCTTCATCCAGCTTTCAGTTTGTTCCTTAAAGCTGAAAGGAGTAAGATAGCTAAACTGCAGTGTAGCATTTTGAGGGATATCTTTAATAACACCCGTAACCCGTAAATTCTGTTGATTATCAAAGCGAACATATTTGTTCATCGGGTCGGTATTCCCGAATAAAGTTTTCGCGGTAGATTCTGTCAGCACGATGGAATAGGCATCCTTAAAAGCGGAATTCGCGTTTCCCCGGATAAAGGGGTACTGAAACATTTTTAAAAAATCAGCATGAGTAGCTCCACCGCCAAGGTATAGCTTCTTCTCGCCTACCAGCAGATCATGCCATTGCCAGCCTACCCAATCAGTTTCGGCAACGTGTTTAATTTCGGGGATTTCTTTCCTTAGCACATCAGCCAAAGGGATAGCAACCGCGGTTTGCGTATGCTCGCCATCGTGCTGGCTGGTAAAATTCATTTCAACCCGGTACAGCTGCGTATAGTTCGGGAAAAACTTATCGTATGAATATTCATTAAATACCCACAAGGCGATCAGCAAAGCTACAGCCATCCCGGCGGCAAGCCCAACAATATTAAGCGCGCTGTAAACCTTGTTGTTCAGCATATTGCGCCAGGCGATCTTTAAATAATTTTTTAGCATAAGCCCCTCCTAAATCCCCCCTGTAGGGAGGACTTTTATTTGTTAGTTTAATTTAAGCTCTAAACTCTATCAAAATGGAAACGTTACAACATTTCACCTTAAAACAATCACTCACTCCGCAAACTCTTAACCGGGTTGATCAATGCCGCTTTAATGGCCTGGAAACTCACCGTAACCTGCGCGATCACCAAGGCCAGCACGCCTGCCGTGGCAAATACCCACCAATGGATCTCGATACGGTACTGATAATCCTGCAGCCATTTGCTCATAGCCCACCAGGCAACCGGGAAAGCGATCAGGCACGATAGGGCGACCAATTGGAGAAAGTCTTTTGAAAGCAAACTCACCAATCCCGATACCGATGCGCCCAAAACCTTACGGATGCCTATTTCTTTTATCCTTCTGCCTGCTGTGTATGCTGCCAGGCCGAACAAACCCAGGCATGAAATGAAAATAGCCAGCACGGCAAAAACACTCGCCAGTTTGCTTACCAGCGTTTCGCTCTTGAACAGTTTGGCAAATTCTTCATCCATGAAGGTATACTCGAACGGGTAACCAGGATTATCTTTTTTGATCACATTGCCTATTTTCTCAATAGCCTGTGAAATATCTGTACCGGGCTTTATTCGTATGGTTAAACTGTTGACGTTACCGGGGTTGCAGATCAGCATAAATGGCGCAGCCTCACCATACATATTATTGTAGATCATATCGTTCACAATACCTACTACTTTCAATTGAAATTGGCCACTGATAATAGTACTGCCTAAATGGCCCATTTTACCCATCTTTTTGGCCAGGCTTTGATTGATGATAATATTTGTACTGTCAACCCTCGATTCGGTATAAAAATCGCGGCCTTCAAGCAGCTTTATACCCATTGTTTTAATATAATCGGGTGCCACGAGGTTGAGATTAACGACTACCTTATTGTTGGGATCTTTTCCCTGCCATTTAAATTCATCGGTCGATGAGTAGATCTGCACAGCAAGGAACTGGCTCATTGTTGTGTTTTCAACCACCCCGGTAGATAAGAGGTCATTCTTAACGCTGCTATAATGGTCCTTCAAATCACCCTGCAAATTCATATTGATCAGGTTGTCCTTATTATAGCCCAGGTTGCGGGCCTTAACATGATTTACCTGCTGATAAATAATGATGGTGCTGATGATAAGCACAATAGATATCACAAACTGGGATACCACTAATCCTTTGCGTATAAAATTCACACCCGATCCCGCTTTTACCCTGATGCCCTTAAGCACATATACCGGGTTGAAAGATGACAGGTAAAATGCAGGATAGCTGCCGGCTATTAAGCCCGTAATAACTCCGATTCCTATTAAAAACCCGAGGTGAATGGGATTAAATAGCTCGATTGTGAGTTGTTTTTCTACAAGACCATTGAATGCTGGCAATAGCAAATAAAGTGACGCCACAGCTACCAATACTGCTATAAATGACATGATCAGCGATTCGCCGATAAACTGGCCAACCAATTTGCCCTTGCCTGCGCCCATTACCTTGCGTACGCCCACTTCTTTTGCTCTTTGCTCAGAGCGGGCGGTGGATAGGTTCATGAAATTAATACAGGCGATCAGCAGGATGATCCAGGCAATGGTTGAAAATAGTTTAACATATCTTATTTTTCCGCCATCCTCTTTACCATCGGTAAAGTTATTGTGCAGGTTCCAGTCGTTCATCGGGAACAGGAACAATTGATTGGTATTGCCTTTATTCTTGCCCGCCAGGTAATTTTTCAGTTTTTGATCAATGGAATTAACATTTGCGGATGGCTGCACTTCGGCATAAGTTTCAGTGAGGTTATTTCCCCATTGACCCCTCAGCCACGAATTCTTGTTTACCCATAAGTCAAATGCTGAAAGCCATTGAAATTGAAAAGTAGAATTACTGGGGAGATCTTTAAACACGCCGCTGATGATAAAGGTGCCATCAACGCTATAATTCTGCTTCGCGTTCAGCAGTATCGTTTTACCCACGGGGTCTTTGTCGCCAAAAAACTTTTTCGACATAGTTTCACTGATCACCACCGAATGGGTCTCTTTAAATGCCTCATTTGGGTTACCATAAACAAATGGAAGCGTCAGCATAGAAAAAATGGACGGATCGGCATAGGCGCCATTTTCATTAATGGACTTATCACCTAAAACAAATAGCTCATCCATGTTCCAGCTTTTACGCATGGTGTTTTTTATTCCCGGTATTTCCGCCTTGATAGCGTTGCCCATAGGTTCAGGCGAAGTGCCAATGGTATAAGAAACGCCATTTACATGCTGATTTTCCATCACCCTATACAGGTGATCGCGTTTGGAGAAGTTATGATTAAACGTTATCTCATCTTGTACCCATAAGAATATCAACGAGGCACAGGTAATGCCGATAGCCAGGCCTGCAATATTCAGAAAGCTGTACGACTTGTTTTTTAACAAGCTGCGCAGGGTGGTTTTAATGTAGTTACGTATCATGGACCCCTCCTAACCTCCCCAAAGGGGAGGAATTTTAAATTAGTTTATTGGTATATTTCTTTTATTAATAACCTTTTCAAACCCTCTCCTTTGGAGAGGGCAGCGTGAGGTTTATTCACTTCTCAAGCTCTTCACCGGGTTGGTCAAAGCTGCTTTTATGGCTTGGTAACTAACCGTCGTTAAGGCGATCAGCATGGCTAAAATTCCTGCTATGGCAAATACCCACCAGTTGACCGTTACGCGGTATTGGTAGCTTTGCAGCCAGTGATTAATCACCCACCAGGCAACCGGGAAAGCAATGATGCAGGAGATGCCTACCAGCTTCATGAAATCTTTTGACAGTAAGCCTGCGAGACCTGAAACAGAAGCACCCAACACTTTACGAATACCGATCTCTTTTATCCGTCGTTCAGCAGTATAAGCTGCTAATCCAAATAAGCCCAGGCAGGATATGAAAATTGCCAGTGATGCAAAAACACCTGCTAACGTGCCTGTTAAGTTTTCCGTCTTAAATAATTGGTTAAAGTCATCATCGATGAATTTGTATTCGAAAGGATAGCCGGGGTTATCAACTTTCATCACTTCCCCAACTTTACCCAATGCTGCTTGGAGGTTGGTGTTTTGTTTAAGGCGGATACTCAATACCCTGTTTTCTGACTCTTTACAGTACAGCAAAACAGGCGCGCCGGCGGCATACATATCATTATACAAAAAGTCCTTTACAATGCCGGTTACCTGGTAAGCCTTTTTATCGCCGTCACGGATTATTCCACCAACTCTGCCCTCTTTACCCATTTGCTTGGCAAATGCTTCGTTTATAATCACATTATTGCTGTCTGTTTTGGCATCGCTATAAAAATTCCGGCCGGCAACCAGTTTCATACCCATTGTCGGCAAAAACTGCGGACTCACTTTCTCCCAACTGATCAGCGGATTTTTTGTCGCGTCCTTGCCTTCCCAGCTATAGTTGTCGGTATTGCTACCTACCTCTAATACAGGATCATCGCTTAAAGCGGCATTTTCAACCACGCCTGTGCGTTTCAGATCGTTATATATGGCGCTAAAATGTTCAACCATTTTACCCTGTGTGTTGATGTAGATGAGGTTTTCTTTGCTATACCCTAACTCTCTGCCCTTAACATGCTGTATCTGTTGATAAATAATCACCGTACCGATAATAAGGAATATGGAAATCGAAAACTGTATCACCACCAAACTCTTCCTGATAAAGGCTGACCCGGTGCTTGATTTGATCTTCATGTTCTTTAACACGGTGATCGGGTTAAATGATGAAAGATAAAATGCCGGGTAGCTGCCGGCCAATATACCCGTAACCAGGGCGATAATTACCAGGTAGATCAAATGCGATGGCGTAAATAAATCAACAGCAAGCTCTTTTTGTACCAAATTGTTGAACGATGGCATTGCAGTATAAATAATGCCCACAGACAAAATAACCGAGATAAAGGACATAATAACCGCCTCGCCGATAAACTGGCCGATCAGTTTGCCTTTCCCTGCTCCCATAACTTTGCGTACACCAACTTCCTTGGCGCGCTGTTCAGACCGTGCTGTAGACAAGTTCATGAAATTGATACAAGCGATCAGCAGGATGATCCAGGCGATGAATGAGAATATCTTTACATATTGAATTTTGCCGCCACTCATTTTGCCATCAACAAAATTATCGTGCAGGTTCCAATCGTTCATCGCAAACAGGAAGCAAACCGTTGTATTATGTTCTGCTTTGGAATGTATGTAATCTTTTAATTTTTGATTAACAACGGTTACATTGGCTGATGGCTCCAATTCAACATAGGTACGTGCCCAGTTGGCCCCCCACATGGTCATCCAGGGCTGGGTATGATCTATATTTTGCATCGGCACCAGCCAGTGAAACTGAAGGGTTGAATTTTTAGGCAGATCTTTAAAAACACCGGTAACAGTGAAGTTTTTGTCGTTGTTCATTTTCAGGGTTTTGCCTACGGGATCTGCATCTCCAAAGAATTTTTTGGCCATAGTTTCATTAATAACCACAGCATGTAATTCCTTCAGGGCATTTACAGCATTACCATGTACAAAAGGGATGTTTAGCATGGATAATATTTCTTTATCCGCATAATCACCCTGCTCGTTAATAAATTTATCACCCATTGAAAACAGCGAGGCGCTGGTACCGCTTAATCTTGCGGCATTTTTTATGCCGGGTATATCGGTTACTATCGATTTGGCCATTAAGCCGGGTGTGGCATGGAATGTAGATATTTTCCCCTCATAGGTTTGGTTTTCATATATCTTGTACAGGTTGTCCCGCTTTTCGAAATTGTGATTGAAAGTGAGTTCATCCTGCACCCATAAAAATATCAGCGAAGCACAGGCAATGCCTATAGCCAGCCCGGTGATATTTAAAAAGCTGTACGACCTGTTCCTTAACAGGCTGCGTAAGGTGGTTTTAATGTAGTTTCGTATCATGGGTTAGGTTATTTGTTCATTGGTATTGCTAACTGATCATTCGCTTCTCAAACTTTTCACCGGATTTGCCAGGGATGCCCTGATCGCTTTGTAGCCCACAGTAAACCAGGCCAGTAAAATGGATGATACGATAGCTAATACGAATACATCAACACCTATCGGGATGCGGTATACAAAGCTTTGCAGCCAACCGGTCATTACATACCATCCAACCGGCACCGCAATAACGAAAGACAGGGCTATCAGTATGATGAATTCTTTGGAAAACAGGTAGACTATGCTCGCCACAGAAGCACCAAGCACCTTGCGCACGCCAACTTCCTTGGTGCGTTGAACTACCATAAATGAAACTAAGCCATACAAACCAAGACACGAGATCAATACAGCTATACCGGCAAATATTTTATAGGTCAACGCCAGCTGATTTTCCTGTTTATAGAACTGCGCTATATTTTCATCAAGAAAATAACCGTTATAAGCATATTCGGGATAGGTGTTTTCCCATTGTTTTTGCAGGTTGGCAACCGAGGTGTGCAGATTGTTGGTTTGTATTTTTATGGCGACTTCTCCCTGGAATGCTTTGCGCGGAGAAATCACTATTGCCTTAACAGCCTCCCGCAATGTATTGGTTTTAAAATCCTTCACCACACCAACTATAGGCAGCCAGGGTGATTTACCACCACCCAAACGCACTGTTTTACCAATGGCCTTTTCCGGATTTTTAATACCCAGCTTCAAAAGGAAAGTTTCATTTACAACAACCTGCCTGGCCGTATCGGTTTGATCATAGCCTTTGCCGGCTACAAATTGCAAACCAAAGGTTTTAAAATAATCAGCATCACCATATTTTAAAAAGGTGGTAATACCATTTTCTTTTGGGGAATTATCGAAATAGAAATTGGTACCCCAGTTGTTTTCGGATGATGGCACGTCGGAAACAAAACTAACCGCGCGGACGTCAGGGCTTTGTAAAAGACGCTGTTTAAAAGACGCGATCTTTTGCAGACTGAGGCTATCGGTAGATCCAGGAATAATTAATAAAGCATTTTTATTGAAACCAAGATCAGCTTCATTTACATAGTTCATTTGTTTTACAGCGATTATAGTACCGATGATCAGAAGCTGTGAAATAGCAAACTGCGCTACTACTAATACCCTGCGTAATGGGATGCCCCCGATAGAAGCTGCTGTGATCTTGTTTTTTAAGGCCAATACGGGCTTAAACCCGGATACCACCATTGATGGATATACTCCTGATAAAAGGATGACGGCAACGGTAACTATGATTAAGAACAATACGCTGCCTGTATTGAACAACCCTATACTATCAGGAACGCTGGCTACATTTTTAAGATAGGGCAATGCCAGTTCGGCAAGTATAATGGACAGGCAAACGGAAAGCATGACTATGATAGCGGTCTCGCCTATTACTTGTCCTATCAATTGCTTACGGCTGCTTCCCAACACTTTGCGAATACCGACTTCCTTTGACCGGCCTACCGATTGCGCGGTGGACAGGTTGATGAAGTTGATAGACGCCATGATAATGATGAGAATGGCTATAAATGATAAGGTCTGCAGATTTGACTTTTTAGTTTGATGATCTCCAATGGTATTACCAAAGCGGGTATCAAAATGCATTTCGCTTAAAGGCTGTAGAAATTGGATACTGCCAATTTTCCCCTTTTCGCCAGCATGGCGGTGACTAAATGTTTTGAGCTGGTTGTTGATCCTGTCTGGTGATTGGTTGGCCGGCAATTGCATAAAAACCTGGTGGTTGCTGCTGATAGAATGCCAGTCGTTATTATAATTGTAATCGTTGGGGTGGTTTTTCCAGGTGATAAAGGATACCAGCACTTTGATCGGAAAATCGCTGTTAGGTTTTGCGTCATCTATAATGCCCGCAACCCTTAAATTCAGCAGGTTATCCATTTTCAGCGATTTGCCCATCGCTTTTTTCCAGTCGCCAAAGTATTTTGTTGCACTGCTCTTATCTATCACTACCATATCCGGTTTAGACAACACGGATGCATTGCCGTCCAGCCAGTCAGCCTTGAAAATATCGAAAAACTGGGGCTCCATAAACATTACCCCAACGTTCTCTGTAAATTTTTTATCGCTGGCACTGCCGGCCGAGCCATTTTCTGGCACGGTGATCTGGCTTCCGTAGCTGGAGTTTATGGCAGCAACTTTTGTGTCGGGGAAATCAAGGCGCAAGGTTTCGGTTGATGGGACCGGTATGCCGGGATTAAAAGAAAAGCCTTCTTCGCGCTTTTGCTGGGTTACTACGTGGTATATATTTTTAATATTGGGCCTGAAGGTTTCAAAGCTCAACTCATACTGTATTACAACAAATATGAGCAGGCAGGCTGCAATACCAACAGTTAAACCCGAAATGTTAATAGCTGCATAGGCCTTGTGACGGACAATATTGCGCCATGCAATTTTGAAATAACTTTTCAGCATAAAATTTTAATTTGGTTAATAACAGTAAACAATGTACCAAAATATCAATCAGTTGATAATCAATATATTAAAAACATATATGATTTACGAATATGTTCGTATTTGTAACACTATATGTTCGGAAACGATACAGTAGCCCCCTCTAAATCTCCCCCGCCGGTTGGCGGGGAGACACTTTCTATTCTATTTAAGTCCTCCCTTCCGGGGAGGATCTAGGTGGGGCTCACTCACTCCTCAAACTATCCACAGGATTCGCAATAGCTGCCCTTAATGCATGATAGCTGATGGTTATAATGGCTATAATCACGGCTAATAAACCAGCAGACGCAAACATCCACCACTGGATATCGATGCGGTAGGCAAAATTTTGCAGCCATTTGTGCATGGCCCACCACGCTATTGGCGATCCGATCAAAATAGCCAGCAATACCAATTTCAGGAAATCGGCAGATAATAATGAAGCTATGGATGATAAGCTTGCGCCTAATATCTTCCTCACTCCTATTTCTTTGGTGCGCTGCTCAATAGTGAAGGCTGCCAGGCCAAACAGGCCCATGCTGGCCAGTAATATGGTGATACCGGTAAATGCGCTGAATATGGAAGCCAGGCGGTCTTCGGCCTTGTATTGCTTATTAAAGGCATCATCCATAAAAGTATAGTTGAAAGGTGTATCCTGATCGTACTTTTTATAGATGCTTTGCATGGAATTAAGCAGCGTTGGCAGATTGGTATGCGGTTTAACTTTTGCAAAGAGATTGCAACCCACTTTACCCCAGAACCGTGTTGTATCAGGAGCCATGAAAAGTCCAAGCGGTTCTATGGCATATTGCATCGACCCGAAATTGAAATTCTTCACCACTCCCGCAATTTCTACCTGATTATTACCTGATTTAACAAAGGTGCCAACCGGGTTCGCCGGGAGATGTAATTTTTCAATCGCTTTTTCATTGATCACTAGCTTATTCCCAGTACCCAATTGCGTATGTGGCGCAGGTGGATACTTCCATTTTAAACCCAGGATGGATATGAAGTGTTCATCAACGGAAAGGGAATTAAGCATTACGATATCTTTTGAGGTTTTCCCCTCTATAGAATACATATCGTAGCCGCTGAACATGCCATAGCGTGAGGTAGCAACGCTGCTTACACCCGCTAGCGCTTTGATATCCCGATTAAACGCCGCGTAATTATTACCGATATTACTATTTACAGGTATCATAACTACATTCTCCCTGTTAAAGCCTGTATCCGCGTGCCTGAAGTAATAGAGCTGTCGGTCGATGATGATCCCGCAAACTATCAGGCCAACAGATATGGTGAATTGAAGTGTAGTAAATATCTTGCGAACGGTGATGCCGCCAGCCTGCTTACTCATTTTTCCTTTCAGGGTGACGACAGGCTTAAAGGCAGACAATACCAACGAAGGATAGCTGCCGGCTACTAAAACGGTTATCAGCAACAGCACACCCGCTAATTCTAAAACTATTGGGCTGTAGAAAAAGGAGTTATCTATTTTCAATTCCAGGACATTCAGAAATACGGGTTTGGCCAGGTAGCATAATATATAACCCAGCACAAATGATAAACAAGCAAATAGGGTCGACTCGATATAAAACTGCACGGCTATGGTTTTACGACCTGCCCCTGCTACTTTCCTGATACCAACCTCTTTTGCCCTAAGGGTTGCCCGTGCGGTTGACAGGCTCATGTAATTCACCAGGGCCAGTAACAGGATCAATAAAGCCACCAGCGGGAATATGATGAGGTATTTGGTATTCGATAAATCGTCATAATTATTTTTCAGGTGGGTATCCACTATAGTTTTCAATGAAAATTTCTCATCATCAAAGCTTTGCTTGTTCCCTTTGATGATGGATTGCATACTGCGTACTACCAAAGATGTATCCTTACTATCTTTCAACAACAGGTAAACACTGAATGAGCCCGGACCGATCTCTTGCTGACCTGTGTAGTTTTTACCCTCTTTCATGGATACCAGGCTCATGCCTGATGCTACAAAATTGAAGTCGATGGATGAATTTGACGGTGCATTTTCGGCTACGCCTGTCACCTGGTAGGTATATGCGCTATCTGTTTTTATGGTTAGCGTTTTACCTACCGGATCTTGTCCGGCGAAGTACTTTTTAGCCATATCTTTGGATATAACCATAGAAAATGGCCTGCTCAACGCATCCGCAACACTGCCGGATAATAGCTTAAAAGAGAAAAACTTAAAAAAACCCGGATCAGCGAACAACAACTTGCTTTCTGAAAACTTAATTTGCGGCGCCAAAGGGTTAGAAACAGTGATCGGCCTGAAATAGCCCATGGTGCGAATATAATCTTCCACGGCCGGCTGGCTTTGTTTGACTATGGGACCAGTGGCAAAGCTCATGTAGGCCATATTCATTACGCTGCCACCTATTTTTAGCTGGGCACGCGGGATATATATGCGCTCAGCGTTTTTATGAAAGGTATCGTAGCTATGCTCATGTGCTACATACAGCATAATAAGCATACAAACTGCCAGCCCGATAGCTAATCCCGAAATGTTGATGATGCTGAATAGCTTTTGACGTATCAAATTGCGCCAGGCTATTTTAATGTAGTTTTTGATCATAACCCCCTCCTAACCTCCCCTAAGGGGAGGGATTTTTAAATTAGTTTATTGAATTCATTTATTAACAACCTTTTCAAACCCTCTCCTTTGGAGAGGGCAGGGTGAGGTTTATTCACTTCTCAAACTATTCACTGGATTGGCCATGGCTGCTTTTATTGCCTGCATACACACTGTTATTAAGGCTATGGTAAGCGCCACACCTCCCGCAAGCAGGAATATCCACCAGGACAGGCTGATCTTATAAGCAAAATCCTGCAGCCACTTATTCATGGCCCACCAGGCAATCGGGAAAGCAATAACACTGGCAATAATTACCATTTTTATAAAATCGACGGAAAGCAACGTGATAATTTGCTGAACTGTAGCTCCCAATACCTTCCGAATGCCTATTTCTTTCACTTTTTGTTCGGCAGCAAAAGCGGCCAGGCCAAGCAAGCCTAATGCCGAAACAAAAATAGCAATGCCCGCAAACAAGCTAATAAGCAAAGACGATTGCTGTTCTGTTTTATACAGGTTGTTGTAGCTTTCATCCAAAAAGTCATAAGTGAATGGCTCATCCGGGAAGAATTTTTGCCATACTTTTTGTACGGCCGATATTGATGCGGCAGTATTACCGGGCACAGTTTTAATATAAATTCCTGACCCTGTACCGTTGGTGATCAACATAGGGCCTATCTTTTCGTGCAGGCTTTTGAAATGAAAATCCTTTATCACACCCACAACAACACCGGTATCGCCCTGATGAAAAAACCGCTGACCGATAAGCGGTTTTGGGATATTAAACAGCTTCACTGCGGTTTCATTAAGTAATACGTTATGTGTGTCTGATTTATCGGTATTGAACCATCGCCCTTCTTTTACTTTGATATGCATCATCTGCTGAAAATCGGGGTCAGCCTGTAGGGGCGCCATGGAAGGATTGAAATCCTTTGGCCTGCCACTCCAATCATAGGAGCCTGAACTTAGATTGCCGAAATTAACCAGTCCGCCGCCCGCCAAAGAAACATCAGCGATAGCGCTTTGTGCTTTTAGTTCCTGTTTCACGGTGGTTAGCAAGGCCGCGCTTTTGTCATAATTCATCCCATGTATTTTCCACCAGGGGAATGTAAATGAAAATACCTGCGATTTATCATAGCCAAGGTCAACCTTTTGCATATAGCGCAACTGAGTATAAATAACCAGTGTGCCGATGATTAAAATAACCGATATGGTAAACTGTACCACAACCAACACCCTGCGAAGGCCGGAATCTTTAAAATTCAGGAGATTTTTACCACGAAAAACATTTAAGGGCTGAAAAGAAGATAATAACATAGCGGGATACAAACCATTTAGCAGGAATGAAACGAGCAAAGTTGAGCCTATCATCAGCCAAATGGTTAACGAATATAATGGCTGCTCAAACTCCTTGCCGGTAAATGACCTGAACCACGGCAGGCTAAACTGTACTAATAATAAAGCGAGTATTAAAGCCAGCATACTAACCACAAACGACTCGGACATAAACTGGCCAAATAAATGCAGCCTGTCGGCACCAACTATTTTGCGGATGCTTACCTCTTTTGAACGGATGCTGGCACGTGCGGTAGTTAGGTTTACGTAATTTATGCAGGCGGTGATCAATAATAGCCCTGCCAGTATGATAAAAACATTAACAATGGCGCGGTTGCTGTGAGCAAACGATGAGTTTTGGAGATCATTCTCAAAGTGGATATCTGTTAGTTTCTCCAGGCTGTAAAGAGCCCCTTCATCTTTTTTATTCTGATGTAATATTTTGACCAGTTTGTTTGCTACAATGGCTTTGCTTGAACCCTGTTTTAACTTCAAAAAGCTGATATAATTATAATTCCCCCACTGTAGGTTGTTCTTTTTGGTATCTGGATTGGCCATTTCGGCAGACATGGGGATAAGTACATTATATTGAAAGCTTGAGTTTGCCGGGTTATCTTTTACCACAGCCTGAACCTGGTAATTGATGGTATCTATCCGCAAGACTTTTCCTATTGCATCTTCTTTGCCGAAATATTTTTTTGCGGTTGAGGCGGTTAGGATGAGACTGAAAGGGTTTTTATTAAATGATTGGGCCGAACCTTCAATAAAATCATAGTGAAATACATTAAACCATTGATCATCAACAAAAGCCGATTGCTTTTCTGATATGATCTTTCCTCCGTAACGCATGTTTAATGCGTCATAAGTTTTCGGTCTCATCCGCGTCATCCTTTCTATTTCAGGCACTTCCCTTTTCGCGAAATCCGCCAATATATACTGAGAACTTTCCCATATCCAGGTTTCATTTTTTGAAACATTGATCTTAGATGTTAACCGGTATATATTCTCCGCACCCGGCTGATCCTTATCAAAGCTCAATTCATTTTGCACCCAAAGCACGATCAGCACGGTTGCAGCCATGCCGATACCAAGGCCACCTACATTAATGATGGTCATTCTTTTGTGCCGTAATAAATTACGCCAGGCAATCTTGAAATAGTTTTTTAACATATTTTTTAAATTCTAAATCCTGATTTCTAAACTCTAAATTGTCTGAACCGTTGATTACTTTGATTGAATGATTGCGCTGATCTGTCCTACTCACCATTCACCACTCACTAAATCACTCCGTCTTCAAACTCTTAACCGGGTTTGCCAATGCAGCTTTAATGGCCTGCACGCTTATAGTTACTGCTGCCACAATCAATGAGGCCGCTCCTGCAACGACAAATATCCACCAGTGTATGGTTATGCGGTAGGCAAAATCGTGCAGCCATTTAGTGGCTACATACCAGGCAATTGGCGATGCTACTGCCGTTGCGATGATAACCAGCCATAAAAAATCTTTAGCGATCAGCAGGATAATAGCGGATATTTTTGCACCCAGCACTTTCCTGATGCCGATCTCTTTGGTGCGCTGCACTACAGTGAAAGCTGTGATGGCAAATAAACCCAAACAAGCCAATACGATGGCTAATGTTGAAAATGTGCTGAATATACCTGCTGTGCGTTGCTCGGTACGATATAAGGCATCATAGTCTTCATCCAGGAAACGATACTCGAAAGGCCGGTAGTTTATGCGTTCTTTCCACACTTTTTCCATGTTTTGTATTGCAGCTGCAGTATTATCGCCGGATATCCGTATAAATAAATTCTGGGTTTGTTCGTGATCCAGGAATATTAATAAAGGGCCAATCGGATCGTGGAAAGATTTGAAATGAAAATCTTTGATCACTGCTTTCACCCTGCCTGATTCACCTTTACTAATCTCCTTACCTATGGCCTGCTCTGGTGTCCATCCTAATGCCTTTGCTGCTGTTTCGTTCAGCATAAATGCATATTTAAAGTTCTTATTATGGTTGGTTGTATCCATCAGCGCCATGTCGCCGCGGGTAAAATCAGTACCGGCAACTATCTTCAGCTGCATGGTCTTAATAAAATCCTCATCCATAGGCAGAGCATTTACCGAGATATCTTTACCATCATTGGTATGTATGCCATCGCCCCAGCCGACATTAATAGGCTCATTATTTGCCGCGGCTACACCCTCCACACCGGGTATGTTACGTAAAGCCTGCTTCAACAGATCCAGTTGCGGCAGCATTTTATATTCAACCGGTAAAACCACCACGTTGCTTTTGTTATAGCCAATATCTTTACTGCGGATATAGGATAACTGCTGCAATATGATTACCGTAGTGATGATCAGGAAAATAGATATAACAAACTGGAATATGATAAGGGACCTGCGTACACTTTTGCCTGATGTAAAAGAGAAACCTGATTTTAATATTTTTGACAGGTTGACATTTGATAACAGCAACGCAGGGTAGGCGCCTGCGGTAAAGCCGATGATCAATCCCAGTGTGGCCAGGCAGATCAAGATTACAGGATCAAGCAGGTAACCGGTAGTGAGCTGCTTGCCTGATAGCTGGTTAAATAAGGGCAACATAAAAATAGCCAGGGCAAACGCTAATACTAAGGCGATAGCTGTAACAAAGATGGATTCACCAATAAACTGCCTGAATAATTGTTGCCTCGCGGCGCCTAATACTTTGCGGATACCTATTTCGGCACCGCGGCCGGCAGACTGTGCTATGGAAAGGTTGACGTAGTTTACGCAGGCAATAACCAGTATCAATATGGCGACAATCATCAAAATATAAATGTACATCACACTGCCATTTGGCTCCAAACCACCGGATAGATTGGAGTGTAAATGAACACTGGTTAATGGTTCGAGGTGATAAGTCAGATATTGATTGCCATCCAGCTTCAATTCGCTTTTACTGATCTTATTCATGTAATCAGTGATCTGTTTTTGCAGAGGCTGTGCCTGTTCTTTATGGTGAAGCAACAGGTAGGTGGTGTAATTTGCCGACCACCATATTTCCTCTTTGGAAGCTCTCAGGTTACTGAACGACATAATAAAATCGAACTTTATTTGGGAATTGCCTGGCGCATCGGTAGTTAAGCCGGACACGGTATAATTTTTATCACCAATTTTTAAGAGCTTCCCGATAGGATCGGCATCGGCAAAATATTTTTTAGCTGTGGTTTGCGTAACCAATATCTTATCCGGTGAATTCAATACAGTTGCAGCTTTGCCTTTGAGCAGGTTGAATGAAAATATCCTGAAAAAAGAAGGATCGGCATACAAGATATTATTCTCCTGGAATAGCTGGCCATTGTAGTTGACGATTCCTGAAGCCTTCATTAGCCGAACATAATCAGCTACTTCCGGAAAGGTGCGTTTAAACTGGGGGCCAACTTTAGTGCCGGTAACGGCAGTTTGCCGCGGATCACCGCCGTGGCCGTAATCCATTGTTACGCGAACTATTTTGTCCGCATTCTCATTAAAACGGTCATAGCTCAACTCATGCCGGATATATATACCTATTAAAAGGCAGCTAACAATACCGATTGTGAGGCCAACAATATTTACGAAAGCATAAAGCCTGTTCTTCCGTAAATTCCTCCAGGCTATTTTGAAATAACTCTTTAACATAATTTTGAAATTCTAAAACCTAATTGTAAAATTCTAAATCCTAATTTCTAAACTCTAAGTTTTAACCCATTCAACTTAATCTAACCTAATCAACCAATCAACTCATCGATAATCACTCACTTCTCAAACTCTTCACCGGGTTGGCTATTGCTGCTTTTACTGTTTGGACACTCAGGGTAATTAATGCGGTTAACAGCATGCCAGCACCGCTCAGCACAAATATCCACCAGCTTATCGGGGTACGGTCGGCAAAGTTTTGCATCCACTTATTCATGCTCCACCATGCCACCGGTGTAACTATCACAAAGGCAAATAGCACGAGCAATACCAACTCGGTGGAAAGCAGCCTGACGATATTGGCAACCGATGCACCAAGCACTTTCCTCACGCCTATTTCTTTGGTGCGCAGGTTGGTAGTGTACATAGCCAATCCTAACAGGCCGAGGCAGCTGATAAAGATGGACAAACCCGTGGCCCAGGTAAGCAGTTTGGAGGTATGCTGTTCGTTCTCATAAAATTTGGCGATACTTTCATCATAGAAATTGTATTCAAAACTATCTTCGGGATATTCCTGCTTCCAGGCCTGCTCCATGCTTGCAATCGCTTTCTTCCATTCCTGGCCGCCGGTAGTTTGAGGTTTCAAAGCAATATGAAAATTTCCATTATGATATTGACGATCACCATGTTGCATAATTGCCAGGGGTTTGATTGGTTCGCGAAGCGATTTTTGGTAGAAATCCTGAACGACACCTATTATTTCAGCTTTCTTCTTATCCCAGTCGATAAACTTACCTATCGCCTGGTGCGGATCTTTAAAGCCCAATACTTTGGCATAGGTAGTGTTGATCACCATTTGCCTGGCTGTATCGCTTAAAAGTAAATCATGCCCGGCTAATATTTTTATTTTATATACACTGATATAATTTTCATCAGCGTATTTTAACTGTAGGTCCGTTTTTACTTCTTTTTTACCGTCTTTATAGGATACTGTAGTGGATTGTGTATTACCGGATGAAGGCGGAGCGCCCCCTGCGCTTACTAATTCAACCTGCGGAATAGCGCGAAGCTGATTCATGAAAACTTGCTTTTTACTATTTGTATTATTTTTCCATGGCGTCTGGATCGACAATATCGCTTCCTTTTTAAATCCAAGATCCTTATGCAGCGCATAGTATATCTGCTTGCTAACCAATAGGGTCGCCATAATAAAAAATTGCGCTATGATAAACTGGGTAACCGTTAACGTTTTGCGCAACCAGGCATTTCGGGTTTTGCTGCTGCCGGATTGCGCCTGGTTTTTAAGCACCAGGGCAGGTTTGTAACTCGACAAGATCAAGGCCGGGTAAAAACCGGAAAGTAAGCTTACCACCAGCGTTAGCAATACGATAAATACTATCAGGCCTGGCTGTCCTAACAAATTAAGTGTGATGTCTTTTGAAATGAAATCCGAAAAAAGTTTCAGGACGGAGGGTACCAGTGCGACAGATATAACAACAGCGGTTAGCGTAATTAAAAACGTTTCGCTCAAAAATTGGGCTATTAATTGCGAACGCATACTGCCCAATGTTTTACGAATGCCTATCTCCTTTGCCCTTTGCGATGCCTGAGCTGTAGTGAGATTGATAAAATTGATACAGCCCAATAACAACAGGAACGCGGCAATTACCAGTAAGCCGATCAGGGTTGTTTTATTAGCGATGTGCCCGATGTCGAAATTTCCGTATTTCTCGTTAAAATGGATATCATTTAAGGGCTGTAAATGAAAATCTTCACTACTGCCCTTATCTTCAGGTTTTGGCGGGTTATTCTTTTTAAATATCGCGTTCAATTGTTTTTCAATACTGGCCACGCTGGTTTTTGAGGATAGTTTTACAAAAAGCAGGGATGCTGATGTGGTGCTGCCCCATTCGGTTAGCTGTGCCTGGTCTTTCAAAGCGCGTACACTGTTAATGGTGCTATAGGAAACAAAATCTTTAAATTTAAAATCGGTGTTTTCCTTTATCGTTTCCACAATACCGGTTACGGTGGTATGTATCGTATCTTCAAAAACGACTTGTTTACCCAACATTTGCTGATAAGATAGTTTTGGGAAATATACTTTGGCCTGTTCAGAGGTCAGGACTAACTGGTTTGGCGCGTTCAGCGATGTTTTTGCTGAGCCAGCAAGCCAGTTATACTTAAACATGTCAAAATAGCGCTGGTCGGCGAGTATGGAATTTTCTTCATTCCTGAATTTAACCGGTGTTTTTGTCCCGTTAGGAATTAAAGCGGTAAACTGGTAAAGCGTAAAAAAAGGCGCGCTAGCTTCTATGCCTGTAACATCACTTTTTACAGCTAATGTCATGGGGCCGTTTACTCCCCCATTAAATCCCGGTTCGCCCGAAAATGAATAGTTAGTTACCACGCGGTAGATGCGGTCGCCATCTTTATGGAATTTATCGAAAGTAAAATCGTAATGCACGATCAGGTAGATCACCAGCGCCGCGCTGATACCAATGGATAAGCCGATAATATTGATCAGCGTAAATAATTTGTGCCGTTTGAAGCTGCGCAGAGCAACTTTGAAATAGTTTTTGAGCATGATTTTTAAATTTCTAAATCCTAATTTCTAAACTCTAAATTTTGTCTGAACCATCGATTAATTTGATTGAATAATTGCGTTGATTTCACTGCTAACTGCACACTATCAACTGCCAACTGTTTCACTCACTCCTCAAACTTTTAACCGGATTAGCTATCGCCGCTTTTACCGTTTGGAAGCTTAAAGTTAACAAAGCGGTTAGTAACATGCCAGCGCCACTCAGGGCAAATATCCACCAGCTTATGGTTGTTTTATCGGCAAAGTTTTGCATCCATTTGTTCATCGCCCAAAAAGCCACCGGGGTAACCAGTATAAATGCCAGGATAACCAGCAATACTAATTCGGTAGATAGCAGCTTAACGATCTGGCTAACCGAGGCGCCAAGCACTTTCCTCACGCCTATTTCTTTGGTGCGCAGGTTGGTGGTGTACATCGCCAATCCCAATAATCCCAGGCAACTGATAAAAATTGATAAGCCTGTGGCCCAGCTTAACAATGTGGTTGTGCGCTGCTCATTTTCATAAAGCCGGGCGATGTCCTCATCAAAGAAATAAGGTTCAAAATCATCGTTAGGATAAAGCTGTTTCCATGTATCCCGCATAACTGCAATTGCTTGCTTCCACTCATAGCCGTTAGCAGTTTGGGGCCTTAAAGCGATATGGAAGGTGCCGCTAAAATAAATATCCGGGCTGGTAAGTATAACTAAGGGTGCGACCGCTGCATGCAACGATTCCTGGTGAAAATCAGAGACCACACCTATGATCTGCATGGGTTTACCATTAAAATCATCGATCATTTTACCCACGGCCTCTCCAGTGTTTTTGAATCCCAACATGCGTGTATAGGTTTCATTCACTAAAAATGCATTACCGGTATCGCCGGCCTGTAAATTGCGACCTGCAAGCAGTTTTATTTTATAGAGTTTGATATAGTTTTCGTCGCCGCTTTTTTCAAAAACTTCGCCGGTGATCTCCTTTTTGCCATCCCGGTAGGTAGCCTGGGTAGAGCTGGTATTTTCCGAGGTGGGAGCATCATTGCCGACACTTACCATTTCCACTTGCGGCAATGCCCGCAGCTTATTTAGAAATAAAGTATTATTGCTTTTTGTGCGATTTTTGTATGGTGAATTTATTACAAGTATGGCATCTTTTTTAAAACCAAGATCTTTATGCACAGCATAGTAAATTTGCTTGCTTACCACCACAGTAGCCATAATAAAGAACTGGGCTATCACAAACTGTGTTACCGTTAATGATTTGCGAAACCAGGCGTTGCGGGTTTTGCTGCTGTGGCTTTGCGACTGTTTTTTAAGCACCGTTATGGGCTTGTAACCGGATAATATTACAGCCGGGTATAAGCCCGATAAAATACTCACTAATATAGTTAAAATAACCAGGAATAACAATACTGCGGGTTGACTAAAAATATCAGCATTAACTCCGGCGGGAATAAAACCGGAAAATAATTTCAGGATGACCGGCGCCATAAACCCCGAGACGAAAACGGCAATGAGTGTAATCAAAAACGTTTCGCTTAAAAACTGGAAAATTAATTGGCCGCGGCTGCTTCCCATGGTTTTACGGATGCCAATTTCCTTTGCTCTTTGACTTCCCTGCGCGGTAGTTAAGTTAATAAAGTTGATACAGCCCAGTAATAGCAGGAACAAAGCAATTGCTGACAGATAAAACAGCGTGGTTTTATTGGCAACATGCCCTTCATCAAAAACACCATAGTTCTCATTAAAATGGATATCACTCAGCGGCTGTAAAACAAACTTTTGCGTATTTCCTTTATCGCTTGCAATTGGAGGTTTATTTCTCCTGAGGATATCATTTAATTGCCTTTCTGTTTGGACTACGGTGGTTTTGGGATCTAACTTAATAAAGAGCTGTGATTTCACCGATGTTCCACCCCAATTATTCAATCTTAATTCCGCCTTCAGGTCGGCGTTTGCCAATATGGTTGAATAAGATATAAAATCGTGAAAATTGAAATCTGTATTTTCCTTCAATGTTTGCACAATACCCGTAACGGTTGTCTTAATAGAATCGTAGCTAACTATTTTCCCCAACATTTGGTCATAGCTCAATCCAGGAAAATAGAGTTTGGCCTGGTTGGAAGTGAGTACAACCTGGAAAGGTGAGTTCAGAGCCATTTTTGTTGATCCGGCAAGCCATTTATATTGGAACAGGGCAAAATACCCGCCATTGGTAAGAATTACATTTTTTTGGGCTTTAAATTTGGTTGACATCCCTTTAGCCGTGCCTTGTGCTATAAATACATCAGGCCTGAACAATTTATAAATCGGAGCTACCACCTCTAAACCCGTAACCTGGTTTTTTACAGCGCCCGGCATCGGTCCGGAAACGCCGCTATTGTGAGCCAACTGGCCTTGAAAAGTAAAGTTGGTAACTACCCGGAAGATCCGATCGCCATCCTTATGAAATTTATCAAATGTGAAATCGTAGTGGACGATAAGGTAAATAACCAGTGCCGCGCTGATGCCTATAGACAAGCCTACCACATTAATGAAGGTGAACAGCTTATGACGGCCGAAGCCACGAAAAGCGGTTTTAAGGTAGTTTTTTATCATGAATTGAGCCCGGTTAGGCACAATCAGCCTATAAACTTATACCAAACATTTAATTGGCTGTAAATAAATGGTTTACGATAAAAATAAATACAGAAGTGTACGGTTGCGTACAATGGGTGTACGGTAATGATACAATAGCCCCCTCTAAATCTCCCCCTGTTGGGGAGACTTTTAAATCTGAAGTATTAAATTAAAAATCCTCCCCTTCCGGGGAGGATTAGGTGGGGCCTACTCACTCCTCAAACTCTTGACGGGGTTTGCTAAAGCGGCTTTGACGGATTGGAAACTGATGGTAACAAATGCGATAACCAAAGCTAATATGCCAGCCATTACAAATACCCACCAGCTTAGACCGATCCTGGAGGCAAAATTATTCTCGAGCCATTTGTGCATAAGCCAGCCGGCCACAGGTAACGCTATCACAGCGGCAACAAGTACCAGTTTCAGAAAATCTTTTGATAATTCGGAAACGATCTGCGGGATGCTTGCACCCAATACTTTACGTACACCTATCTCCTTAACCCGCTGCGAAATAGTAAATGCGGATAAGCCAAACAAGCCCAGGCAAGCAATAAATATAGCCAGGCAAGAGAATATCGTATAGAGCTGGCTCTGTTGCTGCTCGCTTTCATATAGTTTCTGAAAACGATCATCCAGGAAAGTATAATCAAAAGGCACATCAGGGACATATTGTTGCCAGGTGTTCTTTACTGTGTTTACGGCAGATTGTACATTATTACCATTTACCTTGATGGATATGGTATTGTAGTAACCACTATTGGGCGGTGGAAGGAAGAATAAAAGCGGGATAATAGTTTGACGTAGCGATTCGAAATGAAAATCATGTACTACCCCTATCACCTTGCCTTTGGTGTTACCATAGATCAGGTCTTTGCCTATAGCATTTTGCGCTGTTTTCCAGCCAAGCTGGCGCACGGCGGTTTCGTTGATAACGTAGTTTGCCGTATCGCTGATAAAATCGCGCGAGAAATTACGGCCGGCGGCTAACTGCATGCCATAAGTCGACATGAAATTATGATCGGTGGTAATATATTTTAGCTCTATATTGGTTGGCGTGGTTTTGCCGCCTTCAATCACCTGCGCGCCCTGGTCGTCGAGCAATCGCCCGGATGGTATACGTGATGAACGGCCCACATCCTTTATTGCCGGGTTTTTTAACAATTCCTGTCTGAATGATTCGAACTGTTTGGTTAGCGTGCCGGAGTAACCTGTAACCAATATATGATCTTTATTAAAACCTAAAGACGCATTCTGGATATAACTCAATTGTTGAAACACTACCGTTGTGGCAACGATCAGGATGATAGAAACAGAGAATTGCACCACCACAAGCACTTTGCGGAAGGAGATATTGCTTGAGCCTACCTTTAGCACGCCTTTGAGCACCTGCACCGGCTTAAATGATGACATGAAAATAGCCGGATATATACCACTGACCAACCCGATCAGGAACGGCAGGCATAAAATGCCTATCAGTATATTCCATTGAAATAAACTACTGAATTGTAGGCTGATATGCGATAGCCCATTAATGTAAGGCAGTAAAAGCCAGGTAAACAAGGTAGCCAAAATCAACGCTACCCAGGTAACCAAAACCGATTCGCCCAAAAATTGTCTGATGATCTCCTTCCGTTGCGCGCCAATCACTTTACGGACACCGATCTCCTTCGCCCTGAGTACAGAGCGTGCAGTGGATAGATTCATGTAATTGATACAGGCGATCAGTAAAATAAACACAGCTATTATCGAAAATATATACACACGGGTTACACTGCCTTCAGGCTCCATTTCATCCGCATTATGCGATCTCAGGTGAATATCAGTCAGTTTCTGGATGGTAAGTTTGGTGGCCTGATGTGTTTTTACATTAGGTGGCATGCCTGGTAAATGAACATATTTATCCAAAAAACCATCTAGCTGACGACTCACTATGTCCATATTGTACCCTTTTGGCATCAGCAGGTAGGTATAAAAAGAATTGTTGCCAAAATTGGTCTGCAATTGCTTTTCACCATAAATAGCTGTATCCTTCAGCGTATTGAAAGACACCAATATGTTGGGATGCATGTGTGCATTTTCCGGCATGGGCTCAAAAATGCCGGTCACCTTAAACTCATGCTTAATGTTATCTAAAATGATAGTTTTATTGATCGGATCCTCGTTGCCGAAATATTTTTTTGCTATTTCATCGGTCAGCATTACGCTATAAGGGTCGTTTAATGCAGTTTTTTTGTCTCCATTGGTTATATTCAGACTAAAAACATCAAAGAAGTTCTCATCGGCGAAGGCACCATTCTTCTCATTGAATAGTTTCTCTTTATACTTAAAAATGATTGAATTATTGGGTAAAACCCGCGTTACTTTTTCAATATCCGGGAAGGCATTTTTCAATAGCGGGCCAAATGGCGGGGCAACAGCACTCAGGTGCAGGTTCTCTTCGCCGTTGCGCGAGTAGAAAATACGCGTCACCCGGTAAGTGCGGTCGGCATTTACATTGAATTTATCATAGCTCAGCTCATTAATAATATAAGCCGTGATAAGCAGGCAACAGGTGATCCCGATGGTTAAGCCGAATATGTTGATAAAAGAAATGAACTTATGCCTTGCGATATTACGCCATGCACTTCTTAAATAGTTTTTTATCATGAGCTTAAATTTATTGACAAGAATAGTAGTTATAAGACCTGTTGAAAGTTTGTTACGTTACACACTAATTATAAAAAATGATAAAATACCCCCTTTAGGGTGATAGCGATAATGTTTGAACCGTTGATTTCCCCTGCTAACTGCAAACTAATAACTGCCAACTGATCTACTCGCTTCGCAAACTCTTAACCGGGTTTGCCATTGCCGCTTTGATGGATTGAAAACTGATGGTAATAAAAGCAATAGACAAAGCAATACCTCCGGCCAATACAAATATCCACCATTGAATATCAATACGATAAGCAAAATTCTGCAGCCATTTATACATGGCAAACCAGGTGATTGGAAAGGAAATTACTATCGCGACGATGATCAGCCTTAAAAATTCAATAGAAAGCATACCGGTTATGGTGCCTGATGAAGCGCCTAATACCTTACGTATACCGATCTCTTTAACACGCAACTTGATCATGAATGCTGCCAGGCCAAATAGACCCAAACTGGCAATAATGACGGCGATAACCGCAAAAGAAGTAAATATCTTCCCGGTGCGCTGTTCCGAACCATATAGTGCAGCAAATTGTTCATCTACAAAGTAGTAGCTGAAAGGGGTGACTGCTTTATAATCGTTCCATTGTTTTTTAATGCCTGAAAGTATTCCGCTCACATCCGCAGTTTTTATTTTAAGGATGATAGCTCCGTGCCGGTGAACCGGCAGCAGCATCAGGGGTGCCACTTTCACTTTAGCCGATGTATAATTAAAATCCTTTACCACCCCAACTACGGTAAAGGTCTTTCTCCCCGACCGTACTATACTTTTACCAATCGGGTCGGTCTTATCCCAGCCCAACTCGTGCACCGCCGCCTGGTTGATAACTACCGAGGATGAATCGGCAGGAAAATCAGGTGAAGCATTTCTTCCGCGTGCCAGGCTGATACCCATTGTAGAGAGATAATTACCGTCTACCTGGTAAATATTCATAGAGATCGTATTCTTATTTTCATCTCCGTTTAGTCCCAGCGGATAAACCTGGGTTCCGCCCATATTGCCATTGCCGGGTATATTAGTTGAAATGGTTGCATTAACTATCCTGCTATCGCGTAACAATTGTTGTTTAAAAGCAGCTTCATTATCACCTAATGAATAGGTGTCATTCAAAACAAGCAGTTGATCTTTATCATAGCCCAATTTTTTATTTTGCATAAAATGCAATTGCTGGTATACCACAAATGTGGCGATAATGAGCGCGGTAGAAATGGTAAACTGGAAAACAACCAATGCGCTGCGCAGGAAATTTTTTTTAGCCGGCTCACTTCCGGAGCCTCCTTTTAACACACTTAGTATTTTGAAGGATGAAAGGAAAAATGCAGGGTATAAACCGGCAAGTACCCCGACAAATAAGGTCAAACCCAATCCGATTAACAAAGCTTTATAATTTAAGAAGAATCCGATAGTGGTGTGCTTGCCTGATAGATCATTAAAATAAGGCAGCAACAGGTAAACTATACCCAGTGCGAGTAACATCGAGAACAGGGTAAGCATTACCGATTCGACCAGGAACTGTGTAACCAGCCATTCTTTTAATGATCCCATTACCTTGCGTATCCCCACTTCTTTTGATCGCCGGGCTGAACTTGCGGTAGAAAGATTGGTGAAATTGATACAGGCCAATAAGAGAATGAATACCGCCAAAGCCCCGAATATATATACATAACTGATATCCCCGTTAGGCTCCATATCGTACTTGGTAGATGTATGCAGATGTATATCAGTAATAGGTACCAGGTAAAATTTAAAAGTATTGACTGCTTTTTGGGCTTCAGCAAGACTCACACCCATATCGCGTTGCGTTTCGGGGACTACATATTTTGCCACCAGTTGAGGAAACAGCGCTTCGAGTTTTTTAGGATCAGCATTTTTAGCTAACAGCAAATAAGTATAATAACCAACATTGCTCCAGGTTTGCTGCCTGTCGGGATAGGTAGACATGCTAATAAAAGCATCGTAGTGGAAGTGCGAGTTATCAGGCACCTTATCAATTACTCCCGTAATTTTAAACAGGTCATCGCCAACCTTTAAGGTTTTGCCCAAGGCGGATTCATTACCAAAATATTTATTAGACATTTGGGCTGTAATGACCAAACTACGTGGAGCGATCAAAGCATTTTTGTCATCACCCTGGATAAGCGGTATGGAAAATAGCTGCAGAAAATTCGAGTCGCAAAGCGCCATTTTCACTTCCTTGAATTGCTTGTCCTGATAACTGACAAATGATGGTTTCCAGTTAGCCACCCGTGCAAAAGAAAGTACTTGGGGAAAATTGTTTTTTATACCGGGGCCTACCGCAATATCCGGCATCGGGAAATCAGATACGCCGCCATTCTCTAAGCTTGTTAGCCCAACCCGGTAAAGCTGTTTTGAGTTGACCGGGTAAGTATCATAAGTAAGTTCAGAATAAAGATAAGACGCGATAAACATGCAGCAGGCCAGGCCTACAGCCAAACCGAAAATATTGATAAAGGAAAATACCTTATTCTTAATCAGGTTTCTCCAGGCTGTTTTAATGTAGTTTCTTATCATGATAAACTATTTGCCAATCAAATGTTAAAATTTATGCCAAATTTAAAAGCTATTGATAATCAGAAAGATGTAAGATTACCAATATACGAATGTGTTCGTATATATTACAATAATGTGTTCGGTATCGATACGTTTAAGTACCTGTAAAAGAAATGAGCAGTACTCAGTGCAGCTTTTGAAAGCCATACTGATCACTGCTCATGTATACAGGTTTAATTAATTCAATGTCAAAGTAACACGACTACCGCCGTTTACATCTACCGGGATGCCGCCGCCGTTCAACTTACCTTCTACCCTGTCTTTATCTTTAGTGCCGCTAAAACCACTGCCCAGGTCAGCAGTTACCCTGCTGCCATGCAGATTCAGGTCCAGGCCTTGCTTTGATGGGATTTGCAAATCAACATGACCACCACTGGCATCGATTTTTACGAATTTGCCCAATTGATTTAACTGCGCATGGATGCTGCCGCCGCTGGTATAGGTATCCAGGCTGCAAGCCAGATCGGTCAACTCAATACTGCCGCCTGATGTGCCGGTACGCAATTCGCCTTTGATATTGTTAGCATGAATGCTGCCGCCACTGGTGGTAGCGTCAATTTTACCATTCAATTGTTCCAGGCGAACTGAACCACCTGATGTGCCCAGTTTGATCGTTCCATTACAATTGGTGGCGCGGATAGAACCGCCGCTTGTTTGCAGATCAAGATTCTCGCCGGAATTAGTAACCGTAATGCTACCACCTGATGTGCGGCCATGTATATTCCCGGTTAATTGCTCAATATGCAGGCTACCCCCGCTGGTGCTGAATTTCTCTTCGCCCTTCAAATTATCCAGGTGGATGCTGCCACCGCTTGTTTCCAGGTTAGTGGCCACATTTTGCGGAACGTAGATCTTAAAAGAAATATTTAAGGATCTTTTCCAGTCCCAATCGCCATGGTGTTTATTTTTGGCAGTGGCGTGTACTTCGTGATTACTTACCAATATGTCCAGGGTGTAATTTTCTTCGAGGCGTTTTTTTATTTCCTCATCAGATACGCCAAGAATATTATTACTGGCGGTAACATAAACTTCTAACCGTGGCTTTTCGCCGGTCGAGCCGCTAACAGTGATACTACCGCCTGAGGTATTTACAAATACTTCCTTGATGGCATCATTTTCTAATGATTTGGTGAGGTAAGGCTTTTTGTCCTGCGCCATCGCCGTTACGCTAAGGCAGGCAGATAAAAATAATATGATATTGGTTTTCATGATCTTATATATTTTAGGTTGATTTTTTTATTTAGTTAAACTTAACGTTGATATTTCCGCTTGACGCATCAGCATGAACAGGTATGCCACCACCATTTACACTGCCGTGGATGTGTTCTTTATCCCATTGGCCACTGAAATCGCTGATACTGGATGGATGCTGGTTGATCCTGTCGGCTCTCATATTCAGATCGAGCCCCTGCTTTAATGGGAGTTCAACCTCAATATTTCCGGAGCTTGCATCCAGTTTCAAATATTTGCCTACTTTGATCATTTGAACACGCAAGCTGCCGGCGCTGGTATTCGCGTCAAGGCTGCAGTTCATCTGGCGCAGATCGATACCCCCACCTGATGTGCCGGTGATCAGTTCACCTTCGATATTACTTCCTTCAATACCGCCACCGCTGGTATGTGCCCTGATATCTCCCTTTAAATTATTGAGGCGTAAACCACCACCTGAAGTTTCCAGTTTGATCTTACCTGTGCAGTTACTGGCTGTGATGCCGCCACCACTTGTTTGCAGGTCGATATTGTCACTTGAGTTTGAAACATTAATACCACCACCTGATGTATTACCATGTATGGTTCCGCTCAACCTGTCTATCTGCAGGCCGCCGCCGCTGGTTGAAAAATCTTCATTACCCTTAAGGTTATCAAGACGAATGCCGCCACCGCTTGTTCTTAAATTGGTATTAACATTTTGCGGAACATATATTTTGAAGGATATGCTTAATCCCCGTCTCCAATCAAAATTGCCGTCATGCTTGTTTTTAGCTATAGCACGCACCTCGTGACCGGATATAGAAACGCTAAGCTCATAATCTTCATCCAAACGTTTTTTGATCTCCTCATTTGAAAGCTGGCGATTGTTGTTCCCCTTGACGTAAACTTCAACCCTGGGCTGCTCGCCACTTTTGCCGCTTACGGTAATACCGCCGGCTGAAGTGTTTACTACAACACTGTTGATCGCATCGCTGGCTAATGATTTGGTGAGATAAGGCGTTTTGTTATCACCATCCTGTGCTAATGAAACCGCAGTTTGGCAAGCCAGGAAAAGTAGTAGAATATAAGTTTTCATAATTCTTGATTTAGTTTGATTAATAGACTTGCATTTTGACAAATACGTTGCATCTAAATAGAAATATAATTTAAAAATTCTAAGTTCTAAATCCCAAACTCTAAATCTGAGCAGTTAATTTTCCTAATCTCTAATCACCAATTAACTAATCACTCGCTTCGCAAACTCTTTACCGGGTTCATCAGTGCTGCTTTGATGGATTGGAAGCTTACTGTTAGTAAAGCGATAACCAGGGTCAACCCTCCCGCTATGGCGAATATCCACCAATTGACTTGTGTGGGATAGGCAAAATCCTGCAGCCACTTTTTCATGGCGTACCAGGCTACCGGGAAGGCTATAACTGAGGCGATGATGACCAGTTTCAGGAAATCCTTGGAAAGCATAGCAACAACACTCTCTACAGAGGCGCCCAGCACCTTGCGGATACCGATCTCCTTGGTACGACGCTCTGCGGTGTACATAGCGAGGCCAAGCAAGCCTAAACAGGCCACAGCAAGAGACAGGAAGGTAAATACGCTGAATACCTTGCCAATGGTTTGATCGGTGCGGTACAAGGAATCATACTCGCCATCAAGGAAACTGTAATTGAATGGGTTATCCGGCAAAAACTGTTTCCATTTGGTTTGAACACTGCTGATGGTTTTATTATAATCGCCTGGTTTGATGCGTATCGATACATAAGATGTGCCGATCTGGTAGGAATTGGAGGTTGTGTAGAACAGGGCAAATGGTGTAACAGGTGTATGCAAAGACTCTGTATTAAAGTCTTTCACGATCCCCACAACTTTATATTTTACATTATTACCACCCGGATAAGTCATGGTTTTGCCGATAGGGTCGCCCCAGCCTATTTGTTTGGCCGCGATTTCGTTCAATATCACAGATGCGGAATCTTTAAACTCTTTAGAGAAATTTCTTCCACTGGCCACCTTCATTTTCAAGGTCGGCACAAACGATTCATCAACGATATAAGATGAAAGGGCTATATTCTTTTCGGCCGCGGTTACATTATCGGTGCTTACCTGGGGTACATAATAATCGCCGAAGGAGTTCATGGTAGGTAAGCTGGTGGATATACTTGCGCTGGCCACCCCGGGCAACCGGAGTAATTCCTGCCTGAAACTTTCTTCGCTTTTGCCCAGCCGGTCGGCATCGGAAACGATCAGAATGTTTTCCTTGTTAAAACCGAGGTCTTTGGACTGATTGTAAAGTAGTTGTTTATAAACTACAATGGTGCATATTATCAGGATGGTTGATACAGTAAACTGAAAAACAACCAAGGCGTTCCGTGTTAAAAAGCCACTGCCAGAAGTTTTAAAATCGCTGTTACCCTTTAAAACGGTAACGGGTTTAAATGAAGTAAGGAAAAATGCAGGATAGCTGCCCGCTAATAATGCAGTAATAGCGATCAATGCAATCAACCCAGCCCAGGTAGAAAAATTAAAGAAAGCTGCCAGGCTTAATGTTTTTGCGGCTAACTGGTTAAATCCCGGCAGGCAAAGCAAAACAATTATGATGGCGATTACCGAGGCTAATACCGTGTACAACAAGGCTTCGGCAATAAACTGGCTGATCAGTTGTTTGCGTTCAGACCCTAATACCTTGCGAATGCCTACCTCCTTTGCCCGTTTTGCAGATTGGGCGGTGGCCATGTTCATAAAATTAACACAGGCCAGTAAGATGATAAATAAGGCGATGGCCGAAAATACGTACACATATTTGATATCACCCTGGATCATAAAACGGGTAACAATATCGCCTGAATACAAGTGAACATTGGCAACTGGTTGCAGGCTCAATTCATACTTGCCGCCTTTTTTGATAAACTCGTCAAATGGCTGACCGATCCGCCTGAACGCGGTTGCGGCCTGTATGCGTATCATAGCCGGAAACTTAGCTTCTATCTGTTTGATAGCAGCCGCATCGTTTGCCACATTGGCTTTAAGCTTAACATAAGTGCCCATCTGCAGCCAGATCCAGCTCCAGTTAAACCGCTTAACCGGCGGCATACCTACATTGGATTGCAATACATCAAATTGCAGGGAGGATTGTGAAGGCAGGTCCTTCAATACGGCTGTAACGGTAAACGGTGCCGAATATTCATCAAGCACTAAATTTTTACCAATAGGCGAAACATCACCAAAATATTTTTTGGCGGCTTTTTGTGTCAAAACCACCGAGTTGGGGCCGTTAAGGCAAGTTGCCCTATTGCCTTCCACCAATGGATAGCTGAAGAACTGCAAAAAGTTGGAGTCAACTGAGAGCAGACTTTTTTCTGTTAGTGAGCCTTTTTGACCATTATTTACAAAATGGACGATCTCGTTACCCGGTTTATAGATTCGGGTATAACTTTCCACTTCAGGAAAATTATTCAGCAACGCAGCGCCAACCGGCGGCGGGGTATGTCCGGCTACAAATTCATCATTACCCATGCGCTCATGGGTGTTTACCCGGTATGTACGATTGGCATCGCTAAAGAAACGATCGTAACTCAATTCGTCCTTAACATACATGCCAATGAGCATTACACAAGCCAGGCCAATAGCCAAACCGCTTATGTTTATGATACTGCTAACCTTGTTGCGGGTAAGATTCCGCCAGGTGATCTTGATGTAGTTTTTAAACATGATACAGGTATTTTACAATAACACTGTAAAATGGATACCAAAACTATATTTATCTGATATACAGCTATTTAATCGATAAATAAAAGTAAGACATGTACGTTTGTGCAACACTGGTGTACGGTTATGATACAGAAGCCCCCTCTAAATCTCCCCCTGTAGGGGAGACTTTTTAAAATACTAAATTAAAGTCCTCCCTTCCGGGGAGGATTAGGTGGGGCTTACTCGCTCCGCAAACTCTTCACCGGGTTCATCAATGCTGCTTTGGCGGATTGGAAACTTATGGTAATAAATGTGACAACGATGGCTATAACTCCCGCTAAGGCAAATATCCACCATTGTACAGGTGTGCGATAAGCGAAATTCAACAACCATTTATTCATACTGTACCAGGCTACCGGCGTTGCTATGATCAGCGCCATAAATACCAGTACGAGGAACTCGCGGGACAGTAAGGCAAATACTGATCCTACGCTGGCGCCCAGCACTTTGCGGATGCCTATTTCTTTCGTGCGCTGTTCGGCTGTAAACATAGCCAGACCTAACAGGCCCATGCAGGATATAAAAATGGCAAGGAACGCGAAAACATTGGAGAGCTTACCCACTACCTGCTCGCTTTGATATAGTTTCTGGTACTCCTCGTCAGAAAATGCATAGGAGAATGTAAACTTGGGATTAAGCTGTTTGCAAAGGCTTTCCAGGGACGCTAAAGCCTCTTTAGTTTGACCAGCTTGAGTTCGCACCAGGATACTTCCGATCTTATCCTCCTCTCCTGCCTTAATGATGAGTGGTTCTATTTTATCATGAAGGGAATTAAAGTGAAAGTCTTTCAATACCCCAACGATCTTGCCCTTTTTATCCCACATAGATAAGGGTTTACCGATAGGATCAGTATAGCCTATCCGTTTTAAGGCAGCCTCGTTGATGATATAGCCTGTGGTGTCGCTTATAAAATCTTTAGCATAATCGCGGCCCTGCAACACCTTCAGTTTCATGGTATGCGCAAAATCGTAACCTACCGTTACATAGGTAAACTCCACATTCAGGTTCGGATCCTTGCCATCCCAATCAATACCACCTGTGCTGCTGCTGAAATTTGTAGGTACCCGGCTGATGCGGGTAACTGATTGTATGCCGGGCATTTTAAGGGCAATATCTTTGAATGTCTTGTATTTGGATACCAGGTCGCCCTCAAGTGGGATATAGAGCAGGTTTTCACGGTCGTAACCCAAACTTTGGGTTTGGATATAATTGACCTGTTTAGAAACTACTATAGTACCAATAATGAGCACAACCGAAAGCGCGAACTGGAACACAACGAGCCCCTTACGGAACATGGCAGAACCGCTGCTTAATTTCAAAGTACCTTTTAATACTTTAACCGGACTGAAGGATGATAAAAACAAAGCCGGGTAACTGCCCGAAATTATACCGGTTATCGCGGTCAATCCTAATAAGCCAAACCAAAAATAAGAATGGCTTAATGGTATGGCGATCTGTTTTTGGGTAACATCATTAAATAGTGGAAGCATTAGGGTTACCAACACAAGAGACAGCACAACCGCAACAACGGTGAGCAGTATGGCCTCGCCGATAAACTGACCTATCAATACCGAGCGAACGGCACCTACAACTTTGCGCACTCCTATCTCACGTGCCTTTTTATAGATCGGGCTGTAGTCAAATTCATGAAATTGATGCAGGCGATAAGTAGTATAAAAACAGCCACTATACTGAATAAATGAACATATTCTATCCGGCCGCCATCTGTTTTTCCGTTTTTAAAGTTGGAATTCAGATAAACCTCTCCAAACTTTTGCAAACCCAGTTCCAGCCTGAAGGCCGTATTCTGTTCCTTGTAATAGGTATCCATAAAACGGGTAACCTTTTTATCAACCTTTGCAGGGTCAGCATCAGCACGTAGCATAACATAAGTTAGTGGCCCGTTATTTTTCCACTTTTTGGCCCATTCATTTTCTTTTAAATACGTATACCAATTGATGAGATATTCGAATTTGTTGGATGTGTTTTGAGGAAGGTTTTCAAAAACGGCTGTTACATTTAAATCCTGCTTGTTTTCATACCTGATGGTTTTACCCATTGCCGCATGCGCACTGCCGAAAAAATTTTCGGCCATTTTCCTGGATATGGCAATATCCGAAGGGGTGTTTAAGGCAGTTTGGGCATTACCCTGCAGCAAATGATAACTAAACATTTTGAAAACATCGGCACCGGTATATCCGCCTTCGAGTTTGATGATCTTATCCCCAACCTGGAAAGTATTCTTTACACCAAACTCGGCGCTTGTGGCATACTGCACGTCCGGCAGCATTTTCTTTAACTCATCTGCCAGTACACCAGGCGTACCATATTGCCCCTGTATCTTATTATCGTAATACTGGCGTTCGTAAACCGCGAATAAACGTGACCCGTTGGTGTGATAAGAATCAGTACTGAGCTCGCTTTGCACCCATAATAAAATAAGTATGCTGCAAGCCATCCCCAAAGCCAGGCCGAATATGTTTATGAAGGAAAAAAACTTGTTCTTAAACAAATTTCTCCATGCGATCTTTAAATAGTTCTTTAACATGATACAAATATTTAGATTATCACATGAAAAATAAATACCAAAAAACTATCTGTTTGGTTTACAGAAATTTACTAAAAAGCAAAAAAGATAGATTGTACGATAGCGTGACAATGATGTGCGGTAATGATACAGTGGGGGTAGTTAATTAGAGATTAGTTAGCTTCTTCACATAAAAGTTTAACTAATCTCTTCCCGATAGCTATCGGGACACTAATTAACTAATCTCTGATCTACTCACTCCTCAAACTCTTCACCGGGTTCATCAATGCGGCTTTGGCTGATTGGAAACTAACGGTTACCAATGTGATCAGTATGGCTATAACTCCTGACAGCAGAAATACCCACCATTCGATGCCGGTGCGGTAGGTATAGCCCTTCAACCATTCGTGCATAAAATAATATGCTATTGGTGATGCTATCAGTAATGCAATAAATACCAGGATCAAAAACTCGCGGGATAATAGGGTGAATAATGAACCAACGCTTGCCCCCAACACTTTGCGGATGCCTATTTCCTTTATCCGCTGTTCGGCGGTGAACATGGCTAAACCCAACAGGCCCAAACATGAAATAAAAATAGCCAGGAATGCGAACGAATTAGAAAGCTTGCCTACTATTTGTTCGTTTTTATATAGTTTTTGATACTCATCATCAGAAAAAGAATAACTGAAGGTGAAGTTGGGATTCAATTGTTTGCAAAGCTTTTCGATAGTAGCCAGTGCTTGTTTGGTTTGGCCGGGCTGGGTGCGCACCAAAATATTTCCATAATCTTCATGTTCGCGCAGCCTGACGATCAACGGGGTTATCGGATCGTGCAACGAATTGAAGTGAAAATCTTTAAGTATACCAACTATAGTTCCCTTTTTGCCCCACATAGTTAAAGGCTTCCCAACCGGGTTTTTGTACCCTATCCTGTTTAATGCAGATTCATTGACCAAATAACCCACAGAGTCGGTAGCAAATGTCTTTGAATAATCGCGGCCATCTACCACTTTCAGTTTCATGGTTGGCACAAAATCATAGCCAACCGAAACCTGGGTAAATTCAACATTCAGGTTGGGATCTTTACCATCCCATTGAACTCCGCCCGTACTGCTGCCAAAGTTGCTTGGCGGGCTTGTGATACGCGTAACCGATTGTATGCCTGATGATTTTAGTGCAGCATCCTTAAATAGCTCGTATTTGGCTGTAAGATCGCCTTCCAGAGGAATATATATCAAATTTTCACGATCATATCCCAGATTTTTTGTTTGCAGATAATTTACCTGTTTGGATACAACAAGGGTGCCGATAATAAGAACCACGGAGAGTACAAACTGGAAAACAACAAGCCCTTTGCGGAACCAGGCTGCACCGCTGCTTAATTTGATAGTGCCTTTTAATACGCTAACCGGGTTAAAGGAAGACAAGAACAAAGCCGGATAACTTCCGGCAACAAAACCAGTTATGATAGTTAGACCCAATATATACAGCCAAAAATAAATATGACCAAATGGAAGCGGAATTTGCTTTTGAGTAACCGCATTGAAAACCGGTAATAATACAATTACCAGCACAAGAGATATAACAACGGCAATAAAGGTGAGCAGCATTGCCTCACCGATAAACTGCCTGATCAGAACCGAACGGACGGCGCCTACTACTTTACGCACACCTATTTCCCTTGCCCGTTTAACGGAGCGTGCGGTGGTTAAATTCATAAAGTTGATACAGGCTATGATGAGGATAAAAACAGCCACTATACTGAATAAGTGAACATATTCTATCCGCCCGCCATCGGGTTTACCATTGGTATCAAAATTGGAATGCAGGTAAACTTCACTAAACTTGTGCAAGCCAAGTTCTTCCCTAAAAGCCGCGTTTTGTTCTTTATTATAGGTATCCAGGAACCGGGTGATCTTTTTTTCTACCAAAGCCGGGTTGGCATCGGCACGCAGCATAATAAAAGTTTGCGGCCCATTGTTGCCCCATTGCTTCGCCCAACTATTCTCTTTTAAAAACTGGTACCAGTTGATCAGGTAATCAAACTTTACAGATGCATTTTCAGGTACATTCTCGAAAACGGCTGATATAATGAAATTCTCCTTGTTTTCGTAACGGATGGTTTTATTGATCGCTGCCTCCGGGCTCCCGAAGAAGTTTTCGGCCATTTTACGTGATATGGCAATACCTGAAGCTGTATTCAGCGCGGTTTGCGCATTGCCCTGTAATAATGGAAAGCTGAACATTTTGAAAAAATCGGCATCAGCGGCGCTTCCCGACAATTTTAATATTTTATTGCCAACCTTAAAGGTGTTTTGATTGTCAAATCCAATATTGGTTGAATATTCAATTTCAGGAATATCTTTCTTCATCTGGTCTGCCAATACCCCCGGAGTAGCGTACTGCCCCACAGCTTTGTGGTCATAATACTGGCGCTCATAAACCATGTATAAGCGTGATCCATTCGCATGGAACGCGTCTACACTCAGCTCATTTTCTACCCATAAAATAATAAGCAAACTGCAGGCAAGGCCCAAAGCCAAACCGAGAATGTTAATGGCTGAAAAAAACTTGTTCCTGAACAGGTTTCGCCACGCAATCTTTAGATAGTTTTTTATCATGATACCCCTCCTGGCCTCCCCAAGGGGGAGGAATTTTAAATTAGTTATTTATTATGCACTTACCTACTAAATGCTTTTCAGAACCCTCTCCACTGGAGAGGGCAGGGTGAGGTCTACTCACTCCTCAAGCTCTTCACAGGGTTAGCCAGCGCGGCTTTTATTGCCTGGAAACTTATGGTAACAAAGGCAATTAGTATGGCAGCTGATCCCGCCAGGGCAAACACCCACCATTGGATGTGGATGCGGTATACATAGTCCTGCAGCCATTTATTCATCATATACCAGGCAATCGGGCTGGCAATAACCAGTGATACAATAACCAGTATCAAAAAGTCTTTTGACAGCATCGTGGTAATATTGGCTACGCTGGCGCCTAATACTTTCCGGATACCGATCTCTTTTATTTTGACCTGTGCGGTATAGGTAGCCAGGCCGAATAAACCAAGGCAGGAGATTAAAATGGCAATGATTGTAAACACGGTGAACAGCGTACCAGAACGCTCGTCCGATTTATAAAGATTATCGTACTGAACATCCATAAAATCATAAGCGAACGGAAAGGATGGGTTATATTTTTTCCAGTAGCCTTCGGCGGCTTTAATGGCTTTCGGGGCATCCTTGCCGGTAGTACGGATAAATATTTTCCAGCAGTTATTTGGGTTATAAGAAAATATAGCGGGTTCGATCTTTTGTTTGAAAGACGCAAAGTGAAAATCCTTCACTACGCCGATGATCGTGCCTTTATTGCTGTGCAGGCTGAAACGCTTGCCTATCGGATCTTTTATGCCCGCTTCCCTTACAGCTGTTTCGTTGAGGATGTAATGTGCCGAATCAGATTTATCTCCCCTGAATCCCCTACCGGCCGCAAATTTCAGCTTAAAGAAATCGGCATAACCTTTATCGATGCTCATAGGGTGGATCAAAAAGCTGCGTTTGGCTTCCTTACCATCCCAATCTGTATCACCGGTGGTATTGTTGATGCTCACTATGTCGCTGCCGGCCCGGGTAACATCCACTACGCCGGGCTTACTCAACAGTTCGGCACGCAGGCCGTCGTAATTCTTCTGCATATCGCGCATCCCGAAACCGAAAACATAGGACTTATCATAGCCCAGCTCCTTTTCGCGGATGTATTTTAACTGACCGTTGATGATCAGCGTACCTATGATCAATCCAATAGAAAATATGAACTGGCATATCACTAGTACTTTCCTGAATGTTGCATTCCCAATACCCAGGGATATCTTGCCCTTTAAGGCATCTATCGGCTTAAATGAAGACAGCAGCAATGCCGGATAAATGCTTGCAGCGGTTATGGTTGCCAATACCGTAAGGCTTATCACCTTCCAAACACCGGCGTCCAGCAAATCGAACCGCATGCTTTTGCCGGATATTTTGTTGTAGAAAGGCATCAGCAGTTCGATAAGGACAAAAGCCAGGATGAGCGCTATAATGAAGAATAATACTGTTTCGATAATAAACTGCCCGAAAAGCTGTTTCCTCCCCGCCCCGATGATCTTGCGTAGGCTTACCTCTTTTGAACGCAACATGGCCCGGGCGGTAGACAGGTTGACATAATTGATACAGGCAATGATCAATATCAGTACAGCTACAATTAAAAACACCCTTACCGTTTTGATGCCGCCCTCGCTGCCGTCTGAATTATAAAGGTGCATTTTTGACAAAGGCTGCATCAGGAACACTACGCTGCCGGCATCGTCACCGGGATGGTGTTTATGATACAGGCTCGATATTTTATCACCCACCGTTTGTGCGGATACCCCAGGCTGTACCTGGAAATAAGTATCATAAGAAAAATTGCCCCAATCCTCATCCATTGATTTCCAATAGTCCTTTCCGGTATAGCTCTTCCTGATCAACTCAATAGAAAAAAGCATATCGGCTTTGATACTTGAATTTTCGGGCGAATTGGCCATTATACCGGCTACAGTATAATTATCCTTGTTATCAGCAAGCAATACTTTACCTATCGGCTCCGCATCACCAAAATACCTTTTCGCGGCATTTTCTGACAGAATGATCGAATGATCATTAGGAAAAGGATTTTGGGCATTACCTTTCAGGAGTTTGAAATCAAATACTTTAAAGATGGAAGGATCAGTATAGTACGCGCCATTGTCGCCGGCATTCAATAATTTATCCTTATAACGGAATACTGAATAATTCCAGTTACCCTGTATGCGGACAGCATTCACCATTCCCGGCACCTCTTTCAAAGCATAATATGATACCGGTGCAGGTACGCCACCCCAAACCTGTTTGCTGCTCCCGGTACCTATCTGCGAGTTTACGCGGTATATCTGATCTGCCTTGGCGTGGAAACTATCGAAACTGACCTCATCGTTCACCCATAATAAGATAAGCAAGCCAACAGTAAGGCCCACTGTAAGGCCGATGATGTTGATAGCGGCGTAAAACTTGTTTTTTACAACGTTGCGCCAGGCTGTTTTGAAATAATTTTTTAACATACGCTCTTTCTACAATATTTTAAACACAAGACGCTATACAATTACATAACGTTGCACATAAATTATTCGCTTCTTAAACTTTTTACCGGGTTTACCAGCGCCGCTTTAAGTGATTGAAAACTCACCGTTATTAATGCAATAGCAAAGGTTAAAACAGCTGCCAAAGCAAATATCCACCAATATAATCCGGTGCGGTAGGCAAAGTTTTGCAGCCATTGATGCATAAAGTAATAACCCAGCGGAATAGCAATTACAGTAGCGATCAATACAGGTTTGAGCAGATCTTTTGATAGCAGCAGCAATATGTTCTGCACTGATGAGCCTAATACTTTCCGCACCCCGATCTCTTTGGTGCGCTTAGTGGCAGTAAACGAGGCCAAACCGAACAGACCCAAACAGGCAATAAATATGGCCAGGCCCGAAAATATGCCTAATATGGTTTGCTGCCTGATATCAGTCTTGTAGGTAGTATCAAATTTCTGATCGAGGAAACTATATTCAAAAGGATAAACCGGGGCGACTTTGGTGTAGGTGTTTTTTATAAATTCTAATGACGATTTAATATTGCCACCTTTTAATTTGATAACCGCTACTCTCCAGTCTTCGGCCGGCGATATCACCAGGGCATCCATATTTTCTTTGAGTGATAAGAAGTTAAAATCGCTTACCACGCCTATTATTCTCCTTTTTTCTTTATCACGAATCGTATTTTTTATCCATTTGCCAACAGCTTGTTCAGGTGTAAATCCCAGCTTTTGGGCAGCAGTGGCATTGATAAGCACTGATCCTAAGGTATCCGTAGCAAATTGTGAGGAGAAATTACGCCCGGCTATGATCTTTAGTCCCAATGTTTTAACATATTCAAAATCGGCAAATTCTGTACGGGATTTAAATACCTCGTGCTGGCCCTCAGCCTCAAAACTGTGGATATCAAAGAAACCGCCCGGCTCGCCTGACATTAGGGATACAGACGCGATGCTGCCGTTATTTTGCAGCTCGTTTTTAAAGATGTTACGGTGGTTGTAAATATCATCGTTATCAATTTTTACAATTACGGTTTGCTGCTGATCGTAGCCGAGCGCTTTGCTTTTTACAAAGCTCATTTGTTTCATGATGACAATGGTGCCGATTATCAATAAAACCGAAATGCTGAACTGCACCACCACCAATGCTTGCCTGAAGAATGCGCCACCCTTACCTAAACGTAATTTGCCTTTCAGTGCCTGTATAGGTGAAAATACTGAAAGGAAAAATGCGGGATAACTACCGGCTAAAAAGCCTACAACAAGGATCACTCCTGCCAGGAACAGGTAAATTGTTGATGAGCCCCAGGGAATAGTTAAGCTGTAGCCAAGGATCAGGTTGTACCAGGGCATCAGCAACAATAATAAGCCTACAGATAGTATGCAGGAAATCACTGCCAATAAAATAGATTCACCGATGAACTGGGAGATCAAATGATTGCGTAATGCGCCCAATACTTTACGCAGCCCAACCTCTTTTGAACGCTCAACAGCGCGAATGGTAGAAAGGTTCATGAAGTTGATGCAGGCGATGAGCATGATTAGCACGGCAATGGAAATAAAGATGTACACCACTGTTTTATCACCATGCTTCACATTATCAAAAGAGGATGCTGGTTCAAAGTAAATATCTTTTAGCGGGGTAAGCTTAAGACCCATTTTCATGCCGAAACGGGCCATATCCTTACCCAGGTATTTATCCATGAAATGTGGGAAATTCTTTTCCACCTGTGCCTGGGTGGCGTTTTTATCCAGCAAAACATAAACAAACATGTTGTTGTTGATCCACACATTAAAATAATCCCGGTGGGTATAGTTGGATATAGGCACAACCAGGTCAAAATTTAAATGGGAATTGGAGGGAACATCTTTGGCTATCCCAGTGACTTTCAACTGGAGCTGCTTATCCATCTGAATTACTTTGCCCATGGCATTATCAATGCTGCCAAAGTATTTTTTCGCGGTTGTTTCGGTCAGTACCACACTGGCGGGGTCTTTTAAAACATTAGCCGGACTGCCTTTGATAAGCGGAAAACTAAACAGGTCGAAGAAATCAGCATCAGTTACATACAGGTTTTTTTCGTTGAACGCCTTATCGCCGAAGGAGATCAGTCCCTGGCTGGTGTTTACCCGCACGGCTTTTTTTATTTCCCGTGGGAAATCATTTAGCAAAGCCGGTGCATAGGGGCCTGACAAATATGGAACAGGATTTACGGTCTTATCAAACGTGCGCATCACCCGGTATATCTGCTTCTCATCTTTATGAAAGCGGTCGATACTGAACTCGTTCATGATATACAGGAAGATCATCAGGCATACGGTGATACCGATGGTTAAACCAAGAATATGGATCAACGAGAACACCTTGTTTTTATACAAGTTGCGCCAGGCGATTTTGATGTAGTTTCGTAACATATTAATTGGTCATTAAGTCATTTGTCATTAGGTCATTATATTTTAGTGGCAACTGCAAACTAATAACTGCCAACTGACCTTACTCACTCCTTAAACTTTTCACCGGGTTCATCAGGGCCGCTTTTACTGATTGAAAACTGATAGTGATAAAAGCGATCAATATAGCGATGAGGCCCGCCGCGACGAATACCCACCAGCCAACGCTTGTTTTATAAGCAAAAGTCTGCAACCATTTATTCATGGCAAACCAGGCTATTGGTACGGCGATAATGATGGAAATAAATACCAGTTTGATAAAGTCGGTTGCCAGCAGGCCGATGATGCGGGTTATACTGGCGCCTAAAACCTTGCGCACGCCAATTTCGCGGGTACGGACTTGTGCTGTGTAAGCGGCCAGGCCTAATAAGCCGAGACAAGAGATCAATATGGCTATACCAGCAAAATAGTTAAACAATGTTCCCTCGCGCTGCTCACCCTGGTACAATTTGTCAAACATATCATCTAAAAATGAATAGGTATAAGGGTATTGCCCGTTGTATTGTTTAAACTGAGTTTCGGCAGCGGCAATAGCTTTTGGTGCATCCTGGCCGGTGGTTTTAATATAGATATTACCCAAATTAGCCGGATTGTAAAGCATAATGGACGGCCCTATCTTTTCCTTCATCGAGGCAAAATGAAAATCCTTGATCACGCCGATGATAGTGCCGGTGGTTTTCCACAGGCGGAAGCGTTTGCCGATGGGGTCTTTCATGCCTATTTCCTTTACGGCGGCCTCATTCAGGATAAAGTGGGCCGAATCGGCTACCGCGCCGGTAAAGCCTGCTCCTTTTACTAATTTCATCTTGAAGAAGGAAATAAAGTCCTTATCAATAGCAATGGGGTGTAAAATAAAGGTTTGATTAGGGGCTTTTCCGTCCCAATCGTTATCCCCGGTGAGGCCGCCAATGGCAATGATATTGCTGCTGGCACGGGTAACTGCCGTTACTCCCGGCTGCTTTAATAGTTCTGCTTTTGCGGCATCATAATGTTTAGCCATATCGCGCATCCGGAAAGCAAACGTGTGGCTTTTATCGTACCCTAATTCCTTAGAGCGGATATATTTTAGCTGACTAGTGATCACCATAGTGCCGATGATGAGTATCACCGAAAAGGTGAATTGGGTAACCACCAATATTTTACGAAATGCCACATCCCCTATCCCAGCCGAGATTTTTCCTTTTAAGGCTTTTAATGGTTCGAATGAGGATAACAGTAAAGCGGGATAAATACTTGAGGCGGCTAAGGTGCTGGCGATGGTTAACAGGATAATGAGCCAGATATGATAATCAGCCAGGTTGAATACCAATTGCTTGCCCGAAAGCTGGTTAAATACCGGCATCAGGGCATAGATCACCACAAAGGCAAATATGGTCGCCAGTAAAAATAACAGCGCTGTCTCTACAATAAACTGCATAAAGAGCTGTGCTTTGGCTGCACCCACAATTTTACGCATGCTGATCTCTTTGGAGCGCAGCATGGAGCGCGCGGTTGACAGGTTGACATAGTTGATACAGGCGATCACCAAAATCAGCAGGGCAATAACAATGAATATCCTGACGGTTTCGATACCCTTATTGGTGCCATCAGCATTGTATAAATGCATTTTGGACAAGGGTAACAACAGGTATTCCACATCGGTATCATCTGCTTTATGGCTGATATGTATCTTGAATAAGTTGGCTGATAACTGTTTTAACGATGTACCGGGTTTCAGCAATAAATAAGTTTCGTAATTGAAATTGCTGAAGTTGCTATTGATATCCACATGATCAGCCAGAAGCATTTTGGCCTCATAGCTCATCGGCATGATCATATCCATGTTCATGCTGGAGTTGGTGGGGAAATCCTCAATAACACCACTCACGGTAAAATTCGCTTTGCCATCCGCGGTTATCACCTTGCCTAGCGGACTTTCATCGCCAAAATACTTTCTAGCTGTTTTTTTTGTGATTACCACTGAGTTATCATTGGCAAAAGGCCTCGCGTTATTACCTTCTACCAACGGGAAATCAAACACCGAAAAGAATGATGGATCGGCAAAGAACACGCTTTCGTTGCCAAAAATCTTATCTTGGTATTTGTATTGCGTGTAGAAATAGTTAAATGTTATACGCACCTGGTCCTGAACCACGGGCAGCTGCTGCTTTGCCAAAGGCCCCATCGGCGCTACATCCTGGCTCCATATCTGGCGACTGGCACCTGTTCCACCGAAAATTTCCATGCGGTAGATGTCCGGCGTTTTTTTGTGGAAGCTGTCAAAACTCAGTTCATCCTGTACCCATAATAGGATAAGGATACCAATAGCCAAACCGGCAGTTAAACCTGCAATGTTGATAGCGGAGTAAAATTTGTTTTTTAACAAGTTACGCCAGGCTGTTTTGATGTAGTTTCTTAACATAATGTTAGTTCATTTGTTCATTAGTCATTAGTTCATTGGTATTCTTTATAACGCAAACTGCCTGCTGGTAACTGCCAACTGATCTACTCACTCCTCAAACTCTTCACCGGGTTTGTTAACGCGGCTTTGATAGATTGAAAACTGATGGTGATGAAGGCAATTAATATGGCGGTCATGCCGGCTACAGCTACTACCCACCATTGGATATTCTGCCGGTATGCGAAACCCTGCAACCAGATACTCATTAGCCACCAGGCGACCGGGGTAGCTAATATTATGGCAAGCAGCACCAGCTTGATAAAATCTTTTGACAGCATCCTCACTATGGTTGACATATTGGCGCCCAATATTTTGCGGATACCGATCTCCTTGGTGCGTTGCTCAGCGGCATAGGCGGCCAGGCCAAACAAGCCTAGGCAGGCAATAACGATAGCTAAAGATGTAAACGCGATAGCTATGGTGCCCCAGCGTTGTTCTGTACGGTAATTTTTATCAAAATCCTCATCCATAAATGAATACTCGAATTGCAGGTTGGGCGACATGCTGGCCCATTTATTTTTAACCTGGGCCAATAAGGCGGGGATATCCGATGAACTCATCCGAATACTTAAAGAGCCGGTATCCTCTGCATCAAAAAGAATTAATGGTGTCACATTTTCCCGGAGTGATCTGAAGTTGAAGTTCTTCATCACCCCGATAATATGAAATGGTTTCATCACGCTGGCTTTACTATCCATGGGCAGGTATAGGTTCTGGTTAAGTGGATTCGAAAAAGCCAGTAATTGTTCAGCCGCCTCGTTTATGATGATGGCAGTGGAGTCGGTTTTCATCTTGCTTGAAAAATTCCTGCCAGATTTTATTTTGATACCCAGTGTCGGCACATAATCTTCATCCACGTTCCATATGGCGCTTTGTACCGCTTTTTTAGCATCAAGTACCGGATCTTTGAACAGGGATGAATTGTTATTATAACCTGATGTTGGTAAAAAGCCGGTCATGGTAACACTCTTTACACCGGCCAATTGCTGAATTTCCTGTTTAAATGTTTTGGCCTTATTACCCAATGTCCATACACGGTTTACGATCATCACATGATCGCGGTCATACCCCAGATCCTTACTTTGAATATATTTAAGCTGGTTGTAAATAACGATAGTGCCGATAATCAGGAAAATGGATATCATAAACTGGAAGACTACCAGCGAGCTGCGTAACATTCCACCCTTGAAACCTGCAGCAAGCTTTCCTTTGAGTACCTCGATCGGTTGAAAGCCCGAAAGATATAATGCAGGATACGATCCGGCGAGGCAGCCAACTACTATGACAAATAGCAGCAATACAGGCAATAACCAGCCTAATATTTGCGGGGTAACCGATAACTCCTTACCTGACATTTCATTAAACACATGGAGCATACCCCAGGCAATAAAAACCGCAATAATGGCGCCTACCAGGGTTACCATAATGGACTCGGTTAAAAACTGGAAAATGAGGTATTTGCGGGGCGAACCCAATACTTTGCGCACACCCACTTCCCTGGCGCGGTTAGATGAACGCGCGGTGGAGAGGTTCATAAAATTAACACAGGCAATGAGCAGTATAAATATGGCTATCGCCGAAAAAATATAGACTATCTTGATGTCGCCTTTGCTGCCCATGTCATACTTAGCAGGCGACTCCAGGTGAATCTTTTTGAGTGGAAAAATGCTGAACCGGAAATGATTACCGCCCTGTTCCAGTTTGGCAAAAGTCATGTGCAAAATACCCTGGAGCTGGGGACCTGCATGTTTGATCAGGAACTGCGGTAATTTTGCCTGGAGCTTTTTATAATCCGCATCCGGCCTTAACAGGATGTAGGTGTCAAAATTATTACTGAACCAGGAATCGTCCCGGCTTTCAGAAATCGTCGGCATCGAAATAAAGAAATCAAAATCAAAGTGAGATTGCTTAGGTATATTTTTGATCACACCGGTCACTTTATAAAGCGCGGTATCATTAAAAGTTAATACTTTTCCCACCGCGCTGGTAGAGTTGAAGTATTTCATGGCGATACGCTCCGTAATCACTATCGTGTGTGTTTCCTTTAACGCAGTTGCCGGATTTCCTTCGATCATGGGTAAAGTAAACACGCTGAAAATAGCAGGATCAGCATATACCATATTTTCTTCCTGCAAGTTCTGGTTGCCTTTTTTTACCTGGTTACCGCCGCGCTGTCTGAATCTTGTTACCTGCTCAATTTCAGGAAAATCACTTTTTAAGGCGGCAGCAGTTGGCGCGGGTGATTCCGAATAAGTATTCTCGTTTCCGCCGAACTTAATCTCATTATTGATGCGGTAAATACGGTCGAGGTTGACATTGTACCTGTCGTAGCTCAGTTCATCGAATACATAAAATACGATAAGCAGGCAGGTTGCCAGCCCCAACGCCAAGCCAAGCACATTGATAGCCGTAAAGCCCTTGTTTTTCAAAAGGTTCCGGAATGCGGTTTTGATGTAATTCTTTATCATTTTATTGGTTCATTAGTCATTAGTTTATTGGTATACAGGCTGATAAATTTTACCTACACCTACACCCTATAATCAGACGACACGAAACGACAAAAGGTTGCAGTATTTTATAAATTATTTTACTTAAACTATTTATTTAAATGGTACCTATTATTCATTAACAATCAACGATTTTAGACTAATTATTCTATTCACTTCTCAAACTCTTTACCGGGTTAGCAATCGCTGCTTTTATCGATTGAAAGCTGATGGTAAAAAAGGCGATAAAAACAGCTGTTGTCCCGGCTATAGCCAATATCCACCAGTGTATTTCCGTGCGGTAAGCAAAGTCCTGCAGCCAACTGCTCATGATCCACCAGGCCAGCGGCGAGGCTATCACGATAGCTATCAATACCAGCTTGATGAAATCCATCGAAAGCATACCTACCAGGCCGGATACGCTTGCTCCCAGCACCTTGCGGATACCTATCTCCTTGTTGCGTTGTTCGGCGGCATAGGCTGCGAGACCAAACAGGCCCAAACAGGCTATGATGATGGCCAGGGTGCTAAACGAGATGAACAAGGTACCTACGCGATGCTCGGTACGATAGGTTGAATCAAAGTCGGCATCCATAAACGAGTAACTGAATTGCTGATTGGGTGAGATCGCTTTCCATTTATTCTCGATCTGTGCCATTACCTCCGAAAGGTTTGAGGTATGTAAGCGAACATTGATAGCCCCATTATCTTCGCTGTAAGTAAGTGCCAATGGTGATATTTCACTTCGTAAGGATTCAAAATTGAAGTTTTTAACAACGCCTACCACATGAAATTCCTGCAATCCATAAGAATTCCGGAAAACCGGTTTATTCATCGCGTCCTTCCAGCCGAATTTCTTTACAAAGGCCTCATTTACAATAATAGCCGAGCTATCTGAAGCCAACTGTTTGGAAAAATTGCGCCCGGCAATAATTTTCATATCCATCGTAGGGACATAATCTTCATCCGCATTCCAAAATTCTGACAATACATCCTTTTTTACATCGATGGTACGGTCGGGAAATAAACCGGTTTTCCCCCTGTCCTCACCGGTGGGCTGATAGCGGGACATGGTGGCATTAACCACCCCGGGTAATTGCTTGATTTCCTGTTTTAGGATCTTAGCCTGTTTGCCCAAAACATTGGTGTTTTTGATCACCAGCACCTGGCTGCGGTCGAACCCCAAATTCTTATTCTGTATAAAACTTAATTGATTATAGATCACCAGTGTGCCGATGATCAGGAAAATAGAGATCGAAAACTGAAAGACAACCAGGAAGCTGCGTAAGAAACTACCTTTTAGACCAGCGGAAAGCTTTCCTTTCAGTACGTCAATAGGTTGAAAAGCCGACAGGAAAAATGCCGGATACGATCCTGCCAAAAAGCCTATGATCACCACGCTCAATACTATGGAAGGTACAAGCCAGGTTAATGATTGCAGGGTAAAGCTTAATTGTTTGCCCGCCATTTGATTAAACAATGGCATCAGTAATATGGCTATGATCACCGCGATAATCGTGGATATCAAAGTAACCAGGGTGGATTCTGTAAGGAACTGAGCAATAAGACTTCCCTTAGCTGACCCAAGCACCTTGCGTACGCCAACTTCTTTAGCCCGGTTAGATGAACGAGCCGTGGACAAGTTCATGAAATTTACACAGGCTATCAGCAATATAAAGGCGGCAATCACTGAGAAAATATAAACATACTGCATGCTTCCACCCTTTTCCAGCTCATATTCATATTTGGATTTGAGGTGGATATCAAGCAGCGGCGTTAAAACCGTTCTGAAATAATTGCCATTTGCTGTCCACGTTTTTGGAGGCGCTGAAGAGTTCTTGATCTGTATTTGTGCGATGCGAGTCGCAAGCCTTTTAATATCAGTGCCCGGCTTCAGCAACAAATAATTGTGAACGCCGCTATAGCCCCAACCCGTAACTTTACTTTCGGGCAGGGTTGAAAAGGACAAAAAGAAATCGTAATTAAAATGCGATTGCAACGGGATATCCTTGATCACCCCGGTTATTTTATAAAGGCTGGTATCGTTTATGGTCAGCATTTGGCCTACTACATCAGTTTTATTAAAATATTTCCTGGCGGTGCTTTCGGTGATCACAGCCGAATGTGGTTCGTCCAGTGCTTTAGCAGGCTCGCCGGCTATCATTGGCAGGGTAAACACATCCAATAAACTTGATTCAGTGAAAACCACCTTCTTTTCCTGGACATTTTCGTTACCCTTCCTGATCGAGTATTTCTGCGGGGACATAAACAACCCACTTTTGTCTATTAATCTTGCTGTCTTTTCAATCTCCGGAAAATTATCTTTCAAAGCATCTTTCAACGGTCCTTCGGAGGTCGCGTATAACCCCGCGTGCCCGTTTAAGCCTGCTTCAAGCGAAACACGGTAGATCCGGTCGGCTTTGGTATTGTATTTATCGTAGCTTAATTCGTCCACCACATAAAATACTATAAGCAGGCAGGTAGCCAGGCCAACAGATAGGCCGAGCACATTAATTGCCGTAAACCCTTTGTTTTTCAAAAGGCTGCGGTACGCGGTTTTTATGTAGTTTTTGATCATGGACCCCTCCTAACCTCCCCAAGAGGGGGGGATTTTTAATGGTTTAATTATAAACTTTATTATTGAACTGTAAACTTCGTTAGCAGGGAAACGTTACAACGTTTCAACTTTCAAACTTTACAACATCATTCACTCCGCAAGCTATTCACCGGGTTGGCTACCGCGGCCCTGATAGCCTGGAAACTAACTGTTACCAGGGCAATAACTGCTACAAAAACTGCTGCAAACAGGAAAATCCAGGCATAAGCAATTTGATCAATTCTGTATGGATAATTTTCAAGCCATTTGTGCATAGCCCACAACGCTGCAGGTATAGCGATCACTGCCGATATTAAAACAAGTATCAAGAAATCAGTTGAAAGCTTGCGGACAATACCTTCAACAGAAGCTCCCAGCACCTTGCGGATACCGATCTCTTTTTTGCGGCGTTCTGCTGATAAGGTTGCCAGGCCAAACAGGCCGATACATGAAATGAAGATGGTTAACAGCGCGCCGAACGTGACTATCTGTTTCCATTTAGATTCTTTGTCATATTGCTCTGCGTTTTTGGCCTCTTTAAATCTGTATTGGTACGGGATATATGGGAACAGGCTTTTAAATGTCTTTTCGATATGATTAAGAACATCTGCTTTATTGCCGTCTTTGATCTTAACAAAAACATCGCCCCATTGATAATCGGGTTTCATGGTAAACAACATGGCTGGTGTTTTCTCGGTGAGCGACAGGAAATGATAATTTTTGACAACCCCCACAACCGTATATTTTTTCTTGTTATAGAAGAAATCAACCACCTGGCCGATCGGGTTTTTCCAGCCGGATTGTTTTACAAATTCCTCATTCACCAACACTGAATTAACGCTATCGGAAACCATTTCTTTTGAAAAATTCCTGCCTTTTACTATGGGCACTTCAAAAAGAGGCAGATAATCCTCATCAATATGTTTCATGTCAAAATGGGCCTCCTGGCCACTGTTCACATGAGCTATCGTTCCCCAGCGGCCGCCTTGGTCGGCGGTAACACTTTTTACATGGGGGTCTTTCATCATCTCGGCTTTGAATAAAGGCAGCTTTTGTTTGTCGATCCCTCCTGCAGATATAGATACCACATTTTTATCATTATAACCCAGGTCGAAATGCATAAGGTAATTGAACTGGGAGTAAATGGTGATAGTGGAGATAATGAGGAAGGTTGCAAGCGTAAACTGCAATACCACAAGGCCTTTTGACAGGTAGTTTTTGCCCTGGTAGCTCTGCCTGTTATAGAGTGATTGAACCGGATTGAAACCCGACAATACCAATGCAGGATAAAAACCGGCTAACATCCCGGTTACCAGGAAAATCCCGACATACCCTGCAACCAATTTAAAACTTAACAAATAGGAAAATGCGAGTGCTTTATTTGCCAGCGTATTGAAAAATGGAAGAGCCAATACAACAAGGCCGATAGCCAGGATAAAAGCAACAAAACTTAAAATGAATGATTCGCCGAGGAATTGTATGATCAACTGCTTGCGCTGGCCGCCAACTACTTTGCGTATGCCAATCTCTTTGGCGCGCTTTAATGACCGGGCAACAGTAAGGTTAACAAAATTGATGCAGGCAATAACCAAAATAAATAAGGCTATACCTGTTAAAATATAGGTGTACACCGGGCTGCTGGCATCTGTAAGGCCATTATCGGCAGGATAATCCGTACTGGTGTGCATGGCAAGCAGCGGTTGCAAACGGTAGGTTATTTTATCCTTGAATCCGTATTTATCGGCGGCCTCCTTCATCTGGTCGGCAGCATCACGGCTAAATACGCCTGCCATTTTTACCTCTAATGCTTTGATATCGGTGCCGGGTTTTATCAGGAAGAATGTATTCAGAAAGAAATTGAGCCACTGCGTATCGTTATTCAACGACAGGTTGAATTTCATAGGCAGCAGCATTTTGATCTTAAGTGATGAATTTTGCGGCGATTTTTTTGCTACTGCCGATACTGTGAACGGCTGAAACTTATCATTCACCTTAAGATTGATTACCTTGCCTACTGCACCCCCCTTACCGAAATATTTTTCCGCTATTTCTTCAGAGAGAACTACGGAATGTATGTCTTTCAGTGCGGTTTTCGGATTACCCTCCAACAGTGGGAAGGTAAAAATGGAAAAGAAATTATCATCTGCATAAAGCGCATCCTGGTCAAAAACATCAACACCACGTTTTACTGTGAAACTGGCACTTTGTACACGTACAAAATCGTCCATTTCGGGTAGCTGCCGTTTGAAGTTCGGCCCCGGCATGTTACCGGTGCTCGATCCTTTGTTCACATGCCCATCGGCGCCTTTAAAATCGGCGGTTAAGTGATAGATGTTCTGTGCTTTCTCGTTGAACCGATCATAACTCACTTCATCCATTGTATACAAAAGGATAAGCATACAACAGGCAAGCCCAACACTGAGCCCTACAATGTTGATCAGGGAGAAAGCTTTGTTACGCCAAAGGTTTCTGAATGCGGTTTTGATGTAATTTCTTATCATAATCTTTAAAATTCTAAACTCTAAATTTTCAATGGTGTTGGGTTTTCCTAATCAACTAATCTCTGGTCATTCACTCCTCAAACTCTTCACCGGGTTAGCCAATGCCGCTTTGATGGATTGAAAACTGATAGTAGCCAAAGCGATAACTATAGCTGCCGCCCCTGCTGCTGCAAACACCCACCATTGTATTTCTATGTGATATTGATAATCCTTAAGCCAATTGAACATTTCCCAATAGGCAAGCGGGAAGGCAATGAGGCAGGATAATATCACCAACACCAAAAAATCTTTGGATAAAAGGCTGGTGACGCTGGTGATACTCGCGCCCAAAACCTTACGTATGCCGATCTCTTTTATGCGGCGTTCTGCTGTGTACGCGGCTAATCCGAATAAGCCCAGGCAGGAAATAATAATAGCCAGGGCCGCAAATACGCGCGACAGCTTGCTCACCAGCATTTCGCTGCTAAACATCTGGTTAAACTGGTCGTCAACAAAACGGTAATCGAAGGGATAGGCAGGGTTATTTTTTTTCATTACAGCCTGTATAGCTGCCAAAACCTTTTCTGTATTATCAGTTGGTTTAATACGTATATACATTACTGAGGCATATTTAGATGGAACGCTGTAAAACATTACCGGGTCGGATTTGCCGTACATATTGCCATATACATAATCATTTACCACACCAACTACCGTAGCCGATGTAGTATCGCCTTCCCCGTGCAATCTTTTACCTATAGCGCTTCCTTTTCCCAGCAGTTTGGCCAGTGATTGTGTGATCACTGTGCGAATAGGCTTACCCGTATCCTTTACCGTAATATTTCTTCCTTCTACTATCTTAAGGCCGGAGGTTTCCATAAACTCGGGGGTAACATATCTTTGGGATATCAGCACCTTTGAACCGGTAGGTTTGCCGTCCCAGGTAAGGCCGGAGGTATTGTTACCGCCATAAATAAAGGCATGGTCTGCCAGGGCAACACTACTTACCAGGGCGGTATTTAACAAGTCCTGTTTTATAGACTCATAGCTATCGGCCATTTTTCCCTGCATGTCCATTTGTACCAGGTTGTCTTTATCAAAGCCCAATTGACGGCTCTTAACATGCTGTATCTGCTGGTAAACAATTATAGTACTGATGATGAGCACAATTGAAGCCGTGAATTGCATCACTACCAATCCTTTACGGATGATGGCTGCCCAGCTATCTTTGAGTTTGGTGCCTTTCAATACAGATACAGGGTTGAAGGAAGACAAGTATAAGGACGGATAGCTGCCTGCTATTAAACCGCAAACCACGGTGATCAATACCAAAATACCAATATGATTAAGATTATCAAAACCAACGGTTAGCTGTTTTTGCACCAATGTATTAAATGCCGGCAAAACAAGGATCACCACAAACACAGCGACTATGGCCGAAATAAAGGCCATAAATAAAGCCTCGCCAATAAACTGGAAGATCAATGATCTTTTGCCAGCGCCCAATACCTTGCGCACTCCTACTTCACGGGCGCGTTTTTCACTGCGGGCCGTGGCCAGGTTCATGAAATTGATGCAGGCGATGAACAGGATGATCCAGGCGATCACGGTAAACAGGTGGACATATTGGATCTGGCCACTACCGGTCATCTTTCCATCTTTAAAATCATCATACAAGTGCCAGTTGTTCATACCAAATAAAAACACATGACCCAAAGCTTTTGGCTCGCGCTTTTGGATATAATTATAGAGCTGCTTATTTACCATTTCGGGACCAACACCGGGTTTTAGCTCCACATAAGTATTCAATGACTGGTTGCCCCAGCTGGTTAGCCAGGGGCTTTGATCCCAGTAAATTTTAAAAGGCATCAGCCATTCGAACTGAAAACTGGTATTGGCCGGGATATCCTTGATAACGCCGGATACCACATAGTCCTGCTTGTTATCAACCCGGATGGATTTGCCTATGATATTTTTATCATTGCCAAAAAACTTCTTTGCTGTTTTTTCAGTGATCACCAACGAGTGCAGTTGCGAAAATGCCGATGCGGCGCTCCCCTGTACAAAAGGCAGCGTGAACATGCTGAAAATAGATGCTTCAGCGTATTTGCCCGAGGCAAAAACTGACTTGTCGCCCACAGTAAATAATAGCGAGGTTGTACCCTCAGTTGTGCGGCAGGTATTGGCAACTCCCGGCAGCTCTTCCTTCATGGCCGGGCCCATTAAGCCGGGTGTTGATGATTCGGTAAAGACGTAGGTATCGTATTTCTGGTTTTCGTAGGCTATGTATAAATTATCCTTTTTTGTATTGACCGCATCGAAATTGACTTCATCCTCCACCCATAAAAAAATAAGGGCGGCACAGGCTATACCTATTGCCAGGCCGAAAATATTAAGGAAACTGTAGCCCTTATTTTTGGTAAGGCTGCGGAATGCTGTTTTAATATAATTTTTTAACATGGTATTTAGTCATTGGTCATTAGTTAGTTTTTCATGTATTTCTAACTATCACTCACTTCTCAAACTCTTAACAGGATTGGACATCGCAGCGCCGATGGTATTTAAGCATACCACCGCAAGTGTTAAAAACAGTACCCCTACTCCTACTATTCCAAAAAGCCAGATACTGATATCGATATGGTAGTCGTATTTTTTTAGCCAGTTTTGCATCAACCACCAACTTATAGGTACCGCTATCATAAAGGCGATCAATACCAGTTTCATAAATTCTTTGGATATCAACATCAGCAATTGCTGTACAGTAGCGCCTAGCACTTTCCTAATACCTATTTCGCGGATGCGCTTCTCGATAGTGAACGACGCCAGGCCTGCTAAACCGATGCAGCAGATAAAAATGGCCAGGCCGGCGAATATATTGGTGATCCTACCGATCAATTCTTCGGTCAAAAACTTTTTGCCGAACTCCTGGTCAACAAATTGGTATTCGAAAATATCAGCCGGACTATATTGCTTATATTGATTTTGTAATAAGGCTATCGCGTCCTGGGGCGCTACTCCTTTATTCAATTTTACAGTGATATAGTTGGAGTTTTTATGATCGCTAAAAACCATCAACGGATCAACCGGGGTATAGGGCGAGGTCATTACCACATTATCAATTATACCTGTAACTGTGAATTTGTTGTTACCATAGCGCAGTTGCGTACCTAATGGATTTTTCAAATGCATGGCATCAATAGCCGCCTTGTTCAGCATAATTGAAGATGAATCAGAAGGCATCCCGGTAAAATCCTTGCCCTGCAATATTTTGATTCCCATTGTTTTGGTAAAATCGACATCTGCATTAAGGCATGAAAATATAATATTAGCATCGGCAGGCTTGCCATCCCAATCCGGCGGGCCCGAACGCCACGAGATATCGGTGATAGGTGATGAAGAACGGGTAATATTTTTGATCAGACCGGTTTTCAACATATCGAGCTTAATGGAAGCAAAATTTTTGTCGGTAGCTACAGTAGACGATGCCATGATCAGGTTATTCTGATCATATCCCAGGTTGCGGCCTTTTACGTGCTGTATTTGCCTGTAAACTATGATGGTTGCCGAGATCAGCAAAATAGAACCTACAAATTGTATCACCACCAGGATACGGCGAGGTGCTACCGCCTTTTTGCCGGCCAGGAATGTACCCTTTAAAACCTGTACAGGATTGAACGATGAAAGATATAAGGCCGGGTAACTGCCTGCTACAACACCGGTAAAAACAATAACGGTAATTGCGCCTATCCAAAAAATAGGCTCGTAAAGATTTAAATGTAATTGCTTGCTTACCAACAAATTGAAAGATGGCAATAGCAGGTATACCGCAATCATAGAAAAAAAGAAGGCGACCAACACTAAAATCATGGATTCGAAAAAGAACTGGATCACCAATTGTTTTTTATCGGAACCCAGGGTTTTGCGGATGCCTACTTCTTTGGCCCGTTTCTCAGACCGTGCTGTTGACAGGTTCATGAAATTAACACAAGCAATCAGCAATATGATAATAGCTATAATGGTGAATAACCTCACATATTCAATCATCCCACCGATATTTTTGCCATCTTTAAAATCACTGTATAAGTGCCACTTACTCATGGGGAAAGTAAAGTAAGTGCTTATTTTCTCCTTATTGTGACTGTACATTACATCAGTGATATATTTGTCAAGTTGCTTAAGATTGGCATTGTCGGTAGTTTGGATAAATACATTCCACGATGAACCACCCCATCTTTCCATGTTTTTCTTTACCTGCGGATCGGTATAAATATAAGGCGCGATAAAATCAAATTGCTGTGTTGAATTGCCCGGTGGATCGGCTATTACGGCTGAAACTTTCACTAGCTGGTTATTGTCCCATACCATTTTAACGACCTTGTTGATTGGATCATCATTCCCGAAGATTGATTTGGCCATTGATTCGGTTATAACGATAGAGGAAGGGTCTTTAAAAGCTGTAGCTGCGTTCCCTTTAATAAATTTCCAGGGAAACATATCAAAATACCTTCCACCGGCATATAATCCCTGTTTTTTAAATTTATTTTGACCGTAATTAAACTGATGATCTGAAGTGTAGGATACAAGCACCGCGTTTTTTATTTGCGGGTTTGTCCCGTCAAGGGCATTGGCCAGTGGGAAAACCATATTCCTATCCGTGAAAACAGTATTCTTAAAATCACGGTTAGCAATTACCTGGTAAATGTTTTTATAATTAGGATTGAATTTATCAAAAGTCAGTTCATCGCTTACCCATAAAAAAATAAAGATAGTGCAGGTTATGCCTATCGTCAAACCTAACAGGTTGGTAACTGCAAAGCCCTTATTGCGAATAAGATTTCGCCAGGCGATCTTAAAATAATTGCTGATCATAATTTTAAAACACTAAATCCCAATTTCTAAACTCTAAGTTCAAATAGCTCTTAAACTTTCAAAACCTTTGTATACTGCCGCTGCCACTTTTTTTACTGATAGCTACTTTGGCTGTGCCGGTATAGCTTACCCCACCCGACCCGCTTATGGCAGCATCTATCCTGTCGTTGGCATTTATTTTAACACCACCTGAACCAGAAACATGCACAGCCGAGGTTACAGTAACCAGATCGGGGGCGTTGAAGTTGCCTGAGCCGCTTACTTTAATGGTTGAGTTTTCGGCTTTGCCGGATAGTTTTACATTAGCTGAGCCGGAAAGACTGCTTTCCAGTGTTTTTACAGTTATTTTCCCTTTAACATTACCCGAGCCGCGCACCCTTAATTTTAAAGAATTGGCGGTAAGGCCATTCTCAAAAGTCACATTATTACTGCCCGAGGTACTAATGCTGCTCAGGTTTTTCACAGTCAGATAAACTACGATCTTATCGTGATGACGCCACCAGCTTTTGTCACTCCACCAGCTTTTATCGCTCCAACCCCAGTTATCATGTTTGTTCTGAATTCTCAATACGTTGCCGTTTACTTCAGTAAGTATACGGTCCAGTATTTCTGAGGGGGCCTTTAACTTCAGTGACTCAACTGTACCCTGGGTGATGTGTACCTCAAACGGGCCCTGGATTTTTAATTGATCGAAATTGGAAACGTTGCGAACGACCCATTCAGTAGAGTCAATCTTTACCACTTTGTGTGGGGTCGCGAATGTATAGACGCTGCCGGTTAAAAATATTGCGGCCAATAAAAATTTAGTGAGTGATCTCATGGTTATCAGTTTTTTAAATACCCGGATATTTATTCAAACTAAAACTTATGACCGGGTTTGTCAGCGTTGTTTTTAACAATAAATACCCTGTCCTTTAGGGTGGAAAGGGGGGAATATTTAGGCAATTCTCAAACTAACCCCTTCTATAAAAGAAGGAGTTAGAGAGACACATTAATCAACTGATTATTAACTAATACAGTTTCGGGCTGATCTTTATCAGATCATAATATTTTCCATAACAGTCTGACCGTCAAGTAACCGGATAATGCGGTGGCTATAACGTGCATCGTGCTCAGAGTGTGTTACCATGATGATGGTAGTTCCGTGCTCGTTCAGGTCGGTTAACAGTTCCATTACATCGTTACCGTTGCTGCTGTCCAGGTTACCTGTGGGCTCATCCGCCAGTATTAGTTTGGGTTTGTTTACAACCGCACGGGCTATAGCCACACGCTGCTGCTGACCACCTGATAACTGCTGCGGATAGTGGTTGCGGCGGTGCATGATCTGCATTTTGTCAAGCACTTCTTCTACCCTTTTTACCCTTTCGGCACTTGGTACGCCGGTGTATATCAATGGCAGTTCCACGTTTTCAAATACGGTCAGCTCATCGATCAGGTTAAAGCTCTGGAACACAAAGCCGATATTATGCTTGCGCAGATCGGCACGTTTACGCTCGTTAAAATGGGCCACTTCAACACCATTAAAAACATAGCTTCCGCCATCCGGATCATCCAGCATACCCAATATGTTCAACAGGGTTGATTTGCCGCAGCCTGACGGGCCCATGATTGCTACAAATTCGCCTTTATTTACATGGATGGTCAGCTTGTTTAAAGCGATGGTTTCTACCTCTTCTGTGCGGTAAAATTTTTCTAAGTCAGTAATTTTTATCATTTGTGCCTCCTAAATCCTTTGGTTTAGCTTAAGGATTTGATTTTAGTTTTAATTAGTTAATTAATATGTATTATTTGATCAGTTGTTTTTTATTTGTTTAACCACTCTTTCTCCTCCCTTTAGGGGAGGCCGGGAGGGGTCTACTTGGTCAATACCAGTTCCTGTATATCGCCATAGTTTTCATAGCTTGATGTAATTACTTTATCGCCAGGCTTCAAACCGCGGATCACTTCGTAATAATCTGTATTAGCCCTGTTCAGTTGTATGTCAACCTTGTAGGCAGTTTTTCCATCATCGCTTACTTTAAATATCCAGTTACCACCAGTTTGCTGGAAGAAACCGCCTTTTGGTAATATAATGGCAGGCACCTCATCGCTGAATGCAAGGCGTATTTGCAGGGTCTGGCCTTTTCTTAAGCCTTTGGGCTCTTCGCCCACAAACTGCATTTCAACCGGGAACTGTCCACCTGTGGATACCGCTACGAATACTTTCTTAACAACCAGTTTATAGGTTTTATCATCCGTTGGATAGTAAGCTGTTAAACCTGTAAATACCCGGCTGATATAATGCTCATCTACATTAGCCCTTACTTTAAGGCCCGTGAAGCCGTCAATCTGCCCCAGGTGCTCGCCTTTATTTTTATTCTGGCCGATCTCTGCATCCAGTGCCGTTAACTGCCCATCAATAGGTGAACGCACGATCAGGTCGCCAACCTTTTTCTTCATCAGCTCCAGGGTCGACTTCATGTTATCATATGATTCTTTGGATTGCTGCACCTGCGCTTTAACCGATAGCGAATCCTGACTCAAAATCTGGGTGGCCAGTTTTTTGCGGCGCACCTGGTAGGTATAGGCATTTTCGGCGGCTTTGAATTCCTGCATACCTATAGCCTTTTTTGCATATAAGCTTTTATCCAGGTTATATATACGTTCGGCTTCTTTCAGCGCGTTGTCCACATCGGCCATTTGATTTAGCTTACCCACTGTGTTCTGGCTGGCCTGATCGCGCGATATCTGCATTTGTGTTAACACATTGAACACCGCGGTTTGCTGGTTGGCCAGGCTCAGCTCAAGGTCGGTATTAGATAATCTTAATATCGGATCGTTTTTTTTCAATTTGGCGCCGTCTTCCACATATTTTTCTTCAACACGCCCACCCTCGATCGCATCGAGGTAAATGGTATTTAACGGCATTACCGCACCATTTACAGGAATAAACTCCTGGAAAGGCCCTTTTTTAACTTCACTGATCGTTATTCGATCAATAGGAGCATTATATTTGCTCTTACCAGATGTAAAATAGATACTACCAGCAACGAGCGCAACTATTGCTGCAATGCCCGCTATGGTCATTATACGTTTGCTATTCCAGGTACTTCTTTCAATTTTTCTATCCACTGTTATAAAATGTTATTTGGGTATTGATTACAAAAAGATATGCCACAAATTAAATAACTGTTTTTCAGCTATTTAATAACAAAATGCCAAAACGAAGCGTACGCTTCTGTTACAGCAAGTGTACGGTTATGATACAGTAAATTTACCCGTAGTGATGGTTATATTGGTTCATAGTTAATAGATAATGGTTCATAGATCATGGTTAACAGTTCATAGTTAGTGATTTAGAATATATCCTAATAATTTTACCGCATTTTAGCATAAAAATTGATTAGTTGGTTCTTAGTTGATGGTTCATGGATCATAGTATAAATGACCATGATCAATGTAGATGAACTTTTTAATTAACCTTTTCAGAATAAATAATAAATATAGTATTATTGACTGATGCGCCGAAAGACGTCTCCGCCATGAACTATCAACTATTAACAAATAAATAATAATGATACTTAAAAAAGCAAACGTTCTAATTGTTGATGATGACACTGATGTATTGACCGCTGTGAAGCTTTTGCTTAAAACGGAAGCGCAGGAGGTGATCATCGAAAAAAACCCGGAGAACCTGAACTGGCTGCTGCAGCGTAACCAGGTAGACCTGGTATTGCTGGATATGAATTTCAACAGTGCTATTAATACAGGTAACGAGGGCCTATACTGGCTTCGGAAGATAAAGGAATGGAAGCCCAATGTTTGCGTGATCATGATAACCGCTTATGGTGATATTGATTTGGCTGTACGTTCGTTGAAAGAAGGTGCAAGTGATTTTATAGTGAAGCCATGGCATAACGAAAAACTGATCACTACCATCAAGGAACTGCTGGATAAGCAGGAAGGAACCAAGCCAGCCAAAGCGACTGTAAAAACGGTTGGGGATACCTCCATATTGGGGGAATCGGAAGTGATGCAGGATATTTTTCACAAGGTGAACAAAATAGCCCCTACCGATGCCAATATCCTGATATTAGGCGAAAACGGAACCGGGAAAGACCTGATGGCGAAAGCAATACACGAGCGTTCGCTGCGTGCTGATAGACCCTTTGTTAAGGTGGATGTGGGTGCGTTAACGGATACACTGTTTGAAAGCGAGCTTTTTGGACATAAGAAAGGCGCCTATACTGATGCACGGGAAGACCGTACAGGCCGCTTTGAGGACGCGCAGGGAGGTACTTTGTTCCTGGATGAAATTGGCAATATCAGTTTACAGCAACAGGCCAAATTACTCACGGTATTACAAAACAGGCAGGTTACCCGCCTGGGTACCAACAAGGCGGTGGATATTGATATCCGCCTGATATGCGCTACTAACCTTCCATTGTATGAACTGGCTAACGAGAACCGTTTCCGGAAGGATCTGATCTACCGTATCAACACGGTGGAAATCAACATGCCGCCATTGCGCAAACGCAACGAGGATATTGTAATACTGGCGAAACATTTTGCCAAACTATATGCCAGTAAGTATTTAAAACCTGCTATGGATTTTGACGCCGCAGCCCTGCAAAAATTAAAGCAATATAATTATCCGGGCAATGTGCGCGAGCTGCAATACACTATTGAAAGAGCAGTTATCATGGCTGATGATCCCCTGCTGAGACCAGATGACCTGATATTTTCCATATTGGAAACACCGGCTGAAAACGAGATCGAAGCTGATAATGTACCATTGAGTACGCTGGAAAAGAATGCCATATTGAGGGTGATCGAAAAAAATAACGGCAACATTACCAGGGCCGCCAAAGAATTAGGACTAACACGCACAGCGTTATACCGCAGATTAAGTAAATATGATATTTAAACGATACGAATGGCGGCTGTTGCTGCGTGTACTGATACTTTTTATCACACTTGCTGCTACATCAATTTTCGCGGTAAAGGGAGGTGACTATTACATTTACCTGGTGATTACCTGCCCCCTGCTGGTGTATGAGCTGATCGATATGATCCGTTTTCAAAAAAAGGCGCAGGATGAAGTGAGCCAGTTTGTTGAATCCATCCATTACCGGGATTTTTCCCGTCACTTTGATGTGCGCAAGGCCCCGAATGAGTTAAAGCCGCTCAGAAAAGGGTTCAACGAGATCAATACCACCTTTAAACTGATCAGCCGCGAGCGGGAAACGCAATACCACTACCTGCAAAAAATACTGGAACTGGTAGACACCGGTATCCTATCCTACGAATATGAAACCGGCGAAACCGGGTGGATCAACGAGGCTTTCAAAAACCTGATCGGTATTCCTTATATCAAAACCATCAGTTCATTAGAAAAACGCGAAGAAGCGTTATACAAAGAGATCATCAATGTAAAACCTGGCGATGCCAAAGTGATCACCATTACCCGCAACCAGCAGCAGATCAAAATATTAATGACCGCCAGCGTATTGCGCAGTGATGATAAGGTGTATAAACTCATCGCTTTTCAGAACGTGAGCGAAGCTTTGGACGAAACCGAATCAAAGGCCTGGCAAAAGCTGCTGAATGTAATGACGCATGAGATCATGAACTCGGTTGCCCCTATTTCGTCACTAGCTGATACGTTGAAAAACCGGCTGCAAAGCCCGGAGATAGCCAACAGCCCGGTAAGCAGTCAACTGGAAGATCTGGAACTGGGTATCGATACCATTAAGCGCCGTAGCGAGGGCCTGCTGAAATTTACTGAAAGCTACCGTAACCTGAACAAGATCACCAAGCTTGACCTGAAAAAGGTATTGGTGCGTGATATGTTTGAGAACCTGAACAGCCTGATGGCTCCTACTATGGAGAAAAAACATATTGAGCTGGACATTGTGCTGCGCGACCCGGCCCTTGCTATTGAGGCAGATATTAATTTGCTGGAACAGGTGATGATCAACCTGATGGTAAACGCCATTGAGGCTGTAAAGGACAGGGAAAGCCCGCGCATTACCTTATCAGCTGAAATACAGGCTAATAACCGAACGGTGGTAAAGGTATCCGACAATGGCATGGGCATGCCAACCGAACTGCTTGATAAGATCTTTATTCCCTTCTTTAGTACACGCAAAAGCGGCAGCGGTATAGGGCTTAGCCTTTGCAAGCAAATTATGCTGTTGCATAAGGGCAATATACAGGTGCAATCAAGCGAAGGTAAAGGCTCGGCGTTTTTGCTGCAGTTTGTTGGGTAGGTTGAACTAAGATTTGTAGGATTAGTAGATTATTTTATCGCATTCACTCCTACCTTTTTGCTTTGGAAAACTTCATTCAGCAAATCTTGTTAAAACACTTGTTAAAACATAAAGAATAAAATTTATGGAGATCAAACGCAGCGGCTCACAGCCTTCGGGCAAAGGCCCGGCAGAATATTTTACAGGTACAGTCCGGATCGATCCGCTTTTTTCCCCGCCAGATCCGGCGCGTGTGGCCATGGCGCTGGTTACCTTTGAGCCGGGCGCCCGCACGGCCTGGCATACCCATCCGCTTGGTCAGACACTAATCGTTACCGCAGGCAGCGGCTGGGCGCAACGTGAGGGCGGCCCGGTAGAAAATATACACCAGGGAGACGTTGTATGGTTTGCGCCGGAAGAAAAGCATTGGCATGGCGCTACTACAAGCACAGCCTTGAGCCATATTGCTATACAGGAAAAACTGAACGGTTCGCCTGTAGATTGGATGGAGCAGGTATCGGATGACCAATATCTGGGTAGATAAAAGGAATTTGGGATAGCATCCCCTGCCTTTGTTGGTGTTGTCACCAACAAACCGCGAATTTCTTCATGTGATTATAAATGTTGTGAGTCAACAAACAATAATTGTGATACTTATTGATGACAACACCAACAAGGGCGAACTTTTCATTAAATTAGCCTTATCACCTCAGTAATATTCAAAATTTGAAAAGCCAGGCCATTAACCAGTTGATCAATTTTTCCTGGACGATCGTCAGCTTTATCCCGGTTATCTATTTTTGGATTGGGCGGGATACCACCTGGCTGTATGCTTTTGTGCTGGTCAGCCTGGTGTTTGCTTTAATGCCTGCGCGGTTTATCAGCATGTTTCAATTAAGCGGCAATAAGAGATTTTATGAACGCCTGGGTGTGCGGTTTATCCAGCGCTTTGTACAAAATGGCACTTACATCAATAAAAGTATCCGTAAAAACGATTCGGGGTACAAACTGATAAAAGACCGTGCGCAGGCTCAGCAATATCTGAATACCATACAGATGTATGAGCGATACCATTTGATGTGCTTCATATTTTTCGGGCTGACGCTTATTTACGCGGTGATAGAGCGTCAATACATAGTTGCCCTAATCATCTTATTAGCCAATGTTATTTATAATGTTTGCCCGGTATTGTTGCAGCAATATAACCGGTTGAGGGTGATAGGGATATTGAGATGAGCGCATCTTATATGAAAAGAAATATCGACAGCAATTAAACCAAATCCCTTCTCAATTGTCCAAACTGCGTGATTGTTAATAAAACCAATTTCAAAGGCCGGGGAAGCATGTACATTGCAAATGTCCTTTCAATTGCTTTATATTTACACTAATCAATCACCTGAAAACATGAAAAAACACATCGTACTTGTCTTAATTTTGATAGCCTCATGCTCATTTGCATTTTCGCAAACCCATAAAGCAGCGCCTATGAATGGCGCGATGCCACAAGTTACCGGCGCTATCTGGGGTATGTTCAATATTTATGATAAGAGCAAAACACCACCAAAACCAAGCAGTTCGCTGCCATCATTTATTTTTTGCAAATCAAACAACTGGCAAATGACACCTAAAGGAGTTGGCGAGTCGGGCGTTTATACAGTTGATGGTAACAAGCTATCCTTAACCTATGGCAAAACCGGCAAACCAAGCGTTTATACAATGACCTGGGATGCAGCCACTAAAGTTTTGAAGCTGGAAAATGCCACTACCGTTATGCTTTGGGAGTATAGCGGCCCATCAAATTGTAATTGATATGGCCTGAACAAGCATTTTATACTTATTGCGACCCGGAGCTGAACAGCTTTGGGTTTTCTTATTTATAATAAAACATCAACAAATCATCATGCGAAGGTTTTTGCCTGTAAAAGTCATTTTTTAAAGTAGAGTGAATTAAAGGCAGCCACAAAATAGATTATTTGCTAATATTGGATCAGCATCAATAATCTATGCAACAGAAAAATATCTTCGCTATTTCGGGTAGTTTACGTGTTGGATCATCTAATCATGCCATCTTACAGGTAATAGGTAAAATGGTTCCGGCAAACATCAATTACACTATTTATGATGGGCTAAGTGAAATACCAGCCTTCGATCCCGGTTTGGATAATGACAACCCTCCTGCCCCTGTGGCTGCATTAAGAAAACAATTAGCCGAAGCAGATGGAATCGTTATCTGCACACCGGAATATGCCTATGGTGTACCCGGCGCTTTGAAAAATGCGCTGGACTGGATGGTGTCCAGCGGCTCGTTTGTCGGTAAACCTACAGCGCTTATTACAGCCTCCACAGGCGGCGAAAATGCACATGAGGCTCTGATCAAAATATTAGGCGCCATAGATGCCGATTTGCCTAAAGAGACTACTTTGCTGATATCTTTTGTCAGATCGAAATTGGATGCGGGAGGGAATATTAAGGATGAGGAAACAGCGGTTAGAGTGAAAGAAGTATTAAGCGCATTGTTGATTAAGTTGATTTAGTGAGTGGTTGATTAGGTTAAAGGCGCTGACCAAAAACTTAATCAACCTAATCTAACTTAATCAACTATTCAACTCAACCTCACTGCCAATTTGACAATATCCCAACTTTGGAACAGGCATTGATGAATGGGCATTGATTAAGTACATTCATTTCTAAAAACAATTATAGATTATGCAAGAAAAAGGAACGATCTCAATCCATACCGAGAACATTTTCCCGATCATCAAGAAATTTTTATATTCTGATCACGAAATCTTTTTGCGCGAGTTGGTATCCAACGCCGTGGATGCGACTCAAAAGATCAAGCGTTTAAGTTCTTTAGGTCAATATACCGGAGAATTGGGCGACCTGCGTGTAGAGATAGCTTTTGACGAAAAAGCAAAGACACTCACCATATCCGACAACGGATTGGGCATGACAGCCGAAGAGATAAAAAAATACATTAACCAGATCGCATTTTCCGGTGCTACTGAGTTTATGGAGAAATTCAAGGAGTCGAAAGATGCCAACGAGATCATCGGCCGTTTTGGCCTGGGTTTCTACTCCGCCTTTATGGTGGCTGACAAGGTTGAAATTCAGACCCTATCCTACCAGGAAGGCGCTGAGCCTGCTTATTGGGTATGCGATGGCAGCACCGAATTTGAAATTGGCGAAGGTACACTTGAAGAACGCGGCACCGAGATCACGCTTCATATTAACAAGGACTCAGAGGAGTTTTTGAGCCAATATCGCTTGCAGGAAATATTGGATAAATATTGCAAGTTCTTACCCGTCCCGATCAAATTCGGCACAAAAACCGAACAGGAGCCTGATGGCGAGGATGAGGAAGGCAAACCAAAATATAAATCGGTTGAGGTTGATAATATCATCAATGATACCAACCCGATCTGGACAAAATCGCCAACGGACCTGAAGGACGAGGATTACCTGGATTTTTATAAGCAGCTATATCCTTACTCGGAAGACCCGCTTTTCTGGATACACCTGAACGTAGATTATCCCTTTAACCTGACTGGTGTGCTGTACTTCCCGAAGGTTAAAAATGATTTTGATTTTCAGCGTAATAAGATCAAGCTATACTCCCGCCAGGTATTTATTACTGATGAAGTAAAAGACATTGTGCCCGAATTTTTGATGCTGCTGCACGGTGTGATCGATTCACCGGATATCCCGCTAAACGTATCGCGCAGCTTTTTACAGGCTGATAGCAATGTGAAGAAAATCAACAGCTATATCACCAAAAAGGTGGCTGATAAATTGGCCGAGCTATTTAAAAGCGACCGTAAAGCTTACGAAGAAAAATGGCCGGATATTGGTTTGTTTGTGAAATACGGCATGGTGAGCGAAGAGAAGTTTTACGATAAAGCCAAAGATTTCGCCCTGCTGACCAATACTGCCAAACAGAATTTTACGCTGGATGAATATAAAGCGAAAGTAGCCCCTGAGCAAACCAACAAAGATGGCCAGTTGGTTTATATCTATACTAATGATCCCGAAAAACAAGATTCATTTATCCAATCGGCTAATAAAAAGGGTTATGATGTATTTCTGATGAACACGGCAATAGACAACCATTTTGTAAGCAGCCTGGAGCAAAAACTGGAGAAAACCTCGATGAAACGGGTGGATTCAGATGTGGCTGATAAGCTGATCAAAAAGGAAGATGCTCCGGCTCATATCCTGAGTGAAGAAGAATCAGCCAAAGTGAAAACTATTTTTGATAAAGCCATTAATCGTCCTGCTTTCAAAGTTGAACTGGAGAGCCTCAATCCTGAAGAATTACCTGTTACAGTTACCATGGACGAATTTATGCGCCGTATGAAAGATATGGCAGCTATGGGCGGCGGTATGGGTTTTTATGGGAGTATGCCTGATAATTACAAAGTGGTAGTTAATGCTAATCACAAACTGATCACCCGTATCTTACAGGATGAGAACGAACAGGAACAAAGCCAGCTGGCCAAGCAAGCCTTTGACCTGGCACTGCTTTCGCAAGGCCTGTTGACCGGCGCTGACCTGACCGAATTTGTTAACCGCAGTGTTAGCCTGATCTGATAACAGATAACTAATATTTATATAATAGCGATGGGAATTAAACTCATCGCTATTTTTTTGTCAAATAAACTTTCCGTAATTTTATGGAATACTTCCCCGTTCTTCATCATAACTATCGTATGAAAACATTAAGAAATATATTCCTCCTGCTGCTAATAGTTAGTGCGGGATCAAATGCTGCCAACGCACAAACCTCAAAAAAGGAGAAACAAGCGGCCAAAGAAGCCAATGTAAAAAGCAGTATTGAGGCACAACGTTATACTTTTATGGCTGATTTTGTATTACCGCAACGCGGCGGAGGCAGGCAGCTTACGTCTGACTATGACCTGAGAGTAACCAAAGATTCTGTAATAGCCTATTTACCTTATTTCGGCCGTGCCTATTTTGATGTGCCTTATAATCCAACGGATGGCGGGATCAAATTTACCTCAACCAAATTTGAGTACAAGGTTACCCCAAAGAAAAAAGGCGGCTGGGAGATCACGATCAACCCGAAAGATGCAAGAAATACAAGCCGCCTCGTATTAAATGTATCCACGGATGGTTACGCTTCCTTATCAGTAACCAGCGTAAACCGGGATTTTATAACTTTTGACGGATATTTAAAGGAGAGGGATAAAAAATGACACGATTTATGGATTTTAAGGATTAGATAGGATTGATCCGCCAATCCTTGAATTTCTTTAATTGTCATTCGGGTAATAATCCCGCGTTATCTTTTAAAGATACGCCAGATATTTTTCTTTTAAGAGCCTCCTGTATCAAATAGAATAGCTTTTTGGCTGCAGGCTTAAAGGTTAAACCATACGGACGAATATTGGAAATACAGTTACGCGATTCGTCAGTTAAGCCCGGTTTGGGATTAAAGGTTAAATAGGCTCCCATGCTATCAGCTGAACTTAATCCCGGCCTTTCGCCTATCAGGATCAGGGATAATTTGGCATTCAGCTGCATACCGATATCATCGGCAACTGCTACCCTGCCCTGTTTTACCAAACAGATCGGGGCAGGCTTTAATCCGGCAGATACTATTTGTGGGATCAATATTTTCAATAGGCCAATGGCATTGTTATTAACTGCGGTTGCAGATAAGCCATCAGCTATGACAATTACGACATCAATCCCATTTTCATTGTAATCGGTTAACTGGCTGATGGATTCTTCATTTAATTGTCGCCCCAGATCGGGCCGTTGCAGGTATTGTTCACGATAAGCCGCCTGGCTATGCAGTTGCAAAACCGGCAGTTCGAACTGACTTAAATAGGCAGTTAATCCATCTATATCCAATTCAGAATACACGGCATCGCGTGCATGGGCATGGGCCAGTTTAAACTCAAGGGATTGCTTTAAGGGGATGCTCGCGCCTGTGCGACCAATGCCAATACGCGCAGCGGTGAATTCCTTTAGTCCCTTTAAAGGATTATTATCAGGTATCTGTCCTTTTTCTATTTCATCCATCGCTCATTCATTTGTTTCAACAGATGTAGGTTTGGTTTATCGGCAAGTTTACCTTGCGCATCCATTATACCTTGCTTCATCAGCCATTGTTCAAACTCGGGTGCCGGTCTTAATCCAAGTACATTCCTTATATACAAAGCATCGTGGAAAGAGGTGGATTGATAATTGAGCATGATATCATCAGAACCCGGTATCCCCATTATGAAATTGCAGCCGGCTACACCCAACAGGGTAAGTAAGTTATCCATATCATCAGAGTCCGCTTCGGCGTGGTTGGTGTAACAAACATCCACCCCCATGGGCAAGCCGAGCAGCTTTCCGCAAAAGTGGTCTTCTAAAGCTGCCCGGATGATCTGTTTGCCATCGTATAAATATTCAGGGCCGATAAAGCCTACTACGGTGTTTACCAGAAGTGGTTTATATTTACGGGCTACCGCATAAGCCCTTGCCTCGCAGGTTTGCTGGTCGACCCCATGATGCGCATTGGCCGATAGCTCGCTGCCCTGCCCGGTCTCAAAATACATTACATTATTGCCGATTGTTCCCCTTTTTAAGGATAAAGTTGCGTCATAGGCTTCATCCAGCAAAGCTAAATTGATGCCGAAGCTGGCATTGCTTTGTTCGGTACCACCTATAGACTGAAAACAAAGGTCAACAGGCGCTTCTTTGTTAATCAATCCGAGCGTGGTAGTCACATGGCAGAGTATGCAGGATTGCGTAGGTATACCAAATTGCTGCCTTAACGTATCGATCAATACCAGCAAATTATTTACCTCAACCGGACTGTCATTTGCCGGGTTAATGCCAATCACCGCGTCGCCGCTTCCATAAAACAAACCATCAATGATACTTGCCGCAATCCCTTTTGGATCATCAGTTGGGTGATTGGGCTGTAAGCGGGTAGAAAAATGTCCTTTCAAACCTATCGTATCCCTGAAGGAGGTTATTACTTCACATTTTTTTGCTACCGCGATCAGGTCCTGGTTGCGCATCAGTTTGGATACTGCGGCGGCCATTTCGGGTGTGATTCCCGGTGCTAAATTTCTTAAAACTATAGTGTCTGTTTCATCCTTTAAAAGCCAATCTCTGAACTCACCTATGGTTAAACTACTGATTAAGCTAAATGCTTTATTATCATGACTGTCAATAATTAATCTTGTTATTTCATCTTTTTCATAAGGGATAATAACTTCGTTCAAAAACACTTTTAAAGGTACGTCAGCCAATGTGATCTGCGCCGCTACACGTTCTTCATAGCTTTCGGCAGCAAGGCCCGCCAGTACATCCCCCGACCGATGTGGCGAAGCCCTGGCAAGCAATGTTTTCAGGTCTCCAAACCTGTATGCTTTTTTGCCGATGGTATGATGATAGGACATAATTTATTCGGACTTAATCATTACAGCTGCTTTTTCCAATAATACATCATCAGTGATCTTCACCTTATGCTTGCCCATCAGCATAAATAATCCGATTATAGCAGCCAGTCCTCCAAAGAAGATCAGGCTAAGCTTAAAATTATAATATATCATGGCAAATAATGTTATTGCAGCTATAGTAAGGGCTATTGCCGGAAATATTGGGTAAAAGGGCGAAGCAAATGGACGCTTTAGGCCGGGTTCTTTAATACGTAGTCTAAAAAGGCTAATCATGCTCATCATGTACATCAATATAGCCCCCATAACCGATAGAACGATGACTTGACTGGTGTTACACTTAAAATATGTGATAAAACCAATCTGGAAGCCCTTGGGCAAATCCTTTAACCAGATCGTATCGCACATAAAAAGTGTAATGAAGCTAACAACACTACTAATTATTATTGCGCGGTGGGGTGTTTTAAAGCGATGGTTTACATTTGAAAACAGACGGGGCAGATAGCCACTGCGGGCCATCGCAAATACTTGCCTGGATGAAGCCAGTATGGTGCCATGTAGAGATGCGATCAAACCAAAAAGACCAATGCTGGTAAATATCCTGGTAAGATTGCTTGCCTTGCCTAACGCGATGCTAATGGCTTCGGGCAATGGATAATCAAGACTGCTTAGTTTTCTCCAGTCGGTTATGCCACCGGTAAGGATCATCACCCCTAACGCCAAAAAAACGAGTGTGGCCAAACCAGATATATACCCCTTTGGAATATTTCTACCGGGGTCTTTCACTTCTTCGGCAACCATTGCAACACCCTCAATGGCAAGATAAAACCAAACGGCGTAAGGCAAAGCAGCAAAAATACCTGTCCATCCGAATGGCATTGGATGGGTCAAAAAATTATCCATTTTAAAATGGGGAGAAACTATGCCCATAAACAGTAATAACTCTGCTACCGCTAATACGGTTATGAAAACCGAAAAAGTTGCCGATTCTTTTATCCCCAATGCATTAATACCAATGAAAACTACATTAAAAAACAAAGCGGAATATAATACAGGTACAGCCGGATATAAAAAATGCAGGTAAGCACCCAATGCCAGGGCGATGGCAGGCGTGGCAAACAAAAAATCAATCAAAGTAGCATATCCGGCTATCAAACCAGCAACAGGGCCCATTGCCCGGTAAGCATAGGCAAAGGCTCCGCCTGCATGCGGGATAGCAGTAGTTAATTCGGTATAGCTGAAAATGAAAGTGATATACATTACTGTGATCACTAATGTAGCGATAAGCAAACCAATAGTTCCGGCAACGCCCCAACCCAGATTCCAACCAAAATACTCACCAGAGATCACTAAGCCAACAGCTATGGCCCACAAATGAATGGGTTTTAACACTCTTTTTAATTGCTCTGTTTTGCCCTTGATCATTAAGCAATGGCATTGGTTTTATCGCCGCTTTAAGGTACTTAAAGACCTTGTTAAATCAAAATTGGCCTTGTTATTAAATTATTAACTGTTTTTAATGCTATAAATAACCTTTAAAACATCTTTCAAATTAAATTGTTGATGCTTCAGTATAATTAATTAACCTCTGCAATAATAATATGTTACGAATAGATATCCCTTCGGATGGCCTGTCTAAGCTTACTTTTAACGAACTTGAAAAATACGAAATACCCTCTCCGCCAAACGGGTTCAATTCGGAGATCAATAATGATGTGATCATGCAGTTTGATGATGAGCAACAGGCCATTGATTATGCTCATGACCTTGATGCTTACGTTGACTCTATCGATAATACATCACAAGAGTATCTTGTGGTAACCGATATCATCAAAGCCATAAGTGAAGATGAGTTTGTGCAGTCTTATATTCAAAGCTGATATCAGACTTCAATAATTATCCCTGCGTAGGTCAATCCCCCGCCAAAGCCCAATAGAAGAATCTTATTTCCGGGTTTAATTTTTCCCGCTTTACTTGCCAGATCCCAGGCCAGGGGTATTGATGCTGAAGAAGTATTACCAAAATATTCAATGCTGGTCAGCATCTTATCCATAGGATAATTAACCTCTGTAGCAATAGCTTCGATGATCCTTAAATTGGCACTGTGCAAAATGATCCAGTCCAGTTGTTCCAGTTTTAAGGAGTTTTTAGCAAGTAGTTCACCTATTTTACCAATGATAGTTTGAATGGCCCACTTAAATACCACCTTGCCATTTTGATGTATTTTGCCATTGGGAACAATTTGCTCGCCATTTACTACTGATGCATGCTGTGATAAATACAGATCCTTGCCGTGGCTGCCATCCGTTCCGGTGATAGAATTGAATATTTTAGGTTGATTAGAAGGTTCGATCAATGCCACACCGGCTCCATCGCCAAATAATATACAGGACGTGCGGTCATTAAAATCGGTGAACTTAGATAGCGTTTCCGCTCCAAACACCAATATCTTTTTATGTGTTCCAGAAGCAATTAAGCCTTTAGCCAATACGATCCCGTAAACAAAACCTGCGCAGGCGGCCATTATATCCAAACAACCCGCATCTTTAATGTTCAATGCATTTTGTATCTGGCTGGCCATGCTGGGCATCACCTGGTCGGCAGTGGTAGTGCCTACCAAAATAAAATCAACGTCATCCAGGCTGATACCGGGATTTTCGGCCAGTAGATTTTTTGCTGCTTTTATACATATATCGCTGGTATATTCATCGGGTTCAGCAAATCTTCGCTCCTTAATACCGGTCCTTGATATGATCCATTCGTTGTTAGTTTCTATGAACTGTTCGAAATACTCGTTGGTAACTCTTTTAGAGGGGACGTAAACGCCTATTGCAGTGATTTTAGAATCCATTAATTTAAAGTTAAGCAATTAGTAAAGATAAAAAAGTGATCTGAATCATTTGTTGAAAAGGATTTTTTTTAAGCGTATTATCAGTTAATCAAAATTGAAAAAATAAACTAAAGTAAACAATTGGCTATCAGCCCCGTCCACCCGGTTTGGTGTGATGCACCAAGGCCACGCCCGTTATCGCCGTCAAAATATTCGTGGAAGAGTATATAATCCTTAAAATGTGGATCGGTTTGCAGTTTGGTATAATTGCCGTATACCGCCCGTTTCCCGTTTTCATCCCGCAAGAATATTTTTAACAGCCTGAAATAAAGCTCATCAGCTACTTCCTTCAAGTTCATAAAATTACCGGAGTTGGTTGGACATTCCACCTTGAAACTGTCGCCATAATACTGATAGAACCGATGCAGGCTGTCAATAATGAGATAATTCATAGGAACCCACACGGGGCCTCGCCAGTTGCTGTTGCCGCCAAATAATCCGCTGTCACTTTCTGCCGGTGTATATTTCACGCTGAATTCGTGCCCGTAAATTACAGTTTGATAAGGATTATTCAAATGATATTTAGATAGCGCCCGTATGCCATGGTCACTTAAAAACTCATTCTCATCCAGCATATATTTTAAAAGCGATTTCATACGGAAGCGCCGGACCAGGCTCAACAAGTGTTTTCCCTCTGCATTCTTTTCATTCCAGTTGGATACCAGCGAGGCTAAGTCTGGCCGGTTATCGGCAAACCACTTCATACGGCTTTTAAATATAGGGCTGTCGGTAATATCGCTATCATCCAATATCTCGGTCGCAAATAAAGGGATCAGGCCAACCACACTACGTACCTTCATTTTTTGAATGCTATTATTTGGTAAGCGCAACTGGTCATAAAAAAAACCATCCTCATCATCCCAGAGCCCTTCCTGGTTTTGGCCGAGGTTTGACATAGCCTCCACAATGTAAATAAAGTGTTCGAAAAACTTGGAGGCGATATCTGCGTAAGCCGGGTTGTTGTTCGTCAGTTCCGCTGCTATACGCAACAAATTGAGCGAATACATAGCCATCCAACTGGTGCCATCAGCTTGCTCCAGATGAAGACCTGATGGCAATTGTGCATTCCTATCGAATACCCCGATATTATCCAACCCAAGGAATCCACCCTCAAAAATATTATTACCCTGTGCATCTTTACGGTTCACCCACCAGGTAAAATTAAGCATCAGCTTATGAAAAATACGTTCCAGGAAACGGGTATCACCTTTGCCGTTATTGGCTTGTTTATCCTTGTTATAGATCGTCCAGGTAGCCATGGCCAATACAGGTGGATTGGTATCGCTAAAGTCCCATTCGTAAGCCGGCAATTGCCCGTTAGGGTGCATATACCAATCGCGGGTAAGCAGCAGTAATTGCCTTTTGGCAAAGTCCATATCCACACTGGCTAATGACAGGCAATGGAAAGCAAGATCCCACGAAGCAAACCAGGGGTACTCCCACTTATCGGGCATGGAAATAATATCCCGCGTATTCAGGTGCATCCATTTATTATTGCGGCCGCTTAACCGTTCAACAGGTAATTTCGGCCCGGCCAGATCACCATTAAGCCAGTGGTTGATATCGTAGTGATAAAACTGCTTGCTCCACAGCATCCCGGCAAATGCCTGGCGCTGTATCATTTTATGATCTTCGCTATCGATATTTCCCTGTATAGCATTATAAAATTCATCTGCCTCTGCCTGGCGCGCTTTAAACACCTTATCAAAATCGGAAAAAGTATTTTTAGCCTCTTTGGCCAGCCTCAGGCGCAGGATAACGCTTTGTTTGGCCGGCACAGTGATATCATAATTAGCCGCTGCTTTGGTTCCTGTTCTATGTGGATTAACGGTATCAGCCTGGTGAATAATATGATCGTTGATACCGTCCTTACAGTACAATTTGCCATTATCGTAGTTATAAAGCCGCCTGGTATTGGTTTCATTGTCGCAAAAAAGCAACTCAGGGTTGCCTTCGGCCTTCAACCACAACTGTCCCAATGATTTATGATAAATATTCAGCACGCCTTCTGATTCGCAGGATATTTCAGGTTTATCGCCATCATAGCCCCATGCCCAGGTGTTGCGGAACCAAACGGTTGGCAGCACATTCAATGCGGCATCATTATCACCCCGGTTACATATGGTGATCTTGATTAATATATCATCATCAGCATTCTTGGCATATTCGGTGAAAACATCAAAATAATCATCCTGCTCAAATACCCCGGTATCGATGATCTCAAACTCCATATCATTTCGTGACCGCTTTTTGTTCTCAGCTACCAGCCATGCATAAGGATATTCTTGCTGGGGGTATTTATATAGCGTTTTCATGTACGAATGAGTGGGTGTGCTATCCAAATAATAATATAGCTCCTTTACATCCTCGCCATGATTGCCTTCGGGATTGGTTAATCCAAAATATCTTTCCTTTAAAATGGGGTCTTTTTTATTCCACAAAGCTACCGCGAAACAGAGTAACTGCTGATCGTCACTTATACCGGCTATTCCCTCCTCGCTCCATCGATAGGCCTTGCTGCGCGCCATATCATGGGTGATATAGTTCCAGGCATCGCCGTTGGGGCTGTAATCCTCGCGCACGGTTCCCCATTGGCGGTCGCTTACATAAGGGCCCCACTTTTTCCAGGCATTATCTTTTAACCTTGTTTGCTCTTCGTTCATGTTATTTCCAGGCCTTACGCAAAAACCTAAGCCAGTTTCCATGCATCATGTTCTCCACATCGGTTTCGGTATAGCCTCTTTTCCTGAGTAATGCTGGTACTTTTTGCAGATCAGCAATGGTTTCAAGGTCATAGGGACATTGCTCACGGCCAAAGGCCCCATCCAGGTCAGAGCCTATCCCAACATGCAAGGCATTCCCGGCGATCTGGCAAATATGATCAATATGATCTATCATCACTTCCAGGTTGCAGCCCATCTCTTTTGGAGTCGATTTACCCCTCAACCAACCCGGCACCATCATCCATGCATCCATGGGAGCGCCTATCACCGCTCCCCGGCCGACCAGCTCTTTGATCATTTCATCGCTGTATTGCCGGTTATGATCTACCAAAGCCCGGCAATTATTATGACTGGCCCATACGTGCCCTTTGAAATTATCCATGGCCTGCCAAAAGGCGTCATCACATAAATGTGTGGCATCCAGTATGATATTCAGGCGTTCTATTTCTTTGAGTAAAGCAAGTCCCTGTGCGCCCATTTTTCCTGTTGAATCAGTTCCATTGGCATACCTGCCGGGGCCATAATGAGCCGGGCCGATCGCTCTCAATCCGTTCCGGTAAGCACGTTCCAGATGATTTAGGGTGACGACGGAATCTGCTCCTTCCAAACTTAAAATATAGCCTATGGGCTTATGATCAACATCATTATCATTCCAAAGTTCAAGATGTTTTTCGAGCGATGGCAGGTCGGTTACCTGCACCATTTCTCCATCATCTTCCATCGCCTTATACCAGGCCAGTTGTCCCAGTGTTTGTGCCCAGGCCTGCTCCGGCGAGTGCCATCCGGGCAAATGATTATCCGGTGCAACATACCGTCCTATCTGGGTAGCTACTACCAAACCGATGTTTCCTTTACGCAATTCGTGCAGTGATACTACACCTTTACCACGGTCAGGTTTATCGGTCAGCCCCGCTTCGCGTTCGTTTATTTCTGAAACAGGTTTGCGCAGGTCGCGGTTCCATTCCAGCGCGTTCATACTCAAATCCAGGTGGGCGTCTATGGTGAACATTGGTTGTTTTGATAAATTTTCATGTAGAGACGCAATACTTTGCGTCTTAATATAATTTACAGGAGACGCAAAGTATTGCGTCTCTACAGGTTAAATATTAATTTTCCTATCCCGGGCAATAGTCTGCCACCCCCCACTTATCGTGTTATTTTCAATGATAATTGCTCTTTCGTACTGTGAAACAGTAGGGCAAATGTGATATGGCGCCCCATAGAAAATATCACCAATTTTATATTTGTGATCTTTGCCTGCGTTCACTACCAAATGCTCCTCACTTTGACCTACCATCACCAAGTCGGGCGCATTTAAAAAGTAAATGCGCTTTTTTAATTCATTTTCGGGCGCTACCGATTTATGACCAACGTCCAAACAAACCAATCCTTCAGCTGGCAGGGATATTACCCTGCTGATCACCAGTGTTGCGGTTAGGAAGGGTTGCTCCTTAAATGCCAGTTGGTAACCCCTGTCCCAATAAATAAAAGTCCCCGGACTGCATTCTATTACTCCCCTTTTAGCATGGATCTGAAACGTTGGCGAACCACCGGCGATGATAACTGGTTCAGGATAACCTTTCTGTTTGATATATTGCTGCAGCCTTTTTACAGGCTCAAAAGCCTCATCACATTGTTTTGTGCGGATAGCTAAGTCTGCCTCATGAATATGCCCATCGTAGGCATGTAAACCGGCAGGTTGTATTCCAGGGAATGACTCGCAATCCATATACAATTGCAATGCCTTATCCCCAGGCTTTACACCGGTTCGATCCTGGCCCACATTCAAATCGATATAAACAGTTATTTCCAGGCTATGCTGCACGGCTGCATCAGCTATTTTTTTGGCAGCGGTGCTATTATCCACCAGGCACGAATACTTTGTATCCGGATAAGCATTGATCAGTTGTATAAACCGCTCCAATTTAGGCCCTACAGGCTGATAGGCCAGCAAAACATCAGGCGCTTTACACATACCCACCATTTCGGCCTCGGCAATGGTCGCACATTTAAATTTTGTGATACCGGCATCCAGCATCAGCATCGTAGTTTCCCGGCATTTATGTGTTTTTACATGAGGCCGCAAACGCGCCACATTATCGATCATACCCTTAAGAATGCGGATGTTTTCTTTTACCCTGTCGGTATAAATCACCAGGGCTGGTGTGTCCAGCTTTTCAACATCGTTAATTGTGTACCAAGTATCTTCTGTCATAATTTTCACTTTCGGACTTTCCGTCTTCCGGACTTTCTGACTTAATTAAACCAACTCAAATAATGCTTCTATCTCCACGGGGATATTATCCGGCAGCGAACCCATCCCTACAGCGCTGCGCACGCCTATTCCATTGTCCTCGCCCCATACTTTAGCAAACAGTTCACTACAGCCATTGATAATAAAAGGGTGCTTTTCAAAATCAGGCGTGCAATTAACCATGCCCAATACCTTAATTACCCGCTTCACTTTATCCAGGCTGCCCAGATTGGCCTTTATGGTGGCTAATATAGCCAACCCCACCTGCCTTGCGGCAAGCTTGCCTTCTTCGGCATTCATATCCGCACCTATACGGCCAATGATCAGGCTTTTATCTTCCTTTACCGTACCGTGGCCGGATACATACAGGTATTTTCCATCAATTAAACAGGGTTTATAAACTCCAAGCGGCTGTGGTGCAGGCGGCAGATTGAGCCCGAGCGCTGCAAAGTTTTGTTCGGCTGTATTCATTATATAAAACTATAAAGTTTTAACGACAGATAGTATTTTATATTCAAATTATGACTTGACTATTAATTATATTAAAAAGCAAAAGCCGGGTATCTCACGCCCGGCTTTCAACTAAATTTAATTAATCAATAAATATACTCAAGTTAAAATTTTACGGTAATTCCCAGGTTAACTACATAATCGGCAAAAGCGGCATCGCCTTGTGTATAATTGTGGGTTAGTGCAGTTGTTCTCAAATCAGGTACACTCTGTGTACGGTCGCGGATAACGGCAACTGGTAAAAATCCATATATGGCAATATTTTTAAAGCGCCAGGTTACTCCTGGTTCAGCTGATAAAATATGGCCGGGCCTTCTGAAACCATCGCTGTTGCCGAACAAGTCGCGCACAGGCAGGCAATCATAACGGGCACCCAATGAAAAGTCAACATGCTTCACTGCTAAGCTTCCGCCCAACCTTACCAGCATTTGATCAGGTACGCTTTCTATGTCGCCTGTTGTAGCTATCGTATTTGCATTTGCAGGTGTTGCCGAACGTGGTGTGCCATTTACATCCCGTGGGTTAGCCAGGTAAAAGAAGTTACCATAAAATCCGAAAGAATGAGTTGGATTATAGTAAGCGTTCACCTCCAGGCTTACACCTGAGCCCCCATCACCCAATTGTATGGATTGGTCTACCGGACCTTGCAGTTTTGTGCCGTTGGCCTGTAAGAAATAGTCTGTTAGATTATAAGCGCCTGTAGCAAACTTGGCACCTAAGCCAATCTGTACATTTGCGTTCTGAATTTTTGCAGGATCAAACAGCCAGTAATAGCCCGTTACCCGGATATCGCCCAAACCAAATGTATGGGTACTATATCTCGTTCCTGCTGATACCTGTGAACGGCTGTTATCAGCATAAGGGATATCAATGTTTAATGACCAGCGCTGATTAAATACACGGGTGAATGAAAAATCCTGTGTAACTACCTTGTTGATCACATTGTTGTGCAGCACATCAATACGCTGATATTGCTCCAGCTTGCCTACAAAGTGCCTGAAAGATTTGTAATAACGGGTGTTACTGTTAAAAAGCCAGGCCCCTTTGTTTGAATTACTGTCGGGGTGCTCGCCCATAGTGCATACGCCACCGGTACTCCTGATAGCCACACATCCCTGCGCCGATACGTTTGAATTGTTAAATAAAATAAGAAATAATGCTACGGCAAATAGTTGTAAAGTTGATTTCATGATTTGTTTAAAATTGTTGTGTTGATTGATGATTGATTTGTTAATTGTTTTTATTTGGTTAATGTTGTTGTGTCAATGTTTGATTATTTTGTGTTCTTGTTGAAGTATGCGGCAAGGCAAACCATAATGCCAGTATAGCGCCATAGCTCCCGCCACGCTCTATCCACTCAAAAACTTCCCAATGCGGATAGAAAAGCTCAGTTCCCATTTTCCATATTAATAATGCGATGAGCACAGGGCGTATAGGTTTGATGAGGACAATTGCTGCTCCTAAAAGCTCAACTATCCCTGCTATATGTGCCACCTGGGCTGGATTTGAAAAGCCAAGACCGGAGTATTGGCCCATAAGCCCTTTCTTTTCTATTAGATTCAGCCATCCATGGCCTGCCAGTAATAGGAATACCACTATTCGTAAGCAGGTAATGATTGTAGCCATCTTTTTTTCATCAATGGTCACTTCAGGTTTGATGCCAGAGAACCATTCTTTGAAATTTTTGCCACTGAAGCCGGTTAATAATAATAAAGTTAAAGGCGCTCCGTAATTACCGGCGCGCTCAATAGTTTCAGCAAACGGCTCACCTGATATCGGGCGAAGCGTGGCTGTCACCCCTCCCCATATTACCAGCCATAATAATATGGCGCGTGTAGGGTATATTAATAGTGATAATCCCATCAGGATATCAACGGTGCCCAGCCAGGGCATCAGGTGAAAGGCTGTGGCTTGGTCTATACCAAACACAGCAAAGTAATTACACCATATTTGTTTGGTGATAATCCCAAAAGCGCCATGCCCTATAAAGCACATAGCCGAAGCAAACC
>DATHKT010000013.1:0-98869 GCA_035489035.1 Mucilaginibacter sp.
AAGCGAAATTTGCAGCGATAAAGTAATACTTGCATCAAATACTTCCTCTATATCTATTACCCAGATCGCTGCAGCAACCAAAAACCCTGCAAACGTGATCGGCATGCATTTTATGAACCCGGTGCCGGTAATGAAACTGGTAGAAGTGATACGTGGGTATGCTACCAGTGATGAGGTGACCAGCACCATTATGGATCTTTCCAAAAAATTAGGGAAAGACCCCGTTGAAGTAAATGATTATCCCGGCTTTGTAGCCAACCGCATTTTGATGCCAATGATCAATGAGGCGGTATATACTTTATTTGAAGGCGTGGCAGGTGTTGAAGAGATAGATACCGTGATGAAGCTGGGGATGGCACACCCTATGGGGCCATTGCAACTGGCGGATTTTATTGGACTGGATGTTTGCCTGGCTATTTTAAAAGTATTACACGACGGCTTTGGTAACCCCAAATACGCCCCTTGTCCCCTATTGGTCAATATGGTATCAGCAGGGCATTTGGGTGTAAAGGCGGGCAAGGGCTTTTATAAATATACTACTGGAAATAAGGAACTTATAGTTGCGGATAAATTTTCGGGCCGAAGATAATTTAAACCATTTGTTTATTTGTTCGTCAATAAGTTATACTTATAAAAAACGTATAACGATGAAAACATTATCGAAATTAGGGATGGTCGCAGCTTTAGGAGCTTCCCTATTCCTGTCGTCATGTGCAGGAGAATATTACGTCACCGATCAACCGGCTGACGTTGTTTATGATCAAGGCGCCCCGCCTTATGCAGGTGCTATCTGGATAGAAGGCGATTGGGTTTATACCGGCGGAAGATACGTTCATTCACGCGGGCACTGGGAAAGACCACGCCAGGGACGTACCTATTCACGTGGTGGCTGGGTTCATACAAACCGTGGCTACGCCTGGCACAGAGGACGCTGGCATAGATAAGATCAGTTGGCAGTTTTTAGTTTGCAGTTAAAGATTGCCTTAATAAATCAAATAATAAGTTAGCAGTTTGCAGTATCAATATTGCAAACTGCCTACTGCAAACCGCCAACTACATTCTTTCCGGTACTTCAATCCCCAATAAACCCATTGCTCTTTTAATAACCTTGGCCGATGCTGCTGAGAGTTGCAAACGGAATTGTTTAGTCACTTCATCTTCTGCCTGCAATATTGATTTTTCGTGGTAAAATTTATTGAATGATTTGGCTACCTCGTAAACGTAATTGGCAATAATCGCCGGGCTATATCCCTCAGCCGCCAGTGTAATAGTTTCCGGGAATTGACTCAATACCAATATAAGATCCCTTTCCTCCGGATCGAGTGATGTAATTTCCCTCTTTAGCGGGTTAGTTGACTCTGCCCTGCCCAATACTGACCGTATACGTGCATGTGTATACTGAATGAATGGCCCCGTATGCCCCTGGAAATCTACCGATTCATTAGGGTCAAATAACAACCGTTTTTTAGGATCGACTTTTAAGAGGAAATATTTTAATGCGCCCATACCTATCGTATGATATAGTTGCTGCTTTTCTGCTGCGTTATATTCCGTTACTTTTCCTAAAGCCTCGGTATGATCTTTTGCTGTTTGCTCCATCTCGCTAATCAGGTCATCTGCATCAACTACGGTTCCCTCGCGCGATTTCATTTTCCCCGATGGCAGGTCGACCATACCATAAGACAGATGATAAAGACCCTTAGCCCATTCCTTACCCAACTTTTGCAGGATCAGGAACAATACTTTAAAATGGTAATCCTGTTCATTTCCTACCACATATATGGATTCATCCATCTGGAAGTCATCATATTTCAACTGCGCAGTACCCATATCCTGAGTCATGTACACTGATGTACCATCGGCACGCAGCACCAGCTTTTCATCCAGGCCATCCGGGGTAAGGTCGATCCATACCGAACCGTCATCCTTTTTGAAAAAAACGCCTTTTTCTAATCCTTCGTTCACTATATCCTTACCTAATAAATAGGTATCAGATTCATAGTAGAACTGATCAAAATCGACACCTAAAGCTTTATAGGTTTTTCCAAAGCCATCATAAACCCACAAATTCATGGTTTTCCACAGGCTGATCACAGCTTCATCGCCGGCTTCCCATTTTTGCAGCATTTCCTGGGCACCAATCATAAAGGCTGTCCTACTTCTGGCTATTTCAACTATTTTCTCCTTTTCATTAGCAATTTTTTCTTCTATTTCGAATGTGGCTTTCGTTTTTGGCTCCGATATTTTTTGCTGAAGATTATTGATATTATTAATACTCTCTTCTATTTTAATCTTTTGAATTTCATTAAATTTTGACAAGTCATTATTCTCATATATATCTTCAATAATTGGGATCAATTGCTTTTTAATCTCTTTGTCAGCCAAAACATAATATTTACCAACTAAATGGTCACCTTTCTCTCCTGTTGACTCTGGTGTTTCTCCGTTAGCAAAAAGTTGCCAGGCCAGCATGGATTTGCAGATATGGATACCTCTGTCATTAACCAGGTTGGCTTTGATCACCTCATAACCATCAGCTTTCAATATTTCGGCTACAGAGTATCCCAACAGGTTATTACGCACGTGCCCCAAATGCAGCGGCTTATTAGTGTTTGGCGATGAATATTCTACCATTACCTTTTTACCGTTCGGCTTAAATTCCGCAAAACTATCGGGCAATATTTCTGTGTATAATTTATTCAGCCAGTAAGCATCGGATAAAGAAATATTCAGGAAGCCTTTGATCACATTAAATCCTGAAATTTGCTCAACTTCATTTTTCAGGAACTCGCCTATTTCAGTACCGGTTTGCTCCGGCGATTTGCGCGAAAATTTAATGATCGGGAAGGTAACTATAGTAATTTGCCCCTCAAACTCCTTACGGGTTGGCTGCAAACTGATATCTGCAGCATTCAAATCGGTTTGATATAGGGCTTTAACGGCTTTAACAGCAGCTTCAATAATAAAATCCATCCGCCAAAATTAAGATATAGAGCCAAGAATAAAGAGTCAAGAGTCAAGAAGTTTCAAATTCGCCTGTTCAATTTAATTTGCGATTTTCCAAACCTGGCTCTTGCTTCTTGATTCTTGGTTCTGAATGTAGATAATTCTCGGTAGATTTGTGCCCGATTATATCCTTTTATGCTAAAAAACAATAAAGATTTTAAGATCGATGTAACATCTGAAATTGGCGATCTGCGTTCATTACTCATCCATAGCCCCGATAGTGGCCTTGGTAAAGTTGTACCCTCAAAAGCACAGGATTGGCTGTTTGAAGATATCGTACACCTGGATACCATGCGCCGTAATGAGTATGATTATTACGTAAAACTGCTGATGTATTTTCTCGATCCCGGTAAAATAAAGGGGAAATTGCAGCAGATAGATTCAGAAGAAAGCGACCGTAATTTCTTTAAGCCGGATAATAAAGGTTTTCATGCATCGGATAAAGTGATCGAGCTACAGGTACTGCTTTCAGATATTTTAAAAGAGAGTGATATCCGCAAAAAACTGGTGGCCTCGGTTTGTGCAATTGAAAATTGCACCTATCGCCTGCAGCAAAAACTGATCGATACCCCACCGGTTGAACTGGCAAAAATTTTCATTTCCGGCTCATTGGATAGCGATGAAATGATCTTCGCCCCTATCCCTAACCTGATATTTTCGAGGGATATAGGTATCGCCATTAATAATTATATGCTGCTTAATAAGCCCGCTAAAAAGGCCCGTTCACGCGAAACTTTGCTGGCAAGATACATTTTCTTCAACCATCCGTTATTTGCTGGTTACCACAATAATATTTTGGAGATACCCGAAAGCGTGCATTACTTTTTGCGCCCCGGCGAAGAGCAGGACGAGAAAACAACGCTTGAAGGTGGTGACGTAATGATGGTAAGCCCACAGCATTTGTTGATCGGCTGTAGCGAGCGTACCTCAGTAAGCGGGGCCAATGAGGCAATGAAGTTGCTATTTGAAAACGATGTGGTAAAAAAAGTAACCATAGTTAAAATACCCCACAAACGGGATTATATGCACATTGACACCATTTTTACCCAGGTAAAACGCAATGTTTGGGTAATGCTGGGCTCACTTTCCGCTTTGGAAGATACGGTTGCTGAAACGGATGTAGTTAAATGGTTTAGCGATAAGAAATCCAAAAAAGATCAGACAGAAATTGTACAGTTTGAAAAAGGAAAATCAAAGCCACGCATATTTAAAAGTTTGGAAGACCTACTGAGCGATATAAGTGAAAATGATCTGCAAAGCGGCAAGAAAACTAAATTCATTTATTCTGGAAATGATAAGTTCCCTTACGATGCCCGTGAACAATGGACCGACTCCTGTAACCTGCTGGCTGTAAAAGAAGGTGTAGTGTTAGGCTATGATCGTAACGACAAAACCGTTGAAGCTTTCCAAAAAAAGGGATTTGATATTATAAAAGTTGCCGACTTGCTTCAAAAATTCGAAAATGATGAACTTGATCCGCAAAGCATGAAAAACACACTGATATTAATGCCATCATCTGAACTTTCTCGTGCACGTGGCGGCTTTCATTGTATGAGCATGCCGCTTTTTAGAGATAAAGTATTATAGCAAGTAGTTCATAGTTGATAGTTCATGGCAACTATCAGCTATGAACCATGAACCATGAACTATGAACCAACAAACTACCTCCACCATATTAATGATCCGCCCGGTAAATTTTGGCTTTAATGAGCAAACTGCCGGGAGTAATGCTTTTCAAAACCGTAACGCCGCGCAGCAGCAGGTACAGGATAATGCCCTGAGGGAATTTGACAACCTGGTAAACGTACTGCGGGAGAATGGTGTAGAAGTGCTCGTAGTTGATGATACCAAAGAACCCCATACTCCCGATTCCATATTTCCCAATAACTGGGTTTCATTTCACCAGGATGGTAACGTGTTCCTGTATCCCATGATGGCCGAGAACCGCAGATTGGAACGCCGCGAAGATATTATTATGGGTCTGGAAGATGAGTTCAAGATCAATCATGTGATCGATCTGAGCCGGTTTGAGCACGAAAATAAGTTTTTAGAAGGCACCGGCAGCATGGTGCTTGATCGTGAAAATAAAATAGCTTATGCCTGCATTTCTCCGCGTACTGACAGGGAAGTGTTGGATCTGTTTTGTAAACAAACCGGGTATAAAGAAGTGAGTTTTCACGCCTTTGACGAAAAGCAGCAGGCTATATACCACACCAATGTACTGATGTGTATTGGCAGCAAATTCGCGGTAATCTGTTTAGATTGTATTACAGATGATAGCGAAAGAAATGAGGTCATCACCATCCTGAAACTGACCTATAAAGAAATCGTGAACATCTCCTTCGAACAGATGAACCACTTTGCCGGCAATATGCTGGAATTGAAAAACAAAGCCGGCGAAAGTTTATTGGTGATGTCACAAAGCGCATTTTTGTCGCTTGATGAAGATCAAAAAACAACCCTCGGAAAATATTGCAAACTATTATATGCTGATATTAATACCATTGAAAGCAATGGCGGAGGCAGCGCTCGCTGCATGATAGCTGAAGTACATTTATCACCTATCAATTAAATTACAATACAGAGATAAAATTTGTATTCGCAATTGCACCTATATTCCATTAAAAAATTACATTTTTGGCAAAATTTTAAAGAATGCAGAGTTACCAGGAATTTCTTGATCTGAGTGTAGGTTTTCCGCAAGAGGGTTTTGAGATCATCGATGATGAATTATACTTTCACGATCTTAATTTAATGGAAATGATAGAAACGTATGGCACGCCCCTGCGCTTTACCTATCTGCCCATTATATCCAAGAAAATTCAGCAATCTAAGTTGTTGTTTCAGCAGGCTATTGTCAAAAACAACTACCGCGGGGGCTATAAGTATTGCTATTGCACCAAGAGCTCACACTTTAAGCATATTGTTGAAGAGGCGCTTAAAAATGAGATCCACCTCGAAACATCATCGGCCTTTGATATGCCTATGATTGACGCGCTGGAAAAAAAGGGTGCGCTAAACAAAGATGTTACCGTAATATGCAATGGTTTTAAAACCTTCCAGTATAAAACTTATATTATCGATATGCTGCATGATGGTTTTAAGAACATCATCCCGATATTAGATAATAAAGAAGAGTTTAATCTTTATGATGATGAGATAGAAATGGATACTCCTTGTAACCTTGGTATCCGTATCGCAGCTGAAGAGCAGCCCGATTCACAATTCTACACATCACGTTTAGGCATACGACTGGAAGATATTATTGAGTTTTATCACAATAAGATCGAGGATAATCCAAATTTCAAGGTAAAGCTGTTACATTTCTTTATCAATTCAGGCATTTCTGATACTCCATATTATTGGAACGAACTTGAAAAATATGTAACGCTCTATTGCAAATTCAAGAAAGTAAATCCCGACCTGGATACACTGGATATCGGTGGCGGCATGCCTTTTAAAGATTCACTGGTATTCGACTTCGATTATGAATACATGATCAACGAGATTGTGAGCCGGATAAAAGAGATCTGCGCCGAGCACGATACCATGGAGCCGGATATCATTACCGAATTTGGTAAATACACGGTAGCGGAAGCATCTGGGATCTTATACAAAGTATTGGGCCGCAAACAGCAAAATGACCGAGAAAGGTGGCTGATGCTGGATGGTTCATTTATCACCAACCTGCCGGATGTTTGGGCGCTCAATCAAAAATACATCCTGTTACCGGTTAATAACTGGGATTCGGAATATGAGCGTGTCAATCTGGGCGGCATTACCTGCGACGGGCAGGATTACTACAACCAGGAAGCCCACATGAACAGCGTTTTCATGCCTAAGACGCGTAAGGTGCAATACTTAGGATTTTTTAATACCGGAGCCTACCAGGAAGTATTAAGCGGCTATGGTGGCATACATCATTGCCTGCTGCCATCGCCAAAGCATGTCATCATTCGCCGCAACCGCGATGAAACCTTCAACTTTGAAGTTTTTGGCGAAGAGCAGAACAGTAAACAGGTATTGAAGATATTAGGTTATACCACTTAATCAACATTGCTTATAAACTTATTAAGCCGATTAACGTTAAGCTATTATGCTCAGCATTAAATCGGCTTTTTTATTTTTCTCTTTATTCCTGGCTACTCAGTCTGTCACCATCAACCGACAGCAGGATAGTACCTATTCCCATAAAAAAGCCGACCCTGCCGGAACCGGCAAATTTTATATGGGGCGTGAGATCGCCCGTATCATGGATTTTAGCGGTTCTTCCTGGCTGGAGAGAAATAGCCGCGAGGTGGAAGAAAACGCTAACCTTGCTATCGCCAAATTACCTGTAGATAAAAATAGTATAGTTGCGGATATTGGTGCCGGCACAGGGTATTACACTTTCAAAATTTACAACAGGGTGCCGCAAGGCAGGGTTTATGCAGTCGAGATACAAAACGACGCGGTGACTTATTTGAAAAACAAAGCAGGTCAGCTTAACGCCAGTAACGTTACAGTAATCAAAGGAAAAGAACAATCTCCTGAACTGCCTGAAAACAGTATCGACCTGGCTGTAATGGTAGATGTGTATCACGAACTGGATTACCCGCATGAAATGCTGCAAAGCATCCGCAAAGCCTTAAAAGCCAAAGGAAAATTGTTATTACTTGAATACCGCGCCGAAGACCCTAAAGTAGATATCAAACCCTTACACAAAATGAGCGTAAAGCAGGTGAATAAAGAATTAATCGCTAATGGCTTCCGCTTAGTACAGGATGGTGAGTTTTTGCCGATACAGCATTTTTTGTTGTTTGAGAAAAACTAAATACATCTTGTCATTCTGAACGTAGTGAAGAATCTATTCTCCAATAGATGCTTCGTTCCTCAGCATGACAAGGGCATTAACTATCAAACTTTTCCAGCAACTTCAGCAACGTTTCAAAATCCTTTGGATAAGGCGCATGGATAGTAATTTCCTTTCCATCCAACAATTTGAATGAAACTTCATAAGCATGCAGGGCAAAACGCTTCATGATGGGCTGTTCTTCCTGGTCCTTACCTAAGTGGTATTTTCGCTTGATCTCCGATAGGAAAACCGGTTTGCCCTTATACATTTCATCCCCGGCAATAGAAGCCCGCTGGGTAGCCAAATGTATCCTGATCTGGTGCATGCGTCCGGTTACCGGGCGGCACTCTACCAAAGTATAATGTTTGAAGAATTTGAGTGACTGAAACCAGGTTTCGGCGCGCTTGCCATCCTGCCTGCTGATACTTACATTTCCCTTGCCGACATTCAATATGGGCAGATCAACCAGCAGTTTATCGAAAACATGCGTTCCTTCAATAATGGCGTGGTAAACCTTTTTTACCTGGCGCTTTTCAAACTGCATGGATACTGTGCGGTAGGCTTCAGGGTTTTTAGCAATGATCAATGCTCCGGATGTTTCCTTGTCTAAACGATGACAGATCTGGGCATCATCCCAGTAGCCTTTGGCCAGGCGCAATAGATTGATCTCGCCCCCCTCCCTTTCATCAAGCGAACTCAGGAAAGGCGGCTTATTAACCACGATCACATCATCATTTTCAAACAGTATCAGGTCGGCAAATTTCGGAAACTTCATAGCCGGCAAAAATACGGTTTTAAAATTTAACGCTTGCCGCGGGTAACTATTATGGAAACGTTTTATTTAATGCAGGGTTCGAAATCCACGTTGTATCTATAGTTGCCGTAAAACCACCTGAGCTACCTGTACCATTACCGCCAAATAAATACCCGGTGAGGATAGTTTGTGCATTTGCCTGGCTGGTTACATCCTGAAGAGTTTTTGCGGCGACAAGATTACTATAATGGGGCCCGGGCTCGAGTAAATTATCGGGCCCATTTTTTGCAAATATTTGAACCCTAACAGTTGGTGTAGCGGCCAGGAAAAGCCCGCTGAATTGATGATTTTTAGTTCCAATATCCGAAAGAGCCAAGGTATCAATTAAAGGAGGAGGAGCTGATCCACCGGTCACCGGAGTTCCCGTTCCTATGCTAAATCTACTGGTAGTTCCTGCACCGTACACCACTCCCATTGTTTTTACGCCGAGGGGTATTTGATCTGATATAACCACGGTCAATTCCGAAGTGATCCTGTCAAGCGTTACATTATTAGTAGTATTGCTATTTGTAACTGTCAAAGAAAATTTACTGTAAAATGCATCCCTGTTAAATCCACCGGTTCCATAGTAAATAATATCCGTACCTAATTTACTTGATGTTGCCTCTGGCGCCCTTCCAAGTATCATCCCGCTTTTGCCTGCGGCGATTACTACGGTATAAGTACCGGCGTGCAAATTATCCACGTAGCTACCAAAACCGCTGGCTGAAGATAACTGAGTAATAAGGTGAACATTGTTTCCAGATGCATCATATACTGAATAATAAATTACATCCACCATATCAGTCAATGCTGTAGTGGCCAGCGAATTAACCTTTAGATTACCATTATGCAAACCACTGGTTTGAAATTGTACAGTTCGCTGCGAGAATGTAACCTGAAATCCAACATTGTGTGTCGTTTGGTCGGGTGGCGTTCCCCCCGAATGTTCCTTTTTGCAGGAAAGGATGAGTATGCATATAGATATCAAGCCAAGTAAACTCTTTTTCATTTTAATTATTTTTATCGATTTCCTATTACATTTGCCGATAGCAAAATCTACTTTTTAAAATTGACAGTTAGAAATTAACATATATAGGTGGTTTCCAGTCGCTTACTCCGATACCATATCCGTTGCCAACACCAAATAACTTACCGGATAATATAGTTCGTGTATTTTGCTGACAGGATACACTATTAACGGTAACATTACCTAATAATTTATTAGTTGCGTCATAACATTTAATAGTGACTGTAAATGGCGTAACGGTATTGGCAATAATTTGATCCACTGTAAAATTGGGTAAACCTTTTGCTGAAGCAGCAAGAATAATGGAATCTGTCAGCAGTTTCGCATTGTAAGGTATCATGCTGGGGATCCTAAGTTCAAAATTTTCGTTTTTTACAGAAATCGCCAGGCTTTTTGCTGCTACCGGGATGGTATCCAGTATCTTAACCTCCAGTTGTCCCACTATCCTGTTAAGTGCTACATTTTGATTGATATCAGCATCTGCTACAGTGATCTGAAACTTGCTGTAAAAGGTATCCAGCCACGGAGTTACACCCGGTGCGTTAGAGTAATAAATAAGCTCTTCATTAAATCCCAAAACCTGGGCTGTGGTCAAAACGAGTCCTTTTTTACCTGTAACAATCATAATAGTGTACGTTCCTGCCGGGAGATTGTCAGAAATGTTTCCAAAATTTGTTTGAGTTGAATCTTGTTTTAATGCATGCACCAATGTTGTACCATCTGCCTGGAACACATAATAATATAAAAGATCCATATAACCGACAATGCTTGTTTGTGCATTCGTCTTTAGGCTGTTTACTTGTATTTTTCCTGTGGAACTTGTAATCTCACTCGATCCGGATACCGTAAAGTTAACCTTATGTGTTTTTGAAGCCGGGTCGGGCGTATTCTTATGATCCTTTTTACAGGAAAAAAGTAACAGGCTCGCCATTATGGAGAAAAGTATGGCTTTTTTCATCAGTTATTATTTTTTTGTTGAAATTAATGTTTACAAAGAAAGGCGAAATAATCAGTTATACAATGTATGGAAATTATTTTAACAAACCAAATTTTATATTCCTGATAGTCAGTTATAAACAAGGATTTATTCCAAAGGGGGATTAGAAACCTTAATCATCCACTCTTTCAATTGTAACATTTTTGTGATAAAAGTAAGCCCTTAACATTCCGCCTTTTTAAAGTCAATTTCTGCATGATAAATCAAACAAACCTTCATAATATCAGTTTAGTAGAATAATTAAATAACCATCTAACTATCAAAAAATAACATGAACACAAATTCAACCGGGCCTGAAGAAAAGGGATTTTTCGAGAAGGTGAAAGAGACGATTGAGCATCTTTGGGATGGCACCAAGGATACAGCCGAAGAATTAAAAGACAAAGCATCCGATACGATAGATTCTATAAAAGATAAAGTTTCAGCAGAAAAGAAAACTGTGGCAACGAAAACGACAGCTGCGAAAACGACAGCTGCGAAAAAGAGTGTAACTACTAAAGCAACTACAGCTACTGCCAAAGCGAAAACTGCTGTTGCTGATGTAAAGGCCAAAGCTGCCGATAAGGCAAAGACTATTACGGCCAAAGCTACACCGGCTAAAAAACCTGCCGCTGCTAATACAACCGCCAAAACTCCTGCAACTGCAAAGAAAAAAGCAGTAGCTGCGAAATAATAGAAGGATTTTAAATAAAAAAGCCTCACGATTAATCGTGAGGCTTTTTTATGTTTTAGGCTTCAAATTTATAGCCTACTCCTTTTACTGTGGAGACAATATCATCCCCCAGTTTTTCCCTGAGTTTGCGGATGTGTACATCAATAGTACGGTTGGTAACTACTACCGAATCTTCCCAGATATTTTTCAGGATCACCTCGCGGGTATAAACCTTTCCGGGTTTTGAGGCCAACAGGTATAGGAGTTCAAATTCCTTTTTAGCCAAAACCACCTTTTCGCCTTTTTGAAAAACAAGATAGGCTTCGCGGTCTATCACCAGGGTGCCGATTTCCAGTTTATTATCCGTTACCTCTTCGGCCGGTGCGTTCCGGCGTAATATGGCGTTGATACGGCTCACCAATGCGCGCGGTTTAATAGGTTTGGCAATATAATCGTCGGCACCTACATTAAACCCGGCAATTTCCGAATACTCTTCGCTGCGGGCGGTTAAAAACACCATGAAAGTATTCTTAAATTCGGGCATGGTACGCATAATGCGGCAGGCCTCTATCCCATCCATTTTGGGCATCATAATATCCAGGACGATAAGATCAGGCAGTACCTTTTTGGCTTCTGAAACAGCCTCCTGGCCATTGCGGGCGGTGTAAACCTGGTAACCTTCTTTTTTTAGATTATACTCGATCAGCTCCAAAATATCAGGCTCATCATCAACAATCAAAATTTTCTGCTTAGTAGAAGTGCTCATGATACAAATTTTGCATAAAGATATAAGCTTAAAAAAAGCAAATGGTTAACGTAATGTTAACAAATTGTTAAGTGTTACCTTTTCTTAACTTATTGTTGAGGCTTATTAAACGTTTTGTTTAAAAATTCTTCAAGATCGCCCCCTGTTATGTTTTTTGCCACGATATTTCCTGCCGGATCGATCATGAAATTTGATGGGATAGCCATGATATGGTACAATTTTTCAGTAGGTCCTTCAAAATTTTTCAGATCAGAGGCATGATTCCACGCCAATTTATCCTGGCCAACGGCCTGCTCCCATAACTTTTTATCCACATCTAAGGATACCCCAAGTATGTTAAGCCCTTTCGATTTATAAATATTATATTGTTTTACCACATTAGGATTTTCAGCACGGCAAGGCGCACACCACGATGCCCAAAAGTCAAGCAATACATATTTGCCTTTGTAATCGGATAGTTTAACAGGTTTTCCATCAAGTCCCGTTGTGGTAAAATCAGGAGCCTTGTGGCCAACCGATAGCGGTTTTACTGCATCCATTGCCTTAATAAAACGCTGCACACCGGGATTGTCTTTAAAATTATCTTTGATGGCATCAGCGTAGGCCACCATTTGCTGCTCATACTTATTTTGATCGAGAGCAGTAATGGCGTAAAAGCCTGCCAGGGAAGTTTTATTGGTAGTGCAAAAATTTAATATTTCCTTACTTTGAGCCGCAAGCTCTTTTTCGATCATCGGGCGGTATACATTAATTAAAGAATCAGATTGTGTTCCCAACTTTTGTGCTTTAGCCCGGTATTCATCAACAATCAGGGCCATCTTATCGCCGTAAAGATTATTTATCTTGTTAAACTCTTTTATTTTTTCAGAATCATCCGAACCGGATATCACGTATTTGTGCGTAGTATCGGTCAGGTTGGTTGAGAAATCAATGGCATCTCCGTTTTTAGCGATAAGATCGAAAATACTACTGCCCGCGCGGATCTTAAATAAATTGCCATAAGGAGCCGGGTGCTTAAATTTAAACTCTCCCTTCTCACTCAGATTTGTCGAATCAACTACCGAATATGAACTGCTGTCAGCTGCTATCAGATAAATCTTTTTTAAGCTGCCGGAATTAGTTATAGTTCCCGAAACAGTAAAGGCAGACTTATCCTTACACGAATAGATCATAAGAGGTAATAAGGCAACGGCACAATAAACAGCTAAGCGATTTTTCATTATTTCGATTCTAATTCTTTGATTAATAATTGGTTAGTTTTTTGCGGGTCGATCCTGCCTTTGGAACGTTTCATTATTTCGCCCATAAACAAACCTAAAACGCCTTTTTTACCTTTTTTGTATTCTATTACCTTATCCGGAAATTTAGCAATGGCCTCATTTATAAACTGGTGCACATCATCTGCATCCGCGCTGATCAAAAGATTAAGCTCCTTTGCTAACAAATCCGGCGACTTAGCAGGTTCGTTTAATAAAGCAGGGAATAACTTCTGCGCAGCAACAGAATTATTGATCTTACCGGCATCAACCAATGCGATCATTGCGGCTAAATTAACTGGTTTGATAGGGAAAGCTGTAATATCTATGCCATTTTCGTTGAGGTATGATTTAACAGAACCCATCAACCAATTGGCGGCGGCTTTATAATTCTCCGTGTGCTTTATCAGTTCTTCAAAATATAAGGCAAGTTCCCTGTCGGCAGTGATTACAGAGGCATCGTAATCAGATAGGCCTAACTGACCTATATATTTATCATACAGCTCATTGGGTAATGCCGGTAAACTTTGATGTATCCTGTTCACATACTCATTATCCAGAAATAAGGGCTGCAGGTCAGGTTCTGGAAAATACCGGTAATCATTGGCCATCTCTTTGGAACGCAGCACGGATGTTTCTCCGGTTTCCGCATTAAAGTTTAAAGTGTTTTGGTCGATATGACCGCCGCCTTCAATGATATTCACTTGTCTTTCAAATTCATGATCAATAGCACGCTGTACGTTACGTATCGAATTGAGGTTTTTCACCTCGCAGCGGTTACCATATACGGTGTTACCTTTAATTCTCACTGAGATATTGGCATCGCAGCGCATGCTGCCTTCTTCCATATTACCATCGCAAACATCCAGGTAACGTAATAGCTTACGGATCTCGGTGAGGTATTGACCTGCCTCTTCGCTGCTCCGCATATCCGGCTCCGATACGATCTCGATCAAAGGCACCCCTGCCCTGTTCAGGTCGATCAGGGAATCTTCATGATGCTGGTCGTGCATGCTTTTACCGGCATCCTCTTCCATGTGAATGTGATGAATGGCCAAATCTTTTTGCGTTCCATCTGAAAGTCTTACCTTGATATGTCCGCCCAAACATATCGGCGAATGATCCTGTGTTATTTGGTAGCCTTTTGGCAGATCGGCATAAAAATAATTTTTGCGGGCGAATGTATTATTCAGGTTGATAGTGCAATTGCAGGCCAGGCCCATTTTTACCGCATACTCCACCATTTTTTTATTGATGCGGGGCAATGTACCGGGGTGACCCAGCGATACGGGGCTGACATGCTCATTCGGCCCGGCGCCAAAAGCGGCGGAATCTGAAGAAAAGGATTTGCTTAAAGTAGATAATTGCGCGTGTACTTCCAGGCCAACAACCAATTCATATTTGTCACTAACACTGCCTTGAATACTCGTCATAATTATAAAAACTCAGCTAAAATAGCTTTGATTAAACGCCAAATATAAAATTAAATGTGGAAGTTCTGTTTAGTAGCACCATGTCATTTCTCCTCGTTCCTCGTTCGAAATGACATGCTACAAGCATAGTGGCTATGCAAGATGTATAAGATTTCTCTCTCCATTCGAAATGACATAGTGGTATATTATGCAATAAATTCCTGCGCCCTTGCCAATGCCTTATCCAACCCACTCACATCACTCCCGCCGGCTGTAGCAAAGAATGGCTGACCACCTCCGCCGCCTTTTATTTCCTTAGCCAATTCGCGAACGATATTGCCCGCGTTCAAGCCCTTTTCTTTCACCAGGTTCTCAGATATCATTACCGTCAGGTTTGGCTTGCCATCAAAATCGGCAGCCAGCACCAGGAATAGATCAGAAACAATGTCCTTTAACTGATAAGCCAGGTTCTTTACTGCATCAGCATTAGGCAGGGCTACCTTTTCAGCTATAAAGTTGATACCACTTATTTGTTGTGCAGTTTTCGCCAACTCATCCTTCAAGCCTGATGATTTTTCCATCACCGACTTTTCAATCTCTTTTTTCAGGCGGGTATTTTCATCCAAAAGGGTTTCCACACTTTTGCCGATGTCCTTCGGATTTTTTAACAGTTCCCTTAATTGGTGGATCAATTTGCTTTGCTCGTTGATATAATTCTCCGCAGCGATGCCGGTAATAGCCTCGATACGTCTAACCCCCGCCGCAACGGCACTCTCGGTGATGATCTTAAAATAGCTGATCTGCCCGGTTGCCTTTACATGCGTACCACCGCAAAGTTCTTTGCTGAAATCATCGTCAAAGGTTATTATCCTCACATACTCGCCATACTTTTCACCAAACAGGGCATTTACTCCACGGGTTAACGCCTCCTTGTAAGCCACCATGCGTTCTTCCTTCAATGGAATATTTTCACGGATCTTTTGGTTGACAATCGCCTCTATCTTCGCCAGTTCCTCGTCCGTCACCTTGGCAAAATGCGAAAAGTCGAACCGCAGGTAATCGGAGTTGACTAATGATCCCTTTTGATTAACATGACTGCCCAATACCTGTTTCAAAGCTGCATGCAGCAAATGCGTAGCCGAGTGGTTGCTGTTGGTGCGGTTACGCTTTCCGGCATCCACAATAGCGGTCAGCGCGTCATCAATAGCTTCATCGGTTGGCAACTTATCTACGAAATGGACAGTCAGCCCGTTTTCTTTTTTAGTATCGGTTACATAAATGATCTCCCCATCCGGGAAAACCAGTTCGCCGGTATCCCCCACCTGTCCGCCGCTTTCGGCATAAAAAGGGGTTTTATCCAATACGATCTGGTATTGCTCTTTTCCTTTGGCAGTTACCTTGCGATATTTTACAATATGAGCGATGGTTTCGGTTTCATCATAGCCGGTGAACTCAACGGCGTCATCTTCTCTTAGAACGATCCAATCGCCGGTATCAATGGCGGTGGCAGCACGGGAACGGGATTTTTGGGCTTGGAGAGCTTTATTAAAACCTTCCATATCAACTTTCCATCTTCTTTCACGAGCCATCAATTCAGTCAAGTCTATAGGAAATCCATAAGTATCATACAATTCAAATGCTCTATCGCCAGATATTTCAAAATTAGTATCTGCCGTCATTTTATCGACTATGTATTCGTTTTTCTCAGCTTCCGTCTTTGTATTTTCCTCACCAAATTCACGCTCATATTCCTCATAATAGTGACTGATTTTCGCTGAGTCTACTCTCAGAATCCCATCTGCCAAAGTCTTTAAAAAACTTTTCTCTTCCTCTAATATAACCCTTTGAACAAAATCTTTTTGATCGTAAAGTTCGTCAAATATGCTTCTAAACTGCTCAGCAAGTAACGGCACCAATTGGTTTAAAAATGGTTCTTTGAAGCCCAAATACTGATATTGATATCTTACAGCACGTCGCAGAATCCTTCTTATCACGTATCCAGCTTTATTGTTAGAAGGCAATTGCCCATCAGCAATAGCAAAACTTATAGCGCGAATATGATCGGCAAGGACACGCATGCTAATTGCTTCATCATATTCGTTCAAATCATAATCTTTAGCCTGGCTGTTATATTTTTTCCCTGATTTCTCCGCAATAAATTGTATTAGCGGCTGAAAAACATCCGTATCATAATTAGACGTCTTTCCCTGCAATACTCTCACCAAACGCTCAAAACCCATCCCGGTATCCACGTGTTGTGCAGGCAGAGGTTGCAATGAACCATCCTTCAGCCTGTTAAACTGCATGAATACAATATTCCATATCTCGATAACCAACGGATCATCGGCATTCACCAGGCTCGCGCCTTCTACATTTTTCCTGTCAGCATCAGGTCTGCTATCATAATGAATTTCGGAGCACGGCCCGCAGGGACCTGTTTCGCCCATCTCCCAAAAATTATCCTTCTTGTTGCCCATCAGGATACGGTCTTCAGGAATATACAATTTCCAGAAATCGTAAGCCTCCTGGTCTTTGGGAAGCCCTTCTTTTGCGTCGCCCTCAAAATAGGTTACATATAGGCGGTCCTTATCTATCTTATAAACTTCGGTTAGCAATTCCCAGCTCCAGGCAATGGCTTCTTTCTTAAAGTAATCGCCAAAGCTCCAGTTGCCCAGCATCTCGAACATGGTATGATGATAGGTATCAATACCTACCTCTTCCAGGTCGTTATGTTTGCCGGATACACGCAGGCAGCGTTGGGTATCAACCACACGCTTATACTTCGCAGGCGCTTCACCTAAAAAAATATCTTTAAACTGGTTCATCCCCGCATTGGTGAACATCAATGTAGGGTCGTTTTTGATCACGATAGGCGCGGACGGTACAATAGTATGCCCTTTGGAAGCAAAAAAATCTAAAAATTGCTGGCGTATTTCTTTGGCTGTCATTAGTAGTAAATAGTGTGCAAAGGTAATTATTAGTCTGTAAGTGCGAAAGCAGGCTAACAAAGAAGTTATCCCCTAAAATGACCCGTTTAGCCTGTTAAAAGTTGTTATTTTTTCCACACAATTTATTTTCGTACAACTTTATCGGTGTTTTCTTCGTATTAATACCAAATTGATAATTACTTTTGAGCCATGCCTTATAAAGAACACGAGATTAGCAAAATGTACTACACCATGGGTGAGGTAGCTGCGATCTTTGATGTCAATCAATCATTGATCAGGTTTTATGAGAAGGAGTTTGACGTACTTCAACCCAAGAAAAACAAGAAAGGCAACCGCTATTTCACTCCTGAAGACATTGAACATCTGCGCATTATCTTCCATTTGATAAGAGACAAGGGATACACTATTAACGGTGCAAGAGAACATCTGAAAAAGAATATGGATGATTCCAAAGATCAGCAGCGTGTGATAGATTCCCTGGAAAACATAAAAAAATTCCTGCTCGAAGTTCGCGAACAGTTGTAATCTCTTTCCGAAAACATATCTTTATTTCAGCAAAAGTTCTGGCCTTTGTCAGTACCTGAACCTGCATTTATTATGATATGATTGCCAATCACAAAGGCGAAATTCCATTTGTTATCCTACTGCTTCCTTTTTTAGCAGGTATAGCGTTGGGCCTTCATTTCTCATCTGCCCTGTATGTTCCATTTTTGGAGATCACGCTGATAAGTTTAGCCATTATTTTCATCTTATTGAATATTGCTTACAAGCAACTTAAACTGTATCAATTCAAATGGTTGGGTGGCGTGCTGGTAAACTCTCTATTATTCTTGCTGGGTTGGGTTATTGTGCTCAACTATAGCGAATTGAATCATAAAGATCATTTCTCAAAAAAGACTTCAGATTTCCAGTTGATCAGGATCAACAATGAGCCTAAGTTAAGCGGCGACCTGCTCAGATTTACTGCAACAGTTGAAGAAAACGTTTTAAATGGCAAAAGGACATTGGCAAGCGGTACATTGTTGATCACTATAAAAGATAGTCTCGCCAAAAACCTGTATTATGGTGATGAACTGTTAGTACCATCTTCCTGGCAATCCGTCGACCCGCCATTTAACCCGGCCGAGTTTAATTATAAAAAATACCTGGCCAACCAGAATATCCATTACCAGGATTTTTTGTATCCGGGCCAATATCATCTATTAAAGAAGAATACAGGCAATTCCATTATTGCCTATTCTCTCAGGTTAAGGCAGCGCCTGGTGGAGAAATTTAAAACCAATATGCATAACCCGGAAGCTATCGCCGTAGCGTCTACACTAATATTAGGTTATAAAGCGGACTTGAGTAATGATGTTTTACAAGCCTATTCCAAAACAGGAACCATCCATGTGCTTTCCGTGTCGGGGGCACATGTGGCAATCATTTTTGTTTTGCTTAGCTTCTCATTGAGCTTCCTGGATAGATTCAGGTATGGCAGATTGGTCAAAGCAATAACCATTATTATCTTAATATGGTATTACTCGCTGCTTACCGGATTTTCACCGGCAGTTTGTCGTGCTGCGGTAATGATCACCATGGTTATTATCGGCAAAACCTACAACCGTCATATCAATACTCTTAATATATTGGCTCTTTCGGCCTTCTTTTTATTGCTGTATGATCCTCTTTTTATAACCGACGTTGGTTTCCAGTTATCTTATCTCGCGGTCTTTGGGTTGATCGTGTTGCAGCCTGTTGTTTATAACTGGCTTGATCTGAAAAACAAATGGGCCGATAAGCTTTGGGCGCTATGTTCCGTATCTATAGCGGCCCAGGTAATTACCTTCCCGTTAAGCGTTTTCTATTTTCACCAGTTCCCGGTTTACTTTTTGGTGAGCAATTTGTTTATTGTTATTCCGTCAGTGGTAATCATGTATGCCGGCCTCGCTTACCTGCTTTTACCATCCATACCCTTTATTTCCCCCTTATTAGCTTTTATATTGGAAAAGACCATATTATTAATGAATAAAGTATTGACCATAATAGAGCATACACCCTATGCAGGCATCAATAAAATATGGATAACCATACCCGAATACCTGCTGCTTTATGGAATTATTATCAGTCTTTTTTATTTTTTATACGAAAAACGATTATGGCTGCTTAAGTTGAGCTTATGCTTTATGTTATTATTGGCGGTCAGTATTAGTTTAAAACGCTGGAATAATTCAAGATCAGAAAGTATTACTTTTTTGAGTTTAAGAAAGCATACGGGCATTGTGTTTAAAAAGGGTGACCAGGCTGTTGTTTTGTCCGATTTAAGTGATACAGACAAAAATTACAGATATTCCGTACAGCCTTATTTGGATAGTTGCCAGGTTGGCTCTTTGAAAATAGTCGATCCAAATTCTGATGTACAACTACCATACCTGGCAAAAAAAGGCAATTTTATCCAGTTTGAGAATAAAAAAATCTTGCTATTTAATAAGCAACTGCAACAAATAAACCTTCCGGAGAAAATAAAGTCTGACTACGTATATGTTTCTGATAACCCCAAAATTGATATGAGTTTTATAAACAGGAATTACGGATATGACCTATTAATAATTGACAATACTAATTCAAATGCGCTGATTAACAGGCTCGAAGAAAAGGCGAAGGAAACACATATTAATTACCGAATGCTTCGTCGTAACAAATCAGTCACTGTAATATCTAATTGAGGATAAATTAAAGGCTGAAAAATATTTGCACCTGAATTAATTAATATCTAATTTGTATTAAATAAACCAAAAACTATGAAAATGAAATTTTTAAGTGTTGCTCTCGGCATTGTCCTATCTGCAACGATAATGAGTGCCAGTGCACAAAAATCCTATACCGAAGGCGTTGTTTCCTATTCCACGGAAATGCGTGGACAACAGGCCAGTGTTAAGAATTATTTTAAAAGTGACTCTTCAGCTTCCGTAATAACAATGGGAGCGGCTGTTATAAAAATTTTAAGCGACGCCAAGCACACTTATCTAGCAGTAGTGCTTGATGTTCCTGTTGCATCGATCAAAAAAGCAGGTATTGCAACTCCTTCCGAATTAGAAGAGGGTATGGCTGCATTGCCCACCTTCACTTATACGCCAACTACTGAAACCAAACAGATCTCCGGATTTAATTGTAAAAAAGTGGTAGCTAAAGATAGTAAAAGCAGTAAGACTTATGATATATGGATTACCAATGATATATCAGTGCCCCAAACTGCCTTCCCATTTTATTATGGTTCAATCGGCGGCTTTCCTGTTCAATTTACCGCATTTCAGCAAGGACAGGAAATTAGTATTACTATCTCTGGTGTAAGCGGTGATAAGGCGCCTGCCGGAACATATGGAATTTCTAAAGACTTTGATAAAGGATCATTAAGCGACTTAGGTGGCTGAGATAACTAATATTTATTTCGAAATGCAAAAAAGGCTTCTTAAATATTTAAGAAGCCTTTTTTGATAGCAATGGATTTTAACCCCATCATTATTATGTTTATTTCATCAATTAATGTTTTCGATCTCGTTGCTTAACTGCTCCACCCATTGCTTAAATAATAGTGTTTCCATAGCAACCGCTTTATCTGCATGAAACTGCCAGTCGGGTGAAAAACTTTTTAATTGGTTGATCATTTCCTCCAGGTGCCCCTCCTCTTCCAGGATGATCGATTTCACATTGATCTTGCTTGCAGACCTATCCAGTTCTTCCTGGTAAATGGGATAAAGTTCATCGGCACGTACCTCTATGGCATAAGTAACCAATAAATATGCTGCAAACCGCAACTCTCTCCCTTTTAATCCAAGTTCCTTTTTTAAATAGCGGCACACGTCTACGTCCAACTGGTTTAAGTAATATTTGCTGCTTTTAGGGGCTATCAGATAATCATTGGCATAAGTAGGGCAATCAGCTTTACCAATTTTTTCTATCTGTTTTTTCAGGTAGAAAGCATGGCGATGCTCTTCTGCTGCATGTTTCAGGATGATATAAGTAACTGTTTCCGGGTCTTCGCTGGCGGATATTTTACGCGCCCCGGTATTTTCCATTAAGGATAAGGTATTTAACCAGCGGGCATGCAGTTGGTTATTGGTTATAATAGTTGATAATAATTTATTGAATTCCATTTTACAATTCGTCAAGGGCACTTTCAATTTTGGTGTAAATATAGCTTAGCTGCTCGTTGGTAATGCAATAAGGCGGTAAAATGTATAGGATATTGCCTAAGGGGCGCAAAATGACACCTGCATCCAAAAAATACTGGTATAATTTGTCCCGAAGTGAATTAAAATAGGAAGTGTCCGAACCGGTTTCCCATTCCATAGCCAGTATAGTACCGGTTTGCCTGGTTGTTTTAATTCGCGGGTGATCTTTTATTTTAGCTGCAAATTGTTGGTGACTTTTTTCTATCCGGTTAATATTTTCTGCAGTTGCGGGTTCCAGAAACAAATCCATACTGGCCAGTCCTGCCGAGCAGGCTACCGGGTTTGCGGTATAAGAGTGCCCATGAAACAGTGTTTTCAAGCGGTCATCTGATAAAAAAGCATCATAAATGAACTGTGCACAAGTAGTTAACCCCAATGCCATTGTACCGCCGGTCAAACCTTTGGAGAAGCACATAATATCCGGCTGTGTTGATAAATGATCACAGGCAAATGGTTTGCCTGTACGCCCAAAACCCGTGAAGACTTCATCTGCTATTAATAAAACTCCTTCATCGCGGCAATGCGCCATTAATTCATCCAAATACTTAGCCTCATACATCAGCATACCCGAGGCGCCTTGTACCAGTGGTTCAAATATAAAGCAGGCTAAATTAGATTTGAGACTTGAGATTTGAGATTTGAGACTTTCAATATTTGAAGCTTCAGGAAGATCGATAAACTCCACTTCAAACAACATCGCATCAAACGCGGCTGTAAAAGCGCTTCGGCCACTCACGGCCATCGCTCCAAATGTATCGCCATGGTAGGCATTTTTAAATGCCAGTATTTTAGTTCGCGGTATGTCCTGGTTGTGCCAGTATTGCAGGCACATTTTTATGGCGACCTCAGTAGCTGTTGACCCGTTATCAGAATAAAATGCTTTTTGCTGGTTGGAGGGGAGTATCTGTAGCAATCGTTCGGCCAGTTCAACCGCAGCCGGGTGGGTAAAGCCTGCAAATATCACATGCTCTAATTTATGGAGTTGTTCTGCTACCTTTTTGGCGATATAAGGATGCGCGTGCCCATGTATATTTACCCACCAGGACGAGACCGCATCGATATAGCATTTCCCATTTTCATCATACAAACACGCTCCTTCGCCCCTAACAATCGGAATGGGTGGCAAAGCAGTTTTCATTTGAGTGTATGGGTGCCATATAACTTTTAAATCCCTGTCTGTAAGACTCATCTGTTTTCAATTAAAAGTTTTACTACATGCTGATCTATAGGAAAAGTAACATCTTCGGGTTGCAGATCGGCCACGTTTATCCAGCGGAACGATTGCAGCACCTCGCCCTCCCCGTCAAAATCATATATTTTAGTTTTTACAGCGAAATTCAGGGGGGAAATATTCTTCACTATGTAGTATACGCTGATGATCTGCGAATCATTAAAGGCTGATTTTACAAAAAAATCAGTAGTATAAAAATGACGGATGATCTCGATCTCAACATTGCACTCTTCAACAAATTCACGTTTCAAGCCATCAGTCAACCCCTCTCCATATTCCAACCCTCCGCCTGGGAATTTGATAAAGCGCATACCATACTCCTGCTCATCACTTATCAGCACTTCGTCGCGCTCATTAATAAGCAAACCATAAACCCTTACATTAAATCCGTACATTATTCGAAGTGTTTTTTGTTGCGGATAACTTTATCCATTGTCCAGGTTATATCTTCTGTTTTTGGCTGCGATCTTATCGGGCAATTGGGCATACTGCAATAGTAGCAGCACTGCGGTACACACGGGTCGGTATGAATAAACAATTCCGTCTTGGTCACTTCGCGATTGATCAATTCATCAACTAATTTTACTTCCTCATGTACCTGGTTCAGGTCAAAATAATTGGGTAAGGTTAAGTGACAATCAATATGCAGGTCATTCCCATACTTTTGAGCGCGAAAGTTATGGATATCGATCCAGGGATCCCGCCTCTTTTCATTTAGCACATTGATAACTTCTGTCACGATCCCAAAATCAGCCTCATCCATCAGCCCCGAAACTGAACGGCGGACCAGTTTATAACCGCTGAATAAAATATAAAGGCCCACTAAAATTGATAAGGCGCTATCCAGCCATATAATTTTGGTGAAATGGATCAGCAGCAAACCAACCACCAGGCCGATACTGGTAACCATATCAGCCAGCAAGTGGCGACCATCAGCCTCAAGGGTAAGGGAAGGCAATGTTTTTCCCTTATGGATCATATAATAGCCCAGTAAACCATTAACTGCACCTGTTGCTCCTATAATGGCAGCGCCCACTAAAAGATCATGTATTACATTGGGATAAAAAATTCCATAAACCGACTTGATAATAATCGTTATGGCAGCAATCCCGATCAATGACCCCTCAATAAAAACGGAGAAGTATTCAACTTTCCCATGCCCGTAAGGATGGTTTTCATCGCGCGGCTGAGCCGCAAGATAGATGCTGAAAAAAGCAAAGGAGCTTGCCAGTACATTAACAATACTTTCGGCTGCATCGGTCAGTACAAAGTTTGATGCGGTTAGAAAGTAGGCCCCAAACTTCGCCGCCATTAAAACAATGCCGGTAATAAGCGATATAAATATGATCCTTTTTTGTTCTTTCAAAATATTCGATACTTGCCGCCAAATTTAGAAATAACATTCGAAGTCTTAAGTTAATAGTTATAAGTCCCACATTAGCGATTGTTTTAAGAAAAAGACAAAAAAGGGCCAATTAAATTATATTAATCATAAAAAACAGTTAATTGCTTTATAATTCTCAACCTACGCTAAAGACTTTTTATATATTTGCCGCGATTAAAAAAACCTATAGATAATGAGCGCATTAAGTACCAGAATCAACAATCTTTCGGAGTCAGCAACAATAAAGATGGCCAAACTTGGCCGGGAGCTTTCTGCCAAAGGTGTTGATGTGATCAGCCTTAGTTTTGGCGAACCTGATTTTCATACTCCTGACTATGTGAAGGAAGCGGCTAAAAAGGCCATGGATGAAAATTTCACCTATTACACACCGGTTTCGGGCTATCCCGAACTGCGAAAGGCGATATCTGCAAAACTTAAGAACGAAAACAACCTGGATTATGATTTCAGCCAGATCGTGGTTTCTACAGGCGCCAAACAGGCTATTGCGAACGCTGTGTTATGCCTGGTTAATCCCGGTGAAGAGGTCATCATCCCTACCCCATACTGGGTATCTTACTCTGAAGTAGTAAAATTAGCCGAAGGTGTGAGTGTGTTTGTTAATGCGCCTGTTGAACAAGACTTTAAGATAACACCCGAGCAATTAGAGGCGGCCATTACGCCTAAATCTAAGCTATTCATGTTCTCATCGCCTTGTAACCCTACAGGCAGTGTTTACAGCAAAACTGAATTGGAAGGCTTAGCCAGAGTTTTCGAAAAACACCCTGATGTCTACATCTTATCTGACGAAATATACGAGCATATCAATTTTGTTGATAAGCACGAATCAATAGCTCAATTTGAAAGCATTAAAGACCGCGTTATTATCATTAACGGTTTCTCCAAAGCTTTTGCCATGACAGGCTGGAGAATTGGTTATACCGCATCAAATAAGGAAATTGCTAATGCCTGCGATAAAATGCAGGGACAAATCACTTCGGGCACCTGTTCTATCACACAAAAGGCCGGTGTTGCTGCGTCAGAAGGTGGCCTGGAAAGTGTTTTAAAAATGCGTGATGCCTTCAAAAAGCGCCGCGACCTGGTTTATGGATTGCTAAAAGACATTGATGGCGTAAAAGTAAACCTGCCTGATGGCGCGTTTTACTTCTTTCCGGATGTAACTTCATTTTTCGGAAAAAGTTATAATGGTAAAAAGGTCAATGATGCAGACGAATTAAGTATCTACTTGCTGGAAGAAGCCCACGTGGCTACAGTTGGGGGCGATTCATTCGGAGATACCAAGTCAATCCGCATATCCTACGCCGCAGCCGAAGACAAACTGGTGGAAGCAATGAAACGGATAAAAGAAGCTTTAGGAAAACTAAAATAATAATGCATAAAAAAACCCTTTGCCGTTTGGCAAAGGGTTTTTTGTTTAATAGTGAATTGTTTTACAGTGCAAAGCCATAAGCCACACGTAAACCTACAAGCCCAAAGCTGTTACCCTGACCTGAGAAGTTTTCATATCTCGCACCTACATCCCATGATTTTGATGCCCAACCTATACCAGGTGTCAAAAGTAATTTTACATCCTTCAATCCATTGGTTTCAAATCCGGCACCTGCTTCACCACCGAAGTATAAATTCTGAGAAAAGAAAGCTTTAACACCGGCTTTAACTGGTATTATGCCGGCACTGCTGCCGCCTGCATCTTTCAATGCCTGGTCAGGAAAAAAATTATAATAGCCGGATGTTAGCGTGATAGCCAGGTTATTGCTTGCGCCATATTGCAAACGTGCTGTACCACCTAATTCAAAGTTTGAAGCTACATGTGACTCTCCACCTGTTGGGATACCCGCTTCAACACCTATTCCTAAACGGAATTTATTAGCGTCAACAGTCTGCGCTTTTACGTTACTTGCAAATAGTATGCCTACAGCTGCTACGGCTATAGTCATCATTTTTGTCGTCCTTTTCATTGTTGTGTTCATTAGTTAGTAAATAGTGGTATATATAAACCCCCATTTAACAAATACTTTGCCATTGTGATATATTTAGAGTTAGTTTTTTAATCAAATGACTAATAAATTATACTATTTATTAACATTTTTAACATTGACTTAAACCTTAAGATGTTGAACATCAGTAATTTCAAAACGCATCATTTGAAAGCCACATCCAGTGGTCATAGCCGTCTGAAATCTTTCAAAAAATTGACTGTAAATATGAATTTTGTAGCATTTAAGGGCAGTTTATGGCCTGTTTGCAAGGCATTTTTCCAATTAACCAAATGATGAACCAATAGGCATAAACAAAAAAGGAATGCTTATCGGCATCCCCTTTAATCTAAATTGATCTGCTATTTATTCATTTTTGAATCGTGCCAGCGCTTGAACATGCCCCACGAAGCAGCGCCTTCATAGGTGATCGATCCATCAGCGCCGATCTTGATCAGGTAAGCGGCTGTCCAGTTAAATGGCGAAACATTAGGAAAGCTTGGATATCCCGTTACAGCACGAAGTTCATTAATAGGATGATGGGCAACAATCAGCGTCATCTGATTATCAATAGGCTGTTCTTTTAAAATGGCAAGCATCCCCTCATATAACCCAAATGAAAAGGTTCTGTATGACGGATGATTTATCCTACCATCTATAACCGGTGTTGGCCCGATATTCATTATGCTGGCAGTTTGCCTGGCCCGGTAAAATTCGCTGACGATAACACGTTTAATGGGGTATTTCAGATCTTTAAATATCGTGCCTAATTCTGTTGCCCGCTGTATGCCTTGCGTGTTAAGTTGCCTTACCAAAGTTGAATCAGTGGATTTCCACCAATTGGCAGGCCCCGGATAATTATGGTTTACCGAAAAATCGATCCCAAAACTGGCATCTGCATGTCTTAATACAATAGCATAAGTTTCACCCGCAATGGGTAATTTTTGAAGCGTTTTCCAGCCCTGCAGGTACGATGCGTAAGGATCAGTAGCCAAAGCGCCCTGGTAATTCTGAAATGGCTTATCCTGGTTGGTATCCATTGCCCCCAATGCATAGATAGTGGTATTGGGTTTGCTTGTATTTTTCCATTTGATCACTATCGGCACCACCTCGGCAGAAGTTAATCTTTTAATGAGGCCTGTACTTGATATTTGAATATGCGTATCGCTGGAGGTAAAAGAAGCAGCTGAATCAACTGTTTTTACCTGGTAATTATTTGAATTAACAAACAAAAGATTATCAATATACTCCGGTGAAGCTATGATCTTTTCAGGAATAGGATCAGGTGGTTTTATAACAATCTTGTTGTCCTTTTTACAGCCTATCATAAAAACCGCTATCAGCAGGGGAAAATAATAGTGTTTCATATTTATAATTCGTTTAACTAAATACGTATGCTTTTATACTTATAGTTTTAATGGATAAATATAATTCCCGGGAATTATAAATTGATTGCTTAAACATTAAAATTCCATTAGGATTTTATATTAGCATAAATATGCTGAGGAGGCAAAATGTTTTAGCAAAAAACATTTCCAAAGAAAATTAACAATAAGATTAACAGGGCATTAAACAAAAAGAAAGAATTTAACCCAATGTTAAATTCTTTCTTTCAGATATGACAATAAACCGTCTATTCTTCGGTGTCATGAACCGGGTCGGGTTTATAGTTTTTCTCCAGCTCAGCCAGTTTTTCTTTCCCATAGGCGAACCGAGTGATCAGGAAGAACAGCACAGGTACAATAAATATAGCCAGCGAAGTAGCTGCAAGCATACCACCGAAAACCGTCCATCCAATAGTTTTCCTGGCTATAGCGCCGGCTCCTGATGCAAATACCAAAGGCAAAACACCCAGGATAAATGCCATAGAGGTCATGATGATAGGCCTTAACCGTAAATGCACTGCTTGTAATGTGGCTTTTTCCAATTCCATCCCTCTGTCCACACGTTCTTTGGCAAACTCCACGATCAGGATAGCATTCTTAGCTGCCAAACCTATCAGCGTGATCAAACCTATCTGTGCATAAATATTATCTTCAAGACCCTTATTAAATGTCAGGAACAATATCGCACCAAAAGCGCCAAGCGGTACGGCCAATAGTACCGAAAATGGAACTGACCAGCTTTCATACAAGGCTGCGAGGAACAGGAACACAAAGCCAATAGACAACATAAAAATGTAAACCGTTTTTGAGCCTGATAATATTTCTTCGCGACTTAAACCTGAGAATTCATAGCCGTATCCCTCCGGCAATGTTTCAGCGGCCACCTCTTGTAATGCTTTTATGGCATCGCCACTGCTAAAGCCCGGTGCTGGATTACCGTCAATTTCAGCAGAACGGAATAAATTGTAGTGTGATATCAATGGTGCATTTTCTATTAGCTTGTAGGATGTAAGCGTACTTAAGGGCACCATTCCCCCAGCCTGGTTTCGAACAAAATACTGCCCAAGGTTTTGAATATCCGTACGGTAGTTGGTATCGGCTTGCGCCACCACGTGGAAATTTCGACCATAAATAGTAAAGTCGTTTACGAAGGCACTACCCATATAGGTTTGCAAGGTTGAGTTGATATCTGATATCTGTACCCCAAGTTTTTTTGCCTTTTCACGATCTATTGTTAACTGGTAAGCCGGGGTCCGTGCTGTAAAAAAAGAGAATGCTTTTCCAATCTCTTTTCGCTTGGAGACTTCTGCAATAAAGCTTCTAAGTGTCTTTTCAAATGTTTGAATATCTCCTCCGGCCTGTTTTTGCTCCAATATAAATGAAAAACCTGCTGTACTGCCTAAACCTGGTACGGCAGGAGGCCTTATCACAACCACACTGGCCTCTTTGAACCTGGCCATCTTTTTTTGTATAACCGTTACCAGGTCTTCTGATGTTAATTTGCGGCTATCCCAGGGTTTCAGTTGAACAAATATGGTTCCGCTATTAGATTTGTTAGCAAAACTTACAACGTTTAGTCCACCCAGGGCGGCGTAGTGGCCAACCTCGGGAATAGTATCCAATATATTCATCATCTGGTGTAAAACCGTAACCGATCTTTGCGTTGATGACGCCTCTGGCAAATCATAAGTTATATAGATACGTCCTTCGTCTTCAGTAGGAATAAAGCCGGTTGGCTTATTTCTGAACAATAATATCGCTCCTACGATAATGCACACCAGTAGGATAATAATGAATTTGGAATTTTTTATACCTCTGTCAACCGTATTTCGATATCGCCCGGTAACCCTGCTAAACCATTCGTTAAATTTGAAAAAGAACTTATTTAGTCCTTTGGATTTATCATCAATTTTATGAGGGCGTAATAATAAGGTACAAAGCGCCGGGGTTAATGAAAGCGCCACAAAAGCAGATATCAAAACTGATATAGCGATGGTGATCGCAAATTGTTGGTACAATCGTCCTACAATCCCCGGTATAAAACCAACCGGCACAAACACCGCCGCCAAAATCAAAGCAATGGCAATTACCGGCGCGGATATATCCTTCATGGCACTAATGGTAGCGTCCTTCGGGGACATATTCTCTTCATCCATATAATGCTGAACTGCTTCCACCACCACTATCGCATCATCCACCACAATACCTATTGCCAATACGAAACCAAATAAAGTAAGTGTATTAATCGTAAAATGGAGCGGGATAAAAAATATGAATGTGCCGATAATGGAAACCGGGATAGCCAGCACCGGTATAAGCGTAGTTCGCCAGCTCTGTAGAAACAGGAACACCACTATAATAACCAATACCAGTGCAATTACCAGGGTAACAACAACTTCGTGTACAGATACTTTAACTACGGTTACAGATTCAAAAGGAACCACATAGTCTACATCCACCGGGAATGTTTTTTTAAGCTGATCCATTGTGGCGTAAACACTTTCGGCGGTTTCCAGTGCATTACTGTTTGGTGCCTGGTAAACCAGCAGGTATGATGCTCTTTTATTATCTACAAATGAATTACCGGCATAATTAAACTTGCCCAATTCTACCCTGGCAACGTCCTTTAAATGTACAATTGAACCGGTGCCCGGTTGGGTTCTTACAACAATGTCTTCGAATTGCTTTGGTGAGGTCAATCTTCCGTTGGCCAATATGGTATATTCAAAACTTTGAGCCTTTTCCTGTGGCGTTGAGCCTACTGAGCCTGCCGCTACTTGTGCATTTTGTTCCTGGATGGCGCTGGTCACGTCTGTTGCTGTCATCCCCAAAGCGGCAAGCTTATCAGGTTTTAGCCATACACGCATACTGAAATCATCCGCACGTGTAAATACATCACCCACACCCTTTGCACGTAAAAGGGCGTCCCGAACAAACACATTGGTATAATTATCCAGGAATGGCACGGTATGGCTACCCTTTGGCGCATAAATAGCCACCAGCATTAATATACTTGGATTACGCTTACGGGTAGTGATACCCAGCCGTTGCACTTCCTGTGGTAAAGTTGGTGTGGCAATACCCACCCGGTTTTGCACATCGAGTGCGGCAATGTTAATATCTGTACCCACCTCAAAGTTGGCAGTAACGGTTACCTGGCCATTGCTGGTGCTGTTACTTTGCAGGTAGGTCATACCCGGTGTTCCGTTAACCTGTACTTCAATAGGTGTTGCTACTGTTTGTTCAACCGTTAAGGCATCAGCGCCGGTATAGGTGCCGGTTATACTTACCGTTGGCGGTGTAATTTCGGGGTACTGGCCTATTGCCAAACTACTGATGGATAGTATACCAACTATTACGATCACTAATGATATTACAATAGCTGTAACGGGTCTTTTTATAAAGGTATCTGCAATCATTCTGTTATTCTTTTTGAAAAGCCCTGTATTATTTTCCTTGCTTAGCCTGGCCAGGGGCCTGCTGAGTGCTAGGCTTACCTAATGTGATCTTACCACCATCGCGCAAGCGCTGGAAACCATCTGTTATTATTTTATCCCCTTCGTTGATACCATTAATAACCACTACGGTGGTACCTAAGCGGGGCCCAAGGGTTACTTTATGTTGTTTAGCAATGGTATCCAGGCTAACGAACACGAAGAACTCACCCATTTGCTCATTGATCGCTTTCTGCGGAATCACGATCCTGTTGCCAGATTGCTCATTCAACACCTTTACAACACAACTCATCCCGTCTTTAAGCACATCATCCTGGTTGGGAAACTGTATTCTTACTTTTATGGTACCTGTTTGATTGTTAACCCCCCTGTCAATAGCCAGTATTTTGCCCGGTTTGTTATAAGTGGTTACACCGTCTGACAATTGAAGTTTAAAGGTAGAATCAGTGCTGCTTTTTTGCAGGTTATAAAAGCGGGAGATATCCTGCTCATTGATCACTACATCAACAGCAATAGGATGTTCGCTTGATATCGTGTTGAGCAATGTTGTACCCGGGCTAATCTGCGCACCAAGTTTTACCTGCGAAATACCTATACGGCCAGCGAATGGCGCAGTAATAATGGAATAAGAAAGATCGGTTTTTGCAGACGAAACCTGTGCCTTTGCAACAGCAACCTGGCTTTTATTTGTTTCATAAGCTGCAACAGCCTGGTCAACAGTTTGGCGGGCTACCGCATCCTGCTTTTGCAAGAAAGTATATCGGTCTACATCCTTTTGCGCTTTTACCATATTTGCCTCGGCACTTGCCAGGTTTGCTATGGCCTGGTCATAGGCAGCAACATATTTACGCCGGTCGATTTCATATAATTGCTTTCCTTTTTGAACAACTTCGCCTTCCTTAAAGAATATACCTGTAATGAACCCGCCTACCTGGCTCCGTAATTCTACCGAATTAACAGCCACAACGCTCCCCTGGTACTGATCATAATAAACAGCGTCAGCCTTCTTCACAACGGCAACAGTTACCGGTGTTGGCGGCAAAGCTGTGTTTGGTTTAGCGGGCTTTCCGCACGATGCCCATACTAAAAGCGCTACCGGACTTATCCAAAATATATATTTATTTTTCATGTGTTTGATGTTCAAATTTATTGTGCAGTTAAGGTTCCCAATGATTTTTCCAGGTCGATCTTACTCGACAACACCTGGAATAAGGCATTATAATAATTCAATTCGGCTGTACGCAGGTCTGATTGCGCAACGATAACATCAAGGTAGGTTTTTATGCCTTCCCGGTATTGTAAGCTCACTACATTGTATACATCCTTTGCCAACCCGACATTTTGCTTTAGAAACTGCCAGTTTGTAAAATTGCTCTTATAGCTTGCGAGCGCCTGTACATATTCTGTATTGATGGTATTGCGCGAGTTAACAATATCCAGGTCCGCCCTGTCCGCTTGCAAACGTGCCTTACTTAAATTTTGAAGGCGTTTCCCACCCTGGAATATAGGGATACCTAAAGTGAGGCCGGCATAACCTGTTGGATAAGACCTGTTGTAAAGATTTGAAAAGCTATCGCTGAAATAAGCCAGGTTATAATTGGCTGTTGCTGATATGGATGGCAGAAAGCCCCACTTATAATAACTGACATTTACATCCTGCAAATTCTTCTGAGTTTGGAGCAATTTATATTCAATACGGTTATTAACATCCAGTTTTTGATTGGTATCTATAGTAGCTTCGCTCTCGTAACGGGTAGAATCATAGGAAAGCGTTAACGTATGGGTTGGATCAACACCCATGATCTGTTTCAGGTAAGCCGACTTACTTTTTATAGTTTCCTCAGTTTGCTTGCGTGTTGCTAACGAATTGTTTAATGCAATGGTAGCCTGTTTATAGTCTGTTTTATCAACAACACCGGCCTGGTACCTGGAATAAGCATCCTTTAAACTTCTTTGCAGTCTTACTATATCTTCATTTAATATATCGAGCTGCCTTTGCGAAAGCAAAACATCAAAAAATGCTTTGCTCACATCCGATACTACATTGATCTGGCTGCTGGTTGTATTTTCTTTAAAAAAAAGGCGCGAATATTTTGATGCTTTGGACGCTTGTAAAACATCGTTATTATAAATAACCTGGCTGGCCTGCAAACCCAGGGTTGACAGGTTATCTATATTGCCGCCGTTATTTACATTGGGTGATACCTGCGGGTTGCCTTTAAAATAATAATTGTACAAACCCGAACCACTTACCTGTGGCAACCACGCCGAAAGGCTTATTTTAATATCCCGCTCATTTATCGCTTCATCAATGGCAGCTTGCCGTGCCACTGGCTGATTACGTAAGGCAAAATCAATACATTGTTTTAAAGTGACTACCTTTGCACTCGTATCTGTACTGGTTTGCGCACAAAGCAATAATGGAAGTAATAAAATAACGCTTAAGAGGGTTATATAACGTACATTTTTCATAGAATAGACCGGGCAGGTGTTTGACAACGCAAATTAAAGGTAATGTTTCCTATAAATTTTGGTAAATTTACAGAAGCTGCGAATTATGGCATAATTATGAATAAAAGAAAATAAGCAACAATATTTTTACTTAACCACCAATAAACCATATAGTTGAATGGCGTTTTTTCCTGGTTTTTTAAAAAAATGAAAAAATGTAACACGAATTAAATAAAAATTTTAATTAATTTGCCTTACGAGAATTTACATTACCCCTAAAGTGTAATGTAAACAGTATCAGTTATCTAACATTTAAAGTTATAAACTTGTTCATGATATTTTTACAAAAAATTAAAGCAGGACTAGTACATGGGTAAAAAACTACATGACAAAATTGCGCTGTTTAAAGATGCGCAAATGGCACGGGAAATGGGTCTATACCCGTTTTTTAGGCCTATTGAGTCGGGTCAGGACACGGAAGTGATGATCGATGGTCAACGTGTATTAATGTTTGGGTCCAACTCCTACCTGGGATTAACAAGTCATCCTAAAATTAAAGAGGCTTCTAAAAAAGCTATTGATAAATACGGTACAGGTTGTGCAGGATCGAGATTTTTAAACGGAACCCTTGATATACATATCGAACTGGAAAACAGGCTGGCCACTTATGTTGGTAAGGAAGCATCTGTACTTTTCAGCACCGGTTTCCAGGTAAACCTGGGTGTATTATCGTGCATTACAGGCCGTAATGACTATTTAATACTTGACGAATATGATCATGCCTCATTAATAGATGGCAGTCGTCTTTCTTTCTCAAGAGTGATCAAGTATGCTCATAATGATATGAGCGATCTTAGGCGAAAACTAAGTATCCTACCCGAAGAGGCTGTAAAGCTGATCGTTGTTGACGGGATATTCAGCATGGAAGGTGATATTGTTAAACTACCAGAAATTGTTGAGCTGGCTGAAGAGTTTGGCGCCAATATTATGGTTGATGACGCACACAGCCTTGGTGTGATCGGGGAAAAAGGCGCAGGGACAGCTTCACATTTCGGCTTAACTAAAGAGGTTGACCTGATCATGGGCACCTTCAGTAAATCGTTGGCATCCCTTGGTGGTTTTATCGCCAGCGATTGGGCAACTATTGATTATTTGAAACATCGTGCACGTTCATTAATGTTCAGCGCCAGTATGCCGCCGGCTGCAGTAGCCAGTGTGATTGCCGCTTTGGACATTATTGAAAGCGAACCTGAACGTATTGAAAAATTATGGGCCAACACACGCCATGCCCAAAAATTACTGATAGAAGAAGGTTTTGACCTGGGCCCATCAGAAAGCCCTATTCTGCCTATCTATGTCCGGGATAATGAAAAAACTTTTATGGTTACCAATCACCTTCAAAATGCAGGTGTTTTTGTTAACCCGGTTGTATCACCTGCCGTTCCATCCGACTCCTCTTTACTACGTTTCTCATTAATGGCCACACATACTTTCAGCCAGATAGAAGAAGCAATAGAAAAAATAGCTAAGGCATTTAAAGATGTTGGCGTAATAAGCGTCAAGGAAAATATATAAAAATTCATCATCCCGGTAGCCCTATCGGGATGATAATTTAATTCCATTTAAAACCATTTATTCCAATGAAAAAAATAATTCCGGTTAGCTCGAAAAAAGAGCTGGCTAAGTTTATCGATTTCCCGCACGATCTTTACAAAAATGATCCAAATTATGTACCGGAATTATTCATTGCTCAAAGGGATATTTTAACCACCCACCCTTTTCATAAACACTCATCATTACAAACATTTTTGGCTTATGATGATGATAAGATAGTGGGCCGGATTGCAGCTATTTTTAATACTAATCACAACAAATTCAACAATGCCAACGATGGTTTTTTTGGCTTTTTTGATTGTGTTAATGACCAGGAGGTAGCTGATCTTTTATTTGCCGAAGTAACAAAATGGCTTAAAGAAAAAAAGGTATCCAAAATAGTTGGGCCGGTAAATCCGTCAACCAATGAAACCTGCGGTTTGCTGATCAAAGGTTTTGACAGCTCGCCGATGGTAATGATGACCTACAATCCGGAGTACTACATTACTCTCCTTGAAAACGCAGGCTTCAAAAAGCAGGTCGACCTGTTGGCCTGGGGTTGGGGTAAAGATGACCACAGCGATAAATCCTTATTGTTACTGGACAAACTGACTGAAAGGTTAAAGCGCAGCGAGGTTACGGTAAGGAAGATCAATCTGAAAAAATTTAAAGAAGAAGCTGCTTCATTACGTGAAGTGTATAATACTGCCTGGGACAAAAATATGGGTTTCTTCCCGATGACCAACGAGGAATTTGACTATACTGCTAAGGACCTGAAAATGATCCTCGACCCGGATTTTTGTTTAGTTGCCGAGCAACATGGGAAAATAGTTGGTTTTGGTGTAGCCATACCCGATGTTAACCAGATATTGAAAACGATTAAACGCGGCCGCCTGCTTCCTACAGGTATATTTAAACTCTTGTTAAATAAAAGCAAGATAAAAGGCATCCGCATCATGCTGTTAGGTGTGATTGATGGTTACCGTAAAATGGGTATTGAAGCGGTATTATATGGCACTATTATCAAAGAATACCGTCGCAAAGGCCTGGAATATGCTGAAGCATCATGGACGCTGGAAAATAACGAGATGGTAAACCGCGCTATTGAAGCAATTGGAGGAAATCAATACAAAACATACAGGATATACGAAAAAGCCTTATAATTAAGGCTTTCAAACTTTAACCTATTTCTCGCGAAACTGTAAAGATGTTAACAATCGACTGACAAATTTCATATTTTGGTCAACTTTATAAATTGATAACCGTCTTAACAAAAAAAATCAGTCCCTTTGAGCGAATGATCGGTTTACTTCCTGATCGCATAAATAGTACAACACATTAAAAATAGAATAATGAAAAGCAACATTCAACCTGCTGACGGTAAACTTGGTATATTGATCCCCGGTTTAGGCGCAGTGGCCACTACCTTGATTGCCGGTGTTGAAGCCGTGAAAAAAGGTTTATCACAACCAATTGGTTCACTCACTCAAATGGGCCATATACGTTTGGGTAAAAGAACAGAGAACCGTCATCCAAAAATTAAGGACTTTGTGCCGATCGCTGATTTTAATGATATAGTTTTTGGCGGATGGGACGTATATGAGGATAACGTATACGAGGCTGCTATGAAAGCCAAAGTATTGGAGCCCGGTTTGTTGAATGCAATAAAATCCGAATTAGAGGTAGTAGTACCTATGAAGGCAGCTTTTGATCAAAACTATGCCAAAAACCTGATCGCTACCAACGTTAAAACCGGCACACGGTATGAGCTGGCTCAGCAAGTAATGGCTGATATCGAAAATTTCAAAGCAAAAAACAATTGCGACAGGATAGTTTTGGTATGGTGTGGTTCTACAGAAATATATTATGAAGCTTCAGAAATTCATCAAACCCTTGCAAAATTCGAGCAGGCTTTATTAGATGATGACAAGCGCATATCGCCAAGCATGATCTACGCCTATTCAGCTTTAAAATTGGGTATACCATTCGCAAATGGAGCTCCAAATTTAACTGTTGATATCCCTGCTATGGTTGAACTGGCTAAGTTAACCGAGACCCCTATTGCCGGTAAGGATTTTAAAACCGGTCAAACTTTAATGAAAACCATTTTGGCACCCGGCCTGGCTGCGCGTTCATTGGGTGTTAGGGGTTGGTTCTCAACAAATATATTGGGTAACCGCGATGGATTAGTATTGGATGATCCGGATAATTTCAAAACCAAGGAAGTTTCAAAATTGGGTGTACTGGAAGATATCTTTAAACCAGAAGATAATCCTGAGTTATATGGTGATCTGTATCACAAGATACGCATCGACTATTATCCGCCACATGGTGATAATAAGGAAAGCTGGGATAACATTGACATTTTTGGCTGGTTGGGCTATAAAATGCAGATCAAGATCAATTTCCTTTGCCGCGACTCCATTTTAGCTGCTCCAATAGCATTGGATCTTGCTTTATTCAGCGACCTTGCAAAAAGGGCAGGTATGAGTGGTGTACAGGAATGGCTATCGTTCTATTTGAAATCGCCACAAACAGCTCCCGGTTTACATCCGGAGAATGATATATTTAAGCAATTAATGAAATTGCAAAATACATTGCGCCACATGATGGGCGAAGATTTGATCACTCACCTGGGATTAGATTATTACCAGGACCTGGTTGAAGCACTGTAATGCGCTTTTTCATAAGCTGATTTCCACAAGCCTGAGTATTGGCTATATTGGTAAAGGAGCAGGGCAGGCACGGTAGCAGCCGTTGCCTGCTCTATTTGTTGGTACCTGGCTTTACGGGGTGGTATCACCTTGCCCCTTCTTTAATGATTATGATCATCGGTATCGGTCTTCAACCGTTGTATCAACCATATAGTGAAAAGACCCGCAACGCGTTGTAATTGATGAAGTTGCAGGGATGTACATTAGCCTTGTTTTGTACCGATTACCTTTAAGTATGTATCCAACTGCACTTATTCTCCTTCGCTTTTTTGACATGGGAAACCTCTTTTTATCCAAAAGGTAGAACGATTGCTGGCGGATGGGGCATCATGCTGGATGATGTATTGACCGGGATATATGCCAATGTTTTACTTCGGCCGTTTGGTGGTTCAGGTTGTTTTAATGTAAAAAAAGAGGCATCCACATTATTTATTAATCGATTGATTAATTTTGACTTTTTGACCACAATAGTCTGTATGGAATTTTTCTATTTTTGCGGGGCATAACAAACTTGCTAAATCCGTTCCAAGTATCAACCTGAAAGGGCAAAATATAAAACAAGGTGCTTATTGCGGATAGGAAAATTGTCGATATAAATAATAATCATCATCAACAATTGGTAAATATTATTTGTAACAATTAAAGAGATTATATCTTCTAATTTCCGATGAGTTGTATCGATAATAATAGGTATAAGTTACAACTAATCTAAGCAAAATGAGTTTGTATTTGCATAATACATCAGATACATGAATTTTAAGCGTATTTATATAAAAATATTTGTTTTAACGCTATTTCTTTTTTCATCTTCAATAGCATTTGCTCAAATAACAAAGGTAAGTGGGACAGTTACAGATGCAAAAACAAAGCAAACATTGCCATTTGTGAGCGTATCGTTTGTTAAAAGTACTATAGGAGTATCTTCCGATGACCAGGGTACATATGCTTTAGAATCAGCCACGCCTTACAGCCAGATAAAAGTATCCTACGTAGGTTATAAACCCCTGATATTAACCATTACACCTGGTAAGGAACAAGTATTAAATATCCGCCTGTTTACTGAAGATCAGCAATTAAACGAAGTTGTTATCAAATCAGGGAAAAAGGCAAGGTATCGTAATAAGGATAATCCGGCTGTTGAACTGATACGCCAGGTAATTGCGCATAAAGATGAGAACCGGCCCGAAAGTTACTCTTATGTACAATATAAAGAGTACGATAAGATGCAATTCTCATTGAGCAATGTATCACCAACTTTATCCGACAGGAAATTTTTCAGGAAATACAAATTCCTGCTGGATAACAGGGACAGCACATTGGTACCCGGTAAATCATTGTTGCCAATCTACCTTAATGAAAAGTTAAGCAATAACTATTACCGTAAAAATCCGGAAAAGAAAAAGACCGTAGTATTAGGTGAGAAAAGTGTAAACTTTGGGACCTTTATTGATAACGAAGGGTTAACACAATATTTCAAGCATCTTTATTACGAGGTTGATATCTACTCCAACAATATATTTTTGGTTTCGGTACAGTTCTTAAGCCCTATCTCAAACTCTGCTCCTACTTTCTATAAATTTTTTATAACGGATACGGTTGTTGTAAATAATACCAAGGTAGTTGAGCTTAGCTTTACACCACGCAACACAACCGATCAACTATTTGAAGGAAAAATTTATGTTACGCTTGATGGCCATTATGCTGTACAAAAGGCTGTACTGACCATCAACAAAAACATCAACCTGAATTTTGTTAAAACGATGAATGTTAACCTTGAGTTTGAACAAAACCCGGATCAGCGTTATCATTTGAGCAAGAGCACCATGCTGGCCGACTTTGGCCTGAATAAAAAGAAAAAAGGGGGGTTTATAGGGATACGAACGATCACTTTTAAAGATTACCAGGTAAACAAAGCCTTATCGGATACAACTTATGATGGCCCTGCGCTTGTTGAATTGGGAGATTTCAAAGACCACAATAATGCCTATTGGTCGCAAAACCGGCTTGATACCCTGACCACGGCGGAATCAAAAGTTTATCATAACATCGATACTTTAAAAACCATTCCGTCATACCGCCGTACTATGGATATTATATCGCTGGTACTGGCAGGTTATAAATCATTCGGACCATTTGAAGTGGGCCCTGCCAACTCGTTTTATAGCTTTAACCCGGTAGAAGGTCTGCGGTTGAGGTTTGGCGGCAGGACAACGCCTGAATTGAGTAAACGCTACTATTTCGAAACATATGCCGCTTACGGGTTTAAGGATGAGAAATGGAAAGGCTTTTTAAGCGCTACTTATTCGCTTAATGATAAATCGATCTATAAATTCCCACAAAACTACATCAGGGCAAGTTTTCAGCGGGACACCAAAATACCCGGCGCAGCCTTACAGTTTGTACAGGAGGATAACTTCCTGCTTTCGTTCAAACGTGGCGAGAACGACAAGTATTTATATAACGATTTTTATCGGTTAGATTATGTGCATGAGTATGAGAACCATCTTTCATACAACTTCGGCGCAAAAAAATGGACACAATCGCCGGCCGGCTCATTGTATTTTATCAACGAGGTTAACGGCTTACAGCATAATATTACTGAGCTTACCACTACAGAAATTACCGGTGGCATCCGTTATGCCCCACACGAACAATTTTACCAGGGTAAGATATATCGCATACCTATATTGGGCAAATACCCGGTTATAGCTCTTGATTTTACCATGGGCTTAAAGAACGTTTTGGGTGGCGAATACAATTACAAAACCCTGCATTTCAGGTTGGATAAGCATTTTTATTTTTCGCAGCTGGGATATGCTGATTTTACTTTTGAGGCCAGCAATATTTTTGGCCAGGTACCTTATCCCCTGCTTACTATACCGCACGCCAACCAAACCTATGCTTACCAGGTGGGTGCCTATAACTTGATGAACTTTTTGGAGTTTGCCAATGATCATTATGAGAGTATCAACATCGACCAGCATTTCAACGGCTTCTTCTTTAATAAGATACCTTTGCTCAAGAAATTAAAATGGCGCGAGGTTGTTTCCTTCAAAGCTCTATGGGGTGGTGTAAGGGACGAAAACAATCCGGCATTTCATCCGTCATTATATCAGTTCCCTGTTGATGGACAAGGTAAACCTATCACCTATATCATGACCAGCACACCCTATACAGAAGGAAGTGTAGGTATCGAAAATATATTTAAATTTTTTAGGGTAGATTTGGTAAGAAGGTTCACCTATTTAGATCATTCGGATATTGCAAAAATGGGCGTCCGGGTGAGGGCCGATTTCAATTTTTAATTAAATTTGTATAATAAAACTTATTGCAACAATGGCACATCAAACATCCTTACGTAACAATCTCCAATTAGGGATATATAAAGTTATCGATCCGGTTGTTAAGGTTTTGATAAAAGTAGGGCTTACACCCAATATCGTCACCTCGATCGGCTTCGTATTGAATGTTGGGGTTGCTGTGATCTTTATCATCGGCGCAGAAGAAGGTAATCGTGGTGATCTCTCCTATGTTGGCTGGGCCGGTGCGTTGATCTTATTCGCCGGTCTGTTCGATATGCTGGACGGACAGGTAGCCAGGCTGGGTAATATGAAATCTACTTTCGGAGCGTTATATGATTCGGTGCTTGATCGTTACAGCGAACTGATCATGTTTTTAGGCATCTGCTATTATTTGGTAGCGCACCACTATTTTTTAAGTTCCATATTCGCATTCATTGCGCTTATCGGTTCTATGATGGTAAGCTACGTAAGGGCCCGTGCAGAAGGTTTGGGAGTTGAAGTAAAAGGTGGATTAATGCAACGCCCCGAACGGGTGGTTACAATTGGATTGTTTGCCATGCTGTGTGGTGTAACTTCATTATACATAGGCGGCGATTACAAATTATATGTTCCGGGCATTAGATTCCATGTATTTGAAACTATGTCAATTTTCACTTTCCCCATTGTATTGCTTGCAATTTTAACTAATGTAACTGCCTTTAACAGGTTGGTGGATGCCAAAAAAGCCCTTGAGCAAAAAGGTAAATAATAGACTTCAATTTAATGCGATTTAGTTTTATAATACTTTCCGTTTTCATTTTCTCAGTAACAACTTCTTTCGGGAAATTAAAAATCAAAAATGACCGGGCCGATTCAGCAAGAAGGGCGCCGGAATTAAAAACCGCATACCCTATTCCTCCCGTAAATTCAGGCAGCCTGTTTTATTTACAGCGTACATCAAATTTAAACACCATTGTTTATGATCTGAACATTAAGAATGATGGCAAGCCAGATGAAGATGAACCGGTGAAGGCCTATTGGATAAGATATTCCGATAAAGGGCAAAAGCAGGATTTAAATTATATTCAGCGTAAATTTGCTTATGGAGTATCTTCAAAACAGCTAAATGATGGGAAATATGACATCAGATTTGTGTCATACAAAAAATATCCGCTTACTTTAATGAAGGCGGCGGACGGAAAATATCATATTTTCGCGTTAATTGCACAAAAACAGGTTATTCTTAATCGTATATTTGTAAAAATTGAGGGCGGTTCCTTCTGGCTTCCAAATGTAGTATATGTGGAAGTGAAAGGTACCGACCCGGTAACAGGCAGAGAAATTGTAGAACATTTTAAACCCTGAGGTTATGAAAAAGAAATATGTATCGAATTCACAGGAATCTGTGAGGATGTTTAAAAATGATTTATTAGAAGCTTTATCCAAGGTGCATTTTACTGTGCCCCTGTTTATATTTGTACCTGTAATATTATTTTGCCTTTATAAGGCTTTCTTTGTAGTGCACATCCCGGCCCTTACATTTATTGAATTGTTTGTGGTCTCTGTATTCGTATGGTCGCTCGTTGAATACATTATGCACCGTTTTGTATTTCATTATGCCCCACCGGATAAACCCTGGGCGCAACGGATGCACTTTATTTTTCATGGTGTTCATCATGATTATCCGAGTGACGCCAAGCGTTTGGTATTGCCTCCATCTGTAAGCATACCATTAGCTACAATTTTTTACTTTTTATTTAATGCCATATTGCCGACCAATTATATTTTCGGATTTTTCCCCGGCTTTATATTGGGTTACCTGTTTTATGATATATCGCATTATGCCATACATCACTTTAACTTTAAAGGCGCTCTCTGGAAAAAGATCAAACAGCATCACATGCTGCACCATTACCAGGACCCGGATAAAGGCTATGGCGTAAGCTCTCCGTTTTGGGATAAAGTATTCCGCTCAGATTTTATTAAGAAATAGATGAACGATAGTGAGCGCCATGGGAGTACAATCAATGTACGCTCGGTAACTATTGTTTTACTGGTATCATTCGCTTACTTATTGATCTCGGCATTTTTGGTTGGCTTTAAGTCCGACCAGGTTGTGTTGCTGCTCATCTTTAATTCACTTTTTTTTATATCTCCTGTTACCCGAAAATTCATCATAGGGTTTTCCATATTTATAGTCTACTGGATCATTTTTGATTACATGAAGGCTTTTCCTAATTATAATTACAACACGGTACATATTGCAGATCTGTATAATTTTGAGAAGCATCTGTTTGGTATCCACTGGCAGGGTAAACTGCTAACCCCAAATGAATACTGGCGTTTCAATGGCCACACTTTTATAGATATTATGGCCGGTATATTTTATTTGTGCTGGATACCCGTGCCATTAGCCTTCGCGGGCTATTTATTTTTCAAAAACAGGCGGCAATTCCTTTTATTCTCACTCACATTTGTGTTGGTTAATATGCTGGGATTTATCGTGTATTACACCTACCCGGCTGCCCCACCCTGGTATGTGCAGTATCATGGCCTCACCTTCCATACTTTAACAGCAGGTAATACAGCGGGCCTGGCAAAATTTGATGCTTATTTTAATGTAGGTATTTTTAAATCGATCTATGCCAAGGGCTCTAATGTTTTTGCGGCTATGCCGTCCCTGCATTCTTCCTACCCGGTTATCGTTTTATATTATGGCGTAAAAAACCGGTTAGGTTCGATTAATATATTCTTTGGGGTAGTAATGTTCGGGATCTGGTTTTCGGCAGTGTATTTAAGCCATCATTATGTATTGGATGTGCTTGCCGGGATATTAACTGCTGCAATAGGGATCACCTTATTTAACCTGCTTTTAAACCGATCCCGTTGGTTCAGTAGGTTTATTAATGGCTACGAAAACCTCGTAAAGTAGTATTATTGGGGAAATCATTGTACTATTTACTGTACTCCGTGCAGCCTTTCGCATACCTCTTATAAAATCTATAGACTTCAATTATCGTGCATATAATCACTTAAACATCATATTATCAACATAATAACGCACAGGCATGCTTAATAAATATTGAGGCATGGGGTTTGATAAACATATAATGGGGATATCAATATCTAATTGATCGGTCCTCTGTTATATGAAGAGACCTCTATTACTTATCCTGCTCGTATTAAGCGCTGCTAAGCTTTTTGCTGCCGGTAACGATACAGATAGCCTAAAGCAGAAAGTTTTGATCTATACTGATCATTTGGACAGCCTGAAACAGGAATTAGAACTTACCACCTACGACTCGCTGAAAGCTCCCATTTATACCCAAATAGCTTTAGAATATATTAAGTACGATACCATCGGCAATAAAAAAACCAGGCTTACTTACCAAAATTTAGCCATTAGCAATACGCTTTCGGCCCTTCATTTATATTCAAGATATAATGATACCACAGGTTTGCGTATCAGCTTTGATAACCTGGCCAGTGTATATCATTCCCAGCACAAATACAGCCAGGCCAAATGGTTCATTTTGCAATCAAACACATTGTCGCGCTACAAAAACGACAATCCTAATATCATTACCTCTTTACTCAAACTGGCATTGATTAAATCAGACATCAAAGATTATAGCCTGGCCATGCGGGATTTGAACGAGGCATTGACCATATCCTCTACAAACCATTATCCTCAACGCGAATCTGAGGTGCAGTTAAACTACGCCTTGTTGTATAACAAGATGAAGAACTATGCCAAATCAGCCATCGCCCTAAAAAGGCACAAGGCAATTGATGACAGTATAAAAAAGGATGAGGAGGCAAAGTTAATGGCTAAACTTGCAGCCAGGGATTCATCCCTGCAGGCCAAAAAAAAATTCTATACCTTAAGCAACAAGAAATCCTCCAAAAACAACTCTTCAAAAAGAATAGCTTTATTGTAATTTTAATAGTTGCAATAATTTTAATCACTGTCGTTATATTTATTCTTTACAAACGCAGACGTACAGGTTTCTGGCGATCAAGAATTAAGCGCAATCATTAGGGTAATCTGTAATTAAACCACTTGCTTATTCGTTTGTCTTATCAATATGAAGTTTATGATTTTAAGCAGGATAAGCTTATTTATTATTTTTATATCGTGTATGGCGCTTAGCCCTTCACATAAAAAAAATGAGGACCGGCATTTTAAGCAGGAATTTTTAGACCGCATTAATTCGGCACGGCAAAAGGGCTGTAATTGCGGGCATACCTTTTTTCCACCCGCACCGCCCATGACATGGAATGATCAGTTGGAGGATGCAGCACTTGGTCACGCGAAAGATATGGATAAGCGCGATTACTTCAGTCATACCAGTAAAGACGGGCGCAGTATGGCCGACCGGATCACAGCCGCAGGTTATTACTTTAAAGGCTTTAAAAGCTTTACCGTTGGCGAAAATATCGCCCTTGGGCAAATGAGCATTGAAGAGGTAATGAATGGATGGTTAAAAAGCGAGGGCCATTGCAAAAACCTGATGAACCCGGAATTTAAAGAAGTTGGTGTAGCCGAGATAGACCATTACTGGGTGCAGGATTTTGGCGGGAGGGAGGAATTCTCGCCCGAGCAGAAAAAGCTGATCAAAAGTGGTAAATACAGGCTGATACAAAAGGAAGTGTCAAAAGGCCATTAGGAATTTATTCCCATCCCATCAATTCCATCACCCTGATAAACTCCGGCTGTAAAGGGGCCTCAATTGTTATAGGTTCCCCGGTAATCGGGTGATCAAAATTGACCGAAGAAGCATGCAGCAGCATGGTTTCCATCTGCCATTTTTCCTTAAATAGTCTATTTTGCTTATTGCATCCGTGGGTACGGTCGCCGATAATGGGATGGAATATATGGCTGAAATGCTTCCGTAACTGATGCATACGCCCAGTCGCCGGAGTTGCCTCCACCAACGAATACCTTGATGTTGGGTGCTGGCCAAGAGCCACATCCAATTCTGCCCTTTTCAAAGTTTGGTATGATGTAAATGCCTCCTGCGGTGTGCCGTTTTCTTTTCTTAAAGGATAGTCAATATCTCCAGAATCATACGTGTGCCCGCGCACAATGGCTAAATATTTTTTTTTCACCAGGTTATCAGCAAATTGCTTTTGCATAGCGGCCTCAACCTGCTTATTTAATGCAAATAACAAAACCCCGCCTGTTTTCCTGTCGATACGGTGCACGGGATTTACCCACTGCCCTATTTGATGCCGCAATAATTGCAAGGCAAATTCTTTAACGTCCGCGGCGATGGACGACCGATGTACCAATAATCCATGCGGCTTATTAATAGCGATTAGATGCTCATCCTGAAATAAAATATCCAGCATTTAACTATCCTGCTTTTCCTGTCCAGGCTTACGCTCCATAGGCCCGCGCTTATAGATGATCAGCCCGTTTAAAAAATTCCGCAGCAGCTGGTCGCCGCAGGGCTTAAAGTTTGGATGCTCCTTATCGCGGAAAATAGCACCGAGCTCGGTCTTGGTGGTATTAAAGTTTACCAAACTGCAAATGTGCACAATATCATCATCTCTTAATTTCAGCGCTACGCGCAGCTTTTTCATTATATCATTATTACTCATTTGCTTCGATTTTAAGATTTTTATCTTGCAATTTCAATTTTTACTTTCTTATTCTTGATCTTTTCAGACTTTATTAAATCCACCGTCTTAGCTATCTTTTTACGATCAACCGCCGCATAGGATGAATAATCCAGCACTTCTATCAAACCCAATTCATCCTTATTTAGTTTGCCTTTTTGCAACAGCAAACCTACAATATCGATCTTATTAACCTTATCCTTTTTGCCTGCCGAAATATACAAAGTAGCCCAGGCAGTTGGTAAAGGCAGCACATTTTTCTCCGGCAGCATTTCAATTTCCGGCTTCTCATCCAAAAAATTAGGATGCTCATCACTGTTAAGCAAAAGATACGCTGTTCCCTTGGCATGCATCCGGGCCGTACGGCCGTTGCGGTGTGTGAATGCTTCTTTGGTGTGCGGTAACTGGTAATGGATGATGTATTCAATTTCCGGTATATCCAGTCCCCTTGAAGCCAGGTCGGTAGTGATCAGTAATTGATTGCTTCCGTTCCTGAACTTGATCAAGGTTATTTCCCGGTCGGGCTGTTCCATCCCCCCATGAAAAACATCATGAATAATACCTTTCCGCCAAAGCAGCTCGCTTATGCGTTCCACGGCATCCCGGTGATTACAGAAAACCAGGGTCGCTTTATTGCCTATCTTGCAGATCAGGGAAAATAAGGCGTCCAGTTTGTCTGTCGTTTCAGCTACCACCGCTTTCAATTTTAAACCGGCAGCGCTGTTATCTTTACCCAAGAAATTTAGCTCGACAGGATTAACCACACCGGTAAAGGCAGGAATCTCATCCATTTGGGTAGCAGAGGTCAAGATCCGCTTCTTTAAACCGGGTAACTGCCTGATGATGTATTCCATATCTTCCTGGAAACCAAACTCAAGCGCTTTATCAAACTCATCCAGCACAAGCGTGCGTATGTTTTCCGTTGTAAAACTTTCCCTGCGCAAGTGCCAGGCAATCCTGCCCGGTGTGCCTATTAAAACTGCCGGAGGTTGCGACAAGTTATTTTTTTCCACTTTGGTACTGTGTCCGCCGTAGCAGCAGTTCACTTTAAAACCACTTGCCATGGTTCTGAAAACTTGTTCTATCTGTAAAGCCAACTCGCGTGATGGAACTAAAACAAGCGCCTGTACATTCTTTATATCCTCACTCAGCAACTTTATCAAAGGCAATAAAAACCCAAGCGTTTTACCGGAACCTGTTGGCGCAACCAGGATAACATCCCTGTCGGCAGGCGTATTAAGAGAAGCATGTTGAATCTCGTTCAGTGTCTCTATTTTAAGGTTTTCCAGCGCTTTTTTTATCATTATTAATTTATTAACGGGTGCAAAGGTAGCTGTTTTTAAATGAGGAGTTTTTGAAGGATTTAGAGACAGCTATTATTATGATAAAACACCCTATTATGAAGGTTCGGGACTTGAGACTTTATCACTACCTTTGCACCCATTAAATTTTTGAGATTGTGTGGGCAGATAAATTAAAGCTAAATAAACAATTAGTACGCGCGGTAACCGAAGCCGGGTATCTTACTCCGAAAGAAGTGCAATTAAAAACCCTCACCAGGATAGTTGGTGGCCAGGATATTATAGTTGTGTCATCCGAAGGCAGCGGCAAAACTACAGCTTATATATTAGGCGTACTAATGCGTTTAAAGTACGGGGTTGAAGAAGCGCCAAGAGCACTGATATTGGTACCTGATAAGGAAAAGGTGGAAGAAGTTATCTCCCGCTTCGATATTTTAAATAAAAACGCAAGCATACGCATTGTTGGCTTATATACCGAACCATCGATGCAGCCACAATTGGATGCATTGGCTGACGGGGTAGATATCGTAGTGGCAACACCCGACAGGGCACGTGCAATCTATCTTAAACTTGGCTTGAATCTCAACAAGATCATGATGTTTATTGTGGATGACGCCGCACAGATAGTTAAGCAAGGTTCGCAATTGCCTGTGGCCGAATTGGCAAACAGCATTATCAAATGCCAGCATCTAGTATTTACCGAAGTGATGCACGGCAAGTTGCAGCAAATGATCGACCCGTTTATGCATATGCCGGCCATTGTTGAGGTTGAAGAATTGGGTGAAGCAAAAGCTGAGGTCCATCCACAGATATTATATCACCTGCCAAATTTCAGGACAAAACTTAACCTGCTGAATTTGTTATTAGGCGATGCCGTAGCATATCCAAAAGCGGTTGTTTTTGTTAATACACGCCTTACTGCCGAAAAGATTTATAACAATTTACGCCTGGATATTAAGGGCGAGGTTGCCATTTTAAACCCGATGATGTATGAATCAAAAGGATTTGAATCCATTGAAGAATTTAAGGATCAGGATGAGGTTCGCGTCTTAGTAGTCGCCACAGAACTACAGGGTTCAGTCGACCTGGATGATATTCCGTTCCTGTTTCATTTAGAATTGCCTGAGGAAAAGGAAACGTTCATTAACAGGATGATCAAGTCGTCAGGAAACCAGGTTAAGGCTTTGGCCGTTACTTTTGTAACCGACCTGGAACTGGATATGGTTAGCAAAATTGAACAGGCTATCGGCCAGAAAATGGAGCTAAGTGAGTTGCCTGACGATCTGTTAATAGCCAAAGAGCATAAAGATATAAAGGCAAAGCAAGCCGCAACGACCAAAGCTAATGTAGTAACTGGTGGTGGGGCTTTTCACGAAAAAAAAGCCAGCAATAAAAAAGATTACAATTTTAGTGCAGGCACTAAAGCGAAAATGAACAATAAGAAAAAGCATTAACCTATGACAGAACCTTTTGATATTGAAATAGGAGAAATCACTTATTCAGTATTTCCCGAAGGCGAAGATATTTATGCCATTTTTAAGGATGGTGTGGAGCACATTAAAATACAGAAAGACACGGAGCAGCACTGGCTTAAACTTGACCCTGCTACCGAGATGCCGTTATTTGATAATGATGTAGAGGCAAATTTGATCGGTCGCGAAATTGACGCCTATAAGGAATAAGTCGCATTGTAAAATTACTGTGCTATCATTCGGATTAATTGTTTGAAATGTTTAGTTTTATTTTCGATAAACCTAAAATTTCAATTTACAATTAAACTTATGACTGCAAACCCGGCTGACGACTTTCAGAAAACCCCTACCCGACTTTATTCATTAGATGCGCTGCGTGGCTTTGATATGTTTTGGATCATGGGCGCGGAGGAAATATTCAACAGCCTGGCCAAAACAACCAACTGGCCCATTTTTGTAGTCATCTCCAACCAACTGACCCACCCTGCCTGGAACGGCTTTCATTTATATGATCTGATCTTCCCGCTCTTCCTGTTTATGGCCGGAGTATCTACGCCATTCTCTGTTGGCCGCGAACTTGAAAAAGGAAAAACACGCAATCAATTATTACTGCGCGTAATCAAGAGAGGGTTGATCCTTGTTATACTGGGCATCATCTATAACAATGGCTTACATCTTAGGCCAATCCACGATATCCGGTTCGCTTCTGTTTTGGGCCGGATAGGTATCGCCTATATGTTTGCCAATATTATCTATTTATATGCAAGTGAGATCGCACAAATGATATGGTTTTGGGCATTAATAGTGGGTTATTGGCTATTGCTGAAATTTACATCGGCGCCGGGTTTCCATCATGGTGACCTGACCATGGAAGGCAATTTTGCATCCTATATGGACCGCACCATATTGCCCGGAAAGTTATATTTAGGCATACACGATCCTGAAGGTTTATTTTCTACAATCCCGGCGATCAGTACCGGCTTATTAGGAATATTGGCAGGAACCACCTTAAAAAAGACTTCACTTACACCTGGAGATAAAACATTAAGGCTGGCTATTGTCGGCATTATTTTCCTGGTACTGGCGCAGCTTTGGAACCTCGATTTCCCTATCAACAAAAATCTTTGGTCAAGCTCCTTTGTGCTGAATGTTGGTGGATTGAGCCTATTATTAATGGCTCTGTTTTATTATGTGATAGACGTGCTTGGCTATAAAAAGTGGGCATTCTTCTTCAAAGTGATCGGCATGAATTCCATCCTGATCTATATTTCAGGCAGGTTTATCGATTGGGAATATGCCACAAACGGGCTATTCAAATGGCTGATCCAATTAGTAGGCGACCCATACAACCTGGTGGTTGGTGCTATCTGTTATGTCATGGTGAAATGGCTGTTTTTATATTTCCTTTATCAAAAGAAAACATTTTTACGTGTATAAAATTATTCCTAAAGACCAATAGATAAATATGGAGAGAAGAACATTCGTTCGGCTTTCAACTTATACTGCTATGGCGCTCACCCTGCCTTTAGTTGATGGCTGCTCAGTATCTAAAGAGAAAGCAATAAGCCAGCCGCTATTTTTCTCCCACCTTGTAGATGCAAAATCAATAAAGGAAACAGGAAATAGCTACAGGAAAATGACACCTGCCGAGAATAATAAAATATCGCTTACCGAATTATTATTGGGGAAAAGCAATACAGAGACAGATGCCAAATCAATCCAAAACACATTAAATAGCCAGGTTGAGCAGGATTTCAAAACAGGTAAAACAGTAATGGTTAAGGGTTGGGTGTTATCAGTAACCGAGGCCCGGCAATGTGCCTTATATTCCATTTTAAACGCCTAATATATGCATATTGACGCCAGGACTTTGCCGGATCATACATTAATTGAGGGTGATATTTGCATTATAGGTGCTGGAGCTGCCGGAATCAGTATAGCTTTGGAATGGATAAATACGCCTTACAAAGTGATATTGCTGGAAGGAGGGGGATTTGAGTACGAGAGCCAGATGCAGGATCTGTATAAAGGCAAAACGACTGGTCAGCGATACTATCCGCTCGAATCAGCGAGACTGCATTATTTTGGGGGAACTACAGGTCACTGGGCAGGCTTTTGCTCACCATTTGATCCTATCGACTTTAAAAAACGGGATTGGGTTCCGCACAGCGGCTGGCCCATTCAGCGTGAAGAACTTGATCCTTTTTACGAGAGGGCACACAAAAATTTGGACCTCGGGCCTTATGAATATGATGCCAAATACTGGCAGGCGAAAGACCCTACGATGGTATCCCTGCCTTTTGAGCCGGATACGGTTTTTAACAAGATATGGCAGTTCAGCCCACCTACCCGCTTTGGTGATAAGTATAAGGATACCATCATAAAAGCACCGAATATTCATTTATACACCTATGCCAACGTTACCAATATCACGGCTAATGAACATGCGTCCACAATAAAAGAGGTTACCGTTAAAAATTTTGCAGGCAAGGAACATACGGTTAAGGCAAAGTATTTTGTGGTCGCCTGTTGTGCCATACAGAATGCACGTTTGCTGCTATCATCCAATAAACAGGCTCCTAATGGTTTGGGTAATGATCATGATGTGGTGGGCCGTTATTTTATGGAACACCTGGAGATCAAATCGGCTGAAATGTGGCTTCCCAAAGCTGATCCGCTGAAATTGTATGCAATAGATTTTGGCCGAACCAAAGCACGGGCCGAATTAGCTATTAGCGAGACAAAACAAAGAGAATATAAAATATTGAACGGAACAGCCTCATTCACACCATTGGAAGTCGCCAAAAACCAACCTGCCTTTATTGATCTGTGGACAGCAGATACTGCACAAAGAGCAAAGAATTTTGCTGACTTTATAAAGCGGGAAGAAAAAGGCAAAAACAAAAACGGGCATAAGGCATACCAGTTATTTACAAGGTTAGAACAGGCCCCAAATCCATCAAGCAGAATCACGTTGGATACTGACACTGATGCTTTAGGCATGAGGCGCGCTATGCTGCACTGGGAGCTTACACCGCTTGAAAAAAGAAGTATCCGTGCAATTTATGAGATCATCGGCCAGCAGGTTGGGATAGCCTCAAAAGGACGTGTGCGTTTGCTGGAATACTTACAAGATGAAAACGATAATAGCTGGCCCGAATTTACCGGCGGCGGCTGGCATCACATGGGCACAACCCGCATGGGTACCGATCCAAAACAATCGGTAGTTAACTCCAACTGCAAGGTACACGGTATCAGCAATTTGTTTATGGCCGGATCGTCATGCTACGTTACAGCAGCCGCACCCAATCCAACTTTAACCCTGGTTGCGCTTACGTTGAGATTGTCTGATCATTTGAAAAAAATCGTTTGATTATGCATCCACCGCATCATAAACAATCACCTTTTCCCAAAGATGGCTGCAGTTTTTGATGAACTCCAGGTGGATAGGATGACTTTGATAGGTAGCCTGCCCTGCCAGGTCGCTAAAGAACATCAGCTCGGATACGGCCCAGCTATTATCAACCACATCCCGCTTTTCGGTACTGGCCACTACCCCTACGCGTAGTTCGCGCACGGTTTCAATTTTAGATAACGTTCTTACTCCGGCAACTAATTTATCCCTGTCTTCCTTGGATGCGGGATTTTTAAGCCAGAAAAACACGTGATGAACTACCGGCCATTTATTGTCCATATTGCTTAGTGGCATAGCCGATGCAGCTATTGTACCGGCTGCTAATGCTGCTGTGGTCGTGATAAATTTTCTTCTGTTTGATGTATTCATGATGGATGTAATAAGCTATTAAATCTACAAAAAATGATAAAACTTCAGTAATGTAAAATAACTCAGCAACAAGATATCTCTTTCCTTGCAAACAGCTTCATATTATCATAAAATAGCTGTAAGTTAGCTATCCATAAGGCTTTCAGCCCGTTAATAAACCAATCATTAAATCTGGCATCATTGCAAATCACATGAGCTCAATTGTTGTTATTGGCAGTTCAAATACCGATATGGTGGTTAAAACAGACCATATTCCCGTACCCGGCGAAACGATCATCGGGGGCGAATTTTTTATCTATCCTGGCGGGAAAGGTGCAAACCAGGCTGTAGCGGCGGCGCGTTTAGGAGGGCAGGTTACTTTAATTGCCAGTATAGGTGATGATATATTTGGCAGAAGATCAATTGAGTTAATAAAAGGGGAAGGCATTGATGTTTCCTATATTATTAGCGAAGCAAATACAGCATCGGGAGTCGCTTTGATAACGGTAGATAAAAAAGGAGAAAACTGCATAACCGTTGCTCCGGGATCAAATGCCACACTTTATCCTCCATGTTTACAAAAATCACTACCATTGCTGCAACAAGCATCAATCGTACTAATACAATTGGAAATACCGCTCGATACAGTTATTTACGTGGCAGAAGTATGTAAAGATCAGAACAATAAATTGATTCTGAACCCTGCCCCGGCCTGTTTCCTGCCGGACTCTTTATTCCCCAATATCGATATCATCACCCCTAATGAGAAAGAGGCCGAAATGCTAACCGGCATCAGGGTCGAAAACCTTGTTTCGGCTACCCAGGCAGCGAGATCGCTTAAAAATAAAGGAGTTAAAACGGTTATCATCACTATGGGAAAAGAAGGCGCCTTAATTGTAACCGATGAATACGAAAAATTGATACCATCTATCCCGGTTGAAGCAATTGATACCACTGGGGCGGGAGATGTATTTAATGGCGCCCTTGCTGTCGCGATTGCCGCTGGAAAAGATATTGCAGGTGCCGTAGCATTTGCATGTAAGGCTGCTGCGATTTCTGTAACCGGTTTAGGAGCCCAATCGTCGGCACCCAAACTTAATGAAATGGAAATGTATCTTTAATTAAACCGATCATATGTTTATCATTCACGATTACTTTTTGGCCGTATTGTTTTGCTTTATCACCATGCTTTGCTGGGGCTCATGGGCAAACACGCAAAAGATCGCCGGTAAAAACTGGCGTTTCGAACTGTTTTACTGGGATTATGTAATTGGCGTGGTGCTGCTCTCGCTGGTATCAGCATTAACACTTGGCAGTTACGGCCATGGTGGGCGAAGTTTTTTAGACGATTTAAAACAAGCGGACAGCTCCAACATTATCAAAGCCCTGATCGGTGGCATCATTTTCAATGCGGCAAATATTTTATTATCAGCGGCAATAGCCATAGCAGGGATGGCGGTAGCTTTCCCGGTTGGTATAGGCATCGCTTTGATCCTGGGTGTTATCATCAACTATGTGACCGCTCCACAGGGGAACATTAATTTGATCATTGCGGGTATTGTCTTGATAATGGCGGCCATTATCACCAATGCCATTGCCTATCATAAGATCAATAAAAATGAAAAAAAGGTATCATTAAAAGGCTTGCTTATATCCGTTTTAGCCGGTTTGTTGATGTCGTTATTTTACAGGTTCATTGCTTCATCTATGGATCTGTCCAATTTTGAGGCGCCTGCCATTGGTAAAATGACACCTTATACCGCAGTCTTTATTTTCTCATTAGGCATACTGGCAAGCAACTTTATTTTTAACAGCATTCTTATCTACAAACCTTTCCATGGAGCCCCAACCAATTATACCGCTTACTTTAAAGGGAAATTCACAACACATTTAACTGGTATATTGGGTGGCATCATCTGGGGTGTTGGCAATTCGTTTAACCTGATCGCCGCAGGCAAAGCCGGGGCTGCAATATCCTATGGATTAGGACAGGGCGCCACTATGGTCGCTGCTTTTTGGGGTGTATTTATCTGGAAAGAATTTAAGCAAAAAGGCGAAGGAACAGGAGGTTTGATCACGGCTATGTTCCTGCTTTTTATAGCAGGTTTGGGCATGCTTATTTATTCGGGATTATAATCCGGGTTTTTTTATTTTCCGATGCAATCAATAATATTTTCTCACAAAAATAGCATAATGCTAATAATTTTAGTACTATGTTTGCAATCTCAGACTTCGAGTTTTAATTGATCCCGTAATATTGCAAACGAATGAGTGAGTTGAACCCGGTCATGCAACTGGCCTGTGATTATTTGGAAAGCACCAATACCATTGTTTTTTTAACGGGTAAAGCAGGTACCGGTAAAACGACATTTCTTCAAAGAATCCGACGGGAAAGCAAAAAGAAATTAGCTGTGGTTGCTCCAACAGGTGTGGCCGCGATCAACGCGAGTGGGATGACCATTCATTCCTTTTTTCAGCTTCCTTTCGGCCCTATCATTCCGTCAGGCAATGGCCACCCGGTAATGCATTACAGCGAGGAAAAAAAAGACCTATTGACTAATCTGGAATTGCTTATTATCGATGAGATCAGTATGGTTCGACCTGATGTGCTGGATCAGATCGACCTGATACTGCGTAATATCAAAGAAACTCCACAGCCGTTTGGCGGCATACAACTCCTATTGATCGGCGATCTTTCCCAACTTAGCCCTATCATCCGTGAGGAGGAATGGGCAATGCTGAGCCGCTATTATTCCACGCCCTATTTCTTCAGCAGCCTGGTACTCCAGAAAGCGCCCTATGTCCGGATTGAATTGGATCATGTTTTCCGGCAAAAAGAACAGGCCTTTGTAAACCTGTTAAACGAGGTACGTAATCAAACCATCAGTACAGAAAGCCTTGATTTATTAAACACCCGCCACATACCTGGCTTTCGTCCGGCCATTGATGATCCCTATATTACTTTAACCACCCACAACTATATCGCCCAGCAGATTAACAGCGAGTTTATTGAAGCACTGGAGGGGCAGGAATTTGAATTTAAAGCTACCATCCGTGGTGAGTTTCCAAAAGATGCCTACCCTACTGAAACGGAATTAAAATTAAAGACCGGCGCCCAGGTTATGTTCGTCAAAAATGACAATTCGGCGGAAAAACTGTATTATAATGGCAAGATCGGCACGGTCACTAACATTGCGGAAAACACTGTCTATGTACAATGCGACCGGGAAGACAAGGAGATCGCGGTGGAGGCACTGGAGTGGACCAATGCAAAGTACCAGATGGATGATGACGCTATCAATGAAACTAACGCAGGCAGCTTTGCGCAAATACCCTTAAAATTGGCTTGGGCTATCACGATTCATAAGAGCCAGGGGCTGAGTTTTGAAAAAGCGATCATCGACGTGAGCGAAGCTTTTACCCACGGACAGGCCTACGTGGCATTGAGCCGTTGCCGCACCTTATCGGGCATGGTGCTACGCAACCCGGTTGCTGCACATAATATCATCGGTGACCCGGCTGTCGTTCTTTTTAACAGACAAGCAGAAGCGATCAAACCGGGTGCGAAAACCTTAGAACGCGACCGGGACCTATACCAGTTATACTTATTGAATGACCTATTTAATTTCCAGCCACTAAAAACCAAAATACAGGATTTTGAAGGCCTGTTGCCAGAGTTGCAAACGGACATTTTGGATGTTGCCAACAAGTTCGCCAAACAACTAAAAATTGAACGCAGCGGCCAGGCGGCCAACTATTTCCTGGAAAAACTACGTACTGCCGTTGAAAATCTGCATAAACAATTACCAAAACTCATCGGCCAGTCCAAAGAACAGGCCAAAAAGGCTGACCAGCTGATCATCTGGCTAATGGACCGTATACAATTAATAGAGCATTTCGCCGGAAACCCATTTACGACCGCTGCTTATTTAACCCTCACAAAAAACAAGCTGAGCATCTATGACCACTCCTATTTAAAAGCCCTGAATGCCCTGCCGAATGAAAAGTTATTTAAACAATTGATAGCCTGGCGAGAAACAGCGGCGGCAAAAGAAAACCTGATGCCCGGGATGGTGTTATCTGAAAAAACAGCAGTCTCGATCGCCGAAAAAATGCCGGCCACTTTAAAAGCGTTGAGCGCCCTCAAAGGTGTGGGCCCGCAGAAAGCCGCCCGACATGGTGTAGCACTGATTGGCTTGATCCGCGCTTATCAGCAGGAATTACAAACACCCGGTACCGAACAAGTTAGCTTGTTTTAGTCTTCGGGGTTACCTCATTAATAGAAATTTGACTTTGATTCGTTTATATTCTAATCGGATGTTCAAAGCTTTTGCCTCATCCATCTACTAAACTATCGAAACTTGGGGTAATTTTGCAGACCTATTTGCCGATACAAAATTTACTGAAGATATTATCCAGCAAATCATCCGTGGTAACAGCACCAGTAATTTCGCCTAAGTAGTGTAATGCCTGCTTAATGTCCATTGCCAAAAAATCAGAAGTCACCTGGCTATCAATCCCGTTTAGAAGGCGGATCAATGCTCCTTCTGTTTTTTGCAACGCCTCCAAATGGCGGACATTGGTAACCAATGTTTCGTCACCACTTAATTGATGCTTGACTGCTGAGCTATAAATTTTGTGCTTCAGTTCATCAATATGACGCTTTTCTTTTGCGGAAATAATGATAGCGCTTTGTGTATGCGGAAGGGCAAGTAATTCTTCTTCATTAAGCAGATCTATCTTATTGGCTACCACAAGCATAGTAATACCGGGTTTTTGCAGGCTTTCCAGGTCGCTGTTCAACTCCGCTATGGTGATTACAGACGCATCAAAAACATAGATCAAAAGGGCCGACTGGCTTATCTTTTCCATGGTGCGCTGCACTCCTAACTGTTCAATGGTATCTGTGGCTTCACGAATTCCCGCTGTATCGATCAGCCTGAAATTGATACCGTTGATATTCAGTACTTCCTCTATGGTATCTCGTGTGGTACCCGGTATATGGCTCACAATGGCCCGCTCTTCATTTAATAGGGTGTTGAGCAGGGTTGATTTACCTGCATTTGGCCTGCCTGCAATCACTGTACTTACACCATTTTTGATTACATTACCCAATTCAAATGATTCTATCAACCGGCCAATTATTTGGGTGATATCGTGTATCAATAGTTTCAACTGGTCGCGATTGGCGAACTCTACATCTTCTTCAGAAAAATCAAGTTCAAGTTCAACAAGTGAGGCAAAAGTCACCAGTTGGTCGCGTAAGGTTTGTAGTTGTGTGCTGAACCCTCCTCTCAACTGCTGCATGGCCACCTGCTGCGATGCTTTGGAGTCGGATGCAATCAGGTCGGCAACTGCTTCGGCTTGCGATAGATCCAATTGTCCATTCAAAAACGCCCTTAACGTAAATTCGCCTGGTTTAGCTGAGCGAGCGCCACTTTTGATTAGCAGCTTAATGATTGATTCAATAATATAATTGGACCCGTGGCAGGATATTTCTACTACATTCTCACGTGTGTATGACCGCGGCGCGATGAACAAAGAGGCTAACACCTCATCTAAAACAATATCGCCATCGACGATCTGTCCGAAGTGAATGGTATGCGATTCCTGTTTAGTCAGATCTTTCCCTTTAAAAACTTTGTTGGCAATATTTATTGCATCCGGACCGGATAGCCTGATAATGCCAATTGCGCCTATCCCGTTTGGTGTGGCAAGGGCTACGATGGTTTCTTCAGGTCGTGAGTTCATTTCGGGACAAAAGTCGCTATTTAACACAAGCTTTTTATTCGATTATTGTAAAATATTAAACTGTAATTTTGTAGGTATATGACTCAGAGTGCTCCATTTGATTTTGTGTTTGATTACCTGCCGGCAGGAATCATCATTAAAAAGATGTTTGGTATGCACTATGTTTATTTAGCTAAAAGGATCATGCTCATACTTCGTAAACGGGATAATGAGCCTGAATTGAATGGTATATGGGTAGCCACTGACAAAAAACATCATAAAGATTTGAAAAAGAGTATTCCTGAACTGGGTGCCTTTTTTATTGATGGAGATGAACGGCATGGGAATTGGTTACTGATTTCACCCGATGCAGAGGATTTTGAAGGGGCTGCGATTAAAATATGCGAACTGATCTCGCATGGTGATCCCAGGATCGGTCGCCTGACTGAAAAAGGGCCGGTCTGAATCACAGGTCAGGCAATATTTGCTTACTTTCGCCTCACTATGGTAAGTTATTTTGAAGCTTCGCTGGATACAGTTTCCGTCCATCATATTGGTAATCAATCTCAAAACGAATTATATGCACTATCTGAACAAGCACTTACATTTAAAGATGAAGTGATCCCCCAGTTACTGATGCAGTATTTTCTAAAACCATTTGAGAAAAGCAACGAGGTTTACCACCTGATGCACAGCAGCGGCGATCTTGCTCTTAACGAACTTCATCACTTTGCTACACAGATTTTTGAAGATAAAAGCCGCTGCCACGAAATGTCTGAACAGATAGCCAAACATCTGTACAAGGTTTCCAATCATCCCAACATAAAACCAGGCGAGCTATATGTGGCCTATTTTAAGAAGGTACAAATAGAGGGAAATCCGCTTGAAGCTATCGGCATTTTCAAATCTGAAAATAAAGAGACCTATTTAAAGGTTTACCCCGAGCAGGGCGGTTTTGGGGTTGATTATGAAGAAAACGCCATCAATATCAATAAGCTGGACAAAGGCGTGCTGATATTTAATATTGAAAAGGAGAACGGCTACAAAGTGGTGGTTGTCGACCACGCCAGTCGCGGGCAGGAAGCTGCGGCTTATTGGAAGGATGAATTTCTGCAATTGAAAATACGTAATGACAGCTTCAATCAAACCAATAATACTTTGGGTATTTATAAAAACTTTGTCACCAATAAAATAGATGAGGATTTTGAGGTAAGCAAGGCTGATAAGATCGACCTATTGAACCGCTCGATGAAGTACTTTAAGGAAAAAGAGACTTTTGATATGGACGAGTTTGCCGGTGAAGTGATCGGCAATCCGCAGGCCATCGAATCGTTCAAGACCTTCAAAAGCCAATACGAGCAGGAATTTGACAGCCCGATCTCCGATACGTTTGAAATATCCGGCAACGCTGTAAAGAAGCAGCAGCGGGTTTACAAAAGCGTGTTAAAGTTGGATAAGAACTTCCATATCTACATTCATGGCGATAAGGAATTGATTGAAAAGGGTTTTGATGAAGGGAAATCAATGAATTACTATAAAGTATTTTTCAGGGAAGAGGCTTAATTATGATTTCACCGGTTCTTGGGGTGATTATTCACATTCATCATTAAAAGCTAAGCGCATAAAGCCAATAACTTCTTCATTAACATCTTCCTTCTGCAGCATCCTGAAATGATGGTTGAACTGATGCGCATCGCCGGGAACCTGGGCGATCTTTTGGAAACATAAATTATCCGGGTACGGCTGTTTGAACGGGAATACTGCATGGATAAAGTTTTTGCCTAACTGTGTGATATAAACCACCCTTTTGTGTGAATTGGCAATCCCTATCATGGTTTTGGCGGGATGCAATGTTACAGGTGCCACTTTTTGAAACTCATTGATAAAATGATTGAACAGCATTAAAGTGTGCTCGGATTTTCCGGTTAGGAAATCTGATAAATTCCTGTCGTCAATGTTATCCATATTATGTATTTAGCGATAAACTAATCTACTAATTTTAACAATACAATCGGTGCAGCCCCAACTAAAACTTCTCCTCAATCCCCAACCCAAATAAAGCAAAGTCATATTTAACCGGGTCAAGTGGGTCGAATTCGCGCAGCCGTTCGGTCAACTCAATTGCCGTTTGCCAGTCGGTTTGTTTACGTGCGATGAGGTTGAGTTTTCGGGCCACACGGTCTACGTGCAGGTCGCAGGGCATAATCAGGTCTGCCGGTTTGAGTTTATTCCAGATTCCAAAATCAACGCCGCAATTATCTTTCCGCACCATCCAGCGCAGGAACATATTCAGCCGTTTGCAGGTAGATTTCTGTGAGGGTGAGGATACGTGTTTTTTGGTGCGATGAGGATAATCAGGCAAAGAGAAAAAGTAAGAGCGAAAGTGATTTAGTGCGCATTCTACTTTCAAATTGTCACCCTGAGCGTAGTGAAGGGTCTGTCGGCGATTAGATTCTTCGCTGTCGCTCAGAATGACAATTGGATTTAGAGGGTTGAAAGCTTCCTCCAACGATTGATGCTTACTATAATGATACCTGAAAAAAGAGATAAAATATAAAGTATCAATATCATTAAATGTGCGATGCTTAAAATGCAGCAACTTTTTCAGATCAGGCTCTTCGTGATTGATGATGAAATCGTAGGGGGCGCCATCCATCAGGGTGATCAGTTCCTTGCATTTGTTGATAATGGTAACACGCTGTCCCCAGGCTAACGTTGCCGCCCAAAAACCCATGATCTCGATATCCTGCTTTTTGGTGAACATATGCGGGATGGACACCGGGTCGTTCTTTATAAAAGAGGGTTGGTTGTATTGGGCAACTTTGGAATCGAGGAAGGCTTTGAGGTTTTCTATCATGGTAATCGTATACCCTAATTGTCATTGCGATCCGCTGGTTGGCGGAGCGGCAGTCGCGAACTGTTCCTGGTGAATAAGCATGGTTCGCGATTGCTTCGTTCCTTGCAATGACAAATTAAAAATCGTTAAGCTAAAGCCTGTTTTAAATCATCCAACAGGTCATCGATGTCCTCCACTCCTACGCTTAAACGCAGCAGATTATCAACTACACCGGCCTTTTCGCGTTCTTCTTTTGGTATGGACGCATGGGTCATGGTTACGGGATGGTTGATCAGGGACTCTACACCGCCTAATGACTCAGCCAATGAGAATACTTTGAATGAAGAAGCTACCCTGAAAGTTTCCTGCAGATCGGCGCCCTTTAGGGTGATAGAGATCATACCACCGAAGTCACGCATCTGCTTTTTGGCAATAGCATGGTTTGAATGATCGGTAAAACCGGGCCAGTATATTTTATCCACTTTGGGATGGGTCTTTAAAAATTCAGCTATGACGCGGCCGTTTTCGCAATGAGCCTTCATGCGCAGGTGCAGCGTTTTGATACCGCGCAAAACCAGGAAGCTGTCCATTGGTCCTGGGGTGGCACCACAGGCATTATAGATAAACCAAAGCTTTTTGTACAGGTCTTCATCATTCAGCATCAGGCATCCCATCACTACGTCACTGTGGCCACCAATGTATTTCGTAACCGAGTGCATTACGATGTTAGCACCTAAATCAATAGGGTTTTGCAGGTAGGGCGAAGCGAAAGTATTATCCACCGCCAGTAGTAAACCTTTTGTTTTGGTGATCTTGGCAATGGCTTCGATGTCAATAATTTGCATGGTTGGATTGGTGGGTGTTTCTATCCAAACCAACTTCGTTTTATCGTTTACATATTCATTAATGATCTCCGGTTTTGAGAGATCGAGAAAATGAAATTTGATACCATAATTGGCGAATATCTTGGTAAACATGCGGTACGAACCACCATACAGATCATTACCTGTGATCACCTCGTCGCCGGGGCGAAGCAGCTTCATCACGGCATCCGTAGCGCCCATTCCACTTGAAAAGGCCAGTCCGAATTTGGCGTTTTCCAATGCTGCCAGGCAATCTTCCAAAGCTTTACGGGTTGGATTGGTGCCGCGCGAATACTCATAACCTTTATTATCTCCCGGCGATTTTTGCCAGTAGGTTGAGGTTTGATAGATCGGCGTCATGATGGCCCCGGTAGTTGGGTCGGGCTCCTGCCCTGCGTGTATGGCTTTAGTTGCGAATTTCATGTGTTGGTTGATTGAGTTGATTAGGTTGATTGGGTGAGTAGTTAAATTTATTTACTACAACTCATCAACTTTTTTATTTTTAAGATATTGAATATAACCATTTAGTAACTTTAAACAGGACTCATATTCCATCTGAAAGGATTTCAAAACCTCTTCAGATATGACTTTTTCATCAAGAGCGATAATTAAGTGATCGAGTGTTTCTGATAAAGAACCTCTTGCCATAATACAAAATCTGATATTATCCTGATAATGAAATCGGCCATGTCCTTCAGCTAAATTATTACCTATTGAGCGAGAAGAACGAATAATCTGATCTGTAAGTCTATATTTTTCATCAGAAGGAAATGTTTTAGTTAAGTCTGAAACCCATTTTCTAATTTTTCTTGATTGTTTCCAAACTTCCAATTCAGTAAAAGATGCCATGTATAATCGAATTGTTATATATTCTTTATTAAATCAATGGTATCAAACTACTCACTCAATCAACCCAATCAACTACTCACTAATAGCTTAATACGCCCGTGCAAACAACACCCTTTGTATGGAAGGTTTGCCTGTAAGTATACATTTGCCTTCTTCCAGTTTGTTATTTAATGGAATGCAGCGAATAGTTGCTTTGGTTTCCTCTTTGATACGCTGTTCTGTTTCTGGCGTGCCATCCCAATGTGCCGACAAAAAGCCAGGCTCTTCATCCAGTAAGCGCTTAAACTCCTCGTAGGTGTCTACTTCTTTGGTGTTTTCCTGTTTGAATTTGAATGCCTTTTGATAGATATTTTGCTGTATTTCCTCAAGCAATTTTTCAATATGAACGGCTAAGCCTTCTTGTGAAACCGTTTCCTTGGTTTTGGTATCACGGCGTGCCAGCTCAACAGTACCGTTTTGCATATCGCGACTGCCTATAGCTACGCGCAAAGGCACACCCTTTAATTCGTACTCGGCAAATTTTGCTCCGGGGCGATGCGTATCGCGGTTATCAAATTTAATAGATATGTCTTTTGCTTTCAGTTCTTTAGTCAATTCCTTTACATAAGCTGTGATGTTTTCCAGTTCTTCATCGTGCTTATATATCGGCACAACTACCACCTGTATAGGCGCTAATTTTGGAGGCAACACCAAACCTGCATCATCAGAATGCGACATAATGAGCGCACCGATCAGCCTGGTAGATACCCCCCAGGAGGTTGCCCAAACATAATCCAGTTTATTTTCCCTGTTGGTAAACTTCACATCAAATGCTTTGGCAAAATTCTGCCCTAAAAAATGCGAGGTGCCTGCTTGTAAAGCTTTACCATCCTGCATTAATGCTTCGATACAGTACGTATCCAATGCACCTGCGAAACGCTCGTTCGGTGTTTTGCGGCCCTTGGTAACCGGTAATGCCAACCAGTTCTCTACAAAATCAGCATATACCTCCAGCATCTGCTCGGTTTCGGCAATGGCTTCTTCGGCGGTAGCGTGTGCGGTATGTCCCTCCTGCCATAAAAACTCGCTGGTACGCAGGAACAGGCGTGTACGCATTTCCCAGCGTACTACGTTGGCCCATTGGTTAACCAGGATGGGCAAGTCGCGGTAGGATTGTATCCAGCCTTTATAGGTGTTCCAGATAATCGTTTCGGATGTTGGCCTCACGATCAGTTCTTCTTCCAGTTTGGCATCTTCATCCACCACAATATTTCCATTCTCGTCATTTTTAAGGCGATAATGTGTTACCACGGCGCACTCTTTAGCAAAGCCTTCAACATGGCTTGCTTCCTTAGCGAAAAAGGATTTTGGTATGAATAAAGGGAAATAAGCGTTACTGTGCCCGGTATCTTTAAACATTTTATCCAGCGTAGCCTGTATCTTTTCCCAAATAGCATAACCATAGGGTTTTATAATCATGCACCCCCGCACAGGCGAGTATTCGGCCATGTCGGCTTTGATTACCAAATCGTTATACCATTGTGAATAGTCTTCTTCTTTACTGATGATCCCTTTGCTCATATAATTGTATAGTAGTGTTTGTTAAACCTCACCTAAGTCCTCTCCTTTGGAGAGGACTTAAATTGCAGAGGCCAAATTTATAAATTTAAAACGTTACCCGGCAGTGTCTTTTAACTATACTCACCATCCCACCGAAATAGCCATATTTGTAAACTTTTTAAACAAATGCTACAGCCTCATATTAGCTATCAATTCAAATCAGCCGTTTGGCGTATGGAGATCGATCCAATCAGCGAAACGATCTTTGCTGAGATAAGGGATCAATCAGATAAAAAGGTCTCGTTCGCATCTGTGGGTTTGATAAGCGGCAAGGCCTATTTCGATGACCTGCAAACTGAAGAAAGATGGCTCACCGGTATTGAAGCTGCTTATGATGGTGTGTTGCTATTACATAATTACCAGTCTGAATCCGGCCCTACACATAAGGGGCTTATCGCTGTTGACGGAATTACCGGTAACCTATTGTGGAGCAATTACACGCACGCCTTCGATCATTTATCGGCCAACGGCCCTGTGATCTATGATACCCGCCTGCAACCACCAAAATTATTTTTGGCTGATATAAAAACTGGCGCAATAAAAAGACAATTTGAAGCGTCAATTGATATAGAGTTGGATAATGATATTGAGTTACCCTGTACTGTTTCGGCAGATTTTTTGAATACAATGCGAATGCCCGTGACACCCTTTGGAAATACCCTGCATTATCTTGAACACAATAATTTGAGAATTGTATCTTTGCACTCGCTTGAGGCGGGGGTACTGCAACAACGTTTATATATCATGAATGATAGCCAGATGGTCTACGAAGATTTGTTAAACACGGATATACAAAAGTTGCAGCCGGAATCGTTCCTTATGTATAAAGATCATTTGATCTACCTGAAAAACCAGACACAATTGAAAGTTTTAAACCTGTAAATATTGTTTAAAGATTAAGATGAAATTAAAATTTTTATTGCTAACCCTTTCCTTGTTAACTATTTCTATATCGTTGTTTGCCAAACCTGTAGTAGATTCTGTTGGTGTTGAGAATCATAATGGCAAAAAAGTGATCCTGCATAAACTCAAGGCAAAGGATAATTATTATTCCATAGGCAGGCGCTACAATGTAAGCCCCAAAACGATCATAAAATATAACGACAATGCTAAGATGACAATAGGCCACATTATCAAAGTACCTACTGATCGCCCATTTAAAAAAGAACAAGCGCCTGTAATTACAAAAGCTAAACCTGTGCAGCACGATAAACCGGCCGTTCAGCACGACAAACCGGCTGTACAGCCACCCGTTGAACAGCCAGAGCAAAATCAGCAAACTGATGACTCAGGCAAGGATGTAACGCCTACACAATATAAGGTTTCGGCAGGTGAAACCCTCTACGCTATCTCTAAACGCTTTAATACTACGGTTGAGGATATTATAAATTTGAACGGCCTTAAATCAAATGATTTACATCCGGGGCAGATTTTATTAGTAAAATCAAACACTCCGGCGCCAACGCCGCCCGCTCCGGCCCCACATCCAACTGATAGCATTGTGGCTACACGCGACTCCACTATTCCCGCTACATCCCAGGACAGCAGCAATATAGAACACCGCGGAAACGCCAATAAATTTGGCATATATGAAAAGGATGAAAAAGGTGTGGCCACCTGGATAGATGATGATGGCATGGACCCAAACAAAATGCTTGTTTTGCATCGTACCGCTCCTATCGGGACCGTTATCAAGATCACTAATGTGATGACCAACCGCACAACCTTTGCAAAGGTAGTTGGCCGCTTTACCGATAACGAGTCCACCAAAGATGTGATCATCGTAATGACCAAAAATGTTGCACAGTCCTTAGGTGCTTTGGATAAACGATTCCAGGTAAATCTAAGCTACGGCGCACCAAACGAATAGGGCCCCCAACCCACTGAAGGGGGGAATTAAATTATTAAAATTTACAGCTATATTATTTCGGAGATATATTAATGAGTAAACCACGCTTTATTATGGGCATTGCCGGGGGAAGCGGCTCGGGCAAGACATTTTTCCTGAAGTGCTTTCTGGAGCATTTTACCGAGGATGAGGTTTGCCTGGTATCGCAGGACGATTATTATTTCCCGGTGGCACATAATATGACGGCAGAGGAAAATAAGCTGTATAATTTTGATCTGCCCAACACGATTGATCATCAGCATTTTCAGCAGGATATAAGCAAACTACTGAATAATGAGGTCATCTATAAAAAGGAATATACCTTTAACAATCCTGACGCTATACCAAAAATACTCGAAATTAAACCAGCACCTATCCTGATCGTAGAGGGCTTGTTTATTTTGCATTTCAGGGATATAGCCGAAATGCTGGATATGAAGATCTATATTGAAGCTGATCATGACGTAGCCCTGCAACGCCGCTTAAAGCGCGACTTGCTGGAGCGAGGCTATTCGCATGATGATGCAATGTACAAGTGGCTAAACCACGTTGTACCGGCTTATAAAGAGTTTTTATTACCCTATAAAGATGAAGCGGACCAGGTGATCATCAATAATACCCACGTGGCCGATGATATTATTTGTGTAACGGAGGCTATCTCGAAGGAATTGAGAGAGAAAGTTTTAAGCTAAAATTAGATAATCATTTCTGGAACATCGCCCTCAATTATCAACTTACCAGCGGTAGCCCTTTTTATTTCTTCAACAGTAACACCCGGAGCACGTTCCAATAATTTAAAGCCGCCACCAGGCAATACATCCAGTACAGCCAATTCTGTTACGATCTTTTTTACACAATTTACCCCGGTAAGCGGCAAACTGCATTTGGGTAATAATTTGGATTCGCCGGCTTTGTTGACGTGTTGCATGGCCACGATGATATTTTCTGCCGATGCCACCAGGTCCATGGCGCCGCCCATACCTTTTACCATCTTGCCGGGGATCTTCCAGTTGGCGATATCACCATTTTCAGATACTTCCATTGCCCCTAAAATGGTCAGATTGACCTTTTTAGCCCGAATCATCCCGAAACTCATGGCCGAATCAAAAATAGCTGAGCCCGGTAAAGTGGTGATAGTTTGTTTACCGGCGTTGATCATATCCGGGTCTTCTTCGCCCTCAAAAGGGAAAGGCCCCATTCCTAAAAGCCCATTTTCTGATTGCAGCACTACATCAATACCCTCAGGGATATAATTGGCTACCAGTGTAGGTATGCCTATTCCCAGGTTTACATAGTAACCGTCCTTTATTTCTTTTGCTATTCGTTTAGCGATACCTTCTTTATCAAGCATTATCTTTTTCTAACTGTGCGTTGTTCAATTCTTTTTTCATAATTCTCACCCTGGAATATCCGGTGTACATAAATGCCGGGAGTGTGGATATGATCCGGATCTAACTCCCCGGGCTCAACCAATTCCTCTACCTCTGCAATGGTTACTTTGCCGGCCATTGCCATTACCGGGTTAAAATTGCGCGCGGTGGAACGATATACAAGGTTGCCCATTGTATCTCCCTTCCAGGCTTTTACAATGGCGAAATCAGCATTAAAAGCCATTTCCATCAGGTAATCTTTGCCATCGAAATTTCGGATTTCTTTGCCCTCAGCTACCTCTGTACCAATACCCGCTGGTGTAAAAATGGCAGGCATACCATAGCCGGCAGCCATACAGCGGGTCGCGAGTGTCCCCTGCGGGATCAGTTCGACCTCCAATTCGCCGCTCAACAATTGCCTTTCAAATTCGGCGTTTTCGCCCACATAGGAAGATATCATCTTTTTTACCTGGCGCTGTTTTAGCATCAGGCCGATGCCAAAATCATCAACCCCGGCATTATTGGATATGCAGGTAAGTTCTTTTACGCCCTTTTTCACCAGGGCCGCGATACATTTTTCAGGCAGGCCGCACAGACCGAATCCACCCAGCATCAAAGTCATGCCATCCTCAATATCATGGATGGCCTCGTCGGCGCCATTAACAACCTTATTCATATTTTATAATTGGTTGCGCCAAAATTAATACGAATTATCGATTAAAAGATTTTAATCATGATGAAAAGAATCTTTTAAATCCTGCATCGTGTCAAACAAATTAAAAGTTTGATGCATTATAATTTATACACCAATTATTAAAATCCTATGGCAGCAAATAACAATGAGCTTTGGAATGACGAGGATAGCCATTCGGAGCAGCATGATGACGATAGGCCTCGTGGCTATCGCGTAGATGACGATGACAACCTGGAGGAAAAGGATCTGAAAAGGAGCTTTTTATTTGGAGGTAGCGAAGGAAAAAGCGCCACAGCTCCAAACATGGAAGGGCAAGGCACAGGAGGCGAAAAGTTTGGGCAAAATAATTTAACTCCGTCCGGCGATGATAAGGCTAACCCTTCACAAAATGCAGGTAACCGCAATGCTTATTTTAAACGCACTGAGCCATCTGAAGAACACCCCGAAAACTCAAATTTTAAAGCTGAGCATCAATCCGGCACCCCTGATTACAGCCAGGCACAGCCGCGTGGAAATGCTGATAGTCCGGCGCCTGAAAAAAAGGAAGAAAAGGACATTAACACTTACCAGGAAGGAACTGCCGATAACGATGGGGAAACAAATATCCCCGGCCCGAACGAAGTACCCGATCAACAAAAAGTTGGCGAAGACAATAATAGCGGCAAGGACGAAAAGTACCATGTGGAGACGTGATAGTTAGTAGATCATGGTTCATAGTTCATAGCTTTTATACTATGAACCATGAACTACCTCACCACTTAATATGCTGATCGATAAAAGCGATCAGGTCATCGGCCATGGCCTGCTGTTCTTTTAAATTGGGATGGCCCGGTGTGTTTTTATAAGGGAAGAAGTGCGTCATGATGTTCTTATCTCCAATTTGCGACACCGCTTTATCAACATAGCCCGGCCATGGGGAGCCTTCTTTCATGATATCCATATTGCCCAATACACAAATGATCCTGGCTTTGGGGTATTTATCCCGGATATTTTTTACAAACTCTTTATAAGCTTTTATAATTTGATCATCCGTAGGCGCTTTAATGCCAAACCTTGCTTTAAACTGTGGATTATCCGGCATTTTGTTGATCCAGGCATCGTTCTGAAATAAATTGATCACTACCACATCAGGCGTATATTTTGAAAAATCCCATTTGCTTTCCGCATCTGTGGGATCGAGCCGGTTATACAATTCGGGCATAATGAGTGGGTCCCAGCTAACCATTATTCCAATCCCGCTACGCGAGGTACTGTGAAAATCCGCATCAAAATGCCTGGCGGTAAGGGCCGCATAGGTGAGATAGCCATTCTCATAAAGGCTTGTTCCCCTGTCCTTCCCCGTTGAATCTATATCCCCGTACCCGCAGGTAATAGAATTACCAAAAAACTCCATTTTACGCTTTTTGATTGGCGGGGGCGGTAATACGCCCGCATTTTTATCCAACGAAAAAAAATAGAACCAGGTTCGGCCCATGGCCCATTCGGTACGTTTAAATAGTTCGAGGGTATGATTTGCATCAGGCAGTCCTGACGCCAGCGTATATTCTTTTTGGATACTATCGGGATGAAGGACTGAGATCACCTTATCATCTACGATCACATTATAATAATTTTCACCATGTTCATCCTTTAAAGTGGCTTTTATGCCTGTACCCTTAAAATTGATTTTAAGAGAGGTACCAGGCCACGATAATTCGGCTGCTTCATCCAGCATAACAATACGCCCTGTATAACGAATATGCGTATCATGCGATTTAACAACTGCGTTTTGCGCAAAACAAGCGGTGCTTACGAGCGTAAGCAGCAGCATCCAAAGGTATTTGTGGCTCATGTTTTAGGTTTTCTTATTTCAAATATACATAAGTAATGCCATCTCCACCCCTATCCGCATGCTCATCTTCCATCCGGCTTACGGCATCATATTTTTTCAGGTAATCGCGAATCAATTTACGCAAAATACCATCACCTTTACCATGTAATATCTTTAAATTATTAAAACCCATCATCAAAGCCCTGTCGAGCATCTTTTCTATTTCATAAAGCGCCTCATCGCCACGTTTTCCACGCACATCAATTTCGGGGCTAAAGCTTGCATAGTCATTGGTATGTGAGCTAAAGCTTTTCCGCACCTCCTTAGGTACTTCTTTTTTGGATACTTTCTGTACCCGGCTTTTCTTGGCGACAGTGCGCAGATCGCCTATGGCAATGATCACATTATCTTTGGCTATTTCAATAACCTGCCCCGTTGTTTCCGAGTCGTTCAGTTTCACCCAATCACCGGGTTTCAGTTCCTCTTCCGTTACCGCTTTTTTGGTCACTTCGGGCTTAACCGTATTCTTCTGCAGTTCACGATTTAAGTTTTCCCGCAGGTTACGCGTCTTTTCTTTATCGGCATTACTGCTTTTAATATCGGCTATGGTGTTTTCAACCAGTTTATTGGCGTTCAGGATGATGTTTTTAGCTTCTTCCTTTGCCTCTTTTATAAGCGCCTTTCTATTTTCATCCAGGAAACTTTTTAGCTCTTCGTTTTCAGCAAGCAGGTCATTCACCCGTTTTTGCTGTTTTTCGAGGCTGACCTTTGTATCATAAATTTCCTTTTTATCACGCTCCAGGTCAACCAACAATGTATCCACCTTTTTCTGGCTGGTGCCAATTTTATTTTTTGCAAGATTAAGCACATTTTGCGGCAGGCCTATTTTCTGTGCAATCTCAAAAGCGTATGAGCTACCGGGCTTACCCACTTCCAGCCGGTAAAGCGGCCGCATTTCTACGTTATCAAACAGCATGGAAGCATTCTCGATACCGGGTGTATTGCTGGCAAAAACTTTCAGGTTAGAATAGTGGGTGGTTACCATACCCTTCACTTTTTTGTGATTCAGGGTTTCCAATACAGCCTCTGCTATCGGGCCGCCAAATTGCGGATCGGTGCCTGTACCAAATTCATCTATCAATATCAAAGTTTTACCATTGGCCTGCTCCACAAAATTTTTCATTTTTGACAGGTGGGCGCTATAGGTACTTAAGTCGCTTTCGATAGACTGGTCATCGCCAATATCTACAAAGATTTGCTTAAACACGCCAACCGTACTCGCATCTGATGCCGGGATCAGCAAACCGGCCTGGGCCATCATTTGCAACAATCCCACGGTTTTCATACAAACTGATTTACCACCTGCGTTAGGGCCGGATACTACTACGATCCGTGTATCTTCATCAATAGTGACATTAAGCGGCACAACCGGTTTCTTCTCTGCTTTAAAGCTTAACAATAGCAGCGGATGACGGGCGTTGAACAGTTTTATTTGAGCCTCATTAACTAAACCGGGCATTTCGGCCTCAATATCAATAGCAAAAAGCGCTTTTGCCCGCACAAAATCAAGCTTGGTAAGCAGACTATGATAGGATAACAAAAGCGGCACATAGGGCCTTAACTCATCAGTTAATGTGGTTAATATTTTTACGATCTCGCGGCGGCGTTCAAATTCCAGGTCACGGATGCGGTTATTCAGGGTGAAAACTTCTTCCGGCTCGATATAAACGGTTTGGCCCGAGGCTGATTCATCATGAATAAAACCTTTTACTTTTCGTTTATTTTCGGCCAATAAGGGGATGCACAAACGGCCATCTCTTACCGTGAGCGAACCATCTGCTGTCCATCCATTACTGGAGGCATTTTTGAATATCTGATCTATTTTCTTCCGGGTTTCCTGCTCCGCTTTTGCAATGGCTGAAGTAAGGTCTGAAAACTCGCGCGAAGCATTTGGCTTTATCTTCCCTTTTGGATCAATGATCTGTTCTATCTTTTTAAGGATAGATTTTTCGATGGGCAAATGTTCAAATAGTGCTTCGAGGTTTGGATACTGCCCTTCACGCTCATTAAAATAGGCGATTACCGCAAACACAGTGGTTAATGATGCCTGTACCTGGAAGAACTCCTCTTCGGTTAAAAATGTGCCATCGATCTTTGCCTTATTGGCCAATGATTTGATGTCAAAAAAATGATGGATTGGCAAAGCGTCGTCATTCTCCAGTATATTTTTAAACTCGTTAGCCTGGTTCAGGAATTTATGGATCTGGTCATAATTATTCATCACCTGTATTTTATCAACCATTTGCTGGCCCATAATACTCAGGCAGTGCGCCTTAATGAGTTCCTTTATCTCGGTAAATCCAAGCTTATCAACGCTGTTTGATGGGTATAACATTTAATATGGAACTGCTTGGGAATTTTTCTTTGGATTAGGGCCTTTATTTAAAGGTTGTGTTGGCGGCGGTGTTTTCGGTAATTTTTTAAGCGAATCAGCCACTCTTTTGCTATCATCTGCTATTTTTTTCTGATTTAACTTATTAAGTGAATCGGTTTTTTGTTTAAGATTTATAGTAACCTGTTCATATATAGCATATAGCTTCTCGGGGTTAACCGCATAATATTTAAAGCTTTTTCTGAACTGGGCCGAGTCGGTATGAAACTTTTTAAAGGTGGCAAGATACTTAGCCGTACCATATTTATACAAGCTATCGGGCGCCTGCATTACGCTGTACATGCTGCCATCGATGATATGGATCTCTGTTAACAGGTCTGTCATCTGCTGTTGCTTAATGATCCCTGTGGGTGTGCTGCCTCCTCTGCAGGCGGCTAAAAAAAGCAATACTGAAAAAAACAGGCTATAATATTTATGCATTCTGTAATTTAGCGGCAATTATTTAAGCAAAAATACGGATAAATGAGCATAGCAGATAACATCAAAAGCTTAAAAAACGAAACGGACACTATAAAAGTAAAACTGATAGTGGTATCTAAAACCAAAACAGTTGATGAAATAAAGGAAGCTTACGAAGCAGGGCAACGCTTATTTGGCGAAAACATGGTGCAAGAGCTGGTTGATAAATATGAACAGCTGCCTAAAGATATCAAATGGCATTTGATAGGTCACCTGCAAAGCAATAAAGTAAAGTATATTGCTCCATTTATCAGCATGGTACAATCGGTTGATAGTTTGAAGCTTTTGCAGGAAATTGACAAGCATGCTCAAAAAAGCAACCGCACCATCGACTGCCTATTGCAGGTATACATTGCTGATGAAGAAACCAAATACGGTTTGGGTTTTGATGAAATTATTGAGCTATTGCGATCCGATGAATATGCCAGCTTAAGCCACGTAAGGATAAGGGGCTTTATGGGAATAGCTACTAATACCGACAGCGAAAAGCAGATAAGGGATGAGTTTTATGAGCTAAAGACGTTTTTCGATGGCATCAAACAAAGCTATTTCAGGCAGGACCCGGCATTTGATACCCTGTCAATGGGTATGTCGTCCGACTATAAAATTGCGATTGAACAAGGCAGTAATATGGTAAGGCTGGGCAGTACCGTTTTTGGCCAGCGTGTGATCAAACATTGGAAGAATAATTAGCCCCTAACCCCCTGAAGGGGGAATAAAAACACATCCCTTTAGGGGTGGGAGAATTAAGATATGATTATAAGAATAGCTAAAAAAGAAGATTGCCCCCGTTTGCTTGAGTTGGTACTTGAACTGGCCCTTTTTGAGAAGGCTCCGCAGGAAGTAACCGTTACACTGGAAGAATTTGAAGAAGCAGGTTTTGGAAACGATCCTGTATGGAAGGCTTTTTTGGTGGAGGATGATGGCTTTATAGTTGGGTTTGGTTTGTATTATATTCGTTTTTCAACCTGGAAGGGTTGCCGGATGTACCTGGAAGATTTGATCGTAACAGAAGACTACCGGGGCAAAGGCGTAGGTAAGATGCTTTTCGACAGGCTGGTGCAAGAAGCCCGTGAGCTTGGATTCAACGGGATGAGCTGGCAGGTATTGGATTGGAACGAACCGGCTATTAACTTTTACAAGAAATATGAAGCTGCTATTGAAGACGGTTGGCTCAACGGGTCCTTATCAAAAGATCAACTCTTAACCTATCAATTATGAACTTAAAGTATATCTTGTTTTTAGCTATTGCGGGGAGTTTATCGTCATGCCAATGGGGTAAACCGGGCGAAAAGAGTCCTGCGATCACCAAAGATACTTTGGTATATTCTTATAAAGATTTTAAAGAAAAAGCTCCCGATTGTGGTGACAAGCCCGATAGCAGCTGCACTATCGTAAAAGTAAGCTATCCTGAGTTTAATGGGCAGCAGGCGCTAAATGATTCTGTTGTACTTAAGTTAAATATGTTGTTTGGGGATGATAAAAAGCCGGGCAGTAGTTTGGGGGAACTTTCAAAAAGTTTTATGTCGGGTTACGCAGATTTCAGAAAAGATCGTCCAAAATCCACACTGCAATTTCTATTGGATGCCGGGGCTAAAGTATTAAGGCAGGATTCGAGCCTGACCACGGTAGAGGTTGCAGGGTACTCCTATACCGGCGGTGCGCACGGAGTTAGCTATACATCGTATGTTAACTGGAATACTAAGGCGAACAAAAGTATTGCCTTATCAGATATATTAATTGATGGCTATCTTGACAAATTGAATCATGAGGCTGAACAAATATTCAGGAAACAGGAGAAATTAAGTGATACTACCAAACTTACTAATGGCCGCACTTATTTTTTTAAGGATGACAAATTCAGCTTGCCTGATGATTATGTGATCACCCCTGTGGGTATCAAATTTTTGTATAATATTTATACGATAAAGCCATACGCAGCCGGGCAAACCGTACTGCTGCTACCCTACTCTCAAATCAAATCATTAATAAAGCCTAATACGGTTTTAGCTCAATTTGTTAAATAATGCTTGTTTTTAAATTCGGAGGTGCATCAGTAAAGGACGCTGCGGGGGTTGCAAACCTGGCCGGTATTGTTAAAAAATATGAGGGTCGGCAGTTGCTGATCGTTGTTTCGGCGATGGGTAAGATCACCAATGCATTAGAGAAATTAACTAAAGCTTATATCGACCAGTCTGATGATCTGAATAATATTTATGCTGAGATCAAAGCGTACCATAACCATATTTTAGAGGGGCTTTTTGCGCCTTCACATCCAATTTTTAATGAGGTAGCCAATACTTTTGTTGAGATCGACTGGATGATAGAGGATGAGCCGCATGATGACTTTGACTTTATTTATGACCAGATCGTGTCCATTGGCGAATTGGTTTCGACACGCATCGTTGCCGCCTATTTAAATCAAACCGGGGTAAAAACACAATGGCTGGATGCGCGCGGCTATATCCACACCGATAATAATTACCGCGAAGGGAATGTATATTGGGATAAAACCCGCGCAAGTATATCAGGGGGAATACCGGCTTTGCTGGATAAAGGTGTGGTGGTTACACAGGGCTTTTTAGGCGGCACTTCTGAGAACTTTACTACTACATTAGGTCGTGAAGGCTCTGATTATACGGCATCTATATTTGCATCATGCCTCGATGCCGAATCGGTGACTACCTGGAAGGATGTACCGGGGATACTGAACGCTGATCCCAAGCATTTTGCCGATACTATTAAATTTGACGAGCTATCCTACACCGAGGCTATAGAAATGACCTATTATGGTGCCAGTGTGATCCACCCTAAAACTATCAAGCCTTTACAAAACGCTAAAATACCTCTACTGGTAAAATCATTTAACGACCCCGATGCTGCGGGCACCATTATCAAAGAAACAGCCGAAATGCATTTTGAAAAGCCGGTCATCATCCTGAAACAGAACCAGGTGCTGCTCTCCATATCGGCTAAAGATTATTCCTTTATATCTGAGGATCATTTGAGTGACATTTTTAAGCTGTTTGCCCAAAATCATGTCAAAGTGAATATTATGCAAACATCGGCTCTAAGCTTTACGGTTTGTTTCGATTTTTACCCGGAACGTTTTGAAAAACTACTGACCGGGCTTGGCCATGATTTTAAAGTGAAGTATAATAACGATATCAGCCTGATCACGATGAGGCATTATAAGCATAGCGCATTAAGAGAGTTAACCGCGGATAAGGTGGTTTTATTGGAGCAGATCAGCCGGAATACGGCGCAGGTGGTGGTGAAATGATCAATTAGTTGACCCTGTGTTTGGTTCTGAAAACTGCAATTTGCTTTTGTATTGTTTTTCTGTACAATCCTTTAAAAAGTCTTGTAAATAACAAGATACCTTTTACCTCAAACGGGAATATGATCACTTCCTTATTCCGGGCCACGCCTTTCAAAATTTGATCAACAGCTTTTTCCGGGCTGATACCTTTGCTTACCATCTTTATGGCATCGTCGCTCCAACTTGGCTTAGCGTTGGGTGCAATGGCATTTACACCTATAGACGTGCTGATAAAACCCGGGCAAACTACATTGGCTTTGATGCCTAATGCTTTTGCTTCGATCCTTAATAGTTTGGTGTAATTTACCACGGCATGTTTGGTGACACTATAAGGCGCCATTAAGGCGAGGTAATCTATCAATCCCGCAGCCGAAGCGATGTTTACGATCTGCCCGCTTCCCTGTTTCAGCATATAATGATAGGCAGTTTGCGAGCCGTAAAGCACACCCATAAAATTGATATCGATTATTTTCCTCCACTGATCCAAAGGTATATCGCGTATTTCGCCGCTGACGGCTATGCCCGCGTTGTTGAATATCAGGTCGATCCGGCCGTGTTCATTTACAGTTTCGGCGATTAAACTTTCAAATGCTGCTAATTGGGCTACATCCAGCTTTTCCGCTACAGCCTGTCCTTGTCGGCACAAGCTTACTGTTTCGTCCGCTTTCTCTGGGTCGACATCCGAACAAATGACTGTTGCACCTGCTTCGGCTAATTTGATGCATAAGGCACGTCCAATACCTGAACCGCCGCCGGTGATCAATGCAATTTTATTGAGGTAATAATCGCTGTACATATCATAATTTTAAAAAGTAACAAACAGCCAAATGCTTAAAGCCGCTACCAGCGTATTCGAAAAGTTAACCGCATCATTGCCAATATAATGTTTTCTTTCCAGCAAGGCGCCTAAGACTGAATCGGACAAATTACCTATAGTTCCTGCAATAATGATGAATAAAATACGCACATCCCAGCCAAATCCAAATGCATAAATGAGCGCGATAAGTGCCGAGCCGATGATGCCAATTAACAATCCTTCCATACTGATCACGCCGTCCAACCCTTTTTTATCCCGTTTAAAGGTGATCACGTTATAAAATCGCCGGCCATAGATCATCCCCAGTTCAGAGGATAAAGTATCGGCCATTGCAGATGCTAAACTTGCCGCCATCATTAGTCGCAGCAGTTCCGCCCTGGCGGGGAGAATGTAGATCAACAGTCCTGCGATTGCTGCGACACCACCATTGGCTAATACCTGCCCGGCGTTTCTTTTTGATGACCGGTCTGCTGCTGATTTAAACTGTTGCTTTTCTTTCTTTTTCCACGCTGTGGCTGCTGTTCCGAAAATAAAGAAAGCGCTCAGCATGATCACCCCGGTGTAACCTGCGCCGGTAAAGGTAAGTATGGCGATCGCACCGCCTGTCATGGCACCAGTTGGCGTTAATTTACCAGCTTTAATGCTGATCAGCATGCCTGCTGTTATTAATAATAGCAATGGCAGGTAATGTATTAGCGGCATAAATATTCCTGGATTTGTAAGAGATTCAGCCATCAATAATAGCTTATATTTTATTCATACAAAAAAACCTTTTTGGTGAAGAAATTGCAGCAATTTAAAGCATAATTTATACCTTTGTCGGGCCGAACAGCTATTTTTGAATTCAAACTAAAGAATAATCATGAAAAGAGTTAGTATTGTACTCACCGTAATAGGAATAATTTTAATTTTCGCTGCCATATACTATTTCAGACCAGCGCTTAACGTAGCCGACTCTGATACCATGACCGTTAACCCTAAAGGCATAAAAACATCAGAATGGCCGCTGTTTATCGGTCTCCTTACCACATTTGTGGGTATATGCTTCTACTTTATCGCCGCTGCTGACGAAAAGAAAGCCAAAAGGTAATTTAAAACATTTCAATTTTATCTGTAAAAAGGGATATATCCTGGCAGCAATGCGGGTGGATATATCCCTTTTTATTTTAGATTCGATGGTAGTTGTAAACTACGGGCATAGTCGTCCGAAGTTATAAACTTCGGACAGCGGGAGCGATTTAATAGCTTCTTTTAACATATTAGCTTATCAATAATATACATTTATTAAATTCACTTTTTATTGTTGATACTGGATCTTTTAACTTTTCAAACAAGATATTTATACTAATAATATTTATCGTAACAGGCTTTGCATTTGGAGCAATTGATACAGTAAATGTTATATCTTCATTATTTGCATTTTCAAAGTACGGATACAGTAAAATTATTTTATTGCATTTCCTTCTAATAGCGTAAGAGATCATCTGATACATATCCGATTGACTTACGCCACCTTTTAAATCATTATTTGACGATCTAATTTTGTATTTAGTATCAATAATTAATATGTTATTTATTATTAGATCGTTACGGATTTTAAATACGTCTTTGCTGTCTCTAGTTGCAAGCCAATCTGTAGATTGGCTCTTAATATTTAGGTGTATATAATTTTCTAAAAGAAACCCAAAGGAAAAATCTTCGAAAACATATTCCATTGGGAGTAGAAAGCAGAAGTTTTTACTGGATTCGTTTTGAGTGTCAAAAGTTGCATTTGACAAAAATAGGCGGCACAGAGATAAAATGTTATCCAAATCACAGTATAAAGGATTAAGCTTAACTTTATTACAATCATTTGCTATGCATTGAATATCGCTGACTTCGTCCAGTAAGAATAAGATATTATTTAATTTTTGCTTGTTTAAAGAATTGGAACTTATGTATAATAATTTTTTGCTTACGTACTTTACAATCTGGTTAAATAGATTGTCATATAAAAAGGGCTCGTGCGTACAATACATGGATTGCCATTTACCTGTAATAAGATTGTTTTTTATGTAGTCTGCAAAAGATAAACGGCCTTTTAGGAATGAAACCTCCTCAGTAACTTCCTGATAAGATTGATAAGGCTGTTCCGATATTACATCATTGGTATAATTAGCAAAAATGAATATTAGAACCTCTAAAAAATTATCAAAATCGATAACTGCAGAACTTATCAATGAAAAAGGAAATCTTATTTTTCTACAATAGCTTAACCAGAAAAGGAGATTGAATTGTAATTGTTTCCAATCAGGATTCTTGATACCATGAAAAATTTTCGGATACACCTCTATGCGTATATCATCATACTGTACAACGCCCACAAAGTTCCGTGCTGAAATTTTACCATCAAAAGTAAAATCAAAGAAACGTTGTTTAGAAATATTCCTTTCTTGTCTTTCCTCTTCAGTTAAATCCTCTTCAACTTCATTATATTTATTTCTGCTTTGCCAAACTTCAGAAAGATATGACACGAATTCAGGAAGTTTTTCTTGATATCTTGAAAAATCCCTATTACGCCATTCAAATAATCTCAATTTATTTTTATTTGATAATTGTTATTTAATGATGGTTCATCAAATGATACTTCAGCATATGTAAGTATATCTTTAATAACATTTATATTGTTCTGGAAATATTCCATTAACAAGGGGATGATTTTCTGATTAAATATATTTTTTAAATCGGATTCCTCTTTATCAATAAAAAAAGCATGTCCTACAAAAAAGTCTGGACTCTTCTTTAAGGTATATATCTTTTCGTTTAATTTACTCAATAAGCTAAGAGACCAAGAAGGAATAATGTTCGTATCATAGATAGGAAACATGCTTATAAAGTTAAATCTCCTTCTAAGAGCTATATCCAAAAGGGCAATTGATTTGTCAGCCGTGTTCATAGTACCTAGAATATATAAATTATTGGGTACAACAAATTTGTCTTCAGAAGGAAGTAGCAGTTCCATTTGATGCTTATTACCCCAACGCTTATCATCTTCAATTAATGTAATAAGTTCTCCAAAAACTCTGGAGATGTTAGCCCGGTTGATTTCATCAATTATTAGAACATACTTCTTTAGTTTATTGTTCCCTTGCTTGCCATGCATTTTTGAGGCAGCATCATGCATAGCTTTTGCGAGTGGAATGTAATAATACTTTAAACCTTGTGTTGGTTCTTCATCAGGTCTATCAAAGAAAGCTTTTAACGTAGGCACATACAATGTGTGACTAGTTCCGCCACTTTGTTTCCTAAAATTGAAATTTCTTTCTCTTTCGTTATACTTTGTTATATAAAAAATAAAACCTTTTGATTCCATCTGGATTGGTATTTCTCCAGCTTCATCTATAACAGGTTTAAAAAACTCCTCAAAAACTTCCTCGAAGGTAGGGGGCAGAGTTATTTTATTTGCTAAGTTCCAGTTTAAAAATGCCTTATCTGCTATCCTTTTAAAAATTCCATCCTTCTTGAAAAATGACATCTGGCCGTCAGTTCTGTTTGTATCAGGTCTTAACCCTTGTATGAATTCTTCATAACTATAATTTTGATGAAACGCAATGAATTCTATTTGATCATGCAAATGCTCATTGTATATCTTTTTAGCATCGTCATATTCTAAGTCATTTTTATCAGAAATTAGTTCAGCAGCAACTTTTATGATGTTATATGTTTTGCCTGTTCCAGGAGGGCCATACAAGATTGTGTTTAAAGAAACATCTCCAACACATGTAGTTTGAGTTTGATTTTTTGACATTTTGTAGTTTTTCCAGAGAGCTAGTACCCTTTTATTAATTTCAGGCATTTGCACTTTTCTAATGCCTGCAGTTAACTGATAAGTAAATTGATCTTTTTTAGGTAACTCAAACCAATCCGCTTTTGCGTAAGTTACTTCGCCAATATATTCTATCTCAAGTTTTTCAAATATTTCCTTATAAGATGGGATAGAAGTTACTGACTTGGGTATTTCTAATAGTTGAACAATAGCTTTTACATTGTGTCCTTCTGTAATTATTACGATATCAGAAACATTATATGACCGAGAAGTATGACCTATTACTATTTTTTCAGTTTTAATAAATTCGTAAAAGCTGGGAGTATTGCTGCCCCAATGACATCCAAGTTTCCAAATGGTCATTTAAAGTTCAGGTTTGAAATTAATAGTTAAGTTGCTATGCAAAACAAGCTTGTTCAAGATTACAGAATAAAAATCAATTATTAGATTATGAAATTAAAATTTTCCATCCTCGCAGGGTCTTCCGAAGGAATCCCCGCTTTAATTAGCTACAAATATCAAAAAATGCAGGGTCCTCTGCGAGAGACCCTCAGAGACACAAAGCATCCTTCGCTTGAACACTATAAATTAAGCGCCCACGCTTAAGAACTCATTTCAGCGTGGACGCTGGAAATAGTTATTATTCAAGTGTTGACACTTGAACATGCGGGTTAACAATGAACATGCGGCGTTTAATTAACGCTGCAATTTATTTCAAAAATGATACGACAATTTTTATCTTTATTCCATATTATTTTTTTGTGTTCAGATCACTCACTCCCCTCCTGGCCTTTTGTTTTTTCGGTTTAGTTTCGACAGCGCAAACCACGCAGGAGGTGGCCGCTTTAGCGCGTAAGCAGGTGCCTATCTTATGTTATCACCAGATCCGCGATTGGCGGGCCAGCGACAGGCAGATCGATAAGGATTATATTATTCCACCCGCAACTTTCGGGGCGCAAATTAAAATGCTTGCCGACAGCGGCTACCATGCCATTTTGCCTGATGAACTTTATGATTACCTGCTGAGCGGTAAACCAATTCCGCCTAAATCTATTATGCTGACTTTTGACGACACGGACGGCGACCAGTTTACAGCCGCCCGGCCTGAGCTAAATAAATACGCCTTTAAAGCTGTGTATTTTATCGTGACCAATAACATCAGCAAAAATAAATATTATATGGACCGCAAGCAGATCAGGCAATTGGCTGACGAGGGAAATGTGATCGCTTGCCATACCCGCGACCACATGGATTTCAAAAAATTAAAGGGATCGGACTGGGAAGCCCAAATCGATGTATCTAAGCGCAAACTGGAGCAAATTACCGGGAAACCGGTCAACTATTTTGCTTTCCCTTATGGGTCCTGGAACCGGGAAGGCTTACCGGAGCTTCACAAACGGGGCTTTAAAGCGGCCTTCCAGCTCGATCAGCCGCGCGACCCCAAAGAGCCCCTCATGACCGTCAGGCGCATCATCACCTGCGGCTACTGGAGCGCCCAAACCCTCGACTATAACATCAAACACGATTTCGGCCGGCCCGTCAGGAAATCAGTGATGATCACTGCATCCAAATAGCCATGCCGGAAGTGGTAAAAAGGACAGCCACATTCACGTGTCCTTCGCTTGAACATGCGAGTTGCCTGTAGATATATCCCTTTTATATTTTTGATCTTTTATTTTCAATAATTTATCCCTTAATTTTAAGGTATGAATAAAATAGATGATTTGAGCTATCCTGCAATCCGATCGGGATTCATCGAAGCAGCTACCTGGCACGGTGTGGCAGACGAGGCGGACGAACTGCTAACCAAATATCCGATCCTTAACTCGGGCGATATCTTCACCGCCGCCATATTAGGCGATGCGGAAAGCGTGGTGCATTACTTGGCCGAAAACCCGGCCAATGCCACAGCCACAGCCGAACCTTTTGGCGGCAATGCGCTGACCTATCTTTGTCTTTCTAAATATTTAAGATTAAAGAAACGGCCCGCCCATGGGTTCCTGGAAGCCGCCGAAGCGCTCATCGATGCGGGCGCCGATCCCAGTTCCGGCTTTTGGACGACCGGTAAAAATCCCGAATTTGAGACGGCCCTTTATGGCGCTGCCGGTGTTGTCCAGCACGCCGGGCTCACGCAATTGCTGGTTGACCGGGGCGCAGAAGTGAATGATGAAGAGGTTTGTTATCATTCCCCCGAAACCTGGGAAAACGATGCGATGAAGGTGCTGGTGGATACCGGCAGACTGACCGAAGAAAACCTGACGATGATGCTGATCCGCAAACATGACTTTCACGATTACGAGGGTGCCAAATACCTGCTTGAACACGGCGCAAATCCCAATGGCGCCCGCAAACGCGGCTGGTATCCGTTCCATCATGCACTGGCCCGTATCAATGGCCCGAATATGTTTGAGTTACTGTTGGACCATCATGCTGATCCATATCTCATTAACGACGGACTTACCGCTGTTGCGCGGGCCGCGTATGAAGGGCGTGCGGATGTGTTGGAAATATTCCGCGAACGGGGATTTGACTATCAATTACAAGGCATAGATGAGCTGATCTGCGCCTGCGCGTTAGGCGATGAAGCATTGGTCCAAAAGCTTGTTGAGGCCAACCCCACCCTTAAAACTGAATTGATCAATGGCGACGGCACTTTGCTGGCTAAGTTTTGTGCCGGCGGAAACCAGGGCGGTGCAAAACTATTGCTGAATCTCGGTGTACCGGTTAACGCGCCTTTTACCGCAGGAGACGGCTATTACGGGACACCGCCCGGCAGCCTGCCTATCCATGTGGCCGCCTGGCACAATTACCCGTCGGTTGTTCAGTTGCTGATCGATAACGGGGCTACAGTTGACCTGCCGGATGCTAATGGCGATACACCCCTGATGTTATCCGTACGCGCCAGCACGCAATCCTATTGGACACGCCGCCGTTCGCCGGTTGCCGTAGCCACACTCCTGGAAGCGGGCGCTTCGGCGGTAAAAGCGCCCTATCCCTGTGGGTATGATGCTATAGATATTTTGTTGGAACAATATCGCTGATGTGATTTTTGAGCCCGGGGTGCCGGTGGAGGGTGTAGTTTTAAATTACGGGTATAGTCGCCCGAAAGTCAGAAACTTCAGCCAACGGGGTAATGTATAATGGCTCGAACGCGGCATCCACGCCTGTTCAAGCGACCTTCGACTTGAACACCTATAAATTAAGCGTCCACGCTTAAGGATCTATTTCAGCGTGGACGCTGGAAATTGTTATTGTTCAAGTATTGACACTTGAACATGCGGTATTTATTCAACCCGCTATGAGCAGATTTCTTAACGTACAATAAGGGCTTATCGCTGCAACTATCAATAGCTTTAACCGGCTGGTTTTCATTTATAGTTTGCCTGTATGCGGAAGGCACCCATTCCAGCCTGATATTATTATTTGCTGTTTCTGTTGCAGTAACACTCATGCTTGTAAAAATAACATTTTCCGCCCGCTTCTACGAGTTTGTAACCCGTGGCAACACGGAGAAGCTTTCAAGCGAAGCACAGCCATTCAAGCGTTCTTTCCAGGTTAGGGAGGCAATTAAGCCTATTAAATTATACCATTTTCGAAAAGTTTTTCGTTAAAAACAGATACAAAACATCCATTATGAAAAATAAAACCAACCGCTTATTTGTCCTTACTTTTTTGATGATGATAATGACAAGTTCCTGTTTGCGCAATCAGGTCAGCCCAAAGCCACCGACCCTACCCTGGAAGCGGCCCGCCACAAAATTGATTCTCTTGATAAAAAATTAATTGAGATACTTGGGGCACGGGAACGCGTGGTAAAGGAAATAGGGATCTACAAAGCAAAAAATAATATCCCATCACTGCAGGCTGCACGTTTTCAGCAGGTGATCGATAAAGGGATAGCTGCGGGTAAAAAAGAGGACCTTTCCCCTGGATTTATTACAGAAGTACTAAATGCCATTCATAAAGAAAGCCTGCGAATAGAAGATGCCCTCAAAGAAAATAAATAGCCGGGGGACTACTTGTGGTAAAGCAGTATTTCAAAAGCGATCCTGATGATCCCGCTGGATTCGAACACAGGACCGCAACACTCATGGTCGCCATCGCTCCTGCGGCGGGTTAATATTTCAAAGAACGATTTAATTATTTCTCACAAATAATCAATTATATGATGGAATGCCGGTACAATTATGGGTTATGGCATGAAAGAAGCCTCACCTAAATCCTCTCCAGGGGAGAGGACTTAAAAAAAACCGGCGATGGACTCACCCCGATTACGCTCCTTGTAGTTGTCTGTGTGGACACAGACAACGAGGTATATACAAATTTACGGAAAGGATTTGATGAAGTTACTGACACGAGTTTGTCAGTAGTCTCACCCCAACCCCTCTCCAACTGGAGAGGGGCTTTCTATTTAACAAAGCTTATTTTCAGTTAAATTTTTTAACTATTATGGTATTCCATAGTGTTCCACATTTTTGGAACGGAACGCCGTGAAATTGAACAAAAGCAGGAACAATAGCCTGGAATCAAGGCGGTTGCGGGCCGATATAAACAAAAAAAAAGCCTTCCATTTTCATGAAAGGCGTTTTGGGTGGAATACAGTACAAATCTCGAACAGGTTTGTCGCTGATTTAAAGCGACTTGCGGATTTGGAAAATCGCATGAAAGAGTACAGTTCTTTCAGCACAAAATACAAATCCGAGTAACTTTTACACTGTTTAAAGAGATTTTCTAAGATTCCAGGCCGCAAGCCTCCTCACAAAATCTAACCGTTAAAAATCGGAATTTAGATAATTAATGTTTAACAAGCACTTAGGAAGCACTTGAAAAAATTTGGCCAAAGTTCATGAGACACTTGGCGTTAGTGAGATGCCCTTCGTTATTCGTTACTATAGCCTATTGGCTGTCCGCAGTCAATACTCCAAATTGATGCATTGCTCCCGGGTCGCCCTTAACAATCTTGAAATCAGATCTTCAAACTCCCCTCGTAAAATGATTCCTTCAAAAGTGATGCTTTCAAAGGCATAATCGTCTTTGATGGTCAGCCACTCATCACCGCCGTTCATTTGATTGATGAAACAAAGGTTTTGAAAGTAAAAGCCTTGCCCTAAGCACCAATTTCCGGATTTCAAATAGCTTTTTAATGTTTCAAGCGTATCGCATTTACACAAGCTTTGGCGTTGGAAAGGCGGGTCGACCGCCCCGCTTATCCATGAGTTTTTGCAGCCGATATCGTACCAAACCTCTAACAGTTCTTTTTTGCTTAAATTTTCCATATCATATTTCAATGATGATAGCATCCTGGCAATCGCTGGCTTCCGTCTCCGCTTCCTCCAAGGTTTCAAAGACGAGGTTATTACCGTCGGTGTCCGTCACGACGATCGCATACTGCGGTCCTCCGTGTGTTTCAATAATGATATAACTCATAACTCTACATTTTCCATTTTACGTTTAAGCATCAATTCGAATATTTCCGCATTGTCGTCATAGTATTGCCCTTCGAACCGATATTTCCCCGCATCTTCGTCAAAATCATAGGCCGCAAAATCTGCGGCGCTCAAATTAAAAACGGTCGCTTTCCCATTCCGGTAAATCGCCTTCCCATAAATACCATTGGCGATTTCCTCGAAATCAAATTCAAAATCGACTGCATAATGTTTAGCGATTTCTACCATGATTTCGACCGGGGGTATCCAGCGGGTAACGAAAGTCACCGTCCCGCCTTTGACCGACAATTCAAAAAAATAGTTAGTTTCTCCTTTGATAAAATCGGGCAATTGTCCGTGTCCGGTTTCCATTTCCTTTAACCGGAGATTCAAGAATTGAAAAATAACTTGCTTCACCTTAGCCGGTTCGCCCGTGAACCTTACCGTATTAAAACACCAGTTTGCCATAAGTATAATTTTTGAGGCAGGGCGAATGCCCTGCCTGTGAATGATTGGTTAATTAAATAGTACGCTGTTGCCATGCTTTGCGAAATCGGCGCACAGGTCGAATGCCGTTTGGTTGCGTTGCAACCCCGTCCCCTGCATAATGGAGCGGAACTTGCTTTCCTCATCCTTGTAATTGCGGACGTTCTGATAATAGCCGGTAATGCTATTATACGCACCGAATAACGTGCCTTTGGTGGTGGCTTCCTGCTGGGTCGGGCTGGTCATGGCGTAATCAAAAACACTGCTAACTATATTCGTGTAATGGCTCGACAGGTCTTCTTCCCTGCCCTTTTGCAGGATTTGGTAAGTTTCCTTGTTCGGCACCATCGCCAGTTGTATCAGCTTTTTCAGTTCCGGGTCGCTCATCCTTACCCGTGACCAGCGGTTAAATATCGCCTCCAGTTCGACCGTCAGCTGATTGGTCAGCCCCAGCATGTGGTGCGCCGATTTCAGCTTCTCCGCTGCACTGGCGGTATGGCGTATCTTAATGCAATTCGTACAATCCCGCAAAGCGGCGTTTAAAGTATTTTTACAAGTGATGCGTACGGGCGTAAATGCGATGGTGATACTTCCCGTCCCGTCATGGGTGGAGGTGAGAAATAAATACTGCTCTATCAGGTCGTTGCGCCCGACACGGATATGTTCCGGCAATTTGGCGGTAATAAAGATGGTTTCACCGTAACCCAAAGCCCCTGCCGTTTCATAATGGATGCCCCCGTAATTTTGGACGATGCTGTCAAAAAACGAAAAGGCTTCTAAATTTTGTACCACCTCGTAATCCCTGCCGACCTTATCGCCCAAAATCGCCTCGGTATCGGTACGGAACGTATAGTAACTGTTCTCTGATATGATATTTACCCCGCTCGGCATCGGGTGAATGTTTGGGCGTTTGATTACTTCGAAGTTTAAACCGGAGGCTTCAATCGCCTCCGCACTGGTTTTGTATTGCGTAATGGTCTGACCTAATAAGTGCCAAACCTTGGGTTTGATAATTTGATTTACTGTTTCCATGATTTTACTTTTTTAAGGTGGTTAAAATGACCTCGGTATGGGTCACCCGGACATGGGGTGTATTACCGATAGTATATTCCATTTGGGTCTGCATTTCATGTACGGCCTCACTCCTGTCCTTCAAATCCGTTTCGTAGCTGATTTTGATAATCAGATAAAAAGTATCTTCCATGATTTCAAGCGTTATAGGAATTCACAAATTCCGCCAGTTCCAAACGGAACAAAGCCGGGTTATTTTTTGCCAGTTCTTCGGCGTAGCCCTCCCAAAAAATTTGGTTGGTGAGTTCTATAAATAACTGTATCATTGTTTTAGCTTTTAAGGTATACTGCCTTAGAAATACGCCCCGGCTATCGCAAGCCGGGGGCGTTTCCATTAATTTAGTTAAGCGGGTATTTGGATAGAACCTTCGATTTCAGCCAGTTTATCCACGCACAAACGGTTCATCATCTGCGATACCGTCCAGATAATGGTCGGGTTTTTCGTAGTAAAGCTTTGGCGGTTATCATCGGTAATCGTCAAAACACAGCCCTGGTACGCATTGCCCCCGGTCTCGTCCATATCCTCCTTCAGTTCAAATTCAAAGCCTTCCAAGTTATTGATAGTCTCTTTGAGCTTGTCCCTTTGGATTTTCTTGCGGTGCAGTTCCTCCACCAGTTTCAATGTGCCTTCCAAACTCAACACGGTTTTCGATGGTTCAGGTTTGTATTGCCCGGCGGGTTTTTGCTCGGTTTTATCCGTTTCAGGTTTGACTACTTCCGCCTTCGGTGCTTCCTTAGCCGGGTTAGGTTTTTGCTCGCCTTTCGACGAATCCTTATTGACCGGGTTATTCGCTACAAACTGCGGATTACCTTTTTCAACCGTTACCGGGTTAAGACTGCTTTTTACTTCTGCGCCATTCTTGGCGCTGGTGTTTTCTTTTTCTTTAGTTTCCATGATGTTTAATTTTTAATGTTTTTTCAATTGTTTTTTAACTCGTCTGGTGAAAGGGTTGGTTTTCTGTTGAAACCCGCCCGGTGGCGCCCTGCTTTTTTTTCTTTCCATGATGCTTTTTTTATCCGCCCCGTGGGCACATGCCTCCGGTGGCTTTTTGTAAGCACCCTCACCTGAACAAGCCGGTCAGGCCGGCAAGACTTTGCGGAAAAAAATACGACCCGGAGCGCAGCGGAGGTGTGGAGATTTTTTTCCGGCAAACCCGCAGGGCCCGGTCTTGCCGGGCTGAACCGGCGGTCAGAAATTTGCTTGCGAAAAAGCCAGTGGAGTATCCCCGGAAAATCTAAAAGGAAACAAGAAATCTTAAACAACAGGAAATCAGGAAGTCCGGGCGATGGTCGCTAGCCCGGGCAGCGAACGGCAGTGAGTAGCCGGGCGAAGCGACGGAGCCCCGGCTTCCCAACCGCTTGAAGCGGCTGAGCGCAGGCGAAGCGGCTGGAAAGCTGGCATTGGCCACTGGACTTAGTTATTCATTGCCTTGAACAATAGTTTTTTATGATAGTGCGTAGCGACACGCAAACCGAGTTCCATCGCCGCAATGACCGTGGATGACTTCGCCAGGCCCATACCCTTGAACCGGCACAGCTGATCCATCGGCATAAAAGCCAGCAGGCCGGGCTCGTTATCAATGCTGGCCAGTATGCGCTCCGCCAGTGCGACCGCCGATTCATTGGGCGTCCCGCTGCCGATCAGCATCGCCAAAAGTTCGGCGTCCGACATCGCCTCCCGTCCCGCCGCCATCATTTTTTCACGCGGCCGGCTTTCCGGGTTCCAGCTTTTGATCCCGTTCAGGCTTTCCGATTTGCCTTCATGCCGGAGCTGGTGCCCGACAGTACGGAACAGGGAAGACAGCCCTTCCATGGCAAATTCAAAATCCTCCTGGAAGATCACCACGCCAGTTCGCTCGTACGTATCGTCCGGCTGGTGGTCGCTCCGGCTGATCCGGATATAATAAGACCCATTGGCTGCTTCGGCGAAATCAAAAAAGTAATGTTTTTCCATATCCGAAAAATGCTCGGTTGCTAATATATTTTCCCTCATAATTTTCTGTTTATCAGGGCAAAAATGAGAGTCAGACCCAAAACAGCCGGTGTTATTTACGATTACCCGATCACATCTACCCCTACCCGGTTCGCAAGAGAATTACCCGATCTGAAAAAATCTTACGCGCTATTTTTATGTCGCCCGGAAGCTTTAACTTTGACGATGGACAACGCACCAGCAATTTGTGAAGACTGCGGTAAGGAGATCAGGGGCCGCAGCGACAAGCGGTTTTGCGACGATATCTGCCGCAATAACTTTAACCGGAAAAAACGACAGGCTGAAAAGGTATCGATCAGCGATGACGCTTTGGAAGTTATCCGCCTGATCAAAAGGAATTACCAATTACTCAAATCCAAAGACCTGGCACCGGGTGTAATAACCTATCAACCTGTCCGGGATTTGCTTAATAAAGGTTTCAACCCTGACTATTTCACCAGTACCCGGGAAGTGGACGGCGAATTATACTGCTTCTGTTTTGAATGCGGCTTTCGGATTTCAGAAGGGTACATCTTTGTCATTGAACGAAATGAGCAGATCCAACTCCATAAATCCAAATGAATTGTCTGGTTGGCTTAAGCAAAAGTAACCTGACCTGAAGCGGCGGCCAATCTTAACCCGCATCCTCGCGGGCGATGGGCACCATCACCTCGCAAGCCGGATAATTGGAACAGCCATAAAATGAGCTAAAGGGCCCTGTTCTTTTAACCAGCACGCCCCGGCATTCCGGGCACCGCTTCACGGGCGATGGCCCCCCGATACCCGATCCGCCAGGCAATTCCAATATAAACTTACTCGGGCTGGATAAGTTATAAAGCAAATAATTCTTATGCCTGGCCCGGGTGATCGCCACATAAAACACCCGGCGTTCCTCCGCATTTTCAAAGGAATCCCCCTCCTGCAGCAAATAGCTGAGCAAAGGGTCATCCGCGATTTCCGAAGGGAAACCCAATTTGCCCGAATCTATATCCAATAGGATCGCATAATCACAGGTCATCCCTTTTACCCGGTGCGCAGTAAAGTAAAGGATCGTCAGCCCGGGGAATTCAGACCGGATCGCCTTCAGGTCCTTCGGCACGTTATGATGGTAACGCCCGATCAGGAAAACACGGGCATCGGCCTGCAATTCCGCAATCCCGGCCAGGATCCCCCGGACGTGCGTCACTTTCGTCTCCGTCGTACCGTCCAGCCCGATAAACTCAAAACTGGCGTTCGTTGCCTCCCGGTTCGCCACCAGCTCCTTCCGCAGCTGTGCCGGGTTCTTTTGAATGAAGCCGCCCGAAACCTTTAAGATCTCGTCGTTAAAACGGTACGTCCGGAGGATAGCTGTACTGCTGGTAAACCCAAAATGCGTTTCAAACGCCGTAATAATAGAGATATCACTCCCCGTAAAACGGAAGATCGACTGCCAGTCGTCCCCTACCGCATATAGCTTCGCTTCCGGATTTTGTTTTTTGACCGCTTTCAGCAAGGCATACCGACCGAGCGACATATCCTGGAACTCATCTACCAAAATATACCGGTACGGCTTTTTGAAATCACCGCGGCTAAAATACTCCGCCGCCCGGTTGATCATATCATTATAGTCGATCTGTGACCTGCGCCGAAGCTCCGCTTCATACTCCCCGTATAAAGACTGAAATACACCGACAAAGATCTTCAGGCGCTTATGACCGAACCCGGGAACAATACGATCAGGCGTCTTCCCATTGGATTTCATCAAGCCCAGGAAAGTATAAACGAGGTCCATAAAATCAGCATAATGCACGCCATCCTTCACCATCGGCAGGATCTCTTCTTTCGTGCGCGGCGCAAAAATCACCCCCTGATCCAGCAAACGCTGTTTCAGGTTCGACAGCAGTGTACCCTCTTTGTTCTCAAAAGAATAGGTCTTGATCAGTTTGGTTTTATACTTTTCGTGTATGCCTTCCTTCCATTTGATCAGCGCGTGGTAGTAATCCTTCGCCGTTGCATAGCCGGGCTTCACCGCAAACCAGGAAGGTACATTCCCCTCCCGGTCGATACCATAATGCTCATGCCAGATCTGGTAATCCGTCAGGTAAAAATCGGGATGATAAGAAGCATGGTTAGCCCCACGGTCCTCCGGCTCCAGTGGGTAATGCTTCTCGTATTCATAATTCACCCCTTGCAGGCAGAAGAAATTACCGATCTCCATTTCTTCCTTACTGTTCACCTTTTTCCCGTCCAGCGTTATATTCTGAAACCCCTCCTCATGCCGGATGAATTCATCCTTTGTATCAAACGCAAACTCATCCCGTTCCGGCCGGCTGAAAAACGCCAAAAAGTTCACCGCCTTCCGCTGAAATTCAGCATCCTCCAGGAACAGGCGGTCAAAGGTTTCCTGCAGGAACTGCTTGGCAGCCTGGTCATCCCCATCAAAGGCCACATGCAATTCCTGTTCCGAACAATGCCGGTTCACCAAATAGCCGAAACCGTTAAACGTACGGACCTCCAGTTTCTCCGCGCCGGGAATATTCCTGCAAAAATCCCTGCACCGCTCGATCATTTCCTGAACCGCGTTCTTGGTAAAGGAAATGACCAATAATTCTTCCGGTCGGGCCAGGCCCTTTTTTAAGATATACGCCACCTTAGCCGCTATCGTCGTCGTTTTTCCCGTACCCGCACCGGCGATTACGAGGTTATTATCTTCATCCCGAATGATCGCCTCCACCTGCTCGGCCGACAAAGGATACGCCTCCAGCGAAGCAAAAAAGTCCGCAAATTTTTGAGCTTCAGCCTTTACAAAGTCATCATTGTATTGCCGGCGCAATACCACAACATCGTCAAAGGTCTCCACAAAGCGAGAGATCAGGCTCACCAATTCCTCCGCCAACCCCAAGCGATCAAAACCGGACGGAACCAGCCTTCTAAGGTCCGCGTATCCGGTTACAAAAACCCGCTCCTCATAAAAAGAGCAATAGGTTTCGCAAGAAAAAATCCGGTCAATTTGCTTTATTGCCGCTTCAAAGCGCTCCCGCAGCTGCGGCAGTTCTTGCTTTGCCTTCTTACGGGCCAGCCAATCCCTGTGAACATACCAGATCCCTATAATCGAAATACACAGGATAACGATTTTAAGCACAGCAACGATGTCAAATCGGGTCTTACCAGGCATGGGCGGACAAGGCGGTTAAATCGAAGCAAGAACGTGATTTTCTGCGACTTATTCAAATAGAGCTTCAATAACATTAAGCCCATGCGGTTGCGAAATACAGCAGTGGAAAAAATAATACCGCGAACGGAACCATTATCTTTAAATTAACCCTGTCCATAAAAAAAAGCCTGATCCATGATCAGGCTTTAAAAACATCACCGAAGAAATCTGCAATTATTTGGACGAATTCGTTTTCTCCGTCACTTCCTTGCGGATATCCGAAGCCAATACCTTCAATTGCTGCATTGCGCCGCGCAAGCGCGTACCGGCGGCTTTATTCGCCTTGTTATAAAATGCGTCCGCGTCTTTCTCCGCGCTTTCGACCAACGTTCTGATCCCTGAGAATTTGTCCATGATTTAAAATTGAGTTTACAAAAATTGTGAACTTCAGGCGGCAAATATAGCCACCTTATTTGGTAACAGACATTTCTTTTTCCTGTTCCTTGCCCTTGCCTTTTTCCAGCTTCAGCTGCTGTTCGAGCAAAGGTTCCTTGAGAAAAGCCTCCCGCCTTTCCGGCCTGCCATCCTCCCGAAAGAAATTCAGTTGCGCATAACGCGGTGAGGCCTCCAGGTGCAGTTTGGTTTCCTTGCCATCCTGCATCACCGTGATCAATGGCCGGTGCCCGTTCTCCAGCGCCTTTTCCAGCTTTTCCGCTTTTTCCGGCGTATCCATTTCCCTGATGTTATACTTTTCCAGTACATCCTTCAGGATAAACCCATAGGCCGGTACGGAATACTGCGTGGTCGTAAAATTCTGGTATTTGTCCTTCGGCTGGTCCATTTCCAGTTTGATCCAGGCCTGGTACTGCTCGCCGCCCAGCTTGATCAGGTCATCGCGGTAAACCGCCCGGCCCTCGATCAGGTTGGCCGCCTGTTCCGCGGTAAAACCCTTGCCTTTATCTACGAAAAACGTCTGGTCGACCGCTGGCGTCCGGAAGGTCCGCTGGAAATCCCTGGCGATATAATTCACCTTGCCGTTCTCCATTTTGGCCAGTTCCACTTTATGCGCCGCATCCTTGCCTACCGCAAGCTCACTGCTGCCTTTTTGCTCCTTAAAAAAACCGATCGCTTCGCTCACGTTCTCAAAAGGCTTCACCAGGTTTTTGCCCGCCTCGTTCGGGTTCGGGCTGATCACCATATACTTTTGCCCTTCCTCCAGCGGTTTACCCGTGTTCAGCGCTACCGTATATTTCGGCAAATAATAAAACTCCGATTGCGAGGACTGTTTAAAATGCAGCGTCAGGTCCACCTGCCCCTTAGCACCCATCACCTTATCATGCAGGTTGAACTCGCTTACCCCTTTTTCCATTTGTTTTTGCATCTCCTCCGCAACCTTTGGGCGGAAGCCAAGCGTTTTCAACTCTTCCTTGAGATTCTCCAGATTGTTTAAATTCATGTTTTCTAAATTTTGATTTATGGTATGATTAAAAACTAATTCCTCTTTGATAGCCGGGCCGGCTAAACTGTTCGCTACCTGTTCGATCGTCGGCAGCCCCTCAAAACACTGCCAGATATTGGATTGCTCCGATAATGGCGTTCCGAACTGGCCCAGCCGGTCGGCCAGCAAACAGGCGTTCAACCCCCTGATCTCAAACTGCCGTCCCGGCAGGAACCGCATTTCCAGCTCGATCATGATGATGGTCTTATCCGCCGTCTTGACCCCGGTCCCATGTATGTAACTCATTTTCCCGGCATTGTAAACCGCGGCGATCGCCCGGGCGATCCGGTTCCCGGGGTAGCCATGCTCGTCCAGTTCCTGCTCTAGTTCCGCCACGTTTAGCATCAGGGCCTCCCGCTTTGGTTATTCCGTAGTAACACCGGGTAACCGCCTTTCAACTTGACCTTCACCCGGCGCACCTTTCTGCCGATCAGCTCTTTAGCAGCAGTTATCCCAGCGGCCGCCGCCTGCGTACTGGCGGACTGGTCCATGCCCAGGAACTCCATATTGTCCAAAGCATTCGCAGCCCCACCGCCGGCAGCTTCGCCCAATTCAGCCTCCGGCGCATTGATCCCCGCCAGACCATCCAGCGAGAATACCGTCAAACTCACCGGGATGATCGCCGTTCCCAAACGGATGTTCCGGATCTCCAGCAATAACCTTTGGTTCGTTATCGTACAGGACCCGAACAGCAACTGCCCTTTCGGGAACAGCAGCCCGTTCAGCCGCAGGCTATCAGACAAACGCAAACGCACGATCCCGGCCTGCAGAACCTTCTGGTTCCCTTCCACGGTCGCGGGTGCCGCTTTGAACGCTGTATCCGTAACCACATGAAGCGGCCCTCTTCCAGAAGCACTATCCTTTGCCTTCCCCAAGCCGGGCTTCTGGATCTGCATGATCTTATCGAGCATCCCGTTCAGTTGCTGCAACTGCGGGTCGGGAACAGCCGCCTCCTGCTTTTGCTTCAGCATATACTCCAGCTTTTCCAATTCCGCGCTGGACGCATTGACCGAAAGGTCAGGCGATACCTTGTTCACGACGACCGACGGTGCATGCACCTGCTTGTCGATCTTCGCCAGTTTGTCCCTTATCTTCGCCTCATTGATAGCCGCGCTTCCAGTTGGCTTTGAAGGTTTTGTTTCTCCTTTGCGATAAGCTGCGGTATCCCAACCCAAAGCCGCGAACGCACCCAACCTGCGTTTGGAGCCTAATGAACCCGAGTCCCGCTGCGCCTTTTCATACAAACTATACTTATCTTCCCTTTCCTTTTTCAACTGCGCGCCCGGCAGGGAGATATTGATCCCCTTACCCGCCAAAGCCCCATCCTTCGCCGCATCGCCCTTGCCCCCGCCCAGCGCATAAAAACCCAGCGCCAGGAAGGGGAGGATCAGCAGCGGCAAAAACAGCAGCATTTGGTTTCTTCTTTCTTCCGGTATTGTATTCCTCATAATGATTTGATTAAATGATTAAAAATGACTGAAAGCCCGCATCAGCAGCCAAAGCGACAGCCCGCCGAGGACCAGGCAGAACAGGAACAGCGCCAGCAATTTCGAGCGCCGGTCCCAGTAAGCGGTTTTTCGCTCCAGCCAACCCGAGACCTTTCGCAGCCGCTTTTCCACAGCCACCTGAAAACCTAACAACCAGGGGACGGGCCTTCGCTCCATATGCAAACGCCGCTTACGCCTCCACCCGAACCAACTCATGGCCTGCCCCCCTTCCCCGGCAGATTACTGTTCTCCAGGATCTCCCAACGCCCGATCAAAAAACCGTGCGGGTTGTTATCCGTTTCCGTCTTCAGATCGCTGACCACCCCTTGCGTCACGAGCCGCCTGATTACCGTACTGCTCGCCCGCACCAGTTTTTCCGTGGCATAACAGGTAAACCCGTAAGGATAAGTGTTCATATCCAGTTGCGTACTGTCCACCGTGATCTGCTGGCTGATATTGCCGGAAATGAGGTTATTGTAATAGCCCGCCTCCCGCAGGTTATCGTAAGCCCGCTTGGCGCTCTCATCCGCCAGGTAAAATGCCCGCCCTACCGTGGCCTGTATCTGTTGGTCATCCGGCACCAGCGTAAAGAAGGCCTCGTGGAACGCCTTGATGTGATCGCGCAGCTCCACCGGCAAATTCTGCTTCCGGTCGGCTGTAAATGCCTCCAGCACCTTCCCGTTATACAGGATATGCACCCGGTTCTGTGCCGCATCTACCAAAGCATAACTTTTATAAATGCAAAAACAGACCGAGAACACATTCGCCAGCAACATGAAAAAACTGAACAGCCGAACATGCTTAAAAGCCGTATCGATATGCTTAAAATGTTGAAACATAAAGCCCCCCAAACCTCCACCAGCCGGCGGAGAAATAAATAAAATCTAAATACTAAACCCAAAATTGACCTGCCTCACCGCTCACTCCCCCTTCAGGGGCCGGAGTTCTCATTTACCCGACAACTTATCCTGCTGGTGCTTACTGCCGCCCCCATTCCAGCCTTCCATAAAGTCCGCCGGCGCATAACGGGTATTGCTGCGTGCCTGTTCGCCCCGCTCGCCCAAAGCCGCAGCCGCGTTCGTCACCGAACCCACTGAAGTATGGACCACCGAAGTACTGACGCTCGTCACCCGGTTGAGCAACCCATTCCCGCCATGGGCATGGATCACGTAATTGGCTACCGAAGGCACACAGAAATAACCCACGATCCCGATACACAAAAAAATCAGGTAAGCCGTATCCGTCGGGCTGAAGAACGTATCCCCCGCGCTTTGGATCTGCGAGATATCCAGCCGGATCATCTCCTGCTGCACCTTGCCGATGATACTCCCGAAGATATTCGCGAGCGGCAGCCACAAAAAGATATTGATATAGCGCGCCAGCCACTGCGTCAGCGTATGCTGCAAGCCATCAAACACTGCAAAGCCGAAAACCAACGGACCCAGGATCGCCAATACGATCAAATAAAAGGTCCGTATGGTATTGATGCACAGGATAGCCGCCGCGTAGAGCACCTGCAGGATCTCGCTCATCCACTCCTTGATATTGTTCTTGAAGTTGTAGCTCTGCTTATCCATCCAGAACTTCATATCATTACCCAAAGCCGAAAAGGTCCCCTCGTTCTGATCGTCCGGGTCATCCGGGTGCGTATACTTGTACCATTTGTCCCGGTCGCCGTTCCCGTCATCCCCTACATACATCTGGTAAGCCGACGAATGCTTCACCGCGTCCTCTTTTTGCTTGAGCAA
>DATHKT010000014.1:0-33445 GCA_035489035.1 Mucilaginibacter sp.
GATGATGCCAACAGCGGGGTAATGGGCACCCTGTATGATATTTTTATCCAGGGTATATTCTTTGGCAACTGGTTTTTCTTATACCTGTTCCTCTCCGCTATTTTCCTGGCCATAGGCCGTGTTGTGCTGATAGGTGTATTGGCAGCGAGACAATTTTACGAGGATAAGAAAGACAAGACTGTACGGTTGAGCAATACGAAGCTTGCCCCGGTAAGTATTATCGTGCCTGCTTACAATGAAGAAGTTACGGCTATAAAAACTATTCAGAGCCTTTTAAAAATAGATTACAAGCATTTCGAGATCATATTTGTTGATGACGGATCAAAGGACAAAACCTACGAGCTGGTTAACGAGGCTTATGGCAATCATCCGCAGGTTAAGGTCTTTACTAAGCCAAACGGCGGCAAGGCATCGGCATTAAATTTCGGGATCTCGCACTCCAACCATGATTTTGTAGTTTGTATTGATGCTGATACACAGCTAAAAGATGATGCCGTTTACCACCTGATGACCTATTTCACAGATAAAGAAATAGGAGCCGTTGCAGGTACCGTTAAAGTAGGTAATGAGAACAATATGGTAACCCGTTGGCAATCGATAGAATATATCACTGCGCAAAATATGGATCGCCGGGCATTCGACCTGCTTAATAGTATTACCGTAGTTCCGGGAGCTATCGGTGCCTTCCGCAAGTCTGCCATCACTAAGGCCGGAGGCTTTACTTATGATACTTTGGCTGAGGATTGCGACCTCACCATGCGTATATTAAAACAGGGCTACATCATAAAAAATTGTGCCGAAGCAATAGCTTATACAGAAGCCCCTGAAACATTAAGCGGGCTGATGAAACAGCGTTTCCGCTGGAGTTTTGGTGTGATACAAAGTTTCTGGAAAAACCGCAGCGCGTTGTTTAATCCAAAATATAAGTTTTTTGGGATGGTGGGCATGCCCAATATTCTTATCTTCCAGATCATCCTGCCATTATTTTCGCCCCTTGCCGACCTGATGATGATCATCGGCCTGCTTGGCGATAAACCCGGCAAGATATTAACCTACTACGTGTTATTTGTATTGATCGATTTCATCGTGGCTATCATAGCCTTTAAAATGGAGAAGGAGGATTACAAGAAGTTGGTATATATCATTCCACAACGTTTTATATGGAGGCAGCTGATGTATTATATCCTGTTCAAGTCGATACGCAAAGCCTTAAAAGGCGAGCTGCATGGTTGGGGCGTGTTGAAACGTACCGGGAACGTGAGCGTAAAGGGAAAGGCGCTAAAAGCGTAATGTCTTGAGTTATGGAGTATTGATCTTAAATTCTCAAGTCTTCTCGATCAAACAAACCGCATACGCAACTACACCTTCCTGGCGGCCGATAAAGCCCATTTGCTCGTTGGTGGTAGCTTTTATAGAGATGTCATCCTCGCTGATGGCAGCCGCATTGGCTATATGAGTTTTCATAGCGGGTATATGAGGATTGATCTTCGGAGCCTCGAGGCATACCATTACATCGATGTTACCTATCAACCAGTCTTTTTCTTTTAATAACCACGCCACTTCCTGTAGCAGTACTAAACTGCTGATACCTTTCCAGCGTTCGTCCTGGTTTGAAAAATGAAAACCGATATCGCGAAGATTTGCAGCTCCCAATAGGGCGTCACATATGGCATGGAGCAACACATCTGCATCGGAATGGCCGAAAGCGCCTGAATGATGCTCCAGGTTTACTCCGCCTAAAATAAAGGGATGACCCTCTTTTAGCTGGTGTACATCAAAACCGAAGCCTACTTTAATCTTACTCATTACTTTTTGCCTGCTCCAAAGTTAACCATTAAAGTAAAGCGCAGAGTATTTGCCAAAGGACTATTTTGCTGGCTGGCAGCTATATAGGAGAAATCAAACGCAAAAACGTCGTACTTAAAGCCAGTACCCAGGGTCACATAATGCAAGCCACCTTTAGCGGGGTTTTGGTAAAAATAACCGGCCCTCAAAGCAAATTGCTTGTTATACCAATACTCAACACCCGGAGAAATACTGATCTCCTTCATTTCTTCACTAAATCCGCCCGGAGCGTCAGCAAATGAGCCGAAGATACCCGATACTACAGATCGGTCATCATTCTTACCCTCAATAATATTGCCATCTGAGTCCCTGATTGGTGGAGTAGGCACTAATAATTTATTAAAATCAAGTGCGAAAGTTAGTTGGTTGGTTTCATCCAGGTTAAAGGTGTTGGCTGCGCCGATCCTTAAATTAGTGGGCAAAAAGTATTTTGTGCCATTATCTGTATAACTGATCTTGGTGCCGATATTAGATATATTGACCCCGAAGGAGAACAAAGCATCATTACCAAACTCCTGCATCTGCTTTTTATAAAACATAGATACGTCAGCTGCAACAGCGTTTCCTGCCTTAACCTGCTGGCCTGAAAAAGGCCCGTTGGCCAGGCTGGAGTGTATATAACGTAAGCTTAAACCAAGCGAGAAATCATTACCAAACTTACGTGCAAAGGAAGCATCTACCGAAAACTCGTTGGGCACATAAGTACCCAGCGGGGTTTGAACTCCATCTGTAAGATCAATCGAGCCGAGGTTAAAGTAGCGAAGGGAAGCTCCAAAAGTATTCCTGTCATCAAGCTTGTGCGCATATGCTACATAAGAAAGGCTTACATCAGGAACCAACGAGCGCAGCCACGGACTGTAAGATGCCGAAAGGACATCATTATCTTCAATGAAAGCAAGCTTTGACGGGTTCCAGAAATTGGCATTTGCATCAGGAGACAGCGCGACACCTGCATCACCTATCGCACCCGAACGTGAATCAGGTGTTATCATCAGGAAGGGAACCGCAGTTGGTATCGCGTTTGAATTGGTTCCGTTAGTATTGGTTTGCGCCAATGCTATAGATGGGAGTAAACATAAAGTATAAAAGAAAAGATTACTCGCTTTCAGGGTAAAAAACTTCATTGGTGCAATTTAGCGTTATTATTTAAAAAATATCTGCATAGTTTAAGAGCTTTTTCTTACCCTTAACGTAAAACTTAAAATCTGAGTGTGTACCAATATATTCAAAAAGTGAGATTATTGTAACTCAATGCGTAGTTTTACGTTTAAAGGCAAATAAAGGTTTATTCCTTGCTTGAAATTAATATAACAACTGAGTTTAATTATTAATTCATTTTTTTTAAATTTACCCATTAATAATAGTAAAAATATGAAAATACTTTTTACGAGAACTGCTTTAGTGCTGCTTGGTTTAGGAGCTTTATTAAGCAGCTGCAGTAAACGTCCACAGTCTTCAAAAACCGGGATCACTTATAATGACAAATCTAACGGTGGTTATGAGCGGTTCAGGAAAGCACATCCTGCACCCGGCCCGGGCCTTGTTCCGATAGAAGGTGGTACCTTTGTAATGGGTGGAAGTGCCGACCAGGACGTAACATACGATTATAACAACGTGCGCCGCAGGGTAACCGTTCCTTCATTTTATATGGACGAAACCGAGGTATCAAACCAGGATTGGCTTGATTACCTGCACTGGATAGGTGTTACCTTCCCCGGCGATCATGAATTGTATTATAATGCAGTGCCCGACACATTAGTTTGGCGCAAGCCTTTATCCTACAACGAGCCTTATGTAGATAACTATCTGCGTCACCCGGCTTTCCAGGATTATCCGGTAGTAGGAGTAAGCTGGGACCAGGTGCAAGACTACTGTACCTGGAGAACTGACCGGATGAACGAAAATATTTTGCGTGAAACCGGTAGATTAGCGAGCTGGAAAGACGCATCAGGACAAGGCGCTAAAGGTAAAAACGGACAGGCTGCTCCTGTAGCTGCTAATAAGGACCCTTTCAATACTGATATCTACCTGAACGGGCAATATAAGGGCCCAGGGATTGACGGTAAAAAAATGATAGCCGATATAAGCCCTAATGCTAAAACAGCAACCGGTGCTAACGGAAAGGCAGGAAAACCAGTAAGGCCTGCACGTATAGAAGATGGCATATTAAAACAAGGCTACCGTTTGCCATCAGAGGCTGAATGGGAATATGCTGCTTTATCATTGATCGGCAATACTGAATTTGAAAATATTGATAATAACAAAGTATATCCATGGAACGGCCTGGGCGTACGCTCTGCCAAATCAAAAACACGTGGATTGATCATGGCCAACTTTAAACGCGGAAGCGGTGACAACATGGGTGTTGGCGGCTATTTGAATGATAAGGCGGAAATAACCGCTGAAGTAAGATCATATGCACCTAACGATTTTGGCTTATATAACATGGCAGGCAACGTTAACGAATGGGTGCAGGATACTTATCGCCAAACTTCATTTGAGGAGTTTGAAGATTTTAACCCATTCCGTGGTAATGAATACACCAATAAAAGATTATCTGATCCTGAAAAAGGACTATATGCCAAGGATAAATATGGCAAGCCTATTAAAGATCCGTCAAAATCAGCGAAGAAAATGAGCTATGCTGATTTAGTTGCTACACAAAATGCATTGGCGAACACAACTAACCCAAATGCTACAACTGCAAGCCCGAATACAACAACAGCGGCAGGCCCAATCGCCCCTAAAAACCCGTTGGCAGGCAAGCCTTACAATCCCGATTTCAGGGGAGCTGCTGACTCTGTAAATTCAACCTTGTATGGTACAACCACTTTGGTGAATGACCATTCAAAAATTTTCAAAGGTGGTTCGTGGAATGATATGGCATTTTGGTTAAACCCCGCTACCCGCAGGTTTATGGACGAAACTGAATCAAGCGCTGAAGTTGGATTCCGTTGCGCCATGACCATGGTTGGAGCACCTGAGATCAATCCGTCAGGCAAGCCACACTACAGTGTGAAAAAACCTAAAGCATACAAGGCCAGATAAACTTGGATCTCTATATTTATAAAAAAAGGCGCTGATTAAATGATCAGCGCCTTTTTTGTTTGTAGAGACGCAACACTTTGCGTCTTCTAATTTTCTTTTATTTCCAGAGGCGCAAAGTATCGCGTCTCTACGAGAATATTAACAGTACTTGTCCTTTTTCTACTTTATCTCCCGGTTTTATCTTTACGGTTTTAACAATAACATCAGCCGGCGATTTGATGATATTTTCCATTTTCATGGCTTCCAGTATAAACAGGTTATCCCCTTTTTTTACTTCACTGCCTTCGGTTACAAAAAGCTTAAGCACCAAACCCGGCATCGGAGCCTTTATTTCACTCACCTTAGCACTGTTCAAGCTGCTTAAACCCAATTGATCAAGCAAAATATCATATTGATCCTTCGCTGCAATAGTATATATCGTGCCGTTTACCTTTATTTCCGCAGTTTTGGTTTCCCTCTCAAAGCTGATCACCTCAGCATTATATGATCGTAAATTATTGATGATATGATAAGCTGAGGGGTTTAGCTGCTGGATATCCGCATTTATCTCCTCCTCATTGATCAATAATTCATCATCGCTCTTCTCAATTTTATAATCAAAGTGATCATTTACTTTTAGTTTGTACATGGGTATTAAAGATTAGGGTATTAGTGCAAATATAATCATGGTAATCGGGTCAATCCGTTCAATCATGGTTCAGACTACTGCGTTAGTACATACTGCACCAAATTAGCGCCCATTTTCAAGGCTTTTAAGCGAGTTTCCTGCGTATCGCCGGCATAGGTGCCAAAATCCTCCCAACCGTTGCCCAGATCGCACTCATACGTATAAAAACAAACCAGCCTGCCCTTGTAGATCAATCCAAAACCTTGCGGACGTTTACCATCATGTTCATGCACTTTAGGCAGGCCATTTGGGAAGTCGAATTTTTGGTGATAGATGGGATAATTAAGCGGCAGTTCTACAAAATCAAGTTCAGGAAATACTTTTTTCATTTGCGGCCTGATAAATTTATCGAGCCCGTAATTATCATCAATATGCAAAAAACCTCCACCGGTTAAATACTTGCGCAGGTTGCGGGCCTCCTGGTCAGAGAAGATCACATTGCCATGCCCGGTCATAAAAATAAAAGGGTAATTAAATACCTCAGCGCTGCCTGCTTCAACCGTTTCGTCCTCGGCCTGGAAATTCGTTTTTAAATTTTCGTTGCAAAATTTGATCAGGTTGGGTAAGGCTGTGCGGTCGCCATACCAATCCCCGCCGCCATTGTATTTAAGCTTGCCCATTTTGTAGGTTGGCGCATTAAAGCTGCTCAAACAGAAAAAAGCAATCAAAGCAATAATTGAAAAAACTCTCATATCCGGTTTAAAAAGTTCACCTCGAAACAGGCCTCCAAAGCCGAGGTCTCTGTTCTTAAACGGCTTTCTCCTAAAGTTATGGCTTTAAAATCATTTTTTAATGCATCCTCAATTTCTTTGGGTGTAAAATCGCCTTCGGGGCCAATTAATATTAAATACCTGCCCTGGGGCTTAAGCTGTTCTTTTAAGGTCAATTTATCCCCTGGTTCGCAATGGGCGATAAATTTTTGCCCGTCAAAGGGCGCGGCCAGTAACTTATTTAAAGCGATGGGCTCATTTAATATAGGATGATACGCTTTGAGAGATTGTTTGATGGCCGAAGTAATGATCTTGTTCAAACGGTCTACTTTGGCTTCCTTCCGCTCGGAACGCTGGCAAATGATCAGCGATATCTCATCGATACCAATCTCTGTAGCTTTTTCTAAAAACCATTCCAATCGTTCGATATTTTTGGTTGGGGCTACAGCTATGTGCAGGTAATGGTTCCTTCTATTAAACTCTTTTTGTACCGAAACAATCTGAAGTTGCGTTCTTTTGGGATGGGCATCTGTTATAGCAGCAGTGTATAAATTGCCTTTGCCATCAATCAACTGCACCTGGTCGCCCGCTTGCAAACGCAATACTTTGATGCCATGCTTGCTTTCCTCCTCGTTAAGATAATAAGTTGAAGATGCGGCATCTATATCGGGTGTATAAAAGAGTTGCATTGCCGGGAGGGTTTTAATGCAGGTCTACGGTGTCTTCGGCATTCAGCAATAGCTCGAGCTTTACTGATTCAATATTCTGATCGGATTTTTTGAGTACCGTAATATTATAGCCGCTTGATTCCTTTTGCTCACCCACATCGGGTATTTTACCAAAGATATGGCCTAGCCAGCCCGATACGGTGTCATAGTCGCCATCCTCGGGCAGGTCATGCGGTAAGTGCTCGTTCACATCATAAATAGGCGCAAGCGCGTTCACTATAAACTCGGTATCGTTTACCTTTTCCACTATCGGCTTTTCCTCATCGTACTCATCCTGTATCTCGCCTACCAGTTCTTCCACAATATCTTCCAAAGTCACCATACCGGCGGTACCACCAAATTCATCCAGCACAATAGCGATCTGAATGCGCTTTTGCTGCAGCTCGGCCATCAGGTCATTTATTTTCTTTGTTTCCGGCACGAAGTAAGGCTTGCGGATGATATTCTTTAATACGATCTCTTCGTTACGTGCAAGCAAAGGCAAAATATCTTTAGCATGTACAACCCCTATGATCTTATCAATCACTTCATCATACACAGGCATGCGGGAGTATCCTTCGGTTATCAGTATTTCCAGCAGATCTTCTTTGTCCGTGCTAACCTCAATGCCTGATATTTTGGTACGGGGCACCATAATGTTTTTAACCACGCGCTCATTAAAATCAAACACATTTTGTATCAGCTCGTGTTCGTTAGAATCCAGTGCGCCGGTTTCTTTACCTTGTTCTAACAGGTATTGCAACTCTTCAGAACTATGGTGAGCCTCACCCCCTTCTAAAGTACTTATCCCCATAAGCCTTAAAATAAAATTTGCGAAGCCATTTAGCACCCAGATGAATGGCCTGAAAACCACAAAGAAAAGCCTGAGCGGTAAGGAAACGGTCATCACTGTACGCACCGATTTTTGTATGGCTAATGATTTCGGCGCCAGTTCGCCAAATACGATATGTAAAATGGTAATAACAGAGAATGCTACAACGTGGCTGGCCGTAATAAAACCGGGCGAAAGGACAATGCCTACCGACATAAACCCGCGCAGCACTATATTAGTAACCACACCTTCGCCCACAACGCCCAGCCCAAGTGATGCTATGGTGATACCTAATTGAGTTGCAGCCAGGTAGCCATCCAGGTTATGTAGTATGCCCCGTGCTACTTTTGCTACGCCGCTCCCTGTTTTTGCCTTGATTTCAATTTGCGAACCCCGGACCCTTACCATGGCAAACTCTGCAGCCACAAAAAAGCCGTTGAGCAAAACCAAAAATATGGTTAGGAAGATATAAAATACACTTATTTCGTAATGCGCAGGGTCCATCAATTAATTTATTGGTACGACGGAAAAGTGGACTTATACAACTCCTGGCTTTCGGTGATTACTTTATGCGCATACCGTTTGCCTAAAAGATGTTCGATGGTCACATTTTTACCTTCCAGTTTCTTATAATCCTGGAAAAAACGAACGATCTCTTTCATAAAATGTGGTGGTAATTCACTCAAATCATCAATATAATTTACCGACATGTCATTTTTGGCTACCGCGATTATCTTATCATCCTGCTCGCCATTATCTACCATGTGCATAACGCCTACTACCTTAGCTTCGATGATCGACATCGGGAACACATCCACAGAGCATAGTACCAATATATCCAGCGGGTCATGGTCGTCACAATACGTTTGCGGGATAAACCCATAATTAGCCGGATACATTACAGAAGAAAAAAGAACACGGTCGAGCTTTAATAAACCCGACTCCTTATCAATTTCATATTTAGCTTTTGAGCCTTTGGGTATTTCAATTATCGCATTAACTGATTCCGGCACGTTATCGCCGGGAGAAACCTGGTGCCAGGGGTGTTGTGTACTCATATTATAGATATCATTTATTATCCTCAGATTCTTCCTTGCTCAGTCTTTTTTTGAGGTAGGCGTAAATCAAAGGGATCGATGTAATTACAATTAATCCTAAAACAACATATTTAAGATAGTCCCTAATCTCATCCGGATATTTTCTTCCTAAAAAGAATCCAGTAAGAGTTAAAGTGCTTACCCACAATATGCTGCCTATAAAATTGTATAAGGTGAACTTTTTAAAATCAACTTTAACAACCCCTGCAAAGATAGGGGCAAAAGTTCTAATTATTGGGAAAAATCTACCTAAAACCAAAGCAATGGCGCCGTGCTTGGCGTAAAACGCTTCGGCCATGGTTACATAACGCTTTTTAAAGAAGATGGATTCGTTGCGTTTAAACAATACCGGCCCGGTACGATAGCCAAACCAATACCCGGTATAATTACCTAAAACGCCCGCAAGGATCAGTGATATTACCAATGTGTAGATGGGTACATCAACCATACCCGCGGCGCATAAGATCCCGGCAAGTACCAGCAAATAATCCCCCGGTAAAAAGAAACCAAAAAACAAGCCGGTTTCAGCAAAAACTACAACAAGTAAAAAGTAAAAACCACCTTTCCTTATAATGGCCTGAGCGTCTGTTAAATTTTGAAGGTGTTCCCAGAATTGTTCCATTCACTATCTCCGTAAAACTACTAATATAAAATTAATTAATAGTATTGTACTTACGGATTAAATAAGGTTGGCGATGAAACCAGGATACACGCCAATGATGATGGTAATTACTGCCGACAGGCCCAATACAAAATTAAAATAGCCGGGCACAGTTACTTCTTCCCGCTCGCTGCTGCGGAAATACATAGCAATGATCACCCTGAAGTAGTAGAAAATACTAATGATAGCATTTATTACGGCTAAGATAACCATCGTGGTATGGTATTGTGATAAAGCGCCGGAAAAGACAAAGAACTTACCTATAAAGCCCGCAGTAAGGGGTATACCCGCCAATGACAACATGGCAACCGTTAAAACCAGCGCAAGGAATGGGTTCTTTTTTGCCAGTCCGTTGAAGCTATCAAAATTGTCGTTGCCTGATTGCTGTTGAACCAGGATCAGGGCGCCAAAGGCGATGATAGATGCGATGGAATAAGCAGTAGAATACATAAACACCGCATTAGCAGAGCCAACCCCTAACGCCACGATCGCGAAAAGTAAATACCCAGCATGAGATATGCTCGAAAATGCCAGCATACGTTTGAAGCTTTGCTGGTATAGCGCGGTAATATTGCCTATAAATAAGGTGATAATGGTAATGATCAACAGGGCCGGCATCCAGAAATCTGCCACCGGGGCAAAGCACTCCGCAAACAGACGCAGAAAAGCGGCAAATCCGGCGGTTTTAACCACGGTTGACATGAAGGCCATGATTAGCGTTGGTGAGCCCTCATATACGTCAGGCACCCAGAAATGGAACGGCGCAGCCCCTACTTTAAAGCATAGCCCCACGGTGATAAGCATGATGCCGGTATAGAATAATGGGTCGATGCCTTTGGGATGCGTTAGTACCCAATCGCGGATAGCTTCGAGGCTGAATGAGCCGGAAGCGCCATAGATCAATGCAATACCAAACAATAAAAAGCCGGTAGAAAATGCCCCCATCAGGAAGTATTTTAAAGAGGCTTCATTTGAAGCGAAATCATTCTTTTTAATACCTGCGAGGATATACAAACTAACCGACATGATCTCGATGCCAATAAATAGCATCACTAAGTTATAGTAGGACACCATCACGATAATACCCGCTAATGAAAACAGTATAATAGCGTAATATTCGGCTACGTGGGTACTTATCTTTTCGAAATAATCCTTCGATAGTAATAATATCAGTATGGTGGAAACAATAGTAATCGCCGAAAATGCTACCGAGAAATTATTGAACAACATCATATTGTGATAAATAGGATGGGCTTCGTCCAATTTAGTCCATTGGTAAATTGCTGCGCCTAATGCCACCAGCAAACCAATCACAGTAACCGGCAATAGAGCTTTCTTTGCCTTGTATAATCCAAGGTATAAAACCAGTATGGGTAGAATAGATAATATAATTAAGGTATTCATTTTCTTTAATTCTTACGGTTTTACCTGCATCATTTTAGCATTCAACGAATTGATCAGATCATTAACCGCAGCTTCCGAAATATGCAGGATCGGTTGCGGATAAACACCAATAACAATAATCAAAGTACAAATCACACCCAGCACAATCACTTCCGAACCACTGATATCGGTAAATGTAATGGTTAGGGCATTGGTTTCGCCATACATTACGCTTTTATACATTCGCAGCATATACACCGCGCCAAATATCATCGTTAATCCGGCTACTGCTACAAACCATATATTGTATTGGAAAATACCATTCAATAATAAAAACTCCCCTATAAAGCCGTTGGTTAACGGCAAGGCAACTGTACCCAGCACAATAATTAAAAAGGCTATGGCAAGCTTAGGCGCGATCTTCGCTATGCCGCCTAACTGGTCGATATCGCGTGTGCCGAGGCGTGTGCTGATAATGTCCCATACAAAAAACAAGCCTACCACATTGATACCGTGATTCAGCATTTGTATCAAAGCTCCCTGTACATTTTGCGCCAGCCAATGAGATGTACCCCCAAAGCGGGATAAGGTGAATAATGCCGCGGCTATCAGCCCCACGTGAGCTATGGATGAGTAAGCCACCAAACGTTTGCCGTCTTTTTGTTTAAAGGCGATGATGGATGCGTAAACAATACCTATGATTGATAGGATAACTGCCATCTCTCCCCATTTTTGCAAACCAAGTGGTGCTATAGGAATTAACCAGCGGATCACTCCATAAATACCCATCTTTAGCATGATACCAGATAACATCATGGTACCTGCCGATGGAGATTCGGTATAAGTATCGGGCTGCCATGTATGGAAAGGGAATACCGGCATCTTGATGGCAAACGCCAGGAAGAAACCCCAGAATACCCAGCTTTGCTGAGTGGCAGTTAAAGTCAATTCATAAAAATCATGCAGTTCATAAGTGCGTGCCGGGTTTTGCAAGTATAGGTAGATCAAAGCTACCAGCATAAATAACGAACCTGCGAACGTATAAATAAAGAATTTGATGGTGACGCGTATCCTGTTCTCGCCGCCCCACATCGCGCTGATAAAGTAGATAGGGATCAAAGCTGCTTCCCATCCCACATAAAACAAAAAGCCATCAAGCGCGGTAAATACGACCAGCATCCCGGCCTGCATGAACAGGATCAGGGCATAAAACGCGGAGGCATTTTTGTACTGATGCTTGAAGGTAGATAGTATAATAAGCGGAACCAGTAGCGTGCTAAGTATCACCATGATCATGCTGATACCATCGATGCCCGCATTAAAATAAACACCTGCTTTTGGTATCCAGGAAGCGAACACACCAAACTGGCTGGATGCATCGGGTATAAAGCGGCTCAAAAATATACTGGCAACAACCAGTTCGGCAACGGCGAATGCCAGCGCGGCATACTTAGCTACCTCATTTTTGAGTAATAGAACAACAAGGGCTGCAACAATCGGCAAAAAGAGTAAAATACTAACTGTCATTTTTAAAATCGTAAACGCTTATTGTTATATCTTAACTAAACTGTAAAAACTATATACTAATATGGCGATGATACCTACAACCATCATAAAGATGTAGAAGCCAACATTACCGCTTTGCAAAAGCCGGAAACCTTTACTGGATTTTATGGTGCCTTTACCCAGGCCATTTACTATGCCATCTATAGCAAGCAGATCAACCACCTTATAAAAGAAAATTGATAATGCATCCAATGGTTTGCGGATCAGCCAATCGTATATCTCATCAATATAAAATTTATGATAGGATAGGCTAACCAATCCGGGGCGCTCTTCCGTATCCGCTGCCGGCACATGCGCACCTTTTACGTACTTGAAGTAAGCATAAGCTAATGCCAGCACTGCCCCGGTAACCGAAGCTACCATTAATGCGATCTCTGTTGATGAGCTTAAATGTGAAGCCGGTAATATAGCAGTAGATTGTTCAAACACCGGCGCCAGGAAATGTTCAAGCCAGTGATGACCGCCTAATGCTTCGGGGATACCTATAAAACCACCAACTACCGAAAGTGCAGCCAGTACGATAAGAGGTATGGTCATGCTTGGGGGTGATTCATGCAAATGATGTTCCTGTTCAATTGTGCCGCGGAACTTACCATAAAAAGTAAGATACAGCATCCGGAACATATAGAAAGAGGTGAACATCGCTGTGATAACACCGATAACATACATGGTTGTGCTATGTGCGAAAGTGTGTGCCAGTATCTCATCCTTAGAAAAGAAACCTGCAAATGGCGGTATACCTGATATGGCAAGTGTGCCGATCAGCATGGTAATAAATGTGATACGGAGCTTTCCTTTTAACCCGCCCATCTTGCGCATATCCTGTTCATTGCTCATCGCGTGAATTACAGAACCTGCACCGAGGAATAATAGAGCTTTGAAAAAGGCATGCGTAAGTACATGGAAGAACGCGCCGGTATAAGCGCCAACACCCAAACCTAAAAACATATAACCCAACTGGGATACGGTTGAATAAGCCAATACCTTTTTAATATCTGTTTGCGAAAGCGCGATCAATGCCGCGAATACCGCAGTAGCCAAACCAATAACCGCAATAACCGTCATGGTGGCAGGGGCCAGAGTGAATAAAATATTAGAACGTGCAACCATATATACACCGGCTGTAACCATGGTTGCGGCGTGTATCAACGCTGAAACCGGGGTTGGACCAGCCATAGCGTCTGGAAGCCAGGTAAATAGTGGTATCTGTGCCGATTTACCAACCGCACCAACAAACAGTAGCATAGTGATCAGGGTAAACGGCACCTCGTTGCCGTGCATCGAAGCAGCCTTAGGGAAGATATCCGAAAAGGTAACACTTCCGAAAATACCGATGATCAGGAACACGCCAATGATAAAACCCAGGTCGCCAATACGGTTCATGATAAAGGCCTTTTTGGCGGCATCCGCATAATCGGGATTGGTAAACCAGAACCCGATGAGCAGGTAAGAGCATAACCCCACGCCTTCCCAACCGATAAACATGATGAGGTAGTTTGACCCTAATACCAGCAGCAACATAAAGAAAACGAACAGGTTGAGATAAGCGAAAAACTTACCAAAACCTTCATCATGATGCATATATCCTACCGAATATAAGTGGATCAGTAAGCCTACGCCAGTTATGATCAGCAGCATTAAAGCGCTTAACTGATCAACCAAAAAGGCAAACTGAACTTTAAAAAATCCAAGGTCAAACCAATCAAATAGGCTTACATTGATAGGTACACCTGAAGATTTGATCTGTAAAAAAGCACCAACGCTCAATCCAAATGAAACAAGTATCACTGAGCAGCCTATAAAGCCAATAACACTTTTCGACAAGATATTACGGCCAAGCCCGTTGATCAGGAAACCAGCTAAAGGTAATAAAGGAATAAGCCAGATATATTTATCCATGTTGTGTGAGCCCCCTCTAAATCTCCCCCAGTAGGGGAGACTTTTTGGTTTATGTTTTTAATACTTAATATTTACAATCCTTTTAAAATATAGCCTTTGCTCAAAGCCCTCCCTTCCGGGGAGGGTTGGGTGGGGCCTACCACTTCAGCCTGTTCAGCACATTAATATCCACCGAGTTTGTATTGCGATAGATCATTACGATGATAGCCAATCCTACGGCAACTTCTGCCGCGGCCAGGGCCATAATGAAAAACACGAAAACCTGGCCGGTAGCATCCCCGCGATAAACGGAAAAAGCGGTAAGCAGCAGGTTAACAGAATTCAGCATCAGCTCAATCGACATAAAAATTACGATCGCGTTCCTGCGGATCAATACACCGGTTACTCCGATAGAAAATATGATCGCGCTTAACAACACATAATGATTAAGCGGTACTGATTGTACGGTTTTAAATAAACTTTCCATCACGTAGTTTTTGGGTCTTTAGTAGCCAGTAATACCGCGCCTACCATTGCCGACAACAACAGCAATGACGATACTTCAAACGGCAGTAAAAATTCGTTGAACAATACTTTACCCAGGTTTTTTACTAAACCCAATCCCGGGTCTTTCAGTAATAACGGCTGCGAAATGCCAACCGCCTTTAGCGAGGCCACGATCACTACCAATAAGCAGCCACCGCCTAATACCGCGGCTATCTTCACCATGTTTGATTTCACCGGTTCCGAATCCTTGTTCAGGTTGATCAGCATCAGCGTGTATAAAAACAGCACCAGGATGGCCCCCATGTATACAATAAAGTTTACAACAGCCAAAAATTGGGCGTTAAGCAGGATATACTGGACAGTAAAGGTGAAAAATGTGAGTATAAGGTAAAGTATACTATGCACAGGGTTTTTTGCAGATATTACCAGTACCGCGAACAGTATGGACAAAAATGCGATGAAGTAAAATAAATTCATTTTTATTATTTACAATATAACCCTGCCCCAAAAATCGAGGCAAAGTTATAAACTTCTTTTATTGATTTAAGGGCGCCTCTACTAATTTGTCTTTACCGTATATAAAATCTTTCCTCAGGTAGTCGGATGGCACAATATCACCGTCTAAATAGATCGCTTCCTTAGGGCAGGCCTCTTCACACAACCCACAAAAAATGCAGCGCAGCATATTGATCTCGTAAACTGCGGCGTATTTTTCTTCGCGGTATAGATGCTCTTCACCAGGCTGGCGTTCTGCCGATATCATAGTGATCGCTTCTGCCGGGCATGATAAAGCACACAGGCCGCAAGCGGTGCAGCGTTCGCGTCCATCTTCATCACGCTTTAGCGAATGCATGCCGCGGAAATTTTCAGAAAACTCACGCTTTTGTTCAGGATAGCGGATGGTAACATCCTTAGTGAACAAATAGTGTTTCATGGTGATTGACATGCCGCGGATAATTGCAGGCAAATAAGCCCGCTCCCATAAACTGAGTGGCCTGTTGTCAACTACCTTTTTTTTATTACTTAATGATTCCATTTGATCCTTTTCTCTAATTATTTGATGAAGGTCATAACTATGCCTGTTATCACAATGTTGGCTATTGCCAGCGGTATTAATGTTTTCCAGCCCAGGTCCATCAACTGGTCATAGCGGAAACGCGGGATTGTCCAGCGTACCCACATAAAGAAGAAGATGAACGCAAATATCTTAATAAACAACGCGATAACGCCTAATATGGTCACCCAATTTTCAGACAGGCCCAAACTATGCATGAAGGGGAAATTATATCCGCCAAAGTATAGTGTAGCCATCACTGCCGATGAAACGAACATATTGATATATTCAGAAAATAGGTAAAAACCCAGTTTCATGGAGGAGTATTCAGTATGATAACCGCCTACCAGCTCGGTTTCGCACTCGGGCAGGTCAAATGGTGCCCGGTTGGTTTCGGCGAAAGCGCAAATAATAAATATCAGGAAACCTAATGGCTGATAAACTATGTTCCAATGCCAGCCATGCTGCTGTTCAGCAATTTCCTTTAAGCTTAACGTACCGGTCGTCATCAACAGGGCGATGATGGAAAGCCCCATGGCAATTTCGTAGCTGATATTTTGTGACGCAGCCCGGATAGCGCCCAACAGCGAATATTTATTATTGGATGCCCAACCACCTATCATGATGCCATACACGCCAAGCGAAACCACGCCAAATATGTAAAGCACCCCTACATTAATATCGGCTACCTGCAAAGGGATCTTATGTGTGCCTATGGTCAGCGTTTGGCCCCATGGAATTACAGCAGAGCCTATACAAGCGGTCATAATGGCCAACGAAGGGCCAACTATGAACAAAAATGCATTAGAGTTAGTGGGAATGATCTCCTCCTTTAGGAAAAATTTGGCGCCATCAGCCAGGGGCTGAAATATACCAAAAGGACCGGCACGGTTCGGGCCCACCCTATCCTGGAAGAAAGCCGCCACCTTGCGCTCGGCATAGGTGGAATACATGGCCACCACCAGGCTGATCGTGAATATGATCACGATCAATACAAATTTTATGATAATATCAGCGGTTTCCATTATAAGCGTGTCTCCCGTTCAAATTGTTCTTTATTAGCTTCCATCAAAACCGGGTTGGTTTTCACAACCGGCAGTGGATGCATGGTATCATAATGATTGGAACTGATCACCGATTGATTCGATACCTTACGTGGCCCTTCGATCACCCAATCACTGGTTTTCTTCTTATCAAAACGGCAGGTGTTGCAGATAAACTCTTCTACCTCGCCATACACATCCTTGCGTGCTGTTACGCGCAATACATCTTCACCTTTATACCAAAGGGTCACTTTACCATTGCAACCCGGATGGTCGCAATCGCGGTGCGCTTCAACAGGCTTGGTAAACCAAACACGGTTTTTAAAGCGGAAAGTTTTATCAGTTAACGCGCCTACCGGGCATACATCTATTACGTTACCCGAAAAATCGTTGTCAACCGCGGCTTTGATATAGGTTGATATTTCAGAATGATCACCACGGTTCAATATGCCATGTATGCGATGATCCGTGATCTGGTCAGCAACAAAAACACAGCGGTAGCATAGGATACAGCGGGTCATGTGCAATTGTATCTTATCACCTATGTCGATTTTTTCAAATTTCCGGCGATCGAATTCGTAACGGGTTTTGGCCCTGCCATGATCGAAAGCCAGGTTTTGCAGATCACATTCACCGGCCTGGTCGCAGATTGGGCAATCCAGCGGGTGGTTGATCAACAACATTTCAACTATTCCTTTGCGTGCTTCAATTACTTCAGGTGATGTGATGTTCTGCACTTCCATGCCATCCATTACCGCGGTGCGGCATGAAGCCACCAGCTTAGGCATAGGGCGTGGGTCCTTTTCAGAGCCCTTGCTCACCTTAACCAAACAGGTACGGCATTTACCGCCGCTATCTTTCAATTTTGAATAATAGCACATAGCAGGCGGAACAATGTCACCACCGATCTGCCTTGCGGCATTCAGGATGCTTGTTCCGGGTTCTACTTCCACCGGTATTCCGTCTATTGTTACTTTCATTAATTCAAATTCAAAGTAAAACTAACTTCTTTAACGCCTTTTTCTGGTGGACCAAATCTTAACGTGACAATGGCGCCTCCCATAAATGGTGTTTTTTCTATTTTTTCTCTTACTACTTCGTATAACTTTTTAGCATCCGGCCCATATATATAAAAGGAGCCATCACTATTATCCATTGCCATCTCGTGCCCGTCATATTCCCCCAAACCACTTTCTTCTACCAAGACACGGAGGTCATCTGATAATTCATAAAATGGTTCGTCTTCCTCAAGACCATAGTTAAATTCAATTATAACCGCTTGCGTAGGAGCCATTCAATTATGCTACTTTCTCTTCCAGCTTCGGCAACGGATCAGCATAATGCGCTAATCCATAGTTTCTTGTTACTGCCTCAATACCATTGGTTACATGCCACTCAAACTCATCCCTGAAGTGGCGTATCGCACTGGCTACCGGCCAGGCTGCCGCATCACCCAATGGGCAAATGGTGTTCCCTTCAATTTTTTTAGATACATCAATCAGCAGGTCCATGTCGCTCATTTTACCATGACCATGCTCTAAACGATGCAATACCTTTTCCATCCAGCCGGTACCCTCACGGCATGGCGAACATTGTCCGCAGCTTTCATGGTGATAAAAACGGGTGAAGTTCCAGGTGTTGCGCACGATACACTGGTCTTCGTCATAAGCGATAAAACCGCCTGAGCCCAGCATGGTACCACTAACAAAACCACCATCGGCTAAGGATTCGTAGCTCATCAGGCGTGGCTCATTGTTGATGGTTTTCAAAAACAAATTAGCCGGAAGGATAGGAACGGATGAACCACCCGCTACAACCGCCTTTAAGCGTTTGCCGTTGGCGATACCACCACAATATTCGTCTGAATACAAAAATTCTTCAACCGGTAAACCCAGGTCTATCTCGAAAACGCCCGGTTTTTTTACATTTCCACCTGCGGATATCAGCTTGGTACCTGTGCTGCGGCCAACACCAATTTTGGCATATTCATCGCCGCCTTCGTTGATGATGGGCACTACTGCTGCGATAGATTCAACATTATTTACCACAGTCGGGCAGCCATATAAACCAGCAATAGCAGGGAATGGCGGTTTGATACGCGGGTTACCACGCTTGCCTTCCAATGATTCCAATAATGCGGTTTCTTCCCCGCAGATATAAGCGCCACCGCCCGGCTGAACATAAAGTTCCAGATCGTAGCCGGTGCCTAAAATATTTTTACCTAAAAATCCTTTATTTTTTGCTTCCGCGATGGCTTTTTCCAGGATGCGGATCTGCGGCATCATTTCGCCGCGCACGTAGATATAAGATGCATGGGCACCTAAGGCAAAGCTGGCAACGATCATACCCTCGATCAATAAGTGAGGGATATAGGTCATCAGGTAGCGATCCTTAAAAGTACCGGGCTCTGATTCGTCAGCATTACAAACCAGGTAACGGGCCACACCTTCAGGCTTAGCCAAAAAGCTCCATTTCATCCCGGTAGGAAAACCTGCGCCGCCACGGCCGCGCAAGCCTGACTTTTTAACCTCCTCCACGATATCATTCGGGGTCATTTTCAAAGCCTTTTCGACAGCAGCATAACCACCCTTCGACCGGTATACATCAAAGGTGTTGATGCCGGGTACGTTTATATGTTCTAAAAGTAATTTGCGTCCCATTACACTAATATATTTTACCGCTTAATTTGTAAACGGAGATATGGTTCCTAACACAATTTGATAAAATTAACCCAGTTACTATACCGGTTATAAGATAGGAATGATTTGCATTCTCTCTTATCAGAACCAACAAAATGATACCCAGCAATAATGCTGAATCCCATAGTATCAATCTTGTCCTATCGTTAATTTCCTTCATTCAGTTATTAGCTTTATTCTGATCTAATAAATTTTCCTGGTCATGTTAAAATAAGTAATATGCCTTATTGCACAACTGGCAAAAGCTATAATGAGCAGCGGCGCCAGTATAACCGGGTATTTTTTTAAGCCGTCAGTATTATAAATCATCAGCGAAACGATTATAAACAATGTATCTGCAAATATCAGGTTCGTTCTGCTCATGTTGATTAATTCTGTTAGCTATTAATATATTTTACCCGTTTGCTTGTACCATGTGAAATGCCAATAAATACTACGCCCTATCAACAGCAACAATACCAGGCCCATTGCCAGTACGTTTTTGGTGAAGTGTTCTGTAAAAAACCAGGCTGCTATCAGCGCCGCCAGGGCAATTACATCTCCATAGATCAACCTCGATTTGGTAACCATTAATTATTTGTTTTTGCCTTTAACCCGCTGATCAATGCATCAACCGAATCATTGGTCAAATTCTCATAAAAAGTATATTCAGGGCCTATCTGCAACACCGGCGCATAGCCGCAAGCAGCCAAACACTCCACCCCGCGCCAGCTGAATAAACCGTCAGGCGTTACTTCGCCTTCTTTTACACCCAGCTTTTGTTCGATATGATCCATTATCTTTTCGGCGCCTACCAAACAGCAGGGGCCGGTGCGGCAAACTTCAAGCACATATTTGCCTTGTGGGCGTAAAAAATACATGCTGTAAAAACTTGCTACTTCGTACACTTCAATATCCTGGAGCTTTAAATATTCGGCTACCTTATCCATCGCTGGGGCGCTTACCCAACCAAATTCGGCCTGTACCAAATGCAGTATAGGCAGCAAGGCTGATTTTTGCTTTCCTTCGGGATAGCGGCTTACAATATCGTCAAACTGTTTGATCAGTGCCGGCGAAAACTCAACCGGAACGCCTGTATTTTCAACTTTAAGCATCTAATTCTCCGGCAATAACATTTAAACTACTCATGTTAATTATCGCATCCGAAAGCAGCATACCGCGGCTCATGGGTGCATACATCTGGTAATTGATAAAACTTGGCCTGCGGAAATGCAAGCGGTACGGCGAACGACCACCATCATTTACCAGGTAAAAGCCCAGTTCGCCATTGGCACCTTCAACCGCGTGATAAACTTCGGTATTGGGAGTCGGCACTTCGCCCATCACAATTTTAAAGTGATAGATCAGGGCTTCCATATTATTATAAACTTCTTCCTTCGGCGGCAGGTAAAACTCCGGCACGTCAGCATGGAAAATGTTTGGATCTTCTTTTTCAATTTTATTCAAAGCCTGTTCGATAATGCGCATACTCTGCCACATTTCCTCGTTGCGCACCAAAAAGCGGTTGTAAACATCACCGTTGGTACCTACAGGTACTTCAAAATCAAAATCTTCATATGAGCTGTAAGGCTCCATCGCCCGCACATCATAATCTACACCTGCAGCACGTAATAAAGGGCCGCTCCAGCTATAGTTTAAAGCAGTTTCAGCATCAACAGCAGCCACATCTTTTGTACGATCTACGAAAATGCGATTGCGATTAAACAGCGCTTCGAACTCTTTTAAGTTAGGCGGGAATATTTTCAGAAAGCTGCGGATCTTATCAAAAGCGATACGGTTAAAGTTGCGCTCGAAACCGCCGATACGGCCGATATTGGTCGTAAGGCGCGATCCGCAGATCTCTTCGTATATTTCGTAGATATGCTCGCGGTATTTCATCATGTAGGTGAAACCGGTCAATGCGCCGGTATCGACACCTAATATCGAATTACAAACAATATGGTCTGATATCCGTGCAAGCTCCATCACGATAACGCGCATGTAATCTACGCGTTTTGGCATCTTGATATCCAGCATCTTTTCCACCGTCATGTGCCAGCCCATGTTATTTATGGGTGATGAGCAGTAGTTCATCCTGTCGGTAAGCGGGGTGATCTGGTAGAAAGGCCTGTGCTCAGCGATCTTTTCAAAGGCACGGTGGATATAGCCAATGGTTGATACCCCGTTAACAATGCGCTCGCCATCCATGGTCAGCACGTTCTGGAAAACTCCGTGTGTTGCCGGGTGCGTAGGCCCCAAATTCAAGGTTGAATATTCGGTCTGCGGATCGTTATCAATAAATACTGGATGGTTCTTCATTCAATTATTTGTTCTTCAACGGCAATGAAACTACTATAGCAGTTCCAGCTGTTATCTTCCGAAAAAGTAATCTCTTTTATCTACACGATTCGGGTCTTCCAGTGGGAACTCTTTCCGCATCGGGAAAACCGTCATATCGTCAACATTTAATATTCTTCTTAAATCAGGATGCCCGTCAAACTCAACCCCAAAAAAGTCGTAGGTTTCGCGTTCCATCCAGTTAGCGCCTTCCCAAAGCACGGTGGCGCTTGGTATATGCAAGTTATCATCAGCCATAAAAACCTTGATGCGGATGCGCACATTATTTACCAAACTATGCAGGTGATAAATAACTCCTATCTGTTTCTCCTGGTCAGGGTAATGGATAGCGGTAATATCTGTTAAAAAAATGAACTGCAGCTTCGCATCAGTCTTTAAAAAAGTCAAGATATCAATGATCTTTTCGCGGCTGGTTTCAAGGGTCAGCAATCCGAAAGGCTCGGTAATATTAGCTACCTCGCTTTCAAACTTGCCTGTGATGCTGTTGAGCAGTTCTTCGTTAGTTATCTTAGCCATTATTGGATACCGTATGAAGCTAATAATTTTTGATACTCGGGTGAACTTCTCCTGCGCAATGATTCAGTTTGAACCAGTTTCTGGATCTGCATAAAGCCATCAATAACGGCTTCGGGCCTTGGAGGGCAACCGGGCACGTATACATCTACCGGGATAATCTCATCAATACCCTGCAACACAGAATAGGTATCAAATATACCCCCGCTTGACGCGCATGCACCCATAGCTAATACCCAGCGTGGCTCGGCCATTTGCAGGTACACTTGCCTTAACACCGGCCCCATCTTTTTGGATATAGTACCCATCACCATCAATAGATCTGCCTGGCGGGGAGAAAAACTCATACGCTCGGCGCCAAAACGGGCCAGATCGTAGGTTGAGGCCATTGTGGCCATAAACTCGATACCGCAACATGAAGTGGCAAAAGGAAGCGGCCATAATGAATACGAACGCGCCAGGCCAACTGCTTTATCAAGCGATGTAGCAAAAAATCCTGATCCTTCTACACCCGGTGGAGCTTCAACAATTTGAATGTCACTCATGATCTGCACAAATAGAATAAACACGTTATCAGCATATGCCGATAACGAGTACAAATTTACAATAAATAACTATGTAAAAAATACACCATGTATAGCAGGGAATGTATTTAGAATCTGTCTAAACAAAGCCCCCTCTAAATCTCCCCCTGTAGGGGAGACTTTAAAAAGCTTCTTTTAAGAATATACAGGCATATTATTTTATTAATATAAAGTCCTCCCTACCGGGGAGGATTTAGGTGGGGCCTAATCCCAGTCCAATGCTCCTTTTTTGATGATATAAATAAAGCCGAGTAAAAGCGTACCCATAAAAATGAACATTTCGATCATCCCCTCTTTGCCTTGCGCGGCAAATTCTTTAAAATTAACTGCCCATGGATACATAAATATTACTTCCACATCAAACAATACAAAGAGTATAGCCACCAGGAAATATTTAATAGAAACAGCGGAACGGGCATTACCAACAACTTCGATACCTGATTCAAAGGGGGTCAGTTTATCACTGGTTTTGCGCTTGGGGCCTAATTTGTGCGTTACCACCATCACCAATACCGCGAAACCGGCGGCTACTATCATTTGAAATATAATAGGCAAAAAATTTATCGGTAGACTTTGTGCTTCCATGGTGCAAATATACTAATGGATAAACAATAAAAAAGCCCCCCGGTTAAAATCGGGAGGCTTTGAATATTTTTATACGAGCTATTTACTTTTCGCTCCGCCTTTTCGCTTGAAATAATCGAGCGCTTGTTTGTTGGTCGGATCGGTTTCCCTTGCCTTACCGTAATTTTCAGCGGCTTTAGCTTCATCCTTCTCTTTAAATTCGTAGTAGGCTCCTAAGTAATCATACGCTTCGGCTACCTGGCCTTTAGTCTTATCATCGGTGATAGGGCCTTTAGCAGCTACAGTTTGTGCATACTTCTCATAAAATGGCTTGGCTAAGCCTTTAATGTTATTTCTGTCAGTCTCTTTATAATCGTTTGCACGGGCACGATACAAATAAGCATCTGCAAAGGTGGGTGATTTTTGATTGATATAACTGAATGCAGAATCAGCCTTGGTTAATAATGAAGTATCAGCCTTGCTGCTCACTGCTTTGTCTTTGCTTCCATAAGGAATAGCAAAAGCAAAATAATAACCTAAGCCTTCAAAGTAATGATCGGTCAGCTTTACTTTTGTACCTTTCTCAATGTACATCTTGTAGGCTTCAGCTGATTCCAGGTATTTTCTTCCGTTAAACAAGGATTTTCCAATTTCCGAATAAACCTCTACCTGGGTAGTATCCAACTCCAAAGCCTTACGTAACGATTGTATACCTAATGAGTCTTGTTTATTGGCGATCTGCAAACGACCCATATACAAATAATCCCTTGGAATAATACGTTTAGGATCAGCTTTGGTCATCCAGGTATTCCCCGCAGCTAAACCGGTTGCAATGTCCTTATTCTCGGCAGCGGCATACATCAAATAACGCTGAGCTCTTAAGTTTGAACTAGCTGATTTGGAAAGATCTGTAGTCACCTGCTGCAATGTTTTAAAATCACCGGCGTTGATCAGGAAGTCGGCGTAACGCATTTGCGCCTCCGGTGAATAATCTGTTAAAGTGATATATTTTTTATACTGATCTGCCGCTTCCTTTACCTTTGCCGAAGCTTTAGTAGGATCAGTTTGTGCCCAGCGCAGATCGGTTTCAGCCCATTCACGATAAGCAGGCCCATAATTGGGATCGATTGTTAAAGCTGCTTGGAATTGCTTTTCAGCATCCACGAAGTTATCCGCAAATTTCCATAATACACCCAGCGCCACATTAGCAGCGGCTGATTTAGGGTCAAGCGTTAATGCGTTTTCAAAATTAGTGTAGGCATCATTACTCTTTAGTAGTAAGCGGTCGGCCTCGCCCATGGTCATAAATAACTCAGGGTCTGTTGATGCAGGGGTTGATCCCTTTTCTTTACTTTTTACCGCGCTGGCCACATTGCCCTTATTTAATACGTCCAAAGCCGAGGTAGCGTTAGCAGGCAAAACTTTTCCATTACTCTCTGGCAATAAATAACCTTTGCCTATGTATACATATGGCTTGCTGTCTTTACCGGCAAGCGAAAGCGCTTTGGTAAAGTTGGTAGTTGCCCCATTTGCATCTTTATCCAGCCGCGCCACTATACCCAAACCAGCATAATTTAAAGCCGAATTGGGGTTCACACCAATACCTTTTTGGAAAACCACTTTTGCTGAATCGGGATACGATTGCTGAATGTATACCCAGCCCAGGTAAAAATAGTTCTCGTCTTTGGTGCTTTGAGTAACCACCAAGTTTTTAAGCATCCCCTTAGCTTTTGAGTATTGCTCTGCGTCAATAGCTTTTTTGGCATCGGCAAGGCTTTGCGCAAAAACTGACGATCCCATAAATACCAGGCCTAATCCGGTTGTTGCTATTTTACTGATAATCTTCATTTGAGTAATTTTTTTAATCTTCAATTGAGCTAAACTATAAGGTTTATTTAAATTATTGACCTTAAAAATATACTATAGTTTAATGCTCTTTATTTATCGTCTCTTTATTTTTATAGTTTATCACTGTGTATAATTATTTCCCTGCCCGGGATTAAAAAGGGTAAAAGTCCCGATCTTAATACTATTCGCTGCCCTTTGTCACTTACAATAAAATGCTCAAATCCGGCACCCAGGCCATTCTTGCTGCTTATGCAATTCACCATGTAAAGATCACGCATCAGCGGATATTGTTTTAAATATAAAGTTGATTGCGTTGGCCTGAAATACTGGTTTGGCGCCTCCTTATTATTGTCATCCTTTACAGCAACAGTTTTAACATTTTTTGCAGCTTCGGCATAGTCAGTATCGGGGTCATTCAACCAGCTAAAGCCAATTATTCCTATAGCCTTTGGATGTTTACTAACATATTCGATCACTTCCTTGTTTGACTTTAACGCGTAAATGTTTTTTTGTTCAAGCTGTGCTGTACCCGCTAAGTCTTTCAAATATCTTACCAAACTTGAGTTCGGGTTATCAAAAACGATACTATTATCAGTTTTAGTCTCGCCTCGCAGCATTTTTTTTATTTCACTAACAGAAATTGTAGTATCTGCTGATGCCTCATTTACGATCAAGGCCACAGCATCCATAGCAAATTTGGTAACCCTAACCGGCAAATTACGTGCCTTTAGGGCTTTTATTTCCCCATCACTCAACTTACGCGACAAGAATGCAAACCGGGCGCTATCGTTCAATAAAAGCCTTACTACATCATTTTCAGATTTGTAGGTAATGGTAGATTTAGTACCAGGCTTTGTGCTGTTAAAAACATATAGCTCTTCATCCAAAATTGGGGCGAATGATTCATCCGAAACAAATTGTTCGCTTTCTGAAATAGTTGCAGGCTCTGAATTTTTTGCAGGGGCACCTCTTTTGCATGTTTCAAAAACACCCAACAGTATACAACCCAGCAATATCAGTGTAAATCTATTCCTCATCTTCTGGCTCCTCCACCTTAAACAATCTCGAAAATCTTAATAAACCGTAAATCACAAATAAGCCTCCAAACAGTAACCTTTGAGTCTTTGACAGGTGAAGTTGGTCATTAACCCTGTCCCAAAACATGATCATTAAACCCAATGTAAAACAAGCTACAAAGGTGGCCAAGCCTAAAATAAGCAAAAACCGCCTTGTGGGCGATTTTTGCCTGAAATTAAATTTATAGGGCATTAATCCTATTATTCTTCTGACGTTAAAGTAAAAGTGATCGGCACGCTGTATTGAACACGAACCGGACGGCCATTTTGAATACCTGGCGCCCACTTAGGCGATGCAGCTAAAACTCGTTTAGCTTCTTCATCGCAACCGCTTCCTATGCCACGTACTACTTTGATATCTGTTAATGAACCATCCCGTTCAACTACAAAGGTTACGAATACTTTACCCTGCACATTGTTTTCCTTAGCAATAGCCGGGTAATGTATGTTTTTTCCCAGGTAAGCATAAAACTTATCAATACCACCTTTAAAGGCGGGATCTTTTTCAACCGCGGTAAATATCTTATTAGGGTCTTCCTCGGTTACTGCTTTTACGTCCGAATTACCAACCGGTTCATCGATCTTGATATCAGCATTCGGGTCGCCCTTAACAGTCTTTTGACCGGGGTCTGCAACTTCCAATTCCTTTACGGTTGGTGGTTGCTCTTTCACTTCGTTATCCGGTTTTACTACCGGAGGAGGGAACTTCACCTGGTCAATTTTTGGTTTCGGTGGTTCCGGTGGCGGCGGTGGTGGTGTCTTTTTATCAATCGGCGGTGGTGGCTGTAGCACCACATTGGTGATCTTCACTTTATCAGAAGCTTTTGGAATAAAGCCGCTGATGAAATTGATGATGGTTTGTGCCGATATCAGAACAACAAATAATATTACGCCTATAACAAGCGCTTTATTTGTATTTTTAGAGTTCTGCTTTCTAAGATCATAAGCCCCGTATGCTTTATTCCTATCGGTAAAAACGACATCGATCCATTCCGTTTTTAATATGTCTAACTTTGATTCGAACATCTTTTAGGCCTTTAATTTTTAACGTTAATTATTTCTGTTTAGTATAAACATGCATCCGGTTAGTAATTCCCGTCCTTCTTCAGCAATTCCACTTCGACAGGTAAAATATCAACTACACCATAGCGAATGATGCCGGCAATGTTCATCTCATCAATTATACTTACAAAGTCTTTATAGGTCGACTTGTCACTCGCTTTTACCAGGACGATCATATCATTATCTGGGCCCGCATGTGTAGCTTTAATTTCCTTGTTCTTTTCGATGAAGGTTTTACGTATGCCGTTCTTTCCAAAGTTATCTACGGTAGGCGCTGATTTCCCCGGCTCACCAAGATACCATTCCAATTTATCATTGGCACCTAAAAGTACAGTCATTGTTCTTGAAGCTGCAACGGGTAGCTGAACGTCTTTTTTTGATTTATCAGGCCAAAACGTGTCCATCGCTTTTGGCTTGGCCAGTGTGGTGGCCATGATAAAGAACGTGATCAGCAAAAATGCCAGGTCAACCATTGCCGTAAGGTCAATACGTGTGGAGGCTTTTTTACTCCTTATTTTTCCGCCTTTTTTACCTCCGCCGGAGGTATCTAATTCTGCCATAGCTGTTTATTTATCTTTAAGCGATGTAATTAAACTAAATTTATTGACTGATTGCTTTTGAAGCATATCAATTACTATTTTCACTTCAGGATACACTTGTTTGGCATCGCCCTTTATTGCAAAGCGCAACGGTTTATTACGCAAGGTAGCAACTGCGACACGAGCTTCGTGTATCCAGTTATACAATTCACTGGTACTGGTAGTATCTACCTGGATGCCGGGTTGAGTATATTTCTTCTTCTGATCCTCGCTCAGGTTAATAAACTGTTTCAACTGGTTCATTGGTACACCAAACGTTGGAATTTGAGAAAATCTTTTCTTTTCTTCCGGTGTGAATGTCTGATTGTATTTTGTACCCATTGCCTCCAGCATTTGCATGCGTACATCTGTACCCTCGGCTCCAAAAAACACTTTTCCCTTGCCTACTGTAATTGTAGCAACATCAATATCAGGGAAAAGCACCTTAGTAGTGGCAGCCGGAGTATCTACCTGTAACGGATCCTCCTGTTTTAATTTTGCTGTTAATATGAAAAAGGTAAGCAAAAGGAAGGCCACGTCGCACATAGCCGTCATGTCTATCGCTGTACTTTTTCTGGGAATTTTTATCCTAGACATAATTAATAATTTTTAAATAAAATAGTGTTGTAAGATTAATAACTACCTGCCCCTGAAATTATTATATCAAAAGGCAGGAAAACTAAGCACTAAAATTATTTATTACTTTCTAGCGTGTGATGCAGCAAATGTTTGCACAATGCTGAACCCTGTTTCGTCAATTGCATAAGTCAGCTTATCAATACGTGATGTAAAGTAGTTATACAGAACGATTGATGAAGCAGAAGTAGTGATACCTAACGCAGTGTTAATTAACGCTTCTGAAATGTTTGCTGAAAGCTGTGATGTATCAGGAGCGCCGTTAGCTGATAACGTTGAGAACGCACCGATCATACCTACCACTGTACCTAACAGACCGCTCAATGTACCAATAGATACCAAAGTTGCGATGATGGTTAAGTTTTGCTCCAGCATAGGCATTTCCAAAGCTGTTGCTTCTTCAATATCTTTTTGGATAGCCAGGGTTTTCTGGTCGATGGTAAGCGTGTTGTCTGATTCCATTTCGCGGTACTTCTTTAAGCCAGATTTGATCACGTTGGCAACAGAGCCTTTTTGCTTGTCGCACTCTGCGCTTGCAGCGTCGATATTACCGGCGTTAAGTAACGAGGTGATCTTTCTTACGAATGAATCAACATTCCCGGTTCCGGATGCTTTGCCAATAACGATAGCCCTCTCAATTGAGAATACGATTACCATTAATACGAATGACATGATAACAGGTACAATTGGGCCTCCCCTGTGTACTGTACCAAAAACGTCTTGAGGATTACCTTTTTCAACGTCGCCACCTGCATAATGGCTTGGGTTACCAAGTATAAAATAGAATATTAAAATTCCACAAATAATACAGATCGGTATGGTCAATACTGCAAACATGCCCGATGCGCTTGAGCTTTCTTTTTTTACAGGAGTAGTTGGTTTTGTTGGTGCGGTTGCCATTACTTTAGTTTTTAGTTTTAGTTTTTGTTTATAATAAAGTTAATTAATGTGCTTAATGAAATGCGGATAACAAAATTAGAATTTTAATGAAATAAAAAAACTTTTTCTGCAATCTTTATAATAATTTAATATAAATGCCGGTTTTAGCTTGTAAACTGAGCTTACATAACGTCACCAAACAAAAAAATTGTCATTCTTACAGACAATTTTTTACAATGAAAACCATTTTTTTTAATAATAGCAAACAATACTTTATAAAAAGTATGTAACTATACGGATATAATCACATTTGGCCCCGCATTTACAATTTCAGCGTTACTATGCACCACATGGCGTTCGAAGTTCTTAACAAAAGAATTGGCTAACTTGTTTGCCTGGTCATCATAACCATCCCGATCGGCCCAGGTATTGCGCGGATTTAATATATTATCAGGCACATTGGGGCAGCTTACAGGCATTTGTAAATTAAATACAGGGTGTTCCTGGTAATTTACATTGTCCAACTCGCCGTTTATGGCGGCTGTTATCATTGCGCGGGTGTATTTCAGTTTCATTCTTTTCCCTACGCCATAGGGGCCACCTGTCCAGCCGGTATTTATCAGCCACACATTTACCTCGTGCTCTTTTAATTTTTCGCCCAAAAGCCTGGCATAAGTTACCGGGTTCAATGGCAGGAAAGCCTCGCCAAAGCAGGCTGAAAATGTAGTTTTAGGTTCAGATATTCCTGTTTCGGTACCTGCCACCTTAGCTGTATAACCCGAAATAAAATAATACATAGCCTGCGCATTTGTTAATTTAGATATAGGCGGCAGCACCCCAAAGGCATCGGCGGTTAAAAAGAATATATTTTTTGGTGACGACCCTAATGATGGTATTACCGCATTATTTACATAATACATAGGGTAGGCAACACGTGTATTTTCTGTTTTATCAATATTAGAGAAATTTACTTCGCGGGTATTTTTATTAAAGTTGATATTTTCCAGCAACGCACCGAATTTAATGGCGCTAAATATCTGTGGCTCCTTTTCGGCTGTCAGATCAGCGCATTTGGCATAGCATCCGCCCTCGAAATTGAAAATGGTATAATCACTCCATCCGTGTTCGTCATCCCCTATCAGGCTGCGTTCAGGATCGGCAGAGAGGGTGGTTTTACCTGTGCCGGACAGGCCAAAGAAGATGGCGGTATCACCCTTGACGCCTGTGTTGGCTGAACAGTGCATGGAAAGCACCTTTTTTTCATGGGGTAATATAAAATTCAGGACTGAGAATATCCCCTTCTTGATCTCGCCGGTATAACCTGTGCCGCCTATCAGCACTATTTTTTTGCTGAAGTTGAGGATAGCAAAATTTTCCTGCCGCGTTCCGTCAACAGCCGGATCTGCCTTAAACCCGGGAGCGGCGATCACCGTCCACTCTGGCTGCAAATCAGGGTTTACCACTTCGGGCCTGCGGAACAAGTGATGTACAAAAAGATTCTGGTAAGCTGTTTCGGTAACAACCCTTATTTTGATATGATATTTTTCGTTGGCACATGCTGATGAGTCTCTCACAAAGATCTCACGTTCGCTGAGGTAGCCGGTCACTTTTTGAAACAGCGCGTCAAATTTATTACTATCGAATTTAATATTCACATCTCCCCACCAAACCGTATCATGTGTAATGGCATCATCCACGATAAAGCGGTCTTTGGGTGAGCGACCAGTAAATTCGCCGGTATCAATGGCAAGCGCACCGGTTTCTGCTAAAACGCCTTCGCCTCTTTTTAATGCCGCTTCAACCAGTTGAGCAGGTGATAATTGGAAAAAAAGATCCTTCGCCCGATCCAGGTTAAGGTAACCCAGGTCAGGTAATTTGTTACTAAAATTTTTCATTAAATAATTATTTCTTAATGACAATGAAGCTGTTGCTGGTTAAACTCTTTTACAGAGGCGGTTCACAACGCTTTCATTAAGTCGGTATAAATTGGTTAGTGCAAAAATCCGACTTTAAGAAGCTATAAACAAGAAAAAATTGATATTTATTTTACTATATGTAAGTTTTACACTTAGTTAATTTATTGAAAAACAATTAGTTATGAATGGTGTTTCAAAAAACTCAATACACTAACCTCCGGCCTTTTTTGCCTTATATCCATCGGCTTGTAATAAAGTCAGCACCCGGTCGCGGAAATCACCTTGTATCAAAATTTCCCCATTTTTAACCGAACCGCCCACCCCACATTTGGATTTAAGCTGTTTTCCGATGGCTTCGAGGTCAGCTTCCTTACCCACAAAATCCGTAATGCGGGTAACTACTTTTCCGCCGCCTTTTCGGTCAAGGTAAATTTTAAGGTTTTGCTGCTGCGGAGGCAGCGTGGAGGCTGCATAGCCGGTATCCCCATTGTATTGGTAATCGGAGTTAGTTGAATATACTATGCCTGAAAAGTCGTTGAATTTCTTAGCCATAAGCTTATTTTTTAAAACTTTCTCCTGTAATTATTTTTAACGATCGTGGCATCATCATTATTTCAGCATCAGCGCCCATCATTTGAGGCTCGCCGTCCAGGTGTACCGGACCGCCCTGCTTTCTTTTCACAATAACGTGTTTTCCCTGAATTATCTCAACATATTTAGATCCTTCTGCGGTCTTTGTAAACATACGCAGCCCCATTTCCGGGAAACGGTATAAAGGAAAAGGCTTTATAATGCAAATATCCAGCAAACCGTCCTGCACCGAAGCACAGGGCGATACATGGGCATTATTACCATATTGGGATGAATTGGCAAAACTCAGCATAAAAGCTTCGCGCTCATATTTAGCGCCATCAATTTCCAACTGGTACGTCTCGGATTTATAATTAGCTATTTCGCGAAAGGCTGACCGGATGTAAGCGCCAAAGCCCCGTGTTTTATCATGTGAAAACACTTCGCTGATATGGGCGTCAAAACCCATCCCGGCCATGTTAAAAAACCATTGTCCGTTCAGTTTCCCCGCGTCAATAGCCTCAACCCGCTGCTCGTTAAGCGTTTTAATAGCCTTCTCCGTATTCATCGGGATACCTAAAAAACGCGACAAGCCATTGCCCGAACCAAAGGGAAGTATCCCCAGTGTAGTATCCGTACCGGCAATAGATGAGGCAATCTCGTTAATGGTGCCATCACCGCCAACTGCCACCACGTATTCATATTCCCCAACTGCATCGGCTGCAAGCTGGCTACCGTGCAGGGCGCCATCGGTAAAAACAATAGTTGGTTCAAAAAGAGCTTGATCCAGGTTCTTTTGTATCAGCTCCGGCACATCATCCTTCTTTTTCCCACCTGATACCGGGTTTATTATAAATAAAGCTTTCCTTTTCAAGTAATTATAATTTCGCCGTCAAAAGTAACCGTATTTTCGGCTTTGTGAAAAATTGTTTTATTTTTGCCACCCGAAAGTGGACTGATTTGATTTAGATTGCAACCACGTAAAAAAGTGCTAAACCCTGTTTTCTTTTTTTACCGCAATCCGTTTAAATTTCCTTCTTTCGCATACTAGTTTAACTAAAAATATTTATGCCCTATTTATTCACTTCAGAATCCGTGTCAGAAGGACATCCGGATAAAGTTGCCGACCAGATCTCGGATGCGTTGATAGATAACTTTTTAGCTTTTGACCGCGACTCAAAGGTA
>DATHKT010000015.1:0-41748 GCA_035489035.1 Mucilaginibacter sp.
TTTATCGCGACAGCAGTACCTTTGATCAATACTTCCTTGAGCAACCGCGATTTAAGCCTCAGGTTCAGCGCCCCGAAGTTGCGGTTTTGCTTAGCCGAGTCCAGGCTGAAATGTTCCACATAATCAGCATAGTCGGGATAAGCCACCAGCAGGATGAATTTTCCTTTGGTAAGCCCGTCTATCGAAAATGAACCGTCTTCTGTTGCCCGGGTGAATTTTACAAGGGTCGAATCCTTTGCATTTAATATCGCTATAGATGTATTGGAGAGCTTTATATGGTCAACGCTATCAACCGCAATACCCTTTATGCCGTAGCTGGTTTGGGCAAACGTGGTGACAGAACCTAAACAAATAAGTAGTAAAAGTAAAATTGTGAATTTCATAAGGTTGTGTTAGGAGCCACAAGGTATAACTAAAATTTTAGTAATGCCAAATTAAATTTGTTAAATGTTGTTAAAAAGTGTTAAATGTTTTGAGGTGTGGAATTTAGAATGCAATGATGTTAGGTAATATCATTCATCTTTAATATGAAAACAGAGCAAAGCAACTGACAAATTAAGCTGAATGCTGATAATGATAAGGCTTTAAATCAAGTTCTTTCGTTTTTTCAGATGCCAGGTGAAGATTAAATTTAGTCTGCAGGTTAGCCCAGATATCAGCAGTGCCGCCAAATACCTTGGCTATCCTGAATGACATTTCGGGCGTAATATCTGATTTCTCATGGATGATATTATTAAGGCTTTGGCGTGAAATGCCCAGCATTTTAGCAGCCGCCGTTACAGTCAGTTCATTCGCGGCAATTACTTCTTCCCGTAAAATTTCACCAGGATGTATGTGTCTCATTTGTCTTTTCATGGCGCTTTTTTTTAATGATAATCAATATAGTCCAGATCATAAGCATGTTGGCCATCAAAACGAAATATGATCCGGTAATTTTTATTCACCTTGATGCTCCAGTATTCCTTCAGTTCTCCTGAAAGTTTGTGAATATTCCAGTTTTGATAAGCTCCGAAGTCTTCAGGTACTTGTTGTGCTGAGTCGATAATGTCAAGCATTCGTTCAATGCGATTGACTTGATCGGCAGGAAGTTTACTGCTATTTCCCTGTTCCCATAGCAGCCTTAATCCTTTGTGCCTAAAACTTTGGATCATCCTTTATTGTAAACTGTAAAGTTACACTTGTCAATCGAAAATTGCAATTATATATTTAATTATTACCACATTTATCACAAAAACCGCCTAATCCTCTCCCCGCCTTTGTGGTGTTGTCACCAACAAATACCACATCTCCTCTTGTAAAATTTCCCTCACAATTGCCACAATCAATTAATAAATCCCTACATTAGTTATTCTCAATTATAAACCGAAGTTTTAGCTTATAAAAATTAACTGGTATGCGGTTGGCGGTATTTTGTTTAGTATTTTTTGTAGTGGGGGGGATCATCAGTTTTAGCGCCTGCCATAACTCATCAGGCAACAAGGTGACCACTGAGGAAGTCCCCGAAACCATCAGCTATAACTTCAACATCAGGCCCATACTTTCTGATAAATGTTTTAAGTGCCACGGCCCCGATGCCAACAAGCGCCAGGCCAATCTGCGGTTGGATATGCCCGAAAGCGCCTATAAAGCCCTAAAAGATAACCCACATTCGCATGCATTGGTTCCTGGCGACCCCGGCTTGTCAGAAGTTTATCGTCGTATCTCCACCAGCGATTCTGCAGACATGATGCCCCCGGCCAGATCAAACCTGAAACGCCTGAATCCCTTCGAGATCGACCTCGTAAAAAAATGGATAAAGCAGGGTGCCAAATACGAAAAACACTGGGCCTTTGTACCACCCAAATCTTCACCAATACCAGAGGTTGAAAATAAAACCTGGCCCAAAAATCAAATAGATAACTTTGTATTGGTTAAACAGGAGAAAAGAGGATTTGCACCGAACCCGGAAGCGGATAAGGAGCGATTGCTAAAACGCCTGAGTCTTGATCTTAACGGACTGCCGCCCGATATCATCACCATGGATAAGTTTTTGGCTGATAAAAGCCCGAACGCTTACGAAAAGATAGTGGATGAGCTAATGGCGCGGCCTCAGTATGGCGAAAAAATGGCGCTGCATTGGATGGATATTTCGCGCTACGCGGATTCACATGGCTACCAGGATGATAATTACCGTACGCAATGGCCCTGGCGCGATTGGGTGATCCATGCCTATAATGAGAACCTGCCCTACAAGGATTTTATAACCTGGCAGTTGGCCGGCGACCTGATGCCAAATCATACCAAAGAACAATTACTGGCAACCGGCTTCAACCGCAACCATAAAATTACCGAGGAGGGTGGCGTAATAAACGAAGAATACCGGGTAAGCTATGTAACCGACCGCACCAATACTTTCGGTAAGGCCATGTTAGGGGTGACGCTGGAATGTGCCCATTGCCACGACCATAAATACGACCCCTTTTCGCAGAAGGAATATTACCAGGTATTCTCCTTTTTTAACAGCGTAAAGGAGGCCGGTTTGCAGGCCACCGTTGGCGGCCCCGAAACTTATGCCAAAAGGCCCATGATGCAGATCAGCAATGATGATGTAAAGAGCATCCTGAAATTTGTCAATAAAAAGGATACCGGCAAATTGATCGTATCCATCATGGGCGATAGCGAGGTTTACCGCAAAACTTACGTGCTCAAACGCGGCTCGTATGATGCGCATGGTGATGAGGTGTTGCCCGGTACGCCAAAATCTATTTTGCCCTTTACCGGCAACTATCCAAAAAACAGGCTTGGTTTGGCCGAATGGCTTTTTAACGATCAAAACCCGCTGACCGCCCGCGTATATGTAAACCAGATGTGGGAAGAGTTTTTTGGCCGGGGTATCGTAAAAACCTTAGGCGATTTCGGCATGCAGGGCGATCTGCCAACTAACCCAGAGTTGCTCGACTGGCTCGCGGTCGACTTTAAAAATCACGGCTGGAATATGAAGCGATTGGTTAAACAGATTGTCATGTCCGCCACTTATAGGCAGTCGGCTGTTATCACCCCCGAAAAATTAAAGAACGACCCCGAAAATATCTTAATGGCGCGTGGTCCCCGCTACCGCATCCCGGCCGAGTTTATCAGGGATATGGTGTTAGCCAGCAGCGGGCTGCTCACTAAAACTATTGGCGGCCCCAGTGTCAATCCCTACCAACCACCGGGCTTATGGGAAAATGCCACCTCGGGCCGCGGTTTACTGGCGAACTATAAACAGGTACACGGGCCTGGCCTGTATCGCCGGGGCATGTATACGCTCATCAAGCGGACGGTTCCCCCGGTTGAAATGGCCATTTTTGACGCCAGTAACCGCGACCAGTGCGAGGTGCAGCGACTGCGCACCAACACCCCGCTACAGGCCCTCGAAATGCTGAACGACCCTACCGTGCTGGAAGCTGCACGTGTATTGGCTGCCAAACTGCTGCAGGAAAAAACGGACTCAAAAGATAAAATTTACAAAGCCTTCCGGCTGATCATTTGTCGCAAGCCGAATGAAAAGGAGGTAGCCATATTGAACAGCTATTATGCCGATCAGCTGAAAACCATCAATGCCAAAAACGCGAAGAAATTGTTGGCAGTTGGCGAATACCCTATACCTGCCGGGATAGATAAAATAAATCTCGCGGCAATGATGAAGGTTATTGATACCATATATAATTTAGAAGAAGCGATCACAAAAACCTGAGGCCATGGACAAGAATTTTTTAGAGCACAGATTAGGCATCAACAGGCGTAAGTTTTTATCAACCCTCAGCCTGGGTTTGGGTAGTGTGGCCTTAGGTTCGCTGCTGATCCCCGATCTTTTATCGGGTGTGAACAGCGATAGCGGCGTCGATTTTATACCCGGCATGCCCAACTTCGCCCCAAAGGCAAAAAGGATCATTTACCTTTTCCAGGATGGCGCGCCATCGCAACTGGAATCTTTTGATTATAAGCCAAAACTGCGCGAAATGATGGGGCAAGAGTTGCCGGCATCCGTTCGCGGCAGCCAGATACTGACCGGGATGACGGCCACACAAAAATCTTTTCCGCTTGTAGGCTCCTATCACGATTTTAAACAATACGGCCAGTCGCGCGCCTGGATAAGCGACCTGTTCCCGCACATCGGTAAAATTGCTGATGATATCTGCATCGTCAAATCTATGTTTACCGAAGCCATCAACCATGATCCCGCGCTTACCTTTTTCCAGACCGGAGCGCAGCAGGGCAACCGCCCCAGCATGGGCTCGTGGGTAAGTTATGGGTTGGGCAGCGAGAATAAAAATCTGCCTGCCTTTACGGTGCTGCTATCCAAAGGAAAAGGCAATGGGCAGGGTGTATATTCCAAATTATGGAGCAATGGCTTTTTGGATTCTATCCACCAGGGCGTGCAGTTCAGCAGCAGCGAGAACCCGGTATTATATTTGAATGACCCCGACGGCTTGAACCGATACGAGCGTCGCAAGATGCTGGATAAGCTGGCTGAATTGAATGATATCTCCAGCAAAGAATTTCACGACCCGGAGATAACCGCCAAAGTGCAGCAATACGAAATGGCCTACCGCATGCAAACCGCAGTGCCCGAAATTATGGATATCTCCAAAGAACCGGACGATATTGTGAAGCTCTACGGCCCCGAATGTTTGGTGCCCGGCACCTATGCCGCCAATTGTTTGTTGGCGCGAAAACTATCAGAAAACGGGGTGCGCTTTGTGCAGCTCTACCACCAGGGCTGGGATCAGCATTCCAACCTGCCAAAGGAAATGGCCGGGCAGGCAATGGACGTCGACCAGGCATCAGCAGCTTTAGTAACCGACCTGAAACAGCGCGGCCTGCTTGACGAAACACTGGTAATATGGGGCGGCGAATTCGGTCGCACCAATTACAGTCAGGGCAAATTATTAAAAGATAATTATGGTCGTGATCACCACCCGCGCTGCTTCAGCGTCTGGATGGCGGGTGGCGGCATCAAACCCGGTATTGTGTATGGCGAAACCGATGATTTCGGCTATAACATTGTCCGCAACCCGGTGCACGTGCACGATTTTCATGCCACCGTGCTTAATCAACTGGGTATCGATCACACCAAACTAACTTTTAAAAGCCTCGGGCGCAGGTACAGGCTTACCGATGTGGCGGGCAATGTGGTGAAGGATATTATAGCCTAAATTGAAAGGGAATGAAAATAAAGCAAAGCAAATGGCCTATTCGACTCACCCGGTCTTTGCTGCGCTCGACCACCCTCTCTCCGCCTTCTGCGCAAAGAGGGTTAAAAAAGATTAATTTAAGAGGGGCAAAAATTGTTCTTATACATAATAAAGATTCTCCCACCCTCTTTGCGCGCAGCGGAGAGAGGGTCGACAAGCGTAGCGATGTCGGGGTGAGTCTACGGAGCGGGATTTAGATATTTGCATACCATTAGATATGCAGCCAAATTATAAACCATGGAAAGAAGAAATTTCATCAAGCAAACAGCATTAGTTTCTGCAAGCTTTTTCATCGCAAAAGATATGTTAGCAAAAGACAAGGGCCCTATCTACGGGCATGGCAATATGCGTTACCGCATGGATACCGCCTGGAGCAAAGCCGACCCGAATATCAACCCGGTAAATGACTGCCACGAAATGGTACAGGACTCCAAAGGCCGGATCTTATTGCTAACCAATGAAACCAAAAACAATGTATTGATCTACAGTAAATCGGGCAAATTGCTGGGTACCTGGGGCCACGAGTTTCCCGGTGCGCATGGGTTGACTTTGGTTAACGAGAATGGCACCGAGTTCCTGTTCATCACCGATACCGTAAAGCACCAGGTTTACAAAACCACCATCGATGGCAAAATATTGATGACCATTGACGTACCACTGGAAACCGGTGTTTACAAAAAAGCCGAAGAATTTGTACCGACCGAAACTGCCATAGATACCAATGGAGACATTTATATCGCGGATGGCTACGGCGCCCAGTATATCACCCATTACGATAAAGATGGCAAGCTGAAAGGCTTTTTCGGCGGAAAAGGAGAGGGCGACGACCATTTGGATAACGCCCACGGTATCGTGATCGACCGCCGCTATGGTGCGCCAACACTGCTCATTACTGACCGTACCCGCAACTGCTTCAAACGCTTTAGCATGGATGGTAAATTACAGGAGATCATCAAACTTCCGGGCGCCTGCGTATGCCGCCCGGTTATCAAAGGCGATCACCTGTATGCAGCGGTCCTCCGTTCACCCGACCTGGGTGCGAAGGACTCTGGCTTTGCCACCATTTTGGATAAGAACAACAAAGTAGTCTCCAATATCGGCGGCACCGAACCGGTTTATAAGGATGGCGTATTGCAGCCCATGTCGCAAGCCGAAAAGATATTCCTGAACCCGCATGATGTGTGCGTGGATAATGATGAGAACCTGTATGTGGCGCAATGGGCCTCGGGCAAAGTGTATCCCTATAAATTTACCCGCGTTTAATTAGCTACATGATCAAAAGCAGCCATAAGGGCATTGCGGGTAATTTGTTATTTGCACTGAATATTTTCATTGTCGTTCTACTATTGGCAGGCAGCCATTTGGTCATCCCGCGCTGGCTGCAGCCCGTAGGCAGGATGCACCCGCTGATACTGCATTTCCCTATCGTGGTATTGATGCTGGCAATGCTGCTGGAGTTTTTCCGGTTCCGTTCAGCCTTTGTTGCCGAAAAATTCTACCAGGATTTCACTACCACCTTATTACTTGCCGGGGCGATTTTTTCAGCATTGACGGCCATTATGGGGCTGTTCCTCTCCCGTGAACCGGGTTATGACGGTAGCGATGTGCAATGGCACAAATGGTTTGGGGTAGGGATTGTATTTATATCCACCTTCATTTACTGGCTACGCGATAAGGAATGGTATGGCGCGACTATGGCCCGATCGGGTTCACTGCTTATGGTATTTTTCCTGCTGCTTGGCGGGCACTTTGGCGCGAACATTACCCACGGCGATAATTTTATATTAGCTCCTGTTTGGAACAATACTAAACCGCTTGTACCCATAGACCAGGCTTTGGTTTACCGCGACGTAGTGCAGCCTATATTCGAAAAGAAATGCATCGGCTGCCACAATCCCGATAAGCTTAAAGGCGGCTTGATGCTGATAGATGAAAAATCGATCTTAAAAGGTGGTAAAACAGGGAAGCTGTTTGTGCCCGGTCAGCCTGTTATTAGTCTTTTATTGCAGCGCATCCATCTACCCGAGGAGGAGAAAAAACACATGCCCCCATCCGGCAAAACGCAACTGACCGCCACCGAAATGAATGTGTTATATCTGTGGATAAAAGAAAATGCTGATTTTAAAAAGAAAGTAACTGACCTGCCTGCTGATGATTCATTAAGGCTGATCGCTGCTACCTTCCTCAAGCCAACAGAAACGCCCGAAGAAGTTTATGACTTCGCGGCAGCAGATGAAAAAACCGTCAAAAAGCTGAACAACAATTACCGGGGCATTTACCCGCTGGCAGAAGGTTCGCCGGCTTTAACGGTTGTTATTTATAACAAAAGCGCTTATAACCCGAAGATATTAGAAGGACTAAGCGACATCAAAAAGCAGGTAGTATCACTCGATCTGCATAAAATGCCGGTGAAAGATGCCGAACTAAAAACCATTGCCCAATTTCAAAACCTGCGCACCCTCAACCTGAATTTTACCGATATCACCGGCAGCACCTTAAAGGAACTGGCATCACTAAAATATCTGCGCTCGCTATCCATCGCCGGGACAAAGCTAAGTCCCCAGGCGCTAAACCAACTGCATAATTTAAAAAGTTTGAAGGAACTGGCCTTGTGGAATACAGGCTTAACTCAACCTGAAATAACATCACTGCAAGCTGCCAACAAAAGTATCACCTTTATCCAGGGATTTAAGGATGATGGCAAAACCATGAAACTGATACCGCCGCAGGTTAAAAACACGGCCTTTGTTTTCAGCAAACCTGTGCAACTGGAGATCAGCAGTCCTATCAAAGGCGTGGATATCCGCTACACTACAGATCGCACCGATCCCGACAGTATAAAATCCCCGCTGTACAAACCCGGCATTATGATCAGTGACAACACCACCATCAAAGCCAAAGCCTACAAAGCCGGCTGGTATGGCAGCGATGTGGTGAGTTATTCGTTCTACAAAAATACTTTTAAGCCCGACAGCGCCGCGCTGATAACAGCAGTGAACGAAAGATACCAGGGTGATGGAGCCAGAACTTTAATTGATGGCGAACTGGGCGGCATGAATTCGGGCAACAGTAAATGGTTGGGCTCGCAGGCTGATATGGAAGTGCTGCTATTTTTTAAAGACGCCATCCAACCCCACACCTTAACCCTCAACAGTCTGAAAATCATATGGGGGCAGATATTTTTGCCCTCAGAGATACAGGTGTGGGGCGGCAAAGATCAGCAGCATTTAAAGCTCATCAGTACGCTAACCCCTGGTCCGCAGAAAAAAGACGACCCAGCTATAGTAACCGGGCTGATCTGTAAACTCCGTGAAACTGCTCCGCTCAATTGCATCAAGTTCGTCGCCAAACCCATCAAAATTCTGCCCGCCTGGCACCCCGCCAAGGGCAAACCATCATGGGTATTTTTGGATGAGGTTTTTGTGAATTGAGTATAGCTATACTTTTTGGTTATATTTATATCCCAATTATAGCTCAAAATAGGAATACTGATCTTTCTTTTGGAAGACTTAAAAGCCGCCTTGTCACATGAGAAGATTTTTACTTAATTTAAGTATTATCATACCTTTTTTCTGCTCAACTTTCAGGGCGGGGGCACAGGGCAATCAAACAATTAATAATGGCGATCCTACAACCCCGGTCAATTTCTCCGGTGCGGGCTGTGTTTATAATTGGGTAAATAACAATCCCGGCATAGGTTTACCGGCAAGCGGCACCGGTAATATCCCTTCATTTACCGCTGTGAATAACGGCAGCAGCCCGATTGTTGCCACCATTAACGCGATACCATCATTGGCGGGATATGCCTACATAGCAAATGAAAATTCAAATACTGACTTATCTGTTATCAATATTTCAACCAATGCTGTAGTAGCAACAATAAAAGTAGGGCCAAATCCCACTGGGGTGACCGTAAGTCCTGACGGTAGTAGAGTTTACGCAACCAATAATTTCCCCGGTACGGTATCGGTAATCAGCACAGCAACTAATGCGGTTATTGCGATAATACCGGTAGGGCAAAACCCCAGTGGCATTTCAATTAGTCCGGATGGCAGCCGGGTATATGTTGCAAATGGGTCCACCAGTACACTGTCTATAATTAATACCTTAACAAATGCAGTTATTGGCAGTGTTCCGGTAGATGGTCCATACGGCGTTACGGTAAGCCCTGATGGGAAAACGGTTTATGTATCGGATAGAAATTCTAATGCTGTTTCCGTTGTTAATACATTAACAAATGCCGTCGTCGCCTTTATTCCGGTGGGCTTACAGCCAGCTGGTATTTGGATAACACCTGATGGTAGCAGAGTTTACGTAGCTAACTCAAACTCTAATTCAGTTTCTGTGATTAATACAGCAAGCGATTTAGTGGTAACTACTATACCGGTTGGCACTTACCCTTTGGGGTTAACGATAAGTCCTGACGGAAACTCTGTATATGTCGCAAATTCAGCTTCTAATAATATATCAGTTATAAGCACTGCAACAAATGCTGTAACCCGAACCATTGCAGTGGGGGCCTATCCAATGGGTATTTCAACAACCCCCGATGGCGGCCTGATTTATGTGACAAATTTTAATGGCGGAACAGTATCTGTTGTAAGTACCAGCACAAATGCTGTTAGTGCTACTATTCCGGTAGGCGTGGGGCCTATTTCTTTAGGTAATTTCATAACCGGGGGATCCGGCTGTAATGGCTCACCGGTTACCTTTACCATTACAGTAAAACCAGGGGTGCCCGCCATTACCACCACCGGGGCAACAGGCAGTATTGTTACCTGTGCAGGCGGTCCGTCATCGAGCCCAAATATTCAGCAGTTCACGGTTTCGGCCACAAGCCTAACCGGCAATATTACAGCAACCGCGCCTGCGGCTTTTGAGATATCCCTGAACGCAGGGAGTAATTATAATAACACGATAACGCTTGTACCTGTTGCAGGTAAATTAAACAACGTTACGGTATACGTACGTTCAAAGGCCTCAGCAATTGGGAATATAGCCGGCAATGTTAGCTTGTCTTCAGCAGGAGTAACCACCCAAATAGTAGCAGTAAGCGGTGTGATCAATCCATTACCTTCAGTAAACCAGGTAAATAATCAAATAGTTGTAAACGGGGCAGCAACAAATGCCATTGATTTTACAGGTACAGCAACCGCATTTAATTGGTTTAATGATACGCCCAATATAGGTTTAGCCTCAAGCGGCACAGGCAATATAAGCTCATTTGCTGCTGTAAATGCTGGTAATACTCCCATCACAGCTACCATTACCGCAACACCTGTCTCATCCGGGTTTGCTTATGTGGCGAATAATGGAAGCAATACAGTTTCTCTGATTAATACAGCTACTAACAAGGTTATTTCAGAGATCCCCGTTGGCAATTCTCCCTATGGAGTATCTGTAAGTACCGATGGTAGTGAAGCCTATGTCACAAACTATATTTTAAATGGAACGGTTTCGGTTATTAAAACGGCTACTAATAGTGTTATTGCCACTATTCCCGTTGGGGCGTATCCAATTGGTGTTTTAGTAAGCCCCAATGGTAGATTTGTTTATGTAGCAAATGCCGGTTCCAATACAGTATCAGTTATCAGTACCGCAACTTACTCAGTAATTGCGACCATCGCCCAGGACATCACACCCTTAAGCTTAACAAATAGCCCTGATGGAAACTTCATATATGTGTCTAATAATTCTTCCAATAATATATTGATTATCAGCGCCGCAACAAACACTGTAACAGGCAATATGACGGTGAATTCCCCGCGGGGTATATGTTTAAGCCCGGATGGCAACCTGATGTATGTGGCAAGTCAGAATTTGAATGCGGTCTTAGTGATCAATACTTTAACTCATGCGGTGCTGGCAACCATCCCCGTTGGTGGAAACCCTTTTGGTATAACTTTGAATTCAGATGGAAGCCGGCTTTATGTGGCTAATGCTGAAAGTAAGACAGTTTCTGTTATAAATACAGCAACCCAGGCAGTAATAGCAACCATACCTACTGATGACCACCCCGTTGCAGTTTCAATTAGTTTTGATGGAACGCAGTTATATGTGGTCAACCAGGATGCTAATGATGTGTCAGTGATCAACACGGCAACCAATAAAGTAATATCAACTATAAATGTCGGTATTGCACCTCAGTCTTTGGGCCATTTTATAAAATGGGGATCAGGATGTACCGGGCTGCCCGTAACTTTCAATATCACCGTAAACCCATCAATTACTACACCACCCGCTATCACCGCAACCGGGGCAATCGGCAATATTGTTACCTGTGCCGGCGCGCCATCATCGAGCCCCAATATTCAGCAGTCCACGGTTTCGGGCACAAGCTTAACCGGCAATATTACGGCTACCGGGCCCGTGGGCTTTGAAGTATCCCTTACCGCGACCGGAGGCTACGGCAACAGCGTGATACTTAGTCAAACTGGAGGCAAAGTAAACAGTTCCATAGTTTATGTGCGATCGGCAGCTTCTGCGTTGGGGAGCATTACTGGTAATGTGGTACTCAGCTCTCCCGGCGTGCCAAGCCAGAATGTAGCAGTCAAAGGGTTCGTAAATAAAGTACCCACGGCCGACCCCGTGCCACCAAAATCTGTTATCGCGGGTTCAGTTGTCCCGGTCATCAATTTTACAGGAGCAGGTAATACCTTCAACTGGGTCAATGATTCGCCGGGCATCGGCCTTGCGGCAAGCGGCACCGGGAATATACCAGCATTCACATCGGTAAATGGCGGCAGCACGCCTTTTATCGCCAATGTAACGGTTACCCCTGTGATTGCCGGCCTGGCCTATATCCCCAATCATGATGACAACAATGTTTCTGTTATCAATACCTTCAATAATAAAGTGGTGGCTACCATTGATGTGGGAGAGGGCCCGGCCGCGGTTTCGGTGAGTCCGGATGGTGGCCGGGCATATATCGTAAATTCTATCAGTAATACCGTGTCTGTGATCAGTACGCTGACCAACTCGGTAATAGCTACCTTTAATGTGGGCGAGGGCCCAACCGGCATTGTAATAAGCGCCGATGGCAGCCGGGCCTACGTGGCCAACGGAACTTCCAATTCGATAATGATCATAAATACGGCTACCTACGCCGTCATTAGGTTGATCTTTGTGGGTACCACCCCCTATGGCGGTTTGGCTTTGAGTGCTGATGGCAGCAGGTTGTATGTTACTAATTTTAACGATGATACTGTTTCTGTGATCGATACGGTGACCGGCCTGGTCATCAAAGTAATAAACGTTGGCACCAGTCCTTTTGGTGCAATCTTAAGCGCCGATGGCAGCCTGCTGTATGTCGCAAATCAATATGGCAATTCATTATCAGTGATCAATACCGCTACCAACACCGTTACGGCCACCATACCAACAGGCGAACAGCCAACAGCCATGACAGTAAGTGCCGATGGCACCCGCCTTTACCTTACAAATTCAGTTTCCAATACCGTATCTGTTTTCAACACCGCCAACAACGGGCTGATCGCTACTATACCTACTAATTTATTGCCTTTTGGTATTTCCAGGACAGCTGATGGGAATTACCTCTATGTCACCAACAAAAATTCAAATAATGTTTTGGTCATCAGTACGGCAACCAATGCAATAGTCGCCACGATACCGGTTGGCAAAGCACCTTTTTCGCACGGTAGCTTTATAACCGGCGGTATAGGCTGCATCGGCGCGCCGATTAGTTTTACCATCACCGTGAACCCGAACCTGGCCACCACTATAATGCCCGGTGCGGTAACAGGAAGCATTATCGCCTGCGCGGGATCTGCGGCGGTGAGCCCCAAAATAGCACAGTTCAAGGTTTCGGGGATCAATCTATCAGGCAATATTACAGCCACAGCGCCCGCAACCTTCGAGGTATCACTTGATGCCAATAGCGGTTATGCCAAAAATGTGGCGCTTACCCAATCAGGCGGTAAAGTAACTGATGTGGTAGTTTATGTCCGCTCGGCAGCATCAGCATCAGCGGGTGATCTGTCGGGCAGCGTATCACTCACCTCGCCCGGTGCGCCCACCCAAAACGTACCGGTAACCGGTAGTGTGTATACGCTGCCGACTGCAAATGCCATAGCCCCTTTGACTTACGATAATGGGAAAGCGACGGCCCCTATAAACTTTAACGGCACAGGCGGAGCATATAACTGGGTTAACAACACCCCCGGCATAGGTTTACCGGCAAGCGGTACCGGAGATATAACTTCGTTCATCGCCAAAAATACCGGCGGCGTTCCCGTTACGGCCACCATTACTGTTACGCCGCAGCCATCGGGTTATGCTTACATCCCTAATGGGCAAAAGCTTGCCGATGATTCAAAAAGCGTATCTGTTATCAACACCTCAACAAATAAAGTGGTTGCTACTATTCCTGTCGGTTCCGATCCGTTTGGCGTCGCGGTTAGCCCCAACGGCAGCCGGGTGTATATTGCTAATCGCGGATCAAATTTCATTTCAGTGATCAGTACGGCAAGTAACATGGTGATATCTACCATAACTCTGGATTTTAGCCCACTTGGAATAGCTATCACTCCCGATGGGAAGCGGCTTTACGTAACTTATGGAGGAATCACCGATAGCTTTTCTGTTGTTGATCTATCAACCAATTCAGTTACAAACATCCGTGCAAGCTATTTTTATTACGGGGTAGTAGCCAGTCCTGACGGCGGTCGGGTATATATGGCAAATAGCATTAATAATGATGTTTCAGTGATCAATACAACCACAAATGCCGTAGAGGCCGATATATTAACCGGCTTTCAGTCCTACGGCGTGGCACTCAGTCCGGATGGGAGCCGGCTTTATGTAGCCAATTCCTATTCAAATAATGTCACCGTTGTCAATACCGGCACGTACAATATTATCACAAGTATACCCGTTGGTAACGACCCTAATGGCATTGTTATGAGCCCCGATGGAAATCGGGTATATATATCAAACGAAGCTTCAAACAACGTTTCGGTGATCAATACCGCCGATAATACGGTCGTTGCTACGGTACCAACAGGGTCATCGCCCTTTGGCATATCGATAACGCCCGATGGCGGCCGGGTATACGTGGTGAATAATGTGTCGCAGAATGTTTCAGTCATTAATACGGCCGACAATACCGTGATCGCTACTACACCAGTAGGTGTATTCCCCGAGGGGTTGGGTAATTTCATTATGGGCCCGGTAGCCTGCGATGGCAAACCCATCACCTTTACCATCACTGTGAACCCGCCGCCGTTACCGGTAATTGCCGCCGCGGGAAATTTGTCAGGATTGCATACTATTTATGGTACGCCTTCACCCTCAACCAATTTTATCGTATCAGGCACCGACCTGAGAGAAGGCATCTTAGTAACGCCGCCAGCCGGTTTCGAGGTAAGCGCCGATGATAAAACTTTTACAGGCACTATCACCGTTGGTGCTGCAGGTACAGTTACTGCAACAAAAGTTTATATCAGGCTGGCCGCGACCACGCCGGTCGACAGCTATTCGGGCGATATTATTTTGAGCAGCACCGTAGCTACCGATGTAAAAGTAGCCATACCGCTAAGCACGGTCGGCCCCGCACCGTTAACGATTACTGCCGATGACAAGACCAAGCTTTACCGCGATGAAAACCCGGTTCTGACGGTTACTTATAAGGGATTTGTAAATGGTGAAAAAGAGGATGTACTGACCACTCCGCCGCAAATAACTACCGCAGCCACGGCAGCATCGCTGGTTGGCAATTACCCCATCGTGGTGAGCGGTGCCGAAGCTCATAATTACGACATTTTGCCGGTGAACGGGGTGCTGCACATCAAACCGGATATCTACGCGTTTGTGATACCCAATACTTTTACCCCAAATGGCGATGGTGTAAATGATGCCTGGAATATCAAAACACTGGAAAGTTTCCCCGGCTGCACGGTTGATATTTATAGCAGGTATGGTCAATTGGCTTTCGAATCCAGGGGTTATCCCAAGCCCTGGGATGGTATGATTAACGGTAAACTGGTGCCTTCGGGGACATTCTATTATATCATTAACCTTAACGATGGTTCTAAACCTTTAGCCGGTTATGTGGCAGTGATCAGGTAACGGGCCGTTAATGCTACAAATGGTAAAATCTTGCGGGGTCAAACATTTTATAAATTCAATCATTTGACTATAATGGAATTAAGCACGCAGATCATCTGGCTATTTATCCTGGCCATCCCCATAGCCTGCATCGCCTGGACCGTTACCCATGAGGAAGTTTTCCGCGAGCCAAGGGAGTATTGCCTCAACCGCTCCCTGAAAGGCAAAAGCATTGCCGAACGCAAATTTTTTTACCTGTTCACCTGCGAATACTGTTTCAGCCATTATGTAACCATCATCATGCTCATTATCACCAATTATAAATTACTGTTTGATGATTGGCGCGGTTATTTGATATCTGGTTTTGCCCTCGTATTTGTAGCCAACGTTTACATGAGCCTGTTCGCCCTCATCCGCATCGACCTTAAAAAAGTGCGGCTGGAAGCGGAGAACGAAGAGAAGAAATAAGATAATGTTACCCCAAACTTGACGGTGTTACCCCATAAGCTTTTTTAAAGGCGAAGGAAAAGTGGGAGAGGTCCTTAAAACCCACATCCATATAAACATCCGTTACCTTCTGGCCTTTTTCTTTGATCAGATAATACGCATCCTTTAATCTTTGTTGCTGCAGCCAGCGGTTGGGCGAAGTATTAAATATCCGCTCAAAATCCCGCTTAAAAGTGGCCAGGCTCCTGCCAGTGAGATAGGCGAAGCGATTAATATCCACGTTGAACTTGTAATGTTCAGTCATATAAGCTTCCAGGTCGATCTTGCCCGGTTCGCTGAAATCAAACAATACATCTTTCAGTTCAGGGTTGGTTTCCAGCAGGATCATGATCGCCTCTTTCACCTTGTGCGTGGTCAGCACCTGGCTGATGTCAGTTTTGTTGTCCAGGTAGGGCGTTAAGGAATCCATATAATTTTGAAACAGGGCATTGGGCTTTAACAACAGGGCGCCCTCGCCTATGTAGGGTCTGTCGGCATGCAAATTACTTTCGGCGCTTATACTGCGCAGGGTATCCTGATCCATCATCACGGTGATGGCCCTGTACTCGCCGCCCGGCGGGGGATATTTCACATATTTGGTCAGCTGGTTTTTCCGGAAGAACCGGAAGTCGCCGGCCTTAAAAGCATAATTTTTACCGCCAACATAGTTTTCCGAACTGCCTGACAAAGTATACCCGAACACATGTTCGGGTATAAACTGTTCGCCCTCGCTGCTTTTGTGCGAGTAGCAGGAGTAGAGTATGCTGGGCCGTTTTTTGTTTTTTTTGGATGAGGCCATGTTCAAATTTATAAATTACCAGGATGTAGCTTATTTCTTGACACCGAAAAACTGCTTAGCCATATCCGTTGCCAAAAAGTTTTCCGCTTCATCATGATTGGTTGAGACACTAACCGGCATCCATTTTTCCATTTCTGCCTCGCGGGCTTGGTTTGCATTTTTCAGCATGCCTATGGCTTCGCTGCCTAATACCAGGTGCACAGGCGGCTGTGGGTTATCTGCTAATTCACCCATTACTTTGGCCGCTTTGTCAGGGTCGCCCATTGGGACAAATTTACCGCTCGAAAACAGCTCCACCCGTTGGTTTACAATTTCGTAACCCTCAATTTCTTTAGCGTATGACATAGATGCACCGGCCCAATCCGTACGGAAACCACCCGGCTCAACCGAGGTTACCAATATGCCAAGCGGGGCCACTTCTTTCGCCAGGGCCTCGCTGAAACCACCCAGGCCAAATTTAGCCGCCTGGTACATGGTGAGCCCCGCGTTACCCACACGGCCACCGATTGAACTGATCTGCAATATACGCCCCGAACGCTGCCTGCGCATATAAGGCAACACCGCGCGGGTCACTTCAATAGGGGCATACAAATTTGTTTCCAGCTGACTGCGTACCTGCTCATCCGTATAAGCCTCTGCCGCACCCACAATACCGAACCCGGCATTATTTACCAACACATCTATCCGCCCAAAATGGGCAATCGTGTTAGCAACGGACGCGTGAACAGCGTCATAATCCGTCACATCCAATTGTATAGGAAATACCTTCTCCGGGTATTTTTCAACCAGGTCATTAAGGCTTTCTGTATTCCTGGCTGTTGCGGCAACCTTGTCGCCACTGGCCAGCACTGCTTCCGTAAGGCTGCGTCCCAATCCGCGGGAGCTGCCTGTTATAAACCAAACTTTTGTCATCTTCTTTAATTTTTTAATTAAACAAAGGTAACACGTCCGGCACCGGATAGTTTTGTTTAAAAGCTCAAGTTGTTTTGTTAGGAAGCTCAAATTTTCCGAACCCTCTTTGCGCTAGCCAGCGGAGAGAGGGTCGATGAGCGAAGCGTAGTCGGGGTGAGTCCACTCTTCGGTTTGCACCGCTAACCGAAACCGCTTCCACGCCGTTCATTACGCAAAAGGCATACTTAACAGGGGTGCAGACTATTAATAGACCGAAGTTAAAAATATATTTTTATATACTTTTAACTTCGGATAGAATCGCTGAAGGGTCTAAAAGCTGCGAAATTAATTCATGAACTTTTGTACATGGATTATGCGTTGCATATTTTTGGTCTGTTTCAACTGCTTCTAATTTCCTCGCCCATTTAATAGCATTAGCCATACTACCATAAGTTTTTAATATTTTAAAAGTATCGGGGTCATTTTTCTTATATGAATAATCCTTATTAGAAGCCCTTTTTACTTCCCTTTCAAAATAAGCTTGATAATCAGCCCTTGACATCGCATGATTTATTAATTGAAAATGCAATAGAAACCATAATTCGAAGGCTTCATTAGACCAAGCGCAATTAATATCATTGTCTCTTGCTTTAATAATAGCAGAATTAAATTGGTCGTCAGTAAAACTGTCTTTATCAAAAACAGCCCAAACTTTATCAAAATTGTTAGTAAAATTATGTCTTGATTTTATAGTAAAATCTATCAAACTTTTTGTGTTCTTTCCTGCGCCGAATACCGTCATATCAGAAACCACTAAGGTTCCATTTGGCAATTCCTCCTTAAAAGCGTTAAAATAATTTGGTTCGGTTTTTATTCCTTCGCAAACAATTAAAAAGTATACTCTCTTCTGTCTGTTACCGACTTTTCTTACCGTTTCCTTCCTAAGAAATCGATCTTTGAGGGAATTGCCAATCTTATGAGCCTTACTCATCAGCGTTTATACCAAAGAAATCTCCAATAAATGGAATTGCACCATAACGACCATTGATATAATCTTTTTCATAACGTCGGTCGTTTCGAACCTTTGTTCCGTCAGACTCCTCATATTCAACCAAGGAATATAAGTCAGTTGCCTCGTATTTATCTTTTTCAGTAAAGTATATTTGATCTCTACGAAAGCACCCTTTACTTAAAAGGTTAGTGTCATGGGTTGCAAAAATTAATTGAGCGTTATTCCTATTATGAAAAGGAGAATTAAATAGCTTGACAATTGACAAGGTTATCAATGGATGAAGTTTCGCATCTAGCTCATCAATTATTGTCAATCGTCCAGTTATTAAGCCGACAATTATGTTACCAGCCATATCAAACAATTTGTTAGTTCCTGACGATTCCTGGTTAGTTAAATTAAATTTGATTTTTGATTCGGCAACACCGCTATTATTAAATTTATTATGATAAGTAAATATCGCATTTTTTCTTTGTGAGCTCTGCTCCTCGTCAATATAAAATTCAGTAAATCCCAGATTAAATTGGTTTAAAAATATTTCTAATTCTTTTCTCCAGTAGCTCATATCATAACACGCCAAAGTATACAACCTGTCCTTTTCATGCTTTAATCCAGATAATATTGTATTTGAATTAAACCATAACATTATTTTTTTAGATAAAGGCCCATTCCATTGATCAACTGTTGATAAAAATAGTGCGTTGTCACGAGTTCTTAGTTCAAGACCTTTTCCTTCTGCAAAGGCATCCGAGAATTCAAATTCATTTCGCTGTCGCAAAAACAAATAAGTTTCTTTTTTTCCTTTTTGAACAAACAACCATTCAGAGATGACAGTGGTTTGATTAGCCTCGAACCCATATCTATATCGTTGACCTTCCAATAAAAAAAGAATCTCAAAGAAAGATGGCTCGTTTTCAGTTTCGGTATTTAGAAGAAACGGTTCAACCTCAATTTTATCGGTGGAAGTTTTTTTCGCCGATTCACTGACAATGGTTTGCATTGTGGTCAGGGACTTAATAAAATTACTTTTGCCGCTAGAGTTAGCACCGTATATAACTGCACTACGCAAAAGTTTGTAACCCGCAGATTCAATTATATTTTCTTCGTGTTCTTTTATTGGAGCTGCTTCAAGACTTAAAGTCTTTTTATCTTTAAAAGATAAATGATTAGCAACAGAAAATTCTACTAACATATTGAGTTATTTTCTCATTTATACCAACAAAAGTAGTTAAATGTTTATAATTAACCCTTTTCTTGAGAATTATTCTCAAACTTAATGTGTGGCGATGAAGACATATTCTACTACCATGTGTCCAATGTTTATTAATAACACAACAATCCCCATCTATTCCCCCGCCAACACCCTTACCCGCTCCACCGCATTCTTATTCTCCGGGTTCAGCGCCACCGACTTTTTATAACTCACCAACGCCGCTTTTTTATCACCCGTAATTTCCAGTATCTCGCCAAGGCTGTCATAAGCATTTGCACTTTCGGGATATAGCTGCACATTGAGTTTAAAGATCGATAACGCGTCAGCCGGTTTTTTCTGGCTTAAAAGCTGGTATGCCCAGCTATTCAGATCTCGCTCATCAAGATGGAACGAAGGATCTTTCTTTTTCAGATCGGCCACTACAGCGCTGGTATTACTGAAGCCTTTTTTCAGCAGCTCCGTTCTTAATTTCCGGACGGCAACAGGCAGGCCAAAGCCATTGGATTCATGCATTTCGGGAATATAATAACCTGCGATCTCGTCAATAAATTGGTCAGGATTACCGCCCATCAGGTTGGTGAGTACAACGATGGAAAGATCATCCTTTAAATAGACAAACACGGCCGACCTGCCGCCGCCAACCGGACCCACTGCCGGATGCCCGTCGCGGGTAACGGTTGGCCACCCAAGCGCGTAGCCATTGGTCAGCTTGTTGAACCCTCCAACCTTACCATTATTTAATATAGCCGGGGCCCATAGCGCGTCAAAACTGGTTTTTTCCTTTAACAATTTGCCGCTTTTCAGCGCGATGATCCAGTTACCCATATCACCGGCGGTAGATAAAATACCGGCCGCTGTTCTGAAAAAAACCGGGAACTGTATATAACCGACACCCGGACTGCTGTTCCTCGTAAACTTGCCCCCGGCATACTTCGTCATGGTATAAGCGCCCGCCGAATGTGGGATCACATCATATGAATCGCCAAACCGGGTCAGTTTCATACCGGTAACTTTAAACTGCCTGTCCTCGATAAATTTGGTAAAGTGCATGCCACTTAGCTTGGTAATGATCTTTCCCAAAATCACATAACCAGTTTGGTTATAACTAAATTTTTCACCTACCTTAAATTCAAGCGGTAATTTCTTTACCAGTTCAAAGGCTGCATGTTCATCGCCATCGCCCATCACTTGTTCATTGGCGTCCAGTATATCCGGCAGACCCGAAGTATGTGTTAATACCTGCTGCAGCGTGATCTTCTGCCAGGTTACCGGCAGGCTATCGATATAAAGCGAAATCGGGTCGGTGATCTTCAGTTTCCCTTCTTCCGCCAGTTGCATAATGGCTACGCCTGTAAACGCTTTGGTGATCGAATTGATGGAAAAAATGCTTTCATCCGTAGCCGGGATAGCGTTTTCAAGATTCGCTGTTCCATAAGTATTAAGTTTTACAATTTCGCCATGACGGATCACAGCCAGCTGTAACGCGGGAATATGCCGCTGCTGCATCTTAGTTTTTATAAATACATCGATACTGTCGGAAGTAAGATTTTGAGCGATAGAAAAAGCAGGTATCAGCAGCCCGAAAAATAGAAGGATTGCTGCAAGTTGTTTAGGATTCATAGTTAATTGGATTGTATATATAGGGTAAGATGTGTGCGGGATGGTTTATGTTACAAAAATGATATACACTCCTTCAAGTTTTTCAAGTCCTCTCCTTTGGAGAGGATTTAGGTGAGGTTTTATCGCATTGAAATTTTCGCAAAATCATAAACGATAATTAGTTTTGTGTATCTTAAAAATATATTACGCAAATAGTAATGCCCGATCAGTTTTACACCCAATTACCGGTAAACACCGTGCCCCTGGGCAGCCTGCTTGTAAAGGGTGCCCTGTTCCATGATGTGCCTGCCGGCTGGCATGTGGTGATCACGGACATTAAAAATTCTACCAAAGCCGTGCTGAACGGCAGCCACCAGGATGTGAACCTCATTGCAACAGGCAGCATTGTATCGGTGCTCAACATCGCTTTTGGCGCACATATCGAGGTGCCTTTCTTTTTTGGTGGCGATGGCGCAACTTTTATTGTACCCCCATCGCTTATCAATAAGGTGATGCGGGCGCTGGCCCTTTATAAAAAAAACACGCTGGCTAATTTTGGCCTCGAGCTTCGCACCGGTACAATACCTGTTCAGGAAATTTATGCCAACGACTGCGCTATCAAAATAGCCAAATTCAATAGCGCGCCATCTTTTTCCATTCCGATAGTTTTAGGTAACGGACTCAGTTACGCCGAACAATTTATAAAAGGCGAGGATTACCTGCTGGCAGAACATCCGCCGCAGGAGGAAGAGCTTGACCTGACCGGGATGCAATGCCGCTGGGACAGGATTGCCCCGCCCCAATATAAGGAAGAGGTGGTTACCCTGTTGGTGGTAGCACATGATAGCAACAGGCAGGCTCCCATTTTCCAGATGGTGATGAACAAAATGGACGAACTATATGGCCCGCCCTCAAACCGCCAGCCCATATCCATTGCCAGGCTGAAATTCAAAACCACATTCGGCCTGGTTACCGAAATTCGGGCGCGGCTGGGCAGGATAAAAATATTAGCCCTGTGTAAAAATTGGCTGGTTAACCTCGGCGCTTTGGTCTATTTCCGCACACAAAAGGGTAAAACTTACCTGGAGCGGCTGGTCGAAATGTCGGATACGCTGGTAATAGATGGTAAGATCAACACGGTAATTTCCGGCACAGCCAAACAGCGCTCTGATCTGCAAGGGTTTCTTGACGAACTGGAAAGATCAGGCGATATCATTTACGGATTGCATGTAAGTAATGCCTCTGTTATGTCCTGCTACGTGCGCGATCTGCAGGATGGCCATATCCATTTTGTGGATGGCTCCGAAGGTGGTTACACCCAGGCGGCCCGGCAACTGAAAGCTAAATTGGTTATAAAATAAAATCCGGTCTTTCACCAGGCGTTCCGTAGGAACGCGCTTTTATATGTTTATCTTACCCACCAGCCGTCCCCCAGGGACGGAAGACATAAAAAAAACGTTCCGTAGGAACGTCTGGTAGGTAACACAGTAAATAAACATTTTTACGTTCCGTAGGAACGTTTGATGCCGCTGTTACTCCCAAGTGCCATTTAGACGTTGAGCTTTATGAGTAAGCTAAAACCCCTGGTAGAGGCGCGACCGGATGCGCGATGAGAGGGGGTGGTTTCTGCGCCAGATTAAGCCTTGGTCTGGCAAAGAAATTCGCACACTCCATCCCTTTCTAAATTACCCTGATTTCATCATTCAAAAAAAGATAGCGATATTGTTTATAACCAATACAACACCTGCGGTAAACCATCATGAAGAAAAATATTTATCTCCTGCTATTATTGACAATAACCGCCTGCCCGGCATTTGCCCAATTCACGGTAAGCGCCAATAAGCATTATGTATTGAAAGATGGCAAACCATTCTTTTGGCTGGGTGATACTGCCTGGGAACTTTTCCACCGCCTGAACCGCGAAGAGGCGGATAAATATCTCAAACGCCGCAGCGAGCAGGGCTTTACCGTAGTACAGGCCGTGGTACTGGCCGAAATGGACGGCTTAAATACCCCAAATGCTTATGGCGATAAACCACTGATCAATAACGATCCTGAAAAACCCAACGAAAAGTATTTTGAACAGGTGGATTACATTATTGATAAAGCGGCGGATTACAATATCAACATCGCCATATTACCAACCTGGGCCGATAAGATCAATAAAAGTACCTGGGGAAAAGGTCCCGAGATATTCGCAGAAAAAAACGCGGCAGTATATGCCACCTGGCTGGCAAATCGCTATAAAAATAAAAAGAATATTATCTGGATACTGGGCGGCGACCGCCAACCCCGCGGTGCAGCTGATTTGGCTGTATGGAACGCCATGGGTAACGCCATTATGAAAGTAACTGCCGGCAAAGCTTTGATCACTTACCACTGCCAGCCCAACCAGCTGGGTTCGGCGGAGTGGTTTGGGCACGAAGCCTGGTTTGGCTTTAATATGTTCCAGAACGGGCATTGCCGGGATCAGCCCATTTATGATAAAGTATTTGCCTCCTACAGTAGCAGCCCAACCCGCCCGGTTATTGACGGCGAACCAATTTATGAAGATCACCCGGTATGTTTTAACGTAAAGGATCTGGGTACCTCCAGCCCTTATGATGTCAGGAAATACGCTTACCTCGATCTTTTTTCAGGGGCCTTCGGACACACTTATGGCTGCCACGATATCTGGCAGATGCATTCGCCAAAATACGAAGCGATAAATGGTCCGCATTTTTTTTGGGTTGACGCGCTCGAACTGCCCGGCGCCACACAGATGCAATATGTACGCAAGCTGATCGAGTCGCACCCGCAATTAGCGCGCGTGCCCGATCAATCCATCATCAAAGAAAACGATCTCACACCCGCCGAACGGATACAGGCCCTGCGCGGTGATGATTACCTGTACGTATACACAGCCGCGGGGAAACCATTTACCGTATTGCCGGGTAAAATAAAAGGCAGCCATTTTAATGCTTATTGGTACGATCCCCGCAACGGCAAAACAAAGGAAGCAGGCAGTTTTACCAACACAGAAGCCACCAAATTTTCGCCCCCCTCCACCGGTTACGGGCAGGATTGGGTGCTGGTGATCGATGACGCGGGGAAGAATTATGGTCTCAAATAAGTAAGCTTTTTCGATAAACAGCGGGTCTTTATACAGCTATTGAGGCCTTATACTGCATTAATTCAGAATTTGTAACGATATTAATGCCCTCAACGTGATAATTTGTTAACATGACCGGCTTATTGAAAGTGCCATTTACCTTCTTCCTGGTGTGCGTTTTGAGTATCCCGGCCGTGGCGCAAACAATAACCGTAAAGGGCAAAATTACCGATGCGGTTACCGGTGAGCCCGTTATCTACGCTTCCATCTCCGTACGCGGGACATCCATCGGCACCAATACTAATTTCGATGGCCTGTTTCAGTTGGTATTACTAAAAAAGACGGATTCGCTGATTGTTAGTTGTGTAGGCTACCGTAAACAGGCTATAGCGTTGCGTTCGGGGGCAGTGCAAACTTTCCATATCCGCTTGGTGCCTTCATCAAGCGCATTGACAGAAGTGAGGATAAGCTCCAAAGGATATGTAAACCCTGCCTGGGCCATCATGAAGCAGGTGATCCTGCATAAGGAAGCGAATGATCCCCGCCGCCTGGCGTCCTATCAGTATCAAAGCTATAACCGGATAGAGCTGGATGCCAGCCACCTGAGTGCGAAATTGCTAAAAAAGAAGATGGTAGATAAGGTACTCGCCCTGGCCGACAGCCTGGAAATTAAAGATACCGATCATCTGCCCGTGTTGCCCCTGTTCCTTTCCGAAAACGTATCCGACTATTTTTACCAAAGCAGCCCCGAGGCCAAACGCGAAGTGATCCGGAAAACAAAAACCAACGGGATCGGCTTTGAAGATGGCACCCTGCTGTCGCAACTTACAGGCAGCACTTTTCAGCAATACAACTTCTATAAAAATTTTGTAAGCGCGGCAGGCAAGGATTTTGTGTCGCCACTAACGGATAGCTGGAAAAGCTGGTACGATTACGAGCTGGAAAACCGCAATGCCATGGTGGATGGTATGGAGTGTTACCAGGTATCGTTTAAACCCAAAAGGCCGCAGGACCTGGCATTTACCGGCACCATATGGATAGCTAAGGCTAATTACGCCTTGTTCCAGGTAAGGGCCGTTGTGGAACCCGCGGCCAACCTCAATTTTATCCGCCAGATAGCGGTGCAGCAGCAAATGAATGCCGACAGCGCCAACGTGCCCTGGCTGCCAAAAAAGACCAGGATTTTGGTTGAGGTAGATCAACTGACGAAAAATAGCAGCGGCTTGCTGGCTAAGATATATACCGTTAATACAAACGTGGTTTTAAACCGGGTTTACGGTAAAGACTTTTTTAAGGAAAATATTTCCATCGCCGAAGACGCGCAGGTTAAGGACGATCATTTTTGGGATACCAACCGGCCCGATTCATTAACACTTGCCGAAAGATCGGTTTATAGCCTGATAGATACGGTAAGAAATATCCCGATGGTAAAAAATTACCTCGTAATAGCCGATCTGCTGATCAATGGTTATTACAAGGCAGGCAACCTGAGCTGGGGCCCCATACTGAACGTGTACAGCTTCAATAATGTGGAGGGAAACCGGGTTAGATTGGGCTTTAAAACCAATTCACGCTTTGACAGGAAAATTATCCTGGGTGGATTTCTCGCTTACGGAACAAAAGATCAGGCCGTAAAATATGGCGCCAGTGTAGACTATATCCTGTCCCGGAAACATTGGACGGAGGCAGGCATAAGCTACTCGCACGATCTGAACCAGGTGGCCCTGTTAAGCGATAATTATTTATACCAGCGCAACGCGCTTTTTGCCGCGTTTACCCGCTTTGGCAAGATCAGCAAGAGAAAAGTTTTTAACGAGGATATGTTTTACGCCTATATCCAGCGTGACCTGGTCAAAGGCTTTACCGAAAAAGTAAGTTATTCCAACTGGCTGCTTGATCCTTTATTTCCAATGCGGCTTAGTGAAATCTCCGGGCCAGGATTAACTTCACAATTGGTGGTTTCCGAATTACAGTTCGAATCAAAATGGTCGCCGGGCGCGCAGCCCCTGCTATCCGAAACCGTTAACCGGCCCGTCAGCCTCAAAGTTAATGTAACCGCGCCGGTGCTTACCTTCCGTTATACCCTCGGGCTCAAAAATGTTTTAGGCGGGGATGTGGCCTATCAGAAATTCACCTTTAACTTAACACAAACGCTTAAAACCGGGGGCTTTGGTCGTGGAAAATATTCATTTTCGGTAGGATATATTCCGTCAAACGTTCCTTATCCCTTGTTAGAGAATCACCTGGGCAACGAAACCCCGCTTTACAATCCCAATTCATTTAACCTGATGAAGTTTTTTGAGTTTGCCAGCGATAAATATGCAAGCCTCAACTATACCCAGCATTTCGAAGGGCTGTTGCTCAATTCTATCCCCGTAATAAAAAACTTTAAATGGCGGTTGGTGGGCACGGCCAATATCTTGTATGGCAGCCTGTCGCAGAATAATCAAAATGCAATTGCCAGTTCGGATGCCACCAATCTTCAAAGCTTAAATAACGATCCCTACATAGAAGCCGGTTACGGCGTAGAGAATATCTTTAAATTTATAAGGGTCGACTTTATACACCGGTTAACCTACCGTGATAATACCAATGCGGACAATGGCAGCGCCAAAAATTTCGGGATCAAGATATCCGCGCAGCTGCGGCTTTAATGGATGAAACGCAGGAAATAAATGTCTTAGTTTATGTTCAATTTAATATAAGCAGATCTGAAATCAGCAAACAATTAATTTGCTTTTATTGCTTACATTCATCATAAACTATTATCAGTCGGCATCATGAAAAAAGAAATAACCTATACCCTCAGAGTATGGCAAACCGTGGCTATAGTAGCCCTGCTTGTAGCGATTATTTTAATTGTAAGGGTGGCTTTTAATGTATTGCTGATGGCATTGGCCGGGGCACTCATCGCGGTATATTTTCATGGCCTCGGCGACCTGATACAGCGCAAAACCAGGCTGAGCAGAAAACTGGCCATGATCCTGTCCATAGTAGGCTCTTTTATCATTATCGGTGGGTTATTTTGGTTTATAGGAGCTAAAATACAGGCCCAGGTAGCTGAGTTAAGCAATACGCTTCCGCATACAGTCAGCACGGCCAAAGCCAAGCTAACCGAAACCCCCATTGGGCAAAAGATACTGGAATACACTTCGGGTGATAATTCAAAAAAGCTATTGGATACAGCTACAAGTTTCTTTAATACCAGTTTTGGTGTACTGGGCGATCTTTACATTATCTTATTCCTCGGTATATTTTTTACCGCGAACCCTTCCCTCTACAAAGATGGTATCCTGATGCTGATACCCGAAGAAAAGAAAGAGCTGGGTAAATGCATCATCGACCGCATAAGTCTGTCGCTCAAAGGCATGATGGTGTCTATGGTGCTCGTCACAATCTTAATCACCGTTGGGCTTACCATCGTGGGCCTACCGGCCGCCATGATACTGGGCCTAATTACGGGGATATTGGAGATCATTCCCAACCTGGGTTCGCTTATCGCCATGATACCGGGTGTACTGCTATCGCTCACTGTGAGTACCAACACCGCTATTGTTGTAGCCTTGATCTATATCGTATCACAAACCATAGTTGCCAATATTGTTACCCCGCTTATCCAAAAGAAAATGATCAACCTGCCGCCTGCGTTAACACTCATCAGCCAGTTGATTATGGGCACCGTATCCGGCGCGCTGGGTATTATCCTGGCAGTGCCCCTGCTGGCGATACTGATCATTATGGTTGATGAGCTTTATGTAAAGAAAATTAATATAGGGAAAGCGGTTGTGGTTGATAAGGGGCTTGATAAATAAACGATTAAAACTACTGTGATTGTCACAAATTAGTTCGTCATCAAACAAAATCCCGATAAAACGCATTTTGTATTAGATCTTTATGCCACGGACCTTAAAAATTATTCTTAAGCTGATTGCAGGTATCGCTATCATAGTGGTCCTGGTCTTTTTTGGTTTACTATGGTACGTCAATTCTCATAAAGAGAGCGTGCTGAAAATGGTAAACACCGAGCTGAATAATAAGCTGGATGGTACCATTGTCATCGGCGATATGAAGCCCAATTTCTTCAAGCGCCTCCCGGATATTTCCCTCGGCCTTAGTAATGTATTAGTCCGCGATAAGCGCTTTACCCAGCATCACCGTACCTTGCTTGATGCTAAAGATCTTTCCATATCCGTAAATGCCTGGGCTTTGCTAAAAGGCAGCATCAATATCAACTATATTGATATCAGTAATGCAGCGGTAGTGATTTTTACCGATAGTTCCGGTTACAGCAATCAATCCATATTCAAAAAAGGGCCTAAAAAAACAAAGGAGGCCGGCTCAACCAATAATTATGATTCACAGTTGGGTAGGCTTAAGTTATCCAACGTGAATTTCAAAGTAGAAGATCAAAGGGCAAAAAAGACATTCGATTTTATCGCCAATAACCTCGACGGTAAAATGGCCAATCTCGATACCGGCTGGAGCACTGCTTTCCACATGGATGTAACCGCCAAAAGCATGGCATTTAACACGCGTAAAGGCAGTTTCATCAAAGATAAAGTGATCGAGGGGGATCTTACCGCCGGTTATAACCAGGATAGCGGCAGGATGTGGGTAAAATCAGCATCGCTGGATATAGGTGATGACCCATTTGAGGTCAATGCCGTGTTCGAAACGCTTAAAAAGCCATCCAGCTTTACATTTCATCTGGCTGCAAAGCAAATATTATGGAGGCGTGTGTCAACCTTACTGGCGGCAAACATTAAAGAAAAACTGGATCAGTTTAATATTACCCGGCCCATTGCCGTTACGGGGATCATTTCCGGCAGCTTTGCCGGTGGCGAGCCCTCCCTGTACATCACGACCGTAGTGAAGGACAATACCGTAATAACCCCCGGCGGAACGATTGATGATTGCAGCTTTGACGGCGTATTTTCAAACCAATACCAAAAGGGCAAAAAAAATAGTGATGAGAATTCGGTGATCAGGCTGGTGCGAATGAAAGGGAGCTACCGCCACATGCCTTTTGCTATAGACACGGGTAGTATCATCAACCTGGATAAACCTATCGCTACCGGTAATTTCCGGGCCGATTTTCCACTGATCAACTTCAACGAGATCATGGGCAACAAAGTGGCCAGGTTCACCAAAGGCACCGCCCGGATGAACCTGCAATATAAGGGCGATATCGTTAATTACCGCTTGAATAAGCCGGCCATAGCGGGGAGTATTATTTTACGCAATGCAAACTTCACCTATGTGCCCGAAAATCTTAAGTTGCAAAACGGCTCTATCGCTTTATATTTTAAAGGGAACGATCTGTTGCTCAAAAACATCCGCCTGCAAAGTGGTCGCAGCGTGGTGTACATGGAGGGACGTATCAATAACTTTCTCAACTTTTATTACAACGCCCCCGAAAAGATCTTATTTACCTGGCAGGTCAATAGCCCGCAGCTATACCTGGGTGAGTTTTTAGGGTTTATAAGTGGTGCAGAGAAAAAAGAAAAGAAAGGCGCGACCCCAAAAGGCAATAGCGGCAATGTGATCGATCAGCTAAGTAACGTATTGGAAAAAGGCCAGGCCGAAATGCACCTGAACGTAGCGCAAGTGCACTATTTAAGGTTCCTGGCGACTGATGTACACGCGGATCTGCTGACGTCGGAGGACAGGATCGTCATTCATAATGTTGGGTTGAAACACGCCGGGGGATTTTTGAAAATGAACGGCTCCGTCGAAAAAGGGGAGACCACCAACCGCCTTGCTCTTAAAACGGTCATCAGCCATGTGGATGTGCATGAGTTTTTTGATGCCTTTAATAATTTCGGGCTGAAAGATTTTACATCGGAGAACCTAACGGGCTATCTATCTGCCAAAACCCAGATCACGGCGGAGATGTCCGACCAGGCTTCCATATTGCCGGGATCGGTTAACGGGACGCTTGATCTCAACCTGCAGAATGGCGCCCTCATCAATTTTAATCCCATAGGCAGCATAGGTAAATTTGCCTTCCCTTTTCGTAACCTGAAAAACATCCGCGTGCGGGAACTGAACGCGCGTTTTGATGTACATGGCGACCTGATCACCATTTATCCGCTTAAGTTTAGCTCCAGCGTACTCAATATGGATGTGGCCGGTGTTTACGGATTAAAAAAGGGCACCGACTTAACGCTCGATATCCCCCTGAGAAATCCCAAAAACGATACCACCATCCAGGATCAGGAAAAACTAAATAAGAAAAGGTACAAGGGCATTGTACTGCATATCCGGGCAAAAGCCGATTCCACCGGGAAGATCAAGGTCGGTTGGAATAAGGATCGGAAGAAGGATTAGCTATTATCAATATTACTTAAATTAAGAGAAGCTTAATGCTATTGAGATAGATTTATTTCCGTCCCTGCAGGGTCTCTCGCAGAGGACCCTGCAGTTTTTAATCGCCTCTCTTTGTAAAATATTTATGATGCATTGCTAAAATGCCTTCTTATTGATATTTTAGAGTATCTGATACACCTGCCATGAAAATTACACTGCCTGCAAAGTTTTTGCTTTGTACTATCCTGTTTTCCGCTACATGGGCTTTAGCTATAGCCCAGGTTTACCAAACATCATATCCCAAAACCCTGGTTTCACCCGGCCCGGTTTATGTGCGGTTTTCCACCGCGCCGGATAAATACCCTATTGAACAGAAAGGCCGGGATACCATAGATATAGGCACCGATGGCAATATCGGCTTGTATGCTTTTGTTTACTACGGCAAGGATTCCATCAGGATCAATTATACTAAGCTGCCATATAAGCAAGTCACTTACTTTCCTATTCAAACACCGGCAGGCAAGGCCGTGCTGAAGCTGCGTTTCAGCGATGTTGACAACTCGTTCCCGGTTTCGTATATCGAAAAAAACAGCGGTAAAGTGCAGGTTGAGATCCCCGAAGTATATGAGCTGGCCAACATTATCTGGACGTTTTCGCCCGGCGGACAAAAAGCCACCGATCTTTATAAAACCGGCGACTATTACAAGCGGGTGGAGGCCTACTTTAAGCCCTATTTAAACCATCCCATCTTCAAAAAGCTCGATTTTCCGGACAGTGTTTATTTCGAAAAGTATTACGGTTTCCGCGAGAACAGTTTTGCTTTCAATTTCAAGGGCGACAAGATCGTAGATGAGGGGCCTTACTATTTGGTGTTCGGCGATGATTTTAATACCTTATTCAAACAACTGCTTCCCCTGGTTGAGGATTTTGCCCGTAAATCAAAGTTCAGGCAGTTTTATAAAAACAACCAGGCCTTTTATCAAAAAGCTATCGATAGGGAGCGGCAACTGCTGCCCATAAGAAACATGTGGGACTGGATGGAGAACCAATTTCCGGCAAATAAGTATCAAGCCTATAAAGTGGTGTTTTCACCGCTCATCGGCGGCTCGCACAGCACGCAAAACTTTACAACCGGATACGACAACAACAAATTATTCAGCGAAGTGGTGATGTTCATCTGCGCTACCGACCGTTACGAAAAGCCGGAGTATGCTGAAAAGCAAAAAGAAGGGCTGATGTCGGGCGTGGTGTTTACCGAGATCGACCACAATTACGTAAACCCGGTAACCCGGCGGAATATAAAAAGGGTGAATGCCATCTTCGCCAAAAGAAGTTTCTGGGCCGATAAGGTGACCGGCTACAACTCACCATCAAACGTATTTAATGAGTACATGACGCATGCCGTATTCTGCCTGTGGGTGCTTGATACCTACGATAAACAAACTGCCGATTTTGTGATCAGCGCCCGCGAAACCCTGATGGTTGATAAGCGGCATTTCGACAAGTTCAAAGAATTTGATAAAGCGCTGATCGGCCTGCACCAAAAGGATAAACAGGTAAAAGTTGCTGATCTGTACCCAGCCATATTGGATTGGTGCGAGGCACAGGTAAAATGACGATACTTTCCCGTCCCTGCAGGGTCGTTCGCAGAGGCCCCTGCAGTTTTATATAACACAGAGCCTCCCTCAAAGCCCCAACCGCTCCAACCATCATTTATTAATCGCCAGATGATTTAAAGGTAAACTAAAACAAAAAGTGCTGCCTTTTCCGGGTTCACTTTCTATGGTAAAGGTCCCGTTATGTTTTTTGATGATCTCGGATGCAATGTATAGCCCCAGGCCAACGCCCTGGAAAAGCATAGCGGTTTTGCTCACCCGGTAAAAGCGTTGAAACAATTGGTCAATATCCTCTTTTGCTATACCTATTCCAAAATCCTGCACCTGGACTAAGATTTGGCCGGCTGCCATTTTTGCCTTCACAATTACCTTATCCGCATCCGGCGAGTATTTAATGGCATTATTTAGCAGGTTGATCAGCACCTGTTCTATCCTGAACTGGTCACCTGTATAAAGAGTATTAACTAAGCTTTCAAGCAAAATTTCATGTTTGACTGAGATAAGCTGAACATTGGAAATACTATTGGTAAGTGCATCTGAAAAGTAGAACGCCGCTATGTTAAGGTCTATTTGCCCTGAATTGATCCTGGTAACATCTAACAGGTTTTCGATTAATTTCTCCAGGCGTTTGATGCTAAGGCCGGCATTTGCGATAAAAGGATAGTTTTTATCGTCTTTGTCGGCCGTTTTTTCCAGGAGCTGATTAATGGCCTTAATATTGGTTAGCGGTGTCTTAAATTCGTGGCTCACCATATTAAAAAACTCATCCTTCTTTGCTTCTGCTGCTGCCCGCCTTTCTTTTTCCTGCTTTTGAACCAGTACCTCTCTGTTAGCAATTAATAATTCGGCCGCGCGTTTCCCCTTTTCCTCATCCTGGAACCCAAGCTCTTTAAGCGCGATGATCAGTTCAGCCGCGCGTTTCCCCTTTTCTTCATCCTGGAAGTCGAGTTCGATATTAGCGAGGATCAACTCTGCCGCGCGCTTTCCCTTTTCCTTGTTCTGGAATACCAGCTCTTTGTTAGCGATGATCAGTTCCGTTGCCCGTTTTTCTTTTTCATCGTTTTGAAACAGCAGCTCTTTATTTGCGATGATCAGCTCCGCGGCCCGTTTTTCCTTCTCCAGGTTCTGGAAGATCAGCTCTTTATTTGCAATGATCAATTCAGCAGCGCGTTTTTCCTTTTCCAGGTTTTGATAGATCAGTTCCTCGTTGGCCAGGATCAGCTCGGCGGCACGTTTTTCTTTCTCCCGGTTTTGTAAATTCAGCTTTGCATAAGCGATGACCAGCTCGGCGGCACGCTTTTCTTTCTCTTCGTTTTGAAAAGCAAGCTCAATGTTGGCTAAGATAAGTTCCTCTGCGCGTTTTCCCTTTTCTTCGTTTTGAAAATCCAGTTCCTTATTGGCTATAATTAACTCCCTGGCACGCTTTAGCTTTTCCTCATTTTGAAAATCAAGCTCGATGTTGGCTATAATTAACTCCGCGGCGCGTTTTCCCTTTTCTTTATTTTGAAAGTCGAGTTCAATATTAGCGAGGCTTAATTCGGCCGCAAGCTTTTCTTTCTCCAGGTGTTGGAGACCCAGTTTTTGGTTGGCAATGTTTAATTGATCCGATAGATCCTTTATATCCATAGATGGCGGAAGATAAATATCAATTAGATGAGGATATCGTAACCGTCCGGACAGGTTGATATAATAGCAGGCAGGATAATTTTGAGTTGCTAACTAAAAAAAACCGGATAGAACAATGATACACAAAAATGCAGGTAGTATCATAAGATTAGATACCTTAATACATATTTAGCGTGTGGTCAGAACTATCTCACACATCAAATCCGCAAATTATCAACATAACCAAAAGATCATTACAAACCTTTCATCGGTAAAATTAAGCTCCCGGCAGTTTTTTTACTTCCTTATTAATAATGGTCGTATCTTGCACCCATACTATCTCTGTAGTATCAATATTATACAAACCTGACACGATTAATGAAAATCATTGCCAACTTATACCATACCTGCCATAAGCTTTCATCCTTAGGCAAGGGGCGTAATGCTTTATGGACGGTCATCCCTGTTTTATTAACCCTGTTTTCCTGCAACCAGGCTAAGAAAAAAGATCAGGCCGGTGCACCCGGAGGAATATCGTCATACAAGGTACTCGCCTTAAAGCCCAGGTCGGCCACCTTAAATACAGATTACCCGGCCAGCATACAGGGGCTTCAGAATATCGAGATCCGCACCAAGGTAGATGGCTTTGTTGAAAAAATTTATGTTGATGAAGGGTCGATCGTAAAAAAAGGTCAGCTGCTTTTTAAAATAAACGCTCCTCAATATCAACAGGAGGTACGCACTGCCGAAGCCGGTATCAAAACGGCAGAGGCCGATGTGAGCTCTGCAAATTTACAGGTTAATAAAGTGAAGCCATTGGTTGAGAAAGATATTATCAGCCATTACGAATTAGAATCGGCTCAGCTCACCTTACAATCAAAGCAAGCCGCGCTGGCACAGGCCAAGGCCGCCCTGGAAAACGCGCGCGTTAACCTGGGCTATACTACTATTACCAGCCCTGTTAACGGGGTTATCGGTTCGCTTCCTTATAAGCTGGGTAGCCTGGTAACCAGCAGCACTACGGAGCCACTAACTACCGTTTACAATACTGCCACGGTATATGCTTATTTTGCCATGAACGAGAAGCAATTGCTCGATTTTAGTACCGATAGCTCCAATACGTCGCTGCAGTTTAAATTAAACCATATACCCAAAGTCTCATTGATCTTATCAAACGGTGTAGCTTACCCGCATTTGGGAAAAGTTGAAACAGTGAACGGGCAGATCAATACGGCCACGGGCTCGGCAAATTTCAGGGCCGCGTTTGTCAATCCGCAGGGACTGCTCCACAGCGGCAGCAGTGCCACCGTACGCATCCCGGCAGTAGTGAAGTCTGCCATTATCATCCCGCAAAATGTTACTTATCAATTGCAGGATAAGCGCTTTGCTTATGTTGTGGATAATCAGAATAAAATTAAAAACGTGGTTATCGATGTAATGGACAATACCCCAGGTCAGTTTTTTGTGGTTACCAGCGGACTTAATACCAATGACAGGGTTATTATTGAAAGTGTAAGCAATATAAAAGACGGCACCGAAATTAAGCCGGTTGATGCCAGCGATGCCGCTGTTTATAAAGACCTGAAATAGTACCCCGTTACAAAATAGAATATGCTTAAAAAATTTATAGAGCGGCCCGTACTTTCTACTGTTATTTCGGTATTGCTGGTTATATTGGGTATGCTGGGGTTGTTCAACCTTCCTGTTTCGCAATACCCGGATATCGCGCCCCCTACCGTACAGGTATCTGCAGGCTACAGTGGCGCCAATGCCGATGTGGTGCTTAAAAGCGTGATCATCCCGCTTGAAGAGCAGATAAACGGCGTGGAGAACATGACCTACATGACCTCATCTGCAAGCAACGATGGGTCGGCGTCTATTACCGTCAATTTTAAGGTAGGCACCAATCCCGATCTGGCTGCGGTAAATGTTCAAAACCGGGTATCAAGGGCGACAAGTCTGTTACCGCAGGTAGTAACCGAAGCCGGGGTTACGGTAACCAAGAGCCAAAGCAGCAGGCTCCTTATCTTTTCATTATACAGCGATAATAAAGCCTATGATGAGACATTTTTGCAAAATTACGCCAAGATCAACCTGATCCCGCAAATACAGCGGGTTACAGGCGTAGGTAACGCGAATGTTTTTGGTTCGCGGGATTATTCCATGCGGATATGGCTTAAGCCTGATGCGATGGCCCAATATAAGCTTATCCCTGATGATATTACCAATGCAATAAATGATCAGAACATTGAGGCAGCCCCCGGCAAATTTGGCGAAAACAGCGACCAGTCGTTCGAGTATATTATCAGGTACAAGGGCCGCCTTAAAAGCGCCGCCGAATTTGGCGACATCGTGATCAAATCGGTGGGAAATGGCCAGTTTTTACGCATGAGGGATATAGCGCGCGTGGAGTTAGGCTCGCTGGATTATACCTTTGATATCCAAACCAACGGCTTGCCTTCTGTAGGCTGCGCCATCAGTCAAACAGCCGGTTCCAATGCCAGGGATGTGATCAACGAATCAAAGAAAATATTAGAAACAGCCGCCCTGTCGTTCCCGAAAGGTATAAAAATGACTTACCTGGTGGATGCCAATCAATATTTAAATGCGTCTATTGAAAAAGTGATACGCACGCTTATAGAAGCTTTTATACTGGTGTTTATTGTGGTATTTATTTTTCTGCAGGATTTTCGCTCCACCCTGATACCGGCAATTTCTGTTCCTGTAGCCATACTGGGTACCTTCTTTTTCCTGGATCTTTTTGGATTTACCATCAACCTGTTAACCCTGTTCGCCCTCGTTTTGGCTATAGGTATTGTGGTGGATGATGCTATTGTGGTGGTAGAAGCGGTACACGCCAAACTCGACCATGGCTATAAATCAGCCCGGAAAGCCACTATCCATGCTATGAGCGAGATATCAGGCGCCATCGTTTCTATTACGCTGGTGATGTCGGCCGTGTTTTTGCCTGTTACGTTTATAACAGGTTCTACCGGCGTCTTTTATAAGCAATTTGGTATTACGCTTGCTGTCGCGATTCTTTTATCGGCAGTAAACGCGCTTACCTTAAGCCCGGCATTATGTGCCATATTTTTGAAACCCCATGATGAGGAGCACAAGAAGAAAAATTTTGTAGGGCGACTTTTTGGTATTTTTAATATCGCTTTCGAAGCCACTACTAACAAATACAAAAACTCAGTTCATTTTTTGGCACATAAAAAATGGATCGTGGTTGTAGCCATTTTATTATTTGCAGCGGGATTATTCATGCTGATAAAAACTACGCCATCCAGCTTTGTTCCTAATGAGGACCAGGGAACCGTATTTGCTGCCATAAGCCTGCCCCCGGCCTCCTCCATGGAACGGACAAATGCCATCGCATCCAAGATTGACAGTATAAGCCACACGATACCGGTGGTAGTCAATACCTTAAAACTGGTAGGCTTTAACTTTATTGCAGGTTCGGGAAGCGCTTATGCCATGGTGATCATGAAATTAAAAGTATGGGACGAGCGGCCGGGTGTTGGTCTGCAGGATGTAATAGACCAGCTTTCTAAAAAGACTGCCAACCTCCACGGGGCCACTATATTTTACTTTTCGCCGCCTACCATCCAGGGATTTGGTACCAGCGGAGGTTATGAGTTTCAGCTGCAGGATAAAGGCGGCCACAGCATTGACGAGTTTTATAAAGTAAGTAATAATTTTTTAGCGGAGCTGAAAAAGCGCCCCGAGATCCAAAGTGCAAATACTTCCTTTAATCCTAATTTCCCGCAATACCAGATCGATATCAATGTACCTAAATGTAAAGAAGCTGGTATTTTGGTGAGCTCTGTCATCAGCACGTTGCAGGGATATTACGGCGGTATATACGCGTCAAATTTCAACCAGTTCGGAAAGCAATACCGGGTAATGGTGCAGGCCGATTATGGATATCGGTCAAACGCTACTGGACTTGATAAAATTTTTGTCAGAAGCGGCACAGGTGCTATGGCGCCGATCACGGAGTTTCTTACCTTAACCCAGGTGTTCGGCCCAGAATCTATTTCGAGGTTTAACCTGTTTACAGCGATTTCCGTACAGGGTTCGCCGGGAAATGGTTTTAGTTCAGGTGATGCTATCAACGCGATAAAAGCTGTAGCGGCAGAAAAGTTACCTGCCGGTTATGGCTACGAGTTTTCTGGCTTAACGCGCGAGGAACTTTCATCCGGGACGCAATCAGCCTACATATTTATACTTTGCCTTGTGTTTGTTTACTTTTTATTGAGCGCGCAATATGAAAGCTACATTTTACCATTGGCAGTAATATTATCATTGCCCATCGGCTTATCAGGGACCTACATATTTGCAAAGGTGGCAGGCATCGACAGTAATATTTATTTACAGATATCATTGGTTATGCTCATCGGCCTGTTAGCCAAAAATGCCATCCTGATCGTTGAGTTTGCCCTTGAACGGCGGCGCGGAGGTATGGCCATTATACAAGCTGCTATTGAAGGGTCTGTTGCCCGCCTCAGGCCGATATTAATGACCTCCTTTGCCTTTATTTTTGGCATTATGCCGTTAATGTTTTCTACAGGCGCCGGCGCTATCGGCAACAAATCAATTGGTACTGGTGCGGTTGGCGGTATGTTTATCGGTACTGTGCTTGGCGTATTTGCCATACCGGTACTTTTTATCATGTTCCAGCAATTGCAGGAAAAGATCAGCGGCCCTGCTCATTTAAAAAATTATGATGATGACGATGATGAAGCGGTGCCGGCAAAATAACCTGATATCCATGATGAATAAAGCCTGTTTTAAATATATTTTGTTATCGCTTTTGCTGGCCGGGTTAATACAATCCTGCAAGGTAGCGAAGCCTTATCAGCAACCTGATTTGAATCTGAATGATCTTTATCGCGGTCAAACTACATCGGATACCACAACAATTGCCAATATGCCCTGGCAAAACCTGTTTACGGATACCGTATTAAAAGCCCTGATACTGGAGGGGCTTTATCAAAACCTGGACCTGAAAACGGCGGTTCAAAAGATTGAAGAAGCACAGGCCGCGCTCGGGCAGGCCAAAGGCGCACTACTGCCAAACCTGAGTGCAAATGCCGGAGCTGCAAGGTCAAAACAATCAGCGGCTGCTTTGAATTTGGCACCAGGTACCGAGATCAGTACGTTAACTACTACCTACCAATTAGGGTTAAGCGCCAGTTGGGAGGCCGATATTTGGGGAAAGCTGAGTAGTTCAAAAAGGGCGGCCTATGCCAATTTATTGCAAACGGATGCAGCTAAAAGGGCGATACAAACCCGGCTGATCGCCGATATCGCCAATAATTATTATAATTTACTTGCCCTGGATAAAGAGTTAGCCATCACCACCCAAACGCTGCAAAATCGCATAAAGGACGTGGAAACCATGAAAACGTTGAAGGAAGCGGCGATAGTAAATGGTGCGGCTGTAGTACAAAGCGAAGCTAACCGCTATGCCGCCGAGGTTGCTATCCCCGATATCAAAAGGAGTATACGCGAAACAGAGAATGCGCTGGATATTTTATTGGCACGGCAGCCTGGCCCCTTGAACAGGGGTAAGCTTGATGAACAAAGGCCGATAACCGAGCTCCAAACCGGCTTGCCTTCGCAATTATTAAAAAACCGCCCGGATATACAGCAGGCTGAATATTCATTCAGGAGCGCTTTTGAAAACACCAATGTGGCCCATGCCTATTTTTATCCTTCATTTACCATCACTGCCGCGGGCGGGTATTCAAATCTGCAATTGAAAGATTTTTTTGTCAACTCTATATTTTACAATATTGCCGCCGGGCTAACACAGCCCATCTTTAACCAGGATATTAATAAGTCACGGCTAAAAACGGCGCAGGCCCAGCAAAAAGAAGCACTCTACAATTACCAGCAAACTTTATTAACGGCAGGTGCCGAGGTTTCCAATGCTTTGTATTCGTACCAGTCGGCGCTGGAAAAGGATGGCGCAAGGAGTAAACAGATTATAGCCTTACAGAAAGCAGTTGATTACACACAGGAACTATTGCGCTACAGTTCGGCAACCAACTATACCGATGTGCTAACATCCGAGCAAAGCTTATTAGCCGCACAGCTAAACGGGGTTAACGACAGGTTGCAGCAATTGCAGGCTATTGTGAATCTTTACCGGGCTTTGGGCGGGGGATGGAAATGATATTACTTGCCGATGCAGAAAGTGAACTCAGACACTTTATCAGCGAGTTAACATGTTTGGGGTATCACATAGCAACCAAACACGAAAACACATGAAAAATAAGTTGCTTTAAGATCAGAGTGAAAATTTAAGCCTGTTGTGAAATAAATAAATCATTTGAACTTTACAGCGACTTTCACTTAATTAATGCATCGTGTATCTAATGGGGTTCCTACTACCTTTCTTTATATAATTTTCTAAGGATTGATTTATGTATTTATCCCTAATTTCTGGCATGGCAATTTGACCTTCAAATTCGTAACGGCCATCCGGACATTTATTCCAACGCTGAATTGCATAAACCTCTCGCACTAAACCTCTGTAGGAAGCGAAAGCGTAAACTGCTTGAATATGTCTATTACCTAATTTCCATCGATGCCTGGTAGCGTTGTAGAGATCCAATTCGCTCATAAAGCGTCGATATTGCTTATTGATATTTATTATAATCGCGGGCTCTCGAATTGTTGCAGGTTTAGCATCATAATATTGTATTATTTCGTCTGTCGTCTTGATGCCCTTGTCCCATGTATTATGTCCTAAAACTTCATTGGTTAAGTTTTCAAGTCCCAATAAATCAATGCAGGTAGATTCAATTTCAAACGCTAAATCCTCGGTGAGATTGTGACGCAGGATATAATGATCAACTTGGAACCCACTATTTAAAATAGAATTAATCAAATCAAGTTTGTCATTTGAAGTGACATTTTCCAGACCCCGATTTATGTGATTAAATATACGATTCCCAGTACCCTTACCCACGTAAAAAATGCTGTTGTCCCTAGGATCTTTTAGGATATAAACATAGTAACCTAACCTTTCCGTTACGGCTTGCGAAAATTCAAAGCTCATTGCTACTTTGACTTGTTATATTGTGAGAGGCATTTGCTTGAACAAAAACCTTTACTAATTCCCATTTCCCCTCCTACGAAATTGAAAAGACCTTTTGGATAAACTGCATTTGATTTTTTATATTCCTTGTTACACCATGTACATCTAGGGTTATAGTCTGCACTTTTTTTTAAAGTCATAGGAACTTATTTGATTTCATTGAAGTTAAGACTTTTTACAAAAATGCAGTTATTGTTAAATCTAATTTATTGGGATTTTTATTTAATCATTCAGCTATATCATTACAAGCCCCCAAAGCTGGCGCACCACATGTATCCCTCCGGTAAGCATTTCTCTCACATCATTCCCAGTAGCCCGGCTTACATCAACCCAATGTATTAAAAAATTTACCCCCGGGGTTGTATTATTATAGCTACTATTTAAAACCTTTTTTAAAACAATTGATTTATCATAATGATAAACCGGTTGTTGCGTTTTAAATATGAAAAATAACTAATATGGTTACAAAACTACCCTTTGTGATCCTCGCCTTGTTGATCTGCAGCTTATCGGCAATCCATGTACAAGGACAGCAAAAATTTGAAATAAATGACCAGGTAAACCAGCATATTTTTACCTACGGAGAAATTGATTGCCTGGAGGACCCTAAAGGCCTGCTTAAATTCGACCAGGTACTATTGCCCACTGTAGCTGCTCAGTTTAAAGAGAGCTGGTCGAGCACCCCGCAAAATTATAACCAGGCATCGGTATACTGGTATAGGATCACCATCAAAC
>DATHKT010000016.1:0-37324 GCA_035489035.1 Mucilaginibacter sp.
ATCGTTGAAGTTTTTACTACTACCGCGAACGGCCCTGTTGAATTGCCTGTTGTACCGGATAAACAAACCAATATAGACGGTGTGCCGGTTACTTATTTTAAACGGCTTACTAAGGATCATAGCCATTTTTCGCCTGCATTGATCCGGAGGATATGGAAAGATGTCCCCGGGTTTGACGTAGTACATGTTCACGCCTGGTGGAACCTGGTGTCGGTATTTTCCTGCTGGATAGCGTTGATGCGTGGGGTACCGGTAGTGATCTCGCCAAGGGGCACATTGAGCCCTTACTCCTTCATCAATAAAAACAATCTGCCCAAAAAACTGATCCATCATTTGCTGGGTAAACATTTGCTTAAAAGATGCAGCTTCCACGTTACCTCGCAAAGGGAGAAGGAAGCAATTGAAAGCATTACATATCCAAAAAGAATAGTTACCATCCCGAATTTTATTGAATTGCCGGCGCAGGTTTCAAATGCAGTACCCCAACAGACCGGCTATTTAAAGCTGCTCTTTTTTTCAAGAATAGAAGAAAAAAAAGGGCTTGATATTTTATTAAACGCCCTCGCTACGGTTACCACTCCTTATCATCTGACCATTGCCGGAGACGGGCGGCCTGAATATATTGAGGAACTGAAATCAATAGCCGAACAAAACGGTATTTCTCCTTCAATAAGCTGGATTGGTTTCCAGGGGGCCAACAAATTTGAGCTGTTGCAACAGCACGACGTGATGATATTGCCGTCATACGATGAGAATTTTGGGAACGTGGTGATAGAAAGCCTGAGCATGGGTACTGCGGTGTTGGTCAGCAAAAATGTAGGTCTGGCTGATTATGTGGCCGAAAATGATCTGGGGTGGATCTGCGAACTGGATAAGGATGATATCAGCCGTGCTATCGATGTTATTTATGAGGATATAGATAAATTAACTGCCATACGGCAACAAGCACCGGCTAAAATCCGTAATGATTTTAACGAAGAGGCCCTAGCCAAAAAATATATAACGATGTACCATCAAATCATTAATAATGACTGAATATAAGGACTACGGATTTACCAGTGACGACCCCAGTCATACGTTTTTTTACCTGCAGGGGCCGTTACTTTCCTTACTCGATAAAAATACCAACCGTAACATACTCGATCTCGGCTGCGGCAACGGCCACTTTGTGAGCTACCTCATCAAGCAGGGTTATAATGCTTATGGTACCGATGCATCCATGAATGGTATTGCCATAGCCAGCAAAGAGCATCCCGACCGCTTTTTTGTGCAGGACCTGTCTACCGGGAAATTACCCAAAGAGCTGCAGGTTATCCCCTTTGATACTATTATATCAACCGAGGTAATAGAACATTTGTATGACCCGGAAGGCTTTATCGATCTGTGTGTACAGTCGTTACAAAAAAATGGAGAGATCATCATTTCCACACCCTACCATGGCTATTTAAAAAACCTGGTACTGAGTATTTTTGATCTGTGGGATACGCACCTGAGCCCCACCTGGCATGGGGGACACATCAAATTCTGGTCGAGGAGGACATTAAGCAAATTGCTAAGAGATAAGGGGTTTGATGTGGTGGCCTTCAGAGGCTGCGGACGTGTACCTTATTTCTGGAAGTCGATGATCATCAAAGCAAAGTTACGTTGAACACGCAATTTTCATTTATTATCATTTCATATAACGAGGAAATTCACCTGGGCCGCCTGCTGCAATCTATCAGCGAGCTGGATGCCCCTATTTTTATACTGGATTCGGGAAGTACTGACAAGACCATTGAGATCGGTAAACAATACGGCGCCACTTTTTTAGAACATAAATTTGAGAACCATCCGCTTCAGTGGGACTACGCTTTAAAGAACTTCGAAATAAAAACACCCTGGGTAATTTGCCTTGATTCTGATCAAACCGTTACATCCGAACTGAGAAACCTGTTAATCAATTTCAGGGATGAGGGTCATATCGGCGTTAACGGTATCTACTTCAACCGTAAAAACTTTTTTAAGGGTAGATGGATAAAACATGGCGGTTACTATCCGTTTTACCTGCTCAAAATGTTTCGTTATGGTATCGGTCATTCAGATATCAATGAAAATATGGATCACCGGTTTACAGCACCAGGCGGGTCGGAAATATGGAAGGACGGCATTATACTGGAAGAGAACCTGAAGGAAAATAATATCAGTTTCTGGATAGATAAACACAACCGTTACAGTGATTTGGTGGCGCAGGAGGAAGTGGAACGCATGAACCAATTGCGCGCCCAAACTGAACAGCCGCGTTTTTGGGGCTCGCCAAATGAACGTAAAGCCTGGCAAAAACAACTGTGGTGGAAATTGCCGCGCTATGTGCGCCCGATGATCTACTTCACCAAACGTATTATTTTTCAACTGGGCATACTGGATGGCCGTACCGGCATTATATTCCATTTTCTGCAGGGTTTTTGGTTCAGGCTGGTGGTGGATATCAAAATAGATGAGCTGTTAAAAAAACAAAAGGATGGCGCTTAAAAGCCTCAGCAAAGAATCACCTTTAAGGTTCATTATTATATTCCTGGGCTTGTTTCTTGTTTTATATTACTTCAATATATTCTTCTTTGGCATCACGTCATCAGGCAATCATTACAACGCTTTCCTGGCCGAACATCTGAATTATATCCGTGGGTTGCGCTATCTGTTATTGCATATCAGCGCGCAACTGCTCAACTGGATGGGCTACACCGCCATCACCAGCGACTATGAATTATTAGTTGTGGGCCACGGCACCATCCAATTGGTTTACTCCTGCCTTGGTTTGGGAGTGATGAGCTTTTTTACCGCTTTTGTGATCGCCTATCCTAAAAAGCTCAAAGCAAAATTGCTGTTCCTGGCATCGGGTATATTTATCATCCAGTTGCTCAACATTCTGCGCTTTGTGCTACTCGCTTTATTCTGGCGAAAGAAAGGCGGCCTTATCGTGGATCACCACACCATTTTTAATATCATTATCTACCTGATTATTGCCATAAGTATTTACTTTTGGGTTAAGCATGATGACAACAGAAGAACCCAAAAAGCAGGCTAACCTGGTAGAGTACAACAATTACCCCTATAACCCGGGTGGTTCAGCCATAAAAAGAGTGTTGTGGTATTATGTAAATGTTTTCTTTTTCAAATCAAGCTTGTTTCCCTTTTACGCATTCAAAAATGGCCTGCTCAGGCTATTCGGCGCTAAAGTTGGTAAACAGGTAGAAATTAAGCCCTGTGTCAACATCAAGTATCCCTGGCTGCTCGATATAGGCAACGAGGTATGGATAGGTGAAAATGTCTGGATAGATAGTTTGGTGATGGTTACCATCGGCTCAAACGTTTGCTTATCGCAGGGTGCAACCATTTTGACCGGGAGCCACAATTATAAAAAGAGTTCCTTTGACCTGCTCACTAAGGGGGTAGTGATAGAAGATGGTGTATGGCTGGGGGCAGGCTCTATTGTTAATTTGGGCGTTACTGCCGGCTCACATTCGGTATTAAGCAGCGGATCGGTCGCCACTAAAAACCTCGATCCCTACGGCGTTTACCAGGGTAACCCGGCAGTAAAAATACGCGAACGTGTTATCGAATAAAAGCTTCTCTTAATTGAAGCTAACTACCAACTGGGTTGTCCGTTCGGGATGAACTTCAGAAACCGTATCCCCGTAAATATCGGTTATATTACCCTTCAGCTGTTTAAAAACTTCAAACACTTTCACCGGATCACCGATATCATTAAAGCCTAAAGGGTGCAACTCGATAACGATCGTAAAATTTCCAAGGTTAGTCACCTTAGCCAGGTCGCTGATAAAAACCGCTTCATAGCCCTCAACGTCTATTTTAACCAGGGCCTTATCCGTGCTATGCTGATTCAGCAGGCTTGAGAACCTGATCACTCCAATTTCCTTCCCGTCCTCCGCTACGTGCCCGGTTACCGATCCCTCCGTATCAAACTTCACGGTTCCTTCTTTATCTCCCACCACCGCATTAATTACCTCGCATCTATCATTTAAATTGTTATAGACCAATGACCTTTTCAGCAATTTTACAGCTTGTTCATTCGGATCGACAGCAATTGCTTTGATGGTATTATTTGCGAGTAAAGTGCCTACCGTCATTACACCTATATTGCTGCCGATATCGATAAAATAATCGAAAGACTTAGATGTTTTATGGATGAAACTTTGCAGTTCGGCATCAAAGGTGGTGTAGTTCATTTTGCCTGTCCACGCCCAGGAATGTTCAACAGCATTCAGGAAAATATATCCGTTGTGAAATTTCTGTTTGATATTAATTTTGCGCCCTGTTACTTTGGCCAATTGCCTTAAAAACTTAAAACGGTGAAAGAAACTGACAATACTCATGCAGGGAAACTAATACCCGGCAAGTATAATAATTTCATCTTCAATTATTTTATTTCAATCGTGAAAAACCCCTTACTGTTGATAAATATGCCTTATTGCACAAAATGACATCCTTTTGCTATATTTAGTCAATTGAAAATTTCGGTCTCTAAATATATCCCTGATACCATCCTGGCTATTGTCGTCATGTTTACGATAGTGGCAGGGGTATTCTTATACCTATCGCCGCCCGCGCTTTTTCCTGATCCGGCCTGGGGTTTCCAGGTGATGCGTTCGATGCAAATGGGTGCGCACTTCAACCTGCTTGTTAAACCCGACCAGGCTGATATTTCAAGAAACACCGCCGAATTTTTAACCTGGTGGGCGCCGGGGCAATACCTTATTCCCTGGTTCTTTAAATTTTTCGGCTGCAATACCGGGCAGGCAGCAGCCATTACCATCACCCTATGCCAGTTGTTGGGCCTGTCGGGCTTTTATTGTTTCTTTAAAAAAATAGGTTTCAGCCCGCTTATCGCGGCTTTAAGTATCGCGTTTATAGCCTGCCAACAGTTTTACGCGCTCAACTACATTTTTTACAATGGGGGCGAGATCTTGCTGTTTGCTTTTACGGGCTGGTTCCTATATGGCTGTATCGATCTGCAAAAACCAGGTTTGCGGCTATTTCTTTTTGTATTATTTGCCGGGTGGTTAGGCTTCTTTTGCAAGTCATCCGTAATGTGGGTTTATATCGCAGGACTCTTTTTTTTATGGTTGCGACTTTCACTTCCACAAAGATCGTTGAGCAGCCATATCAAAAATGGAGTATGGATAGCGATACCGGCTTTAACGGCCCTCATAACTATCTACATATTTTTCTCATCAAAAGGACAAAACCCCGCATCTGTATCGGGGCAATTAAAACTGGTATGGCAAACATTCAGCTTTCCGCTGGCTTCTCCCTTGCTTGCCGGTTTTTCGCTGGATGATCTGGCGCATGGCCTGTTGTTTCATTCGGGTACGCCGATATTCAGCCAACCGGTTGCCATACTTATTATCGTGGTATTAGCTTTCATTAGCCTGATACTGGTATTCGCCATCATCCGCCTGGTACCAAATAATGATTACAAGTTGCTGATATTGGTTTTTTATGCCATATCACTCAGCTTTTTTAGCTACGCTTACCTGCGGCAAATGGCCATATCTTATGAAGCAAGACATTACCGGGTGATCGGTATCATCGTTACCCCGGGAATATTCTACCTGCTGGGGCAATGGAAAGTTGGTTATCAAGCCTGTTTTGGGTTGATATGGCTCTGCATTGCCTGGTCGAGCTTTCATTACCTGGCAAAGGGCTACCGGCTTAATGAGGAAAAGGGCGTTAGGGGTATCTCAGGTTTCGCGCAGCAGTTTATCGACTTACCCTCGCTGCACCAGGTGATGACGCTGGATAACGAATATCATGATGCCGAGGCCATCTTTGCCTTCACCAGTAATGATATCGGTCTCGAGATACAACATAACCGCATTATTACGCTGGAGAATATCGCCGATTACGATCATATTAACCTGGAAGATTATGAGTATGACGGCCATGCCGGGCCCTTATATATCCTGCTGCCTATAAGTTACCAGGGCGAAAAGGCCGATACCATTCTGAAATTTTTTCCGGGGTATAAGGTTTTTACTGAAACGCGGTTGAGTGAGAAGTACGTTTTGTATTCGGCTAAATAGACCGTTGATTTTGGTGATTAAATGATTACGCTGATTATTGTCCGCTTTGTTATTCTGAGCATAGCGAAGAATCTAATGGCGAACTTTGCAGGTGGTGAATAGATGCTTTGCTGCCGCTCAGCATGACAAAAGGAAAAAATTCAAAAATGAACAAATCCGAAATCGAACTTCCGAATTCCGAAATTAGACCTACTTATTGATCTCCGCCCAAAGTAAATCTTTTAGCTCGGTGAGGCCTTTCTGAGCTACCGAGGATATAAAAATGGATGGCACGCCTTCCGGCAATTCCTTTTCCATTTCTTTCTGCAGTTCTTCGTCCAGCATATCTGATTTGGTAACTGCTAATACACGAGGTTTGTGCATCAGTTCGGGATTATAGGCGTCTAATTCGTTGAGCAGTATTTCGTATTCTTCTTTGATCGTGCGGCCGGTATCCGCAGGAACCATAAACAACAATACTGAGTTGCGCTCGATATGGCGTAAAAACCGGATGCCTAATCCTTTGCCTTGCGATGCACCTTCGATGATACCCGGGATATCAGCCATTACAAATGAACGACCGCCACGGTAAGCCACAATACCCAGATTAGGGACAAGGGTAGTAAACGCATAATCAGCAATCTCGGGCTTGGCAGCCGATACTACCGAAAGCAAGGTTGATTTACCCGCATTAGGGAAACCTACCAGGCCCACATCAGCCAGTAATTTCAGCTCCAGTACATTCCATTGTTCCTGTCCGTCCTCGCCGGGTTGCGAATAACGGGGTGTTTGCTGGGTAGATGTTTTAAAGTGCCAGTTACCCTGGCCACCGCGACCACCGGGGGTCAGTATTTTGGTTTCGCCATCGGTGGTGATCTCGAATATCACCTCGCCTGTTTCGGCATTCCTGGCGATAGTACCCATGGGCACTTCCAGTATTTCATCACGACCTGTTTTACCTGAGCGTAGTGAACTGCCGCCCGGATCGCCATCGCCGGCTATAACGTGTTTACGAAATTTAAGGTGTAATAAAGTCCAGAGCTGGGCATTACCTTTTACGATCACATTTCCGCCGCGACCGCCATCGCCACCATCAGGACCGCCCATTGAGGTCAGAATATCCCGGTGCAAATGTGCAGAGCCAGCTCCCCCATGCCCCGAACGGCAGCATATCTTCACATAATCAACAAAATTGGAACCTTGGGACATTTGATTTCGGATTTACGATTTTCGATTTCGGATTTAAAAAACAGATATGTTTCGGACAAGAATAAATCCGAAATTGAAAATCCGAAATTACAGCGCTTCTATTATGGCTACGATCAAAAGAAATATCTCTTCTTTAGATCCTATACCGTTAACGCTGTAAAACTTGTTTTGGTTTTTATAGAATTCAGCTACAGGAGCTGTTTTATCATTGTATTCTTTGATCCGTTTGCGGATTATTTCAGGATTAGCATCATCAGGCCTGCCTGAATCTTTACCTCTTAATAACAACCGGTGCTCTAATTCAGCATCATCTACCTCAAGGGCGATCATACCTGATATGGTTGAATTTTTGCTTTTCAGCAGTTCATCCAAAGCACTTGCCTGGGCAACAGTACGAGGAAAGCCATCAAAAATAAAGCCTTTTGCATCTTTATTAGCGTCCAGCTTATTGCTGATCATGCCAATAACAACGGCGTCAGGAACAAGCACACCTTCGTCCATTAACTTTTTAGCTTCCAAACCCAATGCTGTACCCTGGGATATTTCACCACGCAGCAAATCACCTGTTGAAAGGTGAATAAGGCCATATTTTTCAATAAGCTTGTGTGATTGCGTACCTTTCCCGGCCCCTGGCGGACCAAATAAAACTAAGTTCAGCATAGTTTTCGGTTGAAAATTAAAAAAGCCCTTCTGTACATACGGAAAGGCCTAAATTTGTGTGCACTTGAAGGGAGTCGAACCCCTAACCTTCCCGATTTGCAATCGGGATGCTCTATCCAATTGAGCTATCTATGCCAGTGCACTTGAAGGGAGTCGAACCCCTAACCTCCTGATCCGTAGTCAGGTGCTCTATCCAATTGAGCTACAAGTGCGATATTTTATTTACCCGTAAAAATTACCCCCCCAAAGGTGAAGTGCCGTTTTTTACGGACTGCAAAAATAGGATTTCTTTTTAAACCGCTATAATATTTTTCAAAATTACTTTACAGCTGCTGCAATTGCCTCAAAATCGGGCAGGTCGCCGGCTGATTCCAACACTTCGGCATAGATAACTTTTTGCTCTTCATCAAGCACAAAAGCAGCCCGTTTGGATACTCCTTTCAAGCCAAAAGCAAATTCTGCATAGATAGCACCAAAAGCTGTAGAAACCTCTTTATTAAAGTCTGACAGCAAAGGGAACTGGTAATTATTTTCTTCTTTAAACTTAGCGAGGGTAAAAGGTGAATCAACTGAAATGCCCAATATTTGTGCGCCTAAGCCGTCGTAATAGCCAAAATTATCGCGCATAGTGCATAATTGTGTAGTGCAAACGCCGGTGAAAGCCATCGGGAAAAAATGGATGATCACTTTTTTGCCTTTAAAATCGGATAGGGATACTTCTTTTAGTTCGGAAGATACTAAGGTAAACTGGGGTGCCTGCTGGCCTGTTTGGATAGACATAAATTGTTTTTCTGCAAATAAGCGATAATAATGGCGATTGGTTTGGAGGTTGGTGATTTTTGACATTGGGATGCTTATTACTCCTAATATTATTTTGAGGTAAATGAGAGCATCGTCCCGCTCATAGCCGCGGGATGGCTTAGTTACTTTTGGCTTGATCCAAAAGTAACCAAAAAGGCTTTCAGCAGAAAGGCTTCTTCGCCGCACCGGGCCTTTACCCTGCAAATCAGGCAAAACCGGGGCTGCAAACTATTGCCCCAAAGCCGCACATACCCGATGCTGCGGCAAAATTTGCTATGCCCTTCCAACGCACAGGCCACCATCGCTTTGACTGATTTCATCCGAAGCTGATCTGCTAACGAAGAAAAGAAAAATATGATAATTGCAAAATACATTTAGTGAATCTAAATCAAAAGCGGGCAAAGGCCTGACAGAAAAGCGGGCCAGGTGTATGGCGGGAATGCCGGTTTAGCTTTTGCTATGTGCGTAGCACTACAAAAGCGTAAGAACCGGCAGGGCGGGCTGAAGCTTTTTTTTGTCTTGATTTTTGGTTACTTTGTATCAAGACAAAGTAACAGCCTCAGCGGAAACTGAGCTGAACGATTATCTCAATTAGTAGCACATACCTTGACCACCACCCCTCCCGATTTAACTTTATTTAACAAACTATCTCAAAATCATTATTTAGCTTAGATTTCGAAAAACTTACTGATCGTTATGTTTAAAAATTACGTCAAAACAGCCTTCCGCAGCTTGTTGAAAAACAAGGGCTTTACCATTATCAATATTTTAGGATTGGCATTAGGCTTGGCTACCTGCCTGCTTATTGTATTTTATGTAGTGGATGAATTAAGCTACGACCGGTTTAATACCAAGGCTGACAGGATATACCGGGTGAATACCGACATTAAATATGGAGGCAATAGCAGCTCTTACGCCATCGCACCACCGCCAATGGCGGCAAGCCTGGGTGTTTTTCCCGAAGTGGAGAAGGCAGTAAGACTTATTGCCTCGTCAGGCACCAGGTTTAGAAAAGGAAACGAAAATATTATTGAGGATAAGGTAACTTATGCCGATGCAGGCATTTTTGATGTATTTACCTTGCCGATGATCTCGGGCGATCCAAAAACAGCATTAGCAGACCCGAATACTATTGTGATCAGCGAGCGAGCGGCGCAAAAGTATTTTAGCACTACAAACGCCGTTGGCAAATACCTTTTCCTGGGCACCGAGAATAAAAACTTTAAAGTGACCGGCGTTATTCACGACATGTCTGTGCAGTCGCATTTTTATTTTGATTACTTCCTGTCCATGCCTTCCCTGGCCTCCAGTAAGGACAATAACTGGAACGCCTTTAGTTTCAGTACTTATATCCTGTTTAAGAAAGGGGCTGATCGTAGTAATTTTGAAGCAAAATTAAACAGGCTTACCCATCAACATTTTGGGCTGGATAATTATGCTAAAATGGAAAAGAGTGGTAATTACATCCGGGTAAACATGACGCCGATTACCGATATTCATCTCAAATCAAACCGCCAATATGAATTGGGATCAAACAGCAGTATTACCTACGTCTATATCTTTTCGGCGATAGCCTTGTTTGTGCTGCTGATCGCCTGTATCAATTTCATGAATCTCTCTACCGCCCGCTCGGCAAACCGTGCCCGCGAGGTAGGTGTGCGTAAAGTGTTGGGCTCAAGCCGTGGTAGCCTGATCGCCCAGTTTATTTCCGAATCATTGATGGTGACGCTTTTCGCTACCATTATCGCGGTGCTGGCTGCCTGGGCCCTGTTGCCATTGTTCAATCAGATGTCGGGTAAAGATTTGTCTATCTCGCTGCATACGCTGAGCTGGCTGTTCCCATCGCTCATCGCCATCGTGGTGGTGGTGGGTGTGCTGGCCGGGTCATACCCCGCCTTTTATCTTTCCGGCTTTCAGCCTATTCATGTGCTGAAAGGCAAATTGGCAACCGGTTTTAAAGGCAGCAATTTCCGCAGCTTTTTGGTAGTGCTGCAATTTTCCATTTCAATCTTTTTAATCATCGGCACCCTGGTGATCTACAACCAGCTGAATTATATTCAGCATAAAAATTTGGGGTACGACCGCGGCAAGGTATTGGTGATGAAACATACAGACGTGCTTGAAAATGCTAAAACACTGAAGCAGGCAATTAAACAAATACCGGGAGTAACCAATGCAACCCTGAGCGGATTTTTGCCCACAGGCAGCCTGAGAGCGCCCGATGCTGTGTTCTCATCCAAAACGACTGATGCCAAAAACGCCATGTTTACCGAAATATGGCCGGTTGATGAGGATTATCTCAATACCATGGGCATGAGTGTGGCAAAGGGCAGGAATTTTGCTGCCGGACTTAAAAGCGATTCATCAAGCATTATTATTAACGAGACCGCTGCGAAGATGCTTGGTTATTATAATGACCCGCTGAATAAAAAATTATTCAGTCCCCAAAATCAAAACGGCAAAACCGTTGTGAAAGAATACAAGGTGATCGGCGTTTTGAAGGATTTTAATTTCAAATCCCTTAGGGATAATATCACCCCGGTAGTGATGACCCTGGCTGAAAATAATGGTGCTTTAAGTATCAAATATGAGGCAAAAAATCTGCCTGCCTTTATAGCACAGGTTGAAGGAAGCTGGGATAAATTTTCGCCCGCGCAGCATTTGGAATATTCCTTTATGGACCAAGATTTTGATGCCGCCTATAAATTTGAGCAGCGCACGGGCACGATATTCCTGTCATTCACCGTATTTGCCATGATAATCGCCTGCCTGGGCTTATTCGGCTTAGCAGCTTATGCAGCCGAGCAACGCAACCGCGAGATAGGCATCCGCAAAGTTTTAGGGGCCAGTGTATCAGCTTTGGTTAACCTGCTCTCCAGGGACTTTATTAAATTGGTTTTGATCTCCATTGTAATTGCTACGCCACTGGCCTGGTGGGCCATGCACAAATGGCTGCAGGGCTTTGCTTACCGCCAGGATATACAATGGTGGGTAATCGCCTCGGCAGCATTTGGGGCTATCGCGGTTGCCTTTATTACCATTAGCTTTCAATCGATCAAAGCGGCGCTGGCAAACCCGGTGAATAGTTTGCGAAGCGAGTAGGCTTTAGATTTAATTGTATAACTTAGTGATGCCAATTTTTTCTAATCCATGAAAAGACTAATCATTATTGAAAGCGATACCGATGCCCGCCAGATGGCTGTTTTTACCTTTGAGAACAACGGGTATGAAGTGATCCAATCCGCAAAAGAGATACCTGTAGAAGAGATCATCGACCTGAAGCCGCATATCATGGTTATAGGCTACCTGGTTAATGGCACTCCGGGTAATGATATCTGCCTTAAGCTTAAAGCAAACGAGCGATCCGTAAATATTCCGGTCATCCTGTATTCCGCCATTCAGGATATGGATACTGTTTCTAAAAATACCTGTGCCGATGGCGTTATAGCCAAACCGCTTGAACTGGATGATTTTGTGTATTTGGTGCATAGGATCGCTTTATCGTAGCTACAACATTAAAGTCCTCTCCTTTGGAGAGGATTTAGGTGAGGCTATTAAACCAAACATTCACATCTTATTCAAGTTTACTACTGATATATTAACCCAATGAAAGCAGTAGTGATCACCCAACCCGGCGGACCCGAAGTTTTACAGATCCAGGATCGACCCAAACCAACCTTTGGCCCGAATGAGGTATTGGTAAAGGTAGCTGCGGCAGGTATTAACCGCCCTGATGTTTTCCAGCGTAAAGGTAACTATCCACCACCTGCCGGAGCACCGCAGGATATTCCCGGACTGGAAATTGCAGGGACGGTGGTTGAAGTTGGCGCCAATGTTACCCGTTGGAAAGCAGGCGATAAAGTTTGTGCCCTGGTAATGGGTGGTGGTTATGCCGAATACTGCAACGTTCCCGAAGGGCAATGCCTGCCTGTGCCGGGTAACCTTTCATTTATTGAAGCAGCCTCACTGCCAGAAACCTTTTTTACCGTTTGGAGCAATGTGTTCGATCGCGGAGCTTTGAAAAAGGGTGAAAGCCTGCTGGTGCATGGCGGCTCGAGCGGTATCGGGGTAACGGCTATACAAATGGCAAAGGCCTTGGGCAGCACGGTTTATGTAACCGCCGGTTCTGATGACAAATGCCATTTTTGTGAAGACTTAGGCGCTGACCGTGCCATCAATTATAAAACAGAGAATTTCCCTGAAGTTATAAAGCAAATCACCCATAATAAAGGTGTGGATGTGATATTGGATATGATAGGCGGGGATTATACTCCCGGCAATATACAATCACTCGCAGAAGAAGGCCGGCTGGTGCTCATCAATACCATGAAAGGTAAGGATGTACAGATCGACTTGTCGCAAGTGATGCGCAAGCGGCTCAACATCACCGGCTCCATGCTGCGCTCAAGGGATATTGAATTTAAAAGCGCTATCGCCCAGAATCTTGAAAAAACGATCTGGCCCCTACTGGCATCCGGTAAAATAAAACCCGTTATCCATGCCGTTTTTCCCGCTGAAGAAGCAGCCAAAGCACACCAGTTGATGGAGAGCAGTGAGCATACAGGGAAGATCGTTCTTACTTTTTAGTCCATAGTCAATGGACCATGGAAAAACTATTGACCATGGACTATGGGCCATCGTCCAACTACGGGAACTTCACCCCATTATAAGCTGATACATTAACCGCCGGTATAGTCGAACCATATTTGGCATTGATAGCTTTAATGAACTCATTGGCCACTATAGCATAACCACGCGGGGTTAAGTGTACGCCATCTAAAGAGAACAAGCCTCCGCTAATATAACCTGAATTGATGCTTACGCCATCTACCACCATGCCATGCAGTTTAATATTATTCAGGAAGGTGTAGGCATCAAACACTGCCAGGCCTTTTGCTGCCGCGATGGATTTGATAGTCTCGTTATAGGAGTTAACATAGCTTTCGGTAAGCGCAACCTCATTCTGATCCAGCACATATTGATTATCAATAGGCGAATAAGGCGTCAGGCCATAAGGCAACATCCCGGCAGGGGTACTTACCAATTGGCCGATCTTGCTGGTCGGGAAGGTAAGTATGATCAGATCCTTTGCCGTCGCGGCCCTTGGTGCATACGTACTGCCCGAAACCAAAGCATTGATATAAAGAGCCTGTACCGTAGGGTTTGCCTTCTGCACCGCGCCTAAAACTGCGCCAACGGTTATCGTATTAAAATATGGAACAGAGGTTACATCGGGTATGGTGCCCACCACGCCTTTTTGCCCGTTGGCTGTCAGCCTGCTGATGAGTAAGCCATAAAGCTGGTCGAAAGTTGTTTTGTCGGTCAATACATCACCCACACCACCTCCTGTGGCATACCCTAAGGCATCATTATTCCCTAACCAGTTAGAGAAGAAGGTAAATGGCTTGGCCGTCACAAAATCAAGGTAAGCGGTATTATTGGTAGGCGAATTGCCTGCTAACAGGCGCTCGTAATAACCATTCAAATTACCATAAGGCGCATAGGTGATATGAAATAGCTTGATACCGGGTACACCATAATTATTCAGGTCGCCTGCATATTTGGTGTACAGGATCACATTACCAAATCCGGGTATAGTTTGCACTCCCCTAACGGCAAGATTAGTGGTAACAGGTGTTGTGATAGGTGTGCCATCAGCATTAAAACCTGTCAACGATAAATAACCAGAACCATTGGCCTGGTCGGCGCTGAATAGTGGCTGGGTAAAGGTGCCGCCACCAACTGATTCCATTTGTTTGGCGATAATGCTTGGATAGGATACCAATTGGCCATCGCGGTATAAACCACCATCAGCGTAACCAGCGGTTAATGAATTGCCAACCGAGATGTATCTTGAAAAATCAGCTGAACCATGTGATGGCTTGGGCGTATTGATCTCGGGCTTGCAGGCACCCAATAACAGTAACCCTGCAATAATATAAATATGTTGTTTAAACGTTTTCATGTACTAATTTCTTTAAGGATTACCAGTGATAAGCAAGGGAGATACCGGGGATATAAACATTGGATGTAAATGTGCCCGATAATTGCGTTTCTATATTGGTTTGTGTGCGCTGGAACAGGTGCTCATATTCAAAAGATAAGTCGAGATCAAGACTTTTGGTAAGCTTATAGCCTAAACCACCTGTAACGAATACGCGGTTGGCATCAGGTACCTCGGGCGTTTGATAGCCGTCCGGCGCAGCTTCGCTGGCATATCCACCACCAAACCTGATGGCCAATTTATCATTGGTTTTATATTGGGCGCCTCCACGAAGACTAACTGCGTCGCGATAGTTGCGGGGCGAGTGGGTATCCTGTAATGCCGGTGTATTCTGTTTATAATCGAACGACAAAGTTTTGAATACACTCCAGCTTACTAAGTTTGCGTCAAACGCCAATATCCATTTGCTGCATGGATAAAATCCAAACCCGATAGAGGTGGTAGCCGGCAATGGGATGCTTGCATTAAATTGATTCGGTTGCGGGAAATTACTTTGCAGCGAGCCCGGTACATTAAAAATGGCATTACCATTTGGAATAGTAGTGGTAACTTCTGACCGGTGCGTGATACCAACCGTAACACCCGATTCGGTTTTAATATAGATGCCTGCATTCCACCCGTAGCCTTTGCCGCTGCCTTTCAGTTCCGCCTGCCCTGCCTGGCCCGAGCTGTTAGCTACCGGGATGGCCCTGGTGAGGTCAACTACGCCGTGATTATAAACGAAACCACCGCCTACGCTTAAGAAGTCGGCCAGTTTAATACTTAAAGTAGGCTGAATGAAGATGGCCTTCAGATTAAGCATTTCAGCGGTATATTTTCCCGGCCAGGTAGTTCCCCAATCTGTCAAACCGCCAAAGGGAGTATACACACCCAGGCCCAGTTTCCAGAAAGAGTCCTCAGGCCCCCAAACCGCGTAAAATGTAAATGGAGGGGCTACCTTATCAGCCGTATGGTATTGCTGCGTTGTCCCGGCCGGGTTAAAAACCGACTTGAACATCAGCGGACTGATGCCGCCCTGCACGTAGTTCTGATCCAGCATAGCTACCGCGCCGGGATTAAAAAATACAGAAGCGCCGTCCTGTAAAAGGCCTGTGCCTGTATGGCCCATGCCTATTTGCTTTTGCCCTTCCAGGTTAACCTGGAAACCTTGCGCAAAAGCCATTGCCGGCGCGAAGGCAAGCGCCAGGAGTAAAAGTCTCTTCATAAAAAATGTTTGAATCAGGGGGTATTAATTGGTTGTATTAAATTGGTATGCAAACATAGCAATTACCTTATTATTCTGTGACATTAATTTGACAGGAATTCTTAATGAGTGGTGAATAGTGAGTGGTGAATAGTTGTTGAAGCAACCCGTTATGCGTTGAAAATCAGTTAAATATTAATCTTGCTAACTGCCAACCGCAAACTGAAAACTGCAAACTAAAAATATTTCCATCACCTATTTAAATATTTCTTAAAAAATCTTAGCTTTGCGGCTCTGAAACAAAAGCAGTTTATAAGGCACTATTTCATTTACAAATTCTTTTAAATTACCAGGTTATATATGCCAAACATTGGAAAAATATCACAGATCATCGGTCCGGTTGTTGACGTTAGCTTCGCTGATGACGGTCACCTGCCCAGGATTTACGATGCGTTAGAGATCACTAAGGAGAATGGCCAGAAAGTTATTTTAGAAGTTCAGCAGCACTTAGGCGAAGACCGCATACGTGCCGTAGCAATGGACTCTACCGATGGTTTACTCCGCGGTATGGCGGTTACCGATCTCGAGTCAGCTATCAAAATGCCAATCGGCGATGATATCAAAGGACGCGTATTTAACGTAGTGGGCGACCCTATTGATGGTTTGGGTCCAGTTGATAAAACCAATGGTAAACCTATCCACAACCTGCCTCCGCGTTTCGAGGACCTTTCTACTGAAAGCGAAGTTCTATTTACCGGTATCAAGGTGATCGATTTGCTCGAGCCTTATGCAAAGGGTGGTAAAATTGGTTTGTTCGGTGGTGCCGGTGTTGGTAAAACCGTATTGATCCAGGAGCTGATCAACAATATCGCGAAAGCATATGATGGTGTTTCGGTATTTGCCGGTGTAGGTGAGCGTACCCGTGAGGGTAATGACCTGCTGCGCGAAATGATCGAATCAGGCATTATCAAATATGGCGATGATTTCAAGCACTCCATGGAAAAAGGCGGCTGGGACCTTGACAAAGTAAACAAAGAAGAACTTAAAGAATCAAAGGCCACCTTCGTGTTCGGCCAGATGAACGAGCCTCCTGGTGCACGTGCACGTGTGGCCCTGTCAGGCTTAACCATTGCCGAGTATTTCCGTGACGGTGATGCCGAAGGCAAGGGTAAGGACATCCTTTTCTTTATCGATAACATTTTCCGCTTTACACAAGCGGGTTCCGAAGTATCAGCGTTGTTGGGCCGTATGCCTTCAGCGGTGGGTTACCAGCCTACGCTGGCTACTGAAATGGGTACCATGCAGGAGCGTATCACCTCAACCAAACGCGGTTCCATCACCTCTGTACAGGCGGTGTATGTACCTGCGGATGACTTGACCGACCCTGCACCGGCCACTACCTTCGCCCACTTAGATGCTACTACCGTACTTTCACGTAAAATTGCCGAGCTGGGTATCTATCCTGCGGTGGATCCACTGGATTCAACCTCACGTATCCTTAGCCCCGCTATTTTGGGCGACGAGCACTATAACACTGCACAACGCGTAAAAGAGATCCTGCAACGCTACAAAGAGCTGCAAGATATCATCGCTATTTTGGGTATGGACGAGCTTTCTGAAGAAGATAAGCTGGTTGTATCGCGCGCACGCCGTGTACAGCGTTTCCTGTCGCAGCCTTTCCACGTGGCCGAGCAGTTCACCGGGTTAAAAGGTGTATTGGTTGACATTAAAGAAACCATCAAAGGCTTCAACATGATCATGGACGGCGAAGTTGATGAATATCCCGAAGGTGCATTCAACCTGGTAGGCAGCATCGACGAAGCTATTGAAAAAGGCAAGAAATTATTAGCTGAAGCCAATAATTAAGAGTTGAAAGTTATAGGTTGTGAGTTGAAGGTAACATTTGGCTCACAACTTACAACCTGCAACCTACAACTACTCAAACAATGAATTTAGAAATATTAACTCCCGATAAAAAAGTGTTCGAAGGCGAAGTTACCTCGGTAAGCTTGCCGGGCACTATGGGCTCATTCGAGGTGCTGAACCACCACGCACCGCTCATCTCCACTTTAGAAGATGGCAAAGTAACCGTACGCGGCGCCGGCAAAGAAGAAGTGTACCTGATACAGGGCGGCGTAGTAGAAGTGCTGAACAACAAAGTAGTAGTACTGGCCGAAGGCATTGCCCAACGCTAAACCATACCAAAGACTTACAACAATTAAGATACGCCCGGTGCCAATACGCCGGGCGTTTTTTTTTGTTTAAATCCCCTCCTCGGAGGGGGCGCGCCAGCCCGTGAAGTGGCAGGGGTGGGTTTCTACGCCAAACCTTTCCACCCTACCCCTTTCTATCCCGTAGTAAAAACCAGGCTCTTACCACCATAACCCCCTAAGCCGGTAGTAAAAGATCCCTGTTTCCGGGCATTACGCCTTAAGCCGGTAGTAAAAATCACCTGTTTCCGGGCATTCGGCGTTATGCCGGTAGTAAAAATCGGGTGTTTCCGGGCATTCGGGCTTATGCCGGTAGTAAATTTTTGACCTTTTTTAATTGCAAATTACTCATTACCAATAGTTTGAATTTAAAAGCACCCTATCCCACCTGTAAAACCCGGCTTTTTTGCCTGGTAAAACCAATCTATAGATCAAAGAACTTCTTTTTTGCTGAAAACCACCTCCACGCAACTACAGGGCCATTTATCATCGTTTTAACCTGCAAAAAGCTACCAAAACCCGATGGTTTTTTGCTGTTTTTAGGCAGGAAGGCACCCTTATTTGGCCTTAACTCTGCTATTCACACCCATCACGAAAAATATAAAGAAATTGCAGCATTTACCGGCGAATGCCCGGCTGCGTATACTTAAAGATACGAAAATTTGGGCAGAAATGGAAGTGGTTGCCGGTATGATTTTCCTGATAAAGTAACCAAACTGCTACTTAAAATTTGGGCGTATCCCTGCGGGCCGGGCTATGCGTTTATACTACACAGGCCTTAGCCACGGGCCGGTATTCACTTCTATCCCTTACGCGGAAATTAACTGCTAATTAAGGCACCCTCTTTATTTGACAGGAAACGATGATTTTGCTTTATAACTCATTGAAAAATAGGGTGTTTTCACGGGTTGATTAAAAAGTTTATTTGATGTTATTTAGTTTAATATTACAACCTAAATTTTCGAACCTATCAGGCTACAAATCAATTTGATAAATCTATCCCGTTATAATCTACATCATTAAATAATTTTATTATGAGAAATAAATTAAATAAAGTTGTTATAAATGGCTCGAACTATTTTAAAGCTAGTTACTCAAAAAACTCAAGATTTTGTGTAGGAGTAAATTACTCCAATGGGAAATTTAAACTTATAAACACTAAGGAGGGAAAAACAACTATAGAGTTTACTGAGGAAGAGTGGCTAGTATTTGTAAACGCGGTAAAAACAGGGGAATTTGATGATCTTAAATCTATTGCTTAAACATGGAAAAAATTTTAACAAATCTTGGCGATTACATGATAGCGATTTCAACATTTTTTTTTGGCATTTATGTGAGTTATTATCTTTCAGTTATCAACGCCTTAGGTGATTTGAAAGAAATAAGAAATGATAAGATAAAGAAACTAATTAATAAAGTTTTCCAAAATGAGAAAACTAATCAGGTGGATCTGTTTTATTTAATTGATGATTTGAATAAAGACAATAAGGTATGGCTATTAGATACCGAAAAGAGTAATAGCGTTTTTAAGTTAGCTCTTTGGATTTATGGAATCATCACCGCGATAGTGTGTTTGTATTTCCTTTTTCGTTCAAAACTTCTAACTAATAATTCCACTGATGATTTAAATACTTTTGACTTAATTTCCATAATATTATATACTGGTTCATTAACATGGGCCAGCTTTAATTTTTATTGGGATTATGTCTACTACATAGAGTTTAAAAAAGCTGAAAAGCATATGAAAAATGTTGTTCCAATGAATTTAATCGTAGTTGATAAAATGTCAAATGACTTGTAACAATTAATATAATCCAGACAACTTGTAATATAATCCGGACAACTTGCTATTTAACATAATATATTAAGATCAACTGAATGAAAAAAATAAATGATTTAGATTTTGGCTTTAACGATGCCGTTAATTATAAAAAACCGGAATACAAACCAATACTTGATCGATTTTTTTTTAGAACAGAAGAATATCAAAATTTATTTAAGGCGTCTACTTATTTTCTGATAGGCGAAAAAGGAACAGGGAAAACCGCATATGCGACTTACATAACTAATAATAAAGCATATAATACCATTGGTTTTATAAATAATGTTGGGGAAACTGATTATGAAAAGTTTATTAAACTAAAAAAAGATAATCAATTACAGCTTTCAGAATATACAAATGTTTGGAAAGTCCTTATCTATTTAATTATAGCACATCGAATTAAACATGCAGAATCGGAAAAGTCCTTGTTTAAATCAACGGCGCAATTTGACGCATTGCAATTAGCCATTGATGAATACTATCTAAATGCCTTTTCGCCCGAGATTGTTAATGCTTTAAACTTTGTAGAAAAAACAAAATTTTCTGCTGAAATAATCCATAAATATTTCAAAGCACTGGGAGAGAATATAAAAGAAGGAAGCTTCACCCATTCTAAATTTCAAACAAACTTACTTTACATTCAAAATCATTTTGAAAAGGCAATATTGAGTTTGAATTTAGCTAATAACTATATATTTTTTATAGATGGAATTGACATAAGACCAAATTCAGTTTCATACGAGGATTATATAGAATGTATCAAAGGATTGGCCAATGCAACATGGGCAGTTAATAATGAGATTTTCCCAAATGTAAAAAGCACTGGAAAATTAAAGGTGGTCTTATTAATCAGACCTGATATATTTGCTAATCTAGGTTTGCAGAACCAAAATAATAAGATCAAGGATAATGCGGTTTTATTAGATTGGCGCACCAACTACACAGACTTTGAAAGTTCAAAAATATTTACTTTAAGTGATCGCTTTTTAATGGCGCAGCAAGACAAAAATTATAGTATTGGAAGTTGTTGGGATTATTACTTTCCATATACATTGGCAACTTATAATAAGAAACTCCAAAAACAGGATTCTTCATTTATCCAATTTTTAAGATATTCGTTATATCGACCTCGTGATATCGTAACTATGTTAGACTTTGTGAAAGCCGTACATATACGTAATCCTAAAAATAATTTAAATCAATTTACCAAAAACGATTTTGATAATGGTGAGTTTCAAACAAATTATTCAGATTATTTGATGGGTGAGATAAAGGATTATTTATCTTTTTATTATTCAGAAACCGATTACGAATCTTTCAGAAAATGTTTTGACTTTTTGGAAGGAAAAAGCAATTTCGATTACAACACTTTCCTAAATGCCTATCAAAAAATGGAGGAATACTTTAGAAATAATAATATTAACGAACCAAAATTTTTCGAAACTGCGGATTCCTTTTTGCAATTTTTATTTGATTTGAATGTCATCTGCTATATTGAAATCATCAAAGGCAAACCTTATATTCATTGGTGTTTTAAAGAAAGAAATTACGCAAATCTTTCGCCTAAAGTTAAAACTGGTTGTAGATATGAAATTCATTATGGCCTATTAAAATCACTGAATTTTGGTAAAAGAAGTTTTGGTCGATTATAAGTTTGAATTGTTCCGCTTGCGGATTGTTGAAAATAGCCGAATTAGTCAATTTAAAAATGCAAACAATTCGACATTAGTACTCAAACAACTGTGGTTGTAAAAGTGTAAATTAGCTTTAACATGGCAACCAACTCAAATAGAACTTCTGTTATTGTGGCGATCATTGGTGCTGTGGCACTTATAATAACCGCAATTATACAAATTCATCCGTGGAGAAAAGATGCAGGCGGAACAGTGAGTAAATCTATAAAAACCTACATATTACGCGGAACAGTGATAAACGAAAAATCAAATCAAAGTATTTCGCAAGCTGAGATAAATGTTGTTGGGAGAAACGAACAATATTACAGCGAAAATAACGGGAATTTCGAGATAATAATTAAAGATTCCGTCAAATCGATAAGGGTTAGAGTAGAAAAAAATGGATTTTTACCATATGATAAATCATATGATCTTCCAAATGAGAATGTGATTATTCAGCTAACTAAGAAACCTCATGACTAAAGTCAAGTGCTTTTGTATTTTTGTATTTTTATTAGTTGCAAGATGTTACGGACAGATAAAGATAACTGGTCAGGTTATAGACGCGCAAAATAAACCTATTCCATTAGCCACAATCAGTTTGATTGGTATTAATACCGATGCGACAACGGATGATTCAGGTGTCTTTTTTTTAATTCTACCAAACAACATAAAAAAGGGTGATCCAATTACTTTGCGAGTGTCAAAAGCAGGTTATAAGATTACGACCAAGCACACACCCGCTTCCTATTTGTCTATATCAATTAAACTAATAAAAAATTTAAATCTAATATCCAAAACATCATTAGCGGACAAGCTTAACGATAATCCAAAATCTGTAACCTCTAACCAAGTCGAAAATCAACCTACTAATGTTACAAGTTATTTTCAAAGTGGTGGAATAACCGCAGGCCAAGTTATTATAGCACCTCCCAATAGGAAATTAGACGAGAATAATAGCGCCCAACTATTGAATAGCTTACCTGATAAAAATGAAAAGATTAATGTAACCTCAGTTTGGGGAGATTCCGAGGCGTTTGGCTTCGCAACTGTAATTTCAGATTTTTTAAAATCTAAAGGGTATAAAAAAATTGATGGCGTAGATCAATCTATGTTTACTAGACCTGTTGTTGGTCAAATTATACAACGAGATAGTACAGGTGTAAAAATTATTATAGGGGCACGACAATAACTCCTTCGCTGGCGCACGTGTGCCGCGTGTGCTGCACTTCCCCCGCGTTAAGGATGGAAACGTATACCGGCCATAGCGCCTAAGGCCTGCAGGCGTATGAGTGGACAGCCTGGCGGCAGGCAACGCCCAAATTCAGTTTGCAGTTTTTAGTTGGCAGTTAGCGGATTCAGTTTGCAGTTTTTAGTTTGCAGTTGGGAGTGAGGAATCATACCAATCCTTCAATCCATCCAATCAAGGTTCAGACAAAAACATACCCACAAATCCCCAACATATTGTAAATTGCTGCGTCCGGATGGTTTTGCCGGCACGATCTGCAAAAGGGATATTTAAGAGCTGGTGAAGGGATTTAACAAACCGTAGCTAACACTAAAAAAATAGAACTATATGAGAAAAATAATTTCGTTTATGCACATCTCGCTCGACGGTTTTGTGGCGGGCCCGAACGGGGAGATGAACTGGATAAAGGTTGACGAGGAAATTTTTGATCACGTGGGTAAGCGGATAAGCGAAACCGGCGCGGCCTTATACGGACGGGTAACTTATGACATGATGGAGGGTTACTGGCCCACCGCCGCAGACGGGCCCGACGCGAGTAAGCACGACATTGACCATTCGAAATGGTATAAAAAGGCCCACAAAATTGTTTTATCCAAGACATTGAAGGGCGCGGATCTGCCCAACACAACCATCATCAGCGACAACCTTACCGACCGGATAAATGAACTGAAACAACAGCCAGGCAGCGAGATCCTGCTTTTTGGCAGCCCCACAGCAACACACGCCCTTATTCAGCTGAACTTAATTGACGGCTACTGGCTATTTGTCAACCCGGTTATTTTGGGCCAGGGCATCCCCTTGTTTAAAGACATCAGAGACAAAACAAAACTAAAATTATTGACTACCCAACAATTTGCCTGCGGGGTAACTGAGTTGAATTATGTAGTGGACAGGGAGTAGCAGTTAGCAGTTTGCGAAGATTTAATTTATTATAAATCCCTCCCCACGGGAGGGGTGCAGCAGGATGTGTAGTGGCAGGGAGGGGTTTCTACGCCATGAAGGTAATCCAAAACCCCTACCTCCCCTTCCCCAGGGAAGGAATCGCACATTCCCAACCCTCTCTATTTTACCCGCGGAAAGGAAAATCAGCGCCATCATAAAAATCACCCAAATCAGCGGTCCCTACGACCCCTCGCCCGACAGCCATACCGTGCCGTCCTTATAATGGATGCTGTAAATGGAGGCTTTGGCGCGGGTGCCGGTTTCGGCGTTGATGCCCCAGGAGTAACTGGCAGACCGGCCATTGGCCAGCAGTTTTCTGGCTTTGCCGCTGGAACTGCCCAGCTTTTTGCCCTGTTTATTGTACACCGTCCACGATACGCCTACCATGTCGATCTTCTTCTTCGAGTTGTTTTTCAGCGTCACGATGATGGATTTACCATGACTGTCGGTGGTGATCAAACACTCCTTAACGGCAGCCGGGCAGGGACCGTATGATTTTTCGATATGTACCGTAGCGGCTTTGCCAGGTTGAGTGTTAGCCACGCTGTCTTTAGCGCGCTGCACCATCTCCTGCGCCAGTTTAGTAGCTTTCGCCACGATCTCGAGACTGTCGGCCGTGCTGCGTTTAGCCGTAGCCGGAACGGGTTGTTTACAGGAATAGAACAGGCATAGCAATGCCAGGAGAATTGTGTTTAAGGTTTTCATTATAACAAATAGGTGGTCGAAATTACGGAAAGGAATTTATATAGCGGCAGTTGTAGTGGTAAGTAACAATAATTTATGTTTTTGGGAGAGAGGTAGAGGATTAAGAAGATAATCGTTCAGCTCAATTGCCGCTGGGGCTGTTACTTTGTCTTGATACAAAGTAACCAAAAATCAAGTCAGCAGAAAGGCTTCTTTGCCGCACGAGGCCTTTGCCCTGCAAATCAGTCAAAACCACGGGCTGCAAAAAATTGCCCCAAAGCCGCACAACCCGATGCTGCGGCAAAATTTGCTATGCCCTTCCAACCCACAGGCCACCATTGTTTTGCCTGATTTCAGCCGAAGCTGTTCTGCTGACTGGAAAAGAAAAATACGATAGATGCAAAACACATCGTATTAATGTGAAATCAAAAGCGGGCAAAGGCCTGACAAAAAAGCGGGCCGGGAGTATGGCGGGAATGCCGGTTTAGCCTTTGCAATGCGCGAAGCGCGAAAAAGGCGTAAGAACCGGCAGGGCGGGCTGAAGCTTTTTTTTGTCTTGATTTTTTGGTTCTTTTGTATCAAGACAAAAGAACTAGGCCCTCCCGCGGCCATGAGCGGGACGAATGATCTCATCACTCCCAAACATCTCCCCTTCCAAACACCCGGAATAATTAAACGCCCACTACACTCCAATTGTTACGCACGGTGGATAACTTGCTGATGGTTAATAACTTTTCGGGTTTAGTTAACGTGATTTTGTCACAATGGTACAGGGTTTGATATCTAATTAGCAAAAACGAACCATCATGAGAGATCAGATCCTAACTATAAACAGCCAGTATCCATCTTCATCGCAGGTGAGCGAACGAATGGAACAGGCTATAGCGCCACAGTACCCCGAGGGTGCCTTCTGGCTGCATGTTTACCCGCCCCTGGGCGACAGGAAATTATCGATGCCCAACCGTCGCATCGTTTGCCCCTGGACCCTCGCAGCCGAACTGGATGATAACGATATATCAGCAGAGCGTCGCCAAAACATACTGGAAGCGCTAAAACGCGGCCTCAAAACCATTCGCCAATACGACCTACCTCCCTACCGCATTCTCTTCGCCGAGGATAATGTGAACGGTGAGGTGAGTGTGTGGGTAGATTGAGGGGGATGTCATTGGTCATTGAGTCATTAGTCATTGGCTGCTTGTCATTGCCAGCGTAGCGTGGCAATCGCGAACTATACAGATCGGATTTACATAGTTTGTGCTGTAAAATTTATTATTTCTCTTTTTTATTTAATTCCGATTCTTGTATATTGCGCACCAACACCAAACAATTGACATCAGAAATGACTGCTTGCGGTAAAAATAGAGATGAAAACAATGCAATTTGCTTAGGCCGAAAGGCTGAGGGCGCATTGATTGTGCAGGGTGCTGATGCTGAAATTTTAAACAACCGAATTATTGTGCTGACCAGATTGATCACGCACCGGTAATAGATATTATTCTGTTTTTAAAAACGTCCGGGCGATCAAATCCCCGGACGTTTTTTTTTGCAGAATTTTTAGTTCATGCAGGTATTTTACGCCGAAAATCGGCTCAATGCTATGCATGCATAATAGCTATACCGAATACCGTTTTTAACTTTGGTATAAATTGATAATAATATAATTCTGATTATACTTATATTTACAGAATTAATGAAACAAAAATTGCATTTAAATAAAATTTAATACTAAATGAAAAAATATTTTTTAACCTATTGTGGTTTGCAGGGCATCTGCCTAACTTGGTTTTAGTTGATTGAGTTGGATTAAGTTGATTGGTTGCTTAAGTTAAAAAGCATTAAATCAATAACCTAATTATCGATGGTCAGCCAATAAAAAAACCACGAGACCTATTAAAATAAAAAATAAGTTGATTTAGTTAGAGCTGGTGAATGAGTTAACTCAATCAACCAATCAACCTAATCAACCACTTAACTAAATATAATGAGTACTACGTCTGCCACCGCCCAGGAAACCGAGCTGAACAAATACAGCAAGCACCTCACCAGCGACCCTACCCAGCCTGCCGCGCAGGCCATGCTTTACGGCATTGGCCTTACCGATGAGGACATGAAAAAGGCACAGGTGGGCGTGGCCAGTATGGGTTACGACGGCAATACCTGCAACATGCACCTGAACGATCTGGCCAAGCTGGTAAAACAGGGCGTGTGGGAAGAGGATTTGGTAGGCCTGATATTCAACACCATCGGCGTAAGTGATGGCATGAGCATGGGCACCGATGGGATGCGCTACAGCCTGGTGAGCCGTGATGTGATAGCCGATTCGATTGAGGCGGTTTGCGGCGCACAATATTATGATGCGCTGATTGCCCTGCCCGGTTGTGATAAAAACATGCCTGGCACACTGATCGCCATGGGTAGATTGAACCGCCCTTCTATTATGGTATACGGTGGTACCATCAAACCCGGTCATTATAAGGGTGAGGATCTGAACATTGTTTCGGCATTTGAGGCTTTGGGTCAGAAAATAGCCGGCAACATCACCCCCGAAGATTTTATGGGCGTGGTGAAAAATGCTTGTCCGAGTGCTGGCGCTTGTGGTGGTATCTATACTGCCAACACCATGGCTTCGGCTATCGAGGCATTGGGTATGAGCTTGCCTTATTCATCCAGTAACCCCGCGTTAAGCGATGAAAAGCAAGCGGAATGCCTGGCAGCCGGCAAAGCCATCAAAGTATTATTGGAGCAGGATATCAAACCATCCGATATCATGACCCGCGCGGCATTTGAAAACGCGATAGTGACCATCATGGTTTTAGGCGGATCGACCAACGCGGTATTACACCTGATAGCGATGGCCAAAAGTGTGGATGTGAAATTGACACAGGATGATTTTCAGTCGGTGAGCAACCGCATACCTGTTTTGGCCGATATGAAGCCAAGCGGCAAATACATGATGGAGGACCTGCACAAAGTAGGCGGTGTACCTGCAGTGATGAAATATTTGTTAAAACTGGGCTGGATAGATGGCAGCTGCTTAACCGTAACCGGCAAAACCATTGCCGAAAATTTAGCAAGCGTCCCCGATCTGGATTTCGACACACAAAAAATAATTATGCCGGTTGAAACTCCCATCAAGGCAACCGGTCACCTACAGATATTATATGGCAATTTGGCCACAGGCGGCAGCGTAGCCAAGATCAGCGGCAAAGAGGGCGAACGTTTTGAAGGCCCGGCCCGTGTGTTTGATGGCGAATTTGACCTGATCAACGGAATCACCAGCGGACGTGTACGTGCCGGTGATGTGGTAGTGATTCGCAACATTGGCCCCAAAGGCGCACCCGGTATGCCCGAAATGCTGAAACCTACCGGCGCTATTTTCGGCGCAGGATTAGGGGCTTCGGTAGCTCTAATAACTGACGGCAGGTTTTCTGGCGGAACGCATGGCTTCGTCGTCGGTCACATCACACCTGAGGCTTATGACGGCGGTACGATAGCTTTAGTAAAGGATAATGATACGATAGAAATAGATGCCGTTAGTCGCACCATCAACCTGAAAATATCAGATGAGGAGTTGAAATACCGCAAGTCGGAATGGAAACAACCGGCGCTGAAAGCAACCAAAGGACTATTATACAAATACGCCAAAACCGTAAGCACAGCCGCCGAAGGGTGTGTGACGGATGAAATGGCTTAAGGTGAGATGAAAGGCGAAAGGTAAAAGGTTAATTAAGGATATTAAAATAAATTCGAAATCGAACATCCGAAATTCGAAATAAAAATAAAATTATGGAAGTTGCACAACAGGAAGTATTAGCACCGGCCGCAGAGAAACAAGCGGTTGAGGTATCAGGGTCCGTAGCTCTGCTTGAGGCGCTGATCGTGGAGGGTGTAGATACGATATTTGGTTACCCCGGTGGCGCCATTATGCCCATCTATGATGCCTTATACGATTACAAAGAAAAGCTCGATCACATCCTGGTCCGCCACGAACAAGGGGGCATCCATGCAGGGCAGGGTTATGCGCGTACTTCGGGTAAGGTGGGTGTGGTATTCGCTACCAGTGGTCCGGGTGCAACCAATTTGGTTACCGGTTTGGCTGATGCGCAGATCGACAGCACGCCTCTGGTTTGTATAACCGGGCAGGTTTTCGCCCACCTGTTGGGTACCGATGCCTTCCAGGAAACGGATGTGATCAACATTACCACTCCCGTTACCAAGTGGAACTACCAGGTGACTGATGCCAACGAATTACCGGAAGTATTAGCCAAAGCCTTTTATATTGCCCGCAGTGGCCGTCCGGGTCCTGTTTTGATCGACATTACCAAGAACGCGCAGATACAGAAATTCCAGTTCAAGGGCTATACTCCCTGCAACCATATCCGCAGCTATCGCCCAAAACCGATCGTTCGCCAACAATATATTGCCGAAGCTGCCGCGCTGATCAACCAGGCCAAAAAGCCGTTTATCATCTGGGGACAAGGCGTGATATTAGGCAGTGCCGAACAGGAGTTTAAGGCTTTTGTTGAGAAAAGCGGCATCCCCGCTGCCTGGACAATATTAGGCGCTGGTGCTATCCAAACCGAACACCCTTTAAATGTTGGGATGCTTGGTATGCATGGCAACTACGGCCCGAACGTATTGACCAACGAATGTGATGTGCTCATCGCCATCGGTATGCGTTTTGACGATCGTGTAACCGGGAGATTAGATAAATATGCTAAGCAGGCTAAGGTGATCCATTTGGATATCGACCCGGCTGAAATAGATAAGAATGTAAAAAGCACCGTTCCTGTTTGGGGCGATTGCAAGGAAACTTTGCCTTTGCTTACCCAATTGGTTGAGGAAAAACAACATACCGAATGGCTGCACAAATTCAATGATTATACCCGCCAGGAAGTAGAGCAGGTGATCGATGCGGAACTGAACCCTACCAGTGGTGAAATGACCATGGGCGAGGTGATTAAACAACTTAATGAGATCACCAAGGGCGAAGCCATTATCGTAACCGATGTGGGTCAGCACCAGATGGTTGCCTGCCGTTATGCTAAATTCAACAATACCCGCAGCAATGTTACCAGCGGTGGTTTGGGTACGATGGGCTTTGCCCTGCCGGCTGCTATCGGTGCCAAATATGGGGCACAGGATAAAACGGTAGTCGCTATTATCGGCGATGGCGGTTTCCAGATGACCCTGCAGGAATTGGGTACTATCATGCAAAGCGGTGTGGATGTAAAGATCATCATCCTCAACAATCGCTTCCTGGGCATGGTTCGCCAATGGCAGGAATTGTTCAACGAACGCAGGTATTCATTTGTGGATATCCAGAGTCCTGACTTTGTTGCCGTGGCTGCCGCTTATGGTATTGCAGGTAAGGCCATCAGCGACCGCGAATATCTGCCGGGAGCATTACAACAAATGCTTGATAACAAAGGCTCGTTCCTGCTGGAAGTATTTGTAACGAAGGAAAATAATGTATTCCCGATGGTGCCGCAAGGTTGCAGCGTAGCAGAGATCAGGTTGAAATAGAAGCCCCACCCAAACCCTCCCCGGAAGGGAGGGCTTTAAACGGGGGTAAAAAATAAAGCCTCCCTACCGGGGAGGTACTAAAAAGATTAAAATGGAAAACGCAATAAACGGAATTAAAAAAGTCTCCCCTACCGGGGGAGATTTAGAGGGGGCTGGTGCTGGTAAACAAGAATTTAACATCACGGTTTACACCGAAAACCAGATCGGCCTGCTTAACCGCATCGCCATCATATTCACCCGTCGCAAGATCAATATCGACAGCCTGAATACTTCGCCATCAGAAGTGGAAAGTATCCATCGTTTCAATATCGTGATCACCGAGTCGGAAGACGTGGTGCGCAAGCTTTGCCGCCAGATAGAAAAGCAGGTGGAAGTGTTGAAGGTATATTATCACACCAACGAGGACGTGATCTGGCAGGAACTGGCGCTCTATAAAGTGTCGACCGATGTGATTGCCGAAAAGGTGAGCGTAGAGCGTTTGCTGCGCGAAAATGGAGCACGTGTGGTAGTGATCCGCAAGGACTACACCGTATTTGAAACCACCGGTCACCGCGAGGAAACAGATAACCTGATCAGCATATTACAACCCTATGGCCTAATTGAATTTGTACGCAGCGCACGCATCGCCATCATCAAAGACAGCGAGGGCTTCAACTCCAAAATACGCGAATTTGAAAAGCTGGAACCAGGTGAAGATGTGATAGAAAATGAGTTTTTGAATAAAGGGGATAAAGTGTTTACGATGTGAGCCCCTCCCAACCCTCCCCGGAAGGGAGGGCTTTAAGAGATGTACTATTTATATAACAAAAAATTAAAAAGTCTCCCCTACCGGGGGAGATTTAGAGGGGGCTTATGATAGAAGAAACAATCCAGCACCAACCATCAGCTTACGATAGCATTAAAAAAGCTACCGAGGCTTGCGGCTTTTTGCAGATGTCGGAGATATCTACCTGTACCCTACTGAAAACGCTGGCGGCTTCAAAACCATCCGGCGAATTTTTAGAGCTGGGTACCGGCACCGGACTGGCGACCGCCTGGATACTGGATGGTATGGACGAGGAATCTACCTTGATATCATTGGATAATGACGAGACATTATTGCATATAGCCAAGGAAAATTTAGGGGTGGATAAACGCCTCACCCTGATCTGTACCGATGGTAACGAGTGGATCAAAAAGAATTCGAAAATGCGGTTCAGCTTTATTTTTGCTGATACCTGGCCGGGCAAATATATGATGTTGGAGGAAACCCTGGCCATGCTTCAACCCGGTGGCATTTATATTATTGACGACATGTTGCCCCAACCCAACTGGCCCGAAGGCCACGCGGATAAGGTAGCCAGCCTGATGGCAACCCTGGATAACCGCGAAGACATGGCGGTAACCAAAATGGGCTGGGCATCGGGGATAGTGATAGTAGTTAAAAAATAAATTGTCATGCTGAGGAACGAAGCATCAACCCGCGAATTAGATTCTTCGCTATGCTCAGAATGACAAATAGGACAAAACCAAGTAAAATAAAAATCGGTGTAATCAACCAAGCATCGGTGAAATCATAAACAATAAAACAATGGCAAAACTAAATTTCGGCGGCACTGAAGAAAATGTAGTAACCCGCGAAGAGTTTCCTTTAGCAAAGGCACAGGAAGTATTGAAAAACGAAGTTGTAGCGGTAATAGGCTACGGCGTGCAGGGCCCCGGTCAGGCGCTCAATCAAAAAGACAATGGTATCAACGTGATCGTTGGTCAGCGTAAAGGCACCAAAACCTGGGATAAAGCGGTTAATGACGGCTTTGTACCTGGCGAAACACTTTTTGAGATCGAAGAAGCGTTGGAAAGAGGAACCATTATTTGTTACCTGCTGAGCGATGCCGCCCAGATACAATTGTGGCCGACAGTTAAAAAACACCTTACTGCAGGCAAGGCATTATACTTTTCACATGGTTTCGGCATCACTTTCAAGGAGCAAACCGGCATCATCCCTCCTGCTGATGTGGATGTATTTTTGGTAGCTCCTAAAGGTTCAGGTACTTCATTGCGCCGTATGTTTTTACAGGGACGCGGCTTAAATTCAAGCTACGCTATTTTCCAGGACGCAACCGGTAAAGCAAAAGACCGTGTGATCGCTTTGGGTATAGCAGTAGGCAGCGGTTACCTTTTCGAAACTGATTTCAGAAAAGAAGTTTTTAGCGACTTAACCGGCGAGCGTGGTACGCTGATGGGCTGTGTACAGGGCATCTTCGCCGCTCAATATGATGTATTGCGCAGCAAGGGCCATTCGCCATCAGAAGCCTTTAACGAAACCGTTGAAGAACTGACTCAGTCCTTAATGCCATTGGTTGCCGAAAACGGTATGGACTGGATGTATGCCAATTGCTCAACCACCGCACAACGTGGTGCTTTAGATTGGTGGAAAAGGTTCCGTGATGCTACCAAACCGGTATTCGAAGAATTATACAACAGCGTAGCAACTGGTGTTGAATCACAAAAATCGATCGACTCAAACAGCAAATCCGATTACCGCGAAAAACTGGATGCAGAACTAAAAGAACTGCGCGACAGCGAAATGTGGCAAGCCGGCAAAACTGTACGCAGTTTGAGGCCGGAGAATCAGGTGGTAGAAGCGTAAATAATATTTGTCATGCTGAACGTAGTGAAGCATCTATTCGCGAGTTAGATTCTTCGCTACGCTCAGAATGACAAAACGTAAAAATCGGTGAAATCACTAACCCATCAGTGAAATCATAAAAAAAAACGGTGAAATCAAAAAAAATGAAATGGAACGCTGAACTATACGACAACAAGCACGCCTTCGTATCGCAATACGGGGAAAGCGTATTGGAGTTGCTGGCTGCTAAAGCCGGTGAGCGTATCCTTGACCTGGGTTGCGGTACCGGTGATTTGGCTAATCAGTTGCAGGGCTTAGGTGCTGATGTGGTGGGTATTGATGCTTCGCCGGAGATGATCGCGACAGCAAAGGAAAAGTACCCGTATATCCATTTCGAAATAGCAAACGCCATTGATTTTGATTTTGACGAACCTTTTGATGCTGTTTTTTCTAACGCCGTTTTGCATTGGATCAAAGATGCTGACAGTGTGATCAAAAGCGTTTATAATGTATTGAAACCTGGCGGCCGTTTTGTTGCCGAAATGGGTGGCAAAGGCAATATGCGCGAAATGATAGCTGCTACCGGCACCATACTGAGCAAATACGGTTACAACAAAGCCGGGCAAGCTCACCCCTGGTACTTCCCGTCGACCGCTGATTACGCGGCCGAGCTGGAAGCACAAGGTTTTAGGGTGACTTACACCATGCATTTCGACCGCCCTACATTACTGCAGGATGGCAGGCAGGGCGTAATCAAGTGGCTCAATATGTTCGGTCCTTCATTTTTTGAAGGGATACAGGCAGACAAACTAACAACCATATTAGAAGAAATAACCGACCTCCTGGAGTCCGATTACGAAGATAACGGCCAATGGTATGCGGATTATAAAAGACTGCGTTTTATCGCAGTGAAAGAATAATTTAATAGCTGTTACTAATAAAATACAATGACAAACCCATCGGTGTAATCAAAAAAACATCGGTGCAATCAAAAAGAAAACTATGTTACACGATCCCAACCGCGTTTATGTTTTTGATACCACGCTTCGCGACGGCGAGCAGGTGCCGGGCTGCCAATTGACAACCCCTGAAAAGATAGAGATAGCCCGTGAGCTGGAAGCGCTGGGCGTTGACATCATAGAAGCCGGTTTCCCGATATCAAGTCCGGGTGATTTCCAGAGCGTGGTAGAAATATCAAAAGCTGTGAAAGAGCCTACCGTTTGCGCGCTTACCCGTGCCAACAAGGGGGATATCGATTCAGCGATTGCGGCATTGCAATACGCTAAACATCCGCGCATCCATACGGGTATTGGCTCATCGGATATGCACATCAAGCATAAATTCAACAGCACCCGCGAGGAAATTTTAGAACGTGCCGTAGAAGCCGTAAAATATGCCAAGCGCGCTGTGGAAGATATCGAATTTTATGCCGAAGACGCCGGCAGGGCCGATATTTACTATTTGGCCCAAATGATAGAGGCGGTCATCGCGGCAGGCGCTACCGTGGTGAACATACCCGACACCAATGGCTACTGCCTGCCTAACCAATACGGAGATAAGATCCGTTTCCTGAAAGAAAATGTAAAGAATATCGACAAGGCCATTATCTCGGTTCATTGTCATAATGACCTCGGTTTGGCTACTGCCAATTCCATCGCCGGTTTAGAGAACGGCGCCCGCCAGGTAGAAGGCACCATCAACGGCATCGGCGAACGCGCCGGCAACACTTCGCTTGAAGAAGTGGCCATGATCCTGAAAACACATAGCAGCCTGGGTCTGCATACCCGAATTCACACACAAAAAATTTACGAAATAAGCCGCCTGGTAAGTTCGCAAATGCGCATGCCGGTGCAGGCCAATAAAGCTATCGTTGGCAGCAATGCCTTCGCGCACAGTTCAGGTATCCACCAGGATGGCTTCTTGAAAATGCGAGAGAACTACGAGATCATTAAACCTGAAGACGTAGGCTTTCCTAACGCCAGTATTGTGCTTACCGCACGTAGCGGCCGCCATGCCCTTAAGTTCCATCTGGAGCGTTTAGGCTATAAATTAGATAAAGAAGAATTAGCAGATGCCTACCATCGTTTTTTAACTTTGGCAGATAATAAATTGGATATAACTGATGAGGATCTGACTGTGCTGGCAACCAGCAATAGTTTGATCAACCAATTACAGAATAAATAATAAGGAACTATAAAAATGAGCAAGACATTATTTGATAAGGTGTGGGACACGCACGTAATACGCAAGATTGAGGGGGGCCCTGATGTGCTTTTTATTGATCGCCACCTTATCCATGAAGTAACCAGTCCGGTAGCCTTCTTAGGCTTAAAAAGCAGGGGAATCAAAGTGCTGTATCCCGATCGCACTTTTGCTACCGCGGATCATAACACGCCTACCATCAACCAGCATTTACCGGTTGCCGATCCTTTGTCGGCCAACCAGTTGAAAGCTTTAGAGTCGAATTCCAACGAATACGGCATCAGCTACTGGGGACTGGGCCATCAAAAAAATGGAATCGTACACGTAGTAGGTCCTGAATATGGCATTACCCAACCCGGCGCTACCATCGTTTGCGGCGACTCACATACCTCTACCCACGGTGCTTTTGGTGCCATCGCGTTTGGTATCGGTACCTCCGAAGTGGAAATGGTTTTGGCTACGCAATGCATTATGCAGCCAAAACCTAAAAAAATGCGCATCAATGTAAATGGCAAATTAGGCGTTGGCGTTACACCTAAGGATGTGGCTTTGTTCATTATTTCTCAGCTGACTACCTCCGGTGCAACCGGCTATTTTGTAGAATATGCGGGTGATGTTTTCGAAAACATGACCATGGAAGGCCGCATGACGGTTTGTAACCTGAGTATCGAAATGGGTGCCCGCGGCGGCATGATAGCCCCTGACGAAACCACCATCAACTATGTAAAAGGCCGCGAGTTCAGTCCGAAGGGCGAAGCCTGGGACCGTGCATTGGCTTATTACAAAACATTAAAGACAGATCCCGACGCGGTATTTGATAAAGAATTAACCTTTGATGGTTCGACCATCGAACCCATGATAACCTACGGTACCAACCCCGGCATGGGCATGGGAATTTCGCACGATATCCCTGATGCAGCCCACGCTGAAGGTGGTGCGGCTACCTACGCAAAATCATTAGGCTACATGGGTTTCCACGAAGGCGAATCCATGATCGGTAAGAAAGTAGATTTCGTATTCGTAGGCAGCTGTACCAACGGCCGTATTGAAGATTTCAGAGCCTTTACCTCGCTGGTAAAAGGCAAACACAAGGCTGATGATGTTACTGTTTGGCTGGTTCCCGGTTCGCATATTGTGGAAGCGCAAATCAAAGAAGAAGGTCTGCTGGATATTTTAACCGAAGCGGGATTTACCCTGCGCCAGCCGGGCTGTTCTGCCTGTTTGGCCATGAATGACGATAAGATACCTGCCGGCAAATACGCGGTAAGTACTTCGAACAGGAACTTCGAAGGCCGCCAGGGCCCCGGCTCACGCACCATGCTGGCCAGTCCGCTGGTTGCCGCTGCCGCCGCCGTCACCGGCGTAGTTACCGACCCGAGAGAATTGATTGAGGAATTAGTTTGAGTTAGAGATTAGAGACTAAAGATCAGAAATTAGGAAAAAATGCCATCGGTGTAATCAAAATCCATCGGTGCAATCAAAAAACAATGGCTTACGATAAATTTAACATACTGACAAGCACCGCGGTACCACTCCCGATAGAGAACGTGGATACCGACCAGCTGATCCCTGCGCGCTTTTTGAAAGCGACAGAGCGTGTCGGCTTCGGTGATAACCTTTTCCGCGACTGGCGTTATAACGCCGACAATACGCCTAAAACAGATTTCGTATTGAACAACCCTATTTACAGTGGTAAGATACTGGTTGGCGGCAAAAACTTTGGCTCTGGCTCATCGCGCGAGCATGCCGCCTGGGCGGTGTATGATTACGGCTTCCGTTGCGTGGTATCCAGCTTTTTCGCTGATATTTTCAGGAACAATTGCTTAAACATCGGCGTACTTCCCGTACAGGTTAGCCCCGAATTTTCAGAGAAGATATTCTCTGCCGTGTTTGCCGATCCTAAAACCGAGATCGAAGTGAATTTACCGGCGCAAACCATCACGCTTTTAGCAACCGGCGAAAAGGAAACATTTGATATCAGCCCCTATAAAAAGGATAATATGATCAATGGCTTTGACGATATCGATTACCTGCAAAGCATCAAAACAGAGATAAAGGAGTTTGCAGAGAACTTACCATTGTAATACAGATTCAAGAGCCAAGATTCAAGAACCAAGAAAAAAGGGCGGCAATCCTTGTCTTGACTCTTGGTTCTTGACTCTTGGCTCTCAAAAATAGCCGATACCAATAATGAAACGAAGGAAAATAGAGATAATGGACACTACCCTGCGCGATGGCGAACAAACATCGGGCGTGTCTTTTTCTATCTCAGAAAAACTAACTATAACCCAATTATTGCTGGAAGAGCTCAATGTCGACCGGGTTGAGATCGCCTCTGCGCGGGTATCCGAAGGCGAGTTCCAGGCGGTAAAGTCTATCTTAACCTGGGCTGAAACCAACGGCTATACTGACCGTATTGAAGTATTGTCTTTTGTAGACAATGGCGTTTCTATCGAATGGATGGTAAACTCTGGCGTTAAGGTGCAGAACCT
>DATHKT010000017.1:0-42219 GCA_035489035.1 Mucilaginibacter sp.
TGCCATTGATTCTGAAATGACAATTGAATTAGGATTTTTTAAGGCATTGATAGGGTTTCCCTCAATAAAATTATAAGTAAATAAATCAAAAAATGTCGCATCAGCTATAAAGCCATTTTCCTCTAAAAATGACTTTTTTTCACCATCAGCAGGGCTATACTGAACAAGGTTTTTCTCGTCAGTTACTAATGGAAGTAACCTTGCAGTTTCTTCGACCTCAGGAAATTCCTGTTTTAATGCCGCTGCAATTGGCGGGGATGTCAAAGGCTTATTATCACCTTTCTCACCCTTATTTATAATAGTTGTACCAACCTCATACAGGTTGCCAACATTTTTGTGGTAATTATCATAACTCGTTTCATAATTAAGGTACAATGCTATCAGCATGCAACTGGCAAGTCCAACTGACAAACCAAAAATATTGACAAATGAGAAAAACTTACTCTTTGAGATATTTCGCCAGGCAATTTTAATGTAATTGAATATCATGACTGCACCTATCTTTTTTAGTTTGACTTTTAGTTTTCTATCACTATTAATAAATAATCATACCATTATATAATAACCTGTAAATCAGTTAAATAATTTTGTTAATACTCAATTGTGTATCGAAAACGAACGCCTAACGTTCATTATCGTTACAAATTTTTGACCATTAAGCATGAGTCATTGAATTTAATCTGAAGCCCCAAAGGCAAATACTTAGAACATTTATTTGAATTTTTAGAGGCCATTGAATCCATTTCGAGCACGTTTGAATAAGTGCTAAGTTTAAGTTTTATTACGGGAGTAAATAAAGGGTGGACGATCTGCTTTTCTCTGGTAACGGCAGCTGCCACCAGTAATTCTTCGATCTTTTGATTTGTTACTTAAACTGTTATAATAAAGTAGATGAACAGGTAAAAAATAGACGAATAAATAAATTTCAGTCAATCGAAGATTTCGGTTAGTGTTGTTATTTAGTCGACTTTTTAGGTTGTATGTCGACTTTTTTTTTAATAAACTAATTCTGTGACTAAGTTTATTAAATAGAGATCAACACGTTAAAATTTAATGATATGTATTTAACAAAATTTTCAATGATATACTGTTTTATGATCATAACTATCGGTCATACAGCGATCAAGTGTAATCAAGTTGAAATCGATACGATTACCGCGACCAGGTTATTTACCAAATCAGACGCAAACAAAATTTTAGGATCTCCTTCGCATTTAACGGATAGTGTCATAAAAAAGGATGCGCCAACTTTTTCGTATTTATGCGGTTACAAAACAGATAAAGAAGATCAAAAAACAGGCAAAATTGGCGCGCTCTATTTCTTTTTCGAAGGGTATAATGATATTGCTGACGCTAACAAAAGATATTCGGATGTTTATATGTCAAACAAAGCGCATGGAATGGAGAAGATCAATTTATGGGGAGAAGAAGCTCTTTATCACACCGACCATCAGAACTTTGACCTGATGATGGTGCAAAAAGGAAAATATGTATTCAGTATAAAAATCAATAAAAGGACAAGTACAACCAGTCTAAAAGAGTTAAAATATGCGCTGAAGGGGATTAGTGATCAGCTTAAGCTGAAATGATTTTTTCCAGATCATCTCTGTAATTCCTGCCACTGGCACCTGATGTGTTCCGATGATCACTTTATTTTTTGCGATCCGGCCCACCTGTTTGGAAAGCATGAATGACTTATGTACCGGGATAAACAAAGGTCCGGGAATAGCTTCTGCATATATTTGATAGAACCTTTCGTAGCGATCCGCCCGTTATCCGAGTGGATGATCGCAAGGGAATCGAACCCCTTAAAAATTCAAGTTAAATTTGTGCAAGAACTCGTAAGCTGACTATTAAATGGCCCGACAATAGTCCTTTTCGGGCTACTGAATCTGATAGACTTGAAAAATCAAGTTTAGTCCGTTTTTTGCTCCTATTTGACTAATTATCGTGAACAATGAAAGTTTTTTGATATTTTACTTTGTATTTCAAAGTTCTTTTAATATATTTGATTATGAGTGCGACAGCAAAAAAAGTGTCATTGTCAGGATGGTTCCGCCAATTCATTCTTCGGCTTGTTAAAGCCTTTGCGTGGCTTATTTCCGTTGTCGTCATTGGCATCGCAGTTTGTCTTGGCTTACTTTGGCTTGAGCACAGGACACCGATAACCTTGCCGGCTCCTACAGGCAAGTTTATGATCAGTCGTGCGACGTATAATTGGATCGATACTGAACAAACAGGCCGACCAGCGCCAATTGCCAGGTTGAAGCAAGAACTCGTTGTTTGGATATGGTATCCATCGACTGGACGCCGTTCCGGCGGCATGGTCGACGATTACATGCCAAAACCCTGGCGAACAGCTGCGGAGCAAACCCGGGGCCCGCTCATGAGCAACTTTTTGACGCGGGATTTAGCTAAGGTTCATGGTCACAGTATAATTAATGGAAATATTTCACCTGAGCTCAAGACGTATCCGCTCGTGATTATGAGGCCCGGTCTTTCCGCTCTAACTTTGGAATACTCCGCCTTTGCAGAGGATCTGTCGAGCCATGGCTATATCGTAGTTGGTTTTGATGCACCATATCGCACTTCGCTCGTCGTTTTACCTGGCGGGCGTGTGATCACAAGGGCGCCGGAAAACAACCCGGAAATATTTTCGGCAAAAGAACAGGATCGCATTCTCAGTAAACTCATGATAGCCTGGTGTGCTGATACCCGGTTCGTGCTTGACCAATTGGAGCGATTGAATACGGTTGACCCATCGGGGAGGTTTAAAGGAAGAATTGATATGTCGCGGATCGGATTTTTGGGCACTCACTTGGCGGGGCGACAGCAGCACAATTTTGCCACGATGACAAAAGGTGCAAGGCAGGAATTGATATAGACGGTGCACTTCATGGGGATGTGCTTACTGATGGCGTGGGTAAACCATTTATGTTTATTACAAGTGACTATGGAGAAAACTTAGATCCGGTGAACAGGCAGATTCGCATCAACATACGTTCCATTTATGACCGGCTACCAATGAGTGACCGGCAATGGATTACAATTCGAGATACCCGTCACTTTAATTTTTCCGACCTGGCATTGCTGAAAGATCGGTTCTTATTCAGACGGTTTGGGGCGCTCGGGCCGATTGATGAACGCAGATCGCTTGCTATAACCGCTGAATATGTTCACCATTTTTTTGATTGCTACTTGAAAAATTCTCCCGACTCCCTAATTAAAAAAAAATCCTCGCCTTATCCGGAAGTGAAATTTGAAACACGATAGTGATCTGTGAATCAGGTTCGACAATAACGCAGAAACTGGATTAATAAGCTTGGAGTGAAGAGTGAAGACAGAGGGGGGTTCAATAGATTAAGAATGAAAGAAGTTATATGAAAATGAAAATTATAAAAAAGCGTCACGTGCTGCTTGGTCTTTTGCTAATTCTGGTCACAATCACTTGCAGCTTTTTTTTTCGTATGTACCGGCGCGATATCAATACGTTTGAAAGTTTCAAAACTGCTTACCATAAATCCGACAAAGCAATGGCGGATTTCGCCTCTTCTATTTTCACAACAAATCTTCGTACGAATCCTTCCGCCAACCGGAATAAAATCAGTTATTTAGAAAATAAAGCGATTAAAGCCAATTACGAATTAAAAGTGATTGCCCTTTCCAGGATTTCTTCGCTGGTCAAAAATGATACCGAACTCAGGAACACGGCAATAGAGATCGGGGATTTTTCCGAAAAGCAATTAGCGCTGCTTGACAAAGGCAAAAACATGACCCTAAAGATGGACGCAACGACCGGACAACGTGCAAAATTGGATAGCCTGTCAGAAAGATTTAACGATCTCGGGGAGAGCAGAAAGCAGACTTATGTTTTCTATAGAGAATTATCCGGTATAAACGATGACCTGAAATGATGAAAAAGACCCAAAATAACGACTTGGTTAAACCTACGGGTACATTAACACCCGCGATTTTGTTCATTGGGGCAATTGGGTCGCTGGTCCTCCTATGGATGGCGGGCCACAACAACTCATCGGTGATCCTTATGACCTTATTCACCATTTGGGTGCTTTCCCCTTATGCCGCGCTCCTTGTAGTGGATCGAAAGTCTTTAATTCCTAATGCACAACTTCGCTACCTATCAATTTTTATTGCTGGCGCTGCGATATTTTTTTATACCCTGGCCCATTTTACTCCAAGCAAAACTCCGGCGTTCATTTTTCTTTTAATTCCATTGTTATCCTGGCTGGTTATTTTCATAGTCGTTTTGATAAAATTAAAAAAGAAAAAGAAGCTTAATGCTGATGATGTGTAAGCCATAACGAATAAGGACGGTAAAAAAGCGAATTTTGAATATGCCTTCGCACGGCCAACAACAACAATAGCAAAGACATAACCAGGCAGTTTTATGTTCGAGGGGCATATCGTTTCCTCAACAGACAGTTTCATAATGGGTCAAACTAATTTTCTTTCACCACTTTAATACCCTGGAAAAATGCATCCGTACCTGTATCCACGAAAAGACGATAGCACAGCTTAGTGGAATAATATTTTAGTAAATACTTTGAAATGCAAAGTGTTTTTATTTGCTTTGTATTACAAAGTACTTTTAATAATTATTGCAATGAATATCAAAATCTTATTTGTGCCATTATTAATGGCGATGTTTACCGGCGGCTATGCGCAAACCATCGACAAAGCTAAACTTGACCTTTTGTTTGACCGTCTTCTTGAAAAGAACAAAGGTATGGGCAGCATTACCCTCGCCAAAGACGGTAAAGTCCTTTACACCCGCTCTTTCGGCTATGCCCAGATCACAGAAACCGTGAAGAAACCGCTGACCGAAGCTACCAAATACCGTATCGCCTCGATCACAAAAACCTATACGGCTGCGATGATCTTTCAGCTTGTTGAGGAGGGGAAATTAAAGCTTACCGATCACCTGGATCAGTTCTTCCCGCAGATCCCTAATGCCGGCAAGATCACCGTTGCACAGATTCTTAACCACCGCAGTGGCATTCCTGACCTGCCCGCCGATGGAACTTTTAGAATGCAGCCAAGAACGCATGAGGAAGTCATTGCCGCTATCGCCAAAGGTGAACCTCTTTTTGAGCCCGACAGCAGGCATCTATACAGCAACACCGGTTATGTTTTGTTAGGCTATATCCTGGAAAAAGTTGGCGGAAAACCATACCAGGAAGCGCTGCAACAACGGATCATTTCTAAAATCGGCCTTAAGAATACCTACATGGGAGTTGGGAATACCAACCCCGAACATAACGAAAGCCTTTCTTACCGGTATCTTGGTGCATGGAAAGAAGCGCCTGAAATGGACTTCAGTATTCCGGGGGGTGCAGGGGCGATAGTTTCCACACCAACTGATATGGCCAGGTTTATTCAGGCGCTATTTGACCTGAAACTGGTTTCTAAGAATAGTCTCGATATGATGAAAACGATGCGTGACGGAGAAGGTATGGGCATGGAACCCTTTTCATTCGCAGGCCGGACCCTTTACGGGCATACCGGCGGCAGCAACGTTTCGGGATCATGGCTGGCCTACGAGCCTACCGAAAAACTGGCCATGGCTTATACGACCAACGCCAAGATCTATCCGGTAGCCGATATCATAGCCGCTGTTTTCGACATTTACTGGAACAAGCCGTATGAAATTCCGACGTTTAATGCGCTGGAGGTAAGCCCGGAGCTACTCGACCAATACGTTGGCGTATATGTGGTCCCCGGAACTCCTGCAAAAATGACGGTTATCAGAACAGGCTCAACAATTTCCATTGAAAACGGCGGAAACCGTATCCCACTCGAAGCGACAGCACCTGATAAATTCAAGCTCGCGCCGGGTCTTACCGTTGAATTTGATGCTGCAAAAAAACAAATGACAATTAAGCGCCCCCAGGGTGAACGCGTATTCACAAAAGAAAATTAAAACACAAAATATTAAACTTATTATAATGAAGAATCCATACACCAAATTTGTCATCATCTTTGTCGTTTCGGCGTTTGTATTTCAATTTGTAACTAATTCAATTTTAAGTTCCGAAGTTCGGGGGGCTCCGGTGAACGGTAATTGGTTCCCCGGGGCTGACTCACCGGTAGCCTGGAAGAGGACTATGGCATCAATCATATACCCTGTCAAAGTGGTTTTGGTAGGTCCGTTAGCGCCTGTATTTAATGATCCTGATCCGGCACCACCTATTATTGGTTTCTTCGGTGCGCTATACTGGTCGGCCATAGCTTCAGTCCTTTATTTCCTTTTTTTTTTTCAGAAAATTATTCCCCGGTAAAAAAGCCTGAAGATTGGAATAATACCTCCAAACCGTCTAACACAATTTAAAATACAGCTATGAATAGATTTGAAGAACTATACTACGAGGCCAGGGCCGATAAGATGTTTATCAGGTTTGCTATTTTTTGCCGCGTCGCTTTAGCAGCGAGCTTTTTGATAGCAGGTTTTATAAAAATCAATGGTGTGAGATTTGCCACAGGCCTGCCATCAAACAACCCTTTAGGGCATTACTTTGATGCCTTATATCTGACCGGCTATTACTACACATTTATCGGAATTGCTCAAATTATAGCAGCTATTTTATTACTGATCCCGAGAACTTCCCTTCTTGGCGCATTGCTGTATTTTCCCATCATCCTCAATATTTGCGTGTTAACTTATGCTACCCGCTTTGACGGTACCCGCATCAACACCCTGATGGTATTGGCCAGCTTGTTTTTATTAGTATGGGACTATGACCGGTTAAAACACATTTTGCCATTCAAGCAGTCCAAAGCCGAACCACCGATTGTAAAAAGGCCTTTGGGTAAGCGCCTCCGGGTTTTGTTTTTTGGCGGTTCATTCGCAGTTTTGGTACTGATCATCGTCGGAACCAACTTTTTATTTGAGATCGTGCCGGGCAACTCCGAAGAAGAAGCCAGGAACCAATGTGGTTCCAGTAAAAACCCTGGAGCCTGTCAGGTTTTCTGCGATTGTATTTATAAAAAAGGTCAACCGCTCGATGGTTGTTTGGCAACTTTTAATAAGGCGAAAGATATCCGCAAATCTGATGGGAAATAACTACCTGACCGGACCTGTAATTCGCAATTATTATTGGCAAAAGACATGATCTATTATCATAACTAACTATCTGAAACCAATTTACATCGGTTCATTTTTAGCGAGTACTATGCAAAATCGAACGGTTTACTGTTCGGTTTCGGTACGATGGTCAGCCGGATAAAACACTATTCCCTAATATATCAGCACATTAATGATTTGGAACAGAGATTGAGCTATTGAATTAACTTGAACACCTATACTTTCCATATCAACCTTTATGATCTCGCATTCCTGGGCACAATCTTTCTCGGGCAAGGGTTAGCCCTGCAATTGGGATTCACCAAAAGGAATGACAGGGCTGCCAACCGTTTTTTGAGTTTGGCACTGCTCACGGTGGTGTTTTGGCTGATCTGGATAACCTGCAGAGATATTCGGCTGGGAACCTATCTTCCCCGCTGGAGCTGGCTTCCGATGCAGTTTTCGCTGGGTCTCGGACCATTGATGTTTTTTTATGTACGTAAAATTACCCGGCCGGAATATAAATTACGTTGGAGGGATCTGTGGCATTTTATCCCTTTATTACTGCGACAGGGCGTCCTGGTATTGGAGATCAGGGAGAGTATACGAACGGGTGTGGCTACCTACGATACGCTGATCTTTAAGCAGTCGGGCCCCGTACTACAGTTACTGATACCGATTTCCGTCCTCTCTTATTTGTTCTGGTCCCATCGGTTGATTGCAGGCTATTATCAAACGCTAAAATTTATTGGCGGCGATCGGCAACGGTATGAAATGCGCTGGCTGCATCGCTTACTGGCAGGTTTCGGACTGTTATGTTTACTATGGATATTTTATACCGCCGTGGATTATTTTTATTACGATTTTCAATTAGGGCAGCATGCTTATTATCCTTTATATCTCCTTGTAGCCGTAATGATGTTATGGATTGGGGCCGTAGCTTTTTTAAGGCCGGGCGCCAGGTTACCAGGCCGGGAACCTTTGCTTTCAAATCTTTCCGCCTCAGGAGCATGGAGGCAAAAAGGCATTTGGCTGAAGAAAGCCATGAAAGCGAACCTATACTACCAGGATGCTGAACTCAATTTACGCTCCCTGGCAGAAACGCTGGATATACATCCTAATGAATTATCCCGGATAATCAATACGGCGTTTGGAAAAAACTTCAATGATTTCATTAATGAGTACCGCATCCGGGAGGTGACCCGGAAAATGCAGGACCCGGCTTATGACCGGCTCACCTTGCTGGGCATAGCATTGGGTGCAGGCTTCAATTCCAAATCCACCTTTAACCGTGTTTTCCGCGAAATGACCGGCAAAAGCCCGGCTGAATATATGAGCGTGCTGAAAAAAGAGCGCCCAACTTACACTTTGAGACCTTATTCCCGTTCTAACGCGATAATTTCGAGTCACGAAACCACTCCCATGTGGTCTTATGAGAAATTAAATCCCAGGTATATGTTCAAAAATTATTTAAAAATCGCATGGAGGAGCCTGATCAAAAACAAGGCACACGCGTTCATCAATATCCTGGGTCTGTCAGTAGGTTTGACTTTTAGCCTGCTCATTCTGTTGTGGGTACAAAATGAATTGAGCGTTGACGGGTTTCATCAAAATGACAAGCAGTTATATACTGTTTACGAACGTCAGTATATTGACAATCAGGTACAAGGCGTATACTATACACCCTCGCTGCTGAGTGACGAACTGAAAAAAAGAATACCTGAGGTACAATACGCAGCTAATGCCATGTATGATTTCCAGAATTCGTTCAATGTCGGCGATAAAAAACTGACATTTAACGGCGGAGCCGCTGGATCGGATTATTTTAAAATGTTTAGTTTCCCGCTTCTTGAAGGGGATATGCAAACCGCACTGAATTCGCCGGTGTGTATTGCCATATCGCAAAAAATGGCCGGAACATTTTTTGGAAGCCCACGCGCAGCCATAGGTAAAACCCTTCGATATGAGAATAAGCAGGATTTTAAAATAACGGCAGTTTTCCGGGATGTACCGGACAATGCTCAGCAGAAGTTCGATTTTCTCATTAATTGGGACGCGTTCCTGCAGAACGCACCCTTCCTTAAAAACTGGGGAGTGAGCGCGCCGCTTTGTTATGTAACCTTACGGGCTGACGCCAATGCAACGAATACGGAAAAAAAACTGACTCATTTCCTCGATGACCTGGTTCCTTATCAAAAGAAAGGTTCCTATTCGCTGGAACTTGGATTGCAGCGTTTTGACCAGGTTTATTTACACAATCATTTTACTAACGGCAGAATCGACGGAGGCCGCATCGAATATGTTGAGCTTTTCAGCATTGTAGCCATTTTTATTCTGCTGATTGCCTGCATTAATTTCATGAATCTCACTACTGCACGATCGGTCAAAAGAGCGAAAGAAATCGGGGTACGCAAAGTGATCGGTGCTATGCGCTTCTCATTAATAAAACAGTTTATCTGTGAATCTTTATTGCTCACTACCTTTTCTGTCGTCGTGTCCCTGGTGTTGGTCATTGTCCTGCTACCCTTCTTTAACAGTATTACCCAGAAGCATATCGAATTACCATTTGCGGAATATACGTTCTGGCTGAAGGTGGTTTTTATCATTTTAGTTACAGGTCTTGTGTCAGGCAGTTATCCCGCACTGTTCCTTTCATCGTTCAATCCGATTCAGGTGTTAAAAGGAAACATAAGGCTCGGAAAGGGCGTACTTACTTTTCGCAAAGGGCTGGTGGTATTCCAATTTGTATTGTCAATTATCCTGATCATCAGTACCGTTATCGTTTCCAGGCAAGTTCGGTACATCCAGTCTAAAAACCTGGGGTTTGATCGTGAAAACCTGGTCTACCTGCCGTTAAAAGGGAATATTGCGGGTCAATACAGCGTATTTAAGTCAGAAGTTCTTACTATGCCCGGGGTGGAATCGATCAGCAGAATTGCAGAAAATCCAAATAATATTATTACCAATACTGTAGGTGTAAACTGGAAAGGCAAAGACCCCAACCTGCATGTCCAGTTCGCCTTTGTGGCCGTGGGTTATGATTTCGTACATACGATGCATCTTCAATTAGCGCAAGGGAGGGATTATTCAAAATCCTTTCCTTCGGATTCCGCAGGCTATCTGATCAACGAGGCAGCACTACTAAAAATTGGGTATAAGGACCCGATAGGTAAACCGCTAACGATGTGGGGCAACACAGGCCCGATTATAGGGATACTGAAAGATTTCCATTATACTTCTCTGCATGAGCCAATAAAGCCCCTTATCGTACGTTTCGATGAGCATGAGCGGCGGGCCACCGCCCTGGTACGTACGCAACCCGGTAAAACAAGGGACGCACTGGCAACGCTCAAAACGCTTTGGGAACGGTTGAATCCAAACTTCCCGTTTGAGTATACTTTTTCTGATGAAGAATACCAGAAAATGTATCAGAACGAACAGGTAGTCGGCAAACTGGCCAATGTATTTGCATTCCTGTCCGTATTCATTTCGTGTCTCGGACTGCTTGGTTTAGCCATGTTTACTGCCGAACAAAGAGTGAAAGAATTGGGCATTCGTAAGGTGATGGGTGCTACGGTAATATCGGTGTTCGGTCTGCTCGCGTATGAGTTTTTGGGCCTGGTCATCATAGCCTTACTCATCGCTTCACCACTGGCCTGGTTGGCTATGCACCGATGGCTGCAGGGTTATGCCTACCATATACAGATAGAATGGTGGATATTCCTGGTGGCCGGTTTTGCTGCTGTACTGATTAGTTTTATTACCGTAAGTTTCCAGGCCGCCAGGGCAGCCTTAATTAATCCTGTACGCAGTTTGAAAAGTGAATGAGTTCAAAACAGTATGCATTCTTTGAATTGATCTATATAAAAACTTTGCATTATGTTAAAAAATTACCTCAAAACTGCGCTCCGGAATTTATCCCGAAACCTCTTTTTTTCAATAGTCAATATTTTAGGCTTGAGCGCGGGATTGGCCTGTTGCATGCTGATCATTTTGTACAACAGGGACGAGGTCAGTTACGACGGTTTCCATCAAAATAAAGACAATATTTACCGCGTGACGGCCGATATCGTCAGTCCGGGTGGTGAGATCAATAAATCTTCCAGTACAGGAATGATGCCCGGCCCGGCTTTTGAAGAGTCTGTTCCTGAAATTGAAAAGTTTGTCCGCATACAAGGCACATCATTCAATATAAAACATGGCAACGATGTATTTGAACAAGAGGCATTATACGCCGATTCCAGCTTTTTTTCCGTTTTTTCATTCCCGCTTGTAGCCGGTGACCGTGCAACGGCACTTCGCGATATCCACAATGTGGTACTGTCTGAAGAAGTTGCCGAGAAATATTTCGGCAGGAAAAATGCTGTTGGAGAAACACTTGAATTGAATACAGGAGAAAGGTTCGAACCTTTTGTCGTATCTGCAGTGACCAAAAGAACGCCGCAGAATTCCTCCATTAAGATCAAGATGCTTGTTCCGCTGCAGTTGAATCAATCGTCCTGGAACAACCATCAATGGGTGAATTTCTTTCTTAAAACTTTTGTCGTTTTAAGGCCCGGTGCTGATCCCAGGGTAGTTGAAGAAAAATTCGCTGATGTTTTCCGTACAAAAGCCGCCGATGAATTAAGGGAGATCGGTAAGAAACGCGGGTTTAAAAGTAACGTGAAATTTGGTTTACAACCTTTGACACGGATGCATTTGAGTACAGACTATCCGCCGGGCAGGGGCCTGGCTGATGCAAGCAGCCCGGTGTATGCTTATATTCTTACCGGGATAGCCTTATTTATATTGGTCATCGCATGCATTAATTTTGTCAACCTGACCATTGCCCATTCGCTTCGGAGAGCAAAAGAAATAGGCGTCCGCAAGGTGATCGGCGGACTGAGAGGGCAGTTGGTCCTGCAGTTTTTGGGCGAATCTTTTATCCTAAGTTTTATCGCATTTTTATTATCCATTTTGCTGGTGCAAATGGCACTTCCGCTTTTCAATACGCTGGCAAACAAAGCACTATCGTTTACCTATTTGCTCGATGCAAAGCTGATCGCGGGGTATATCGCCTTGTTCCTTTTGACCGGTTTACTGGCGGGCTTTTATCCTGCATTGGTTTTATCCGGTTTCAACCCGGTACAGACACTCTACGGAAGGATCGGGTTATCGGGAAAAGGCCGCTTGTCAAAAGGTTTGGTGGTGACCCAGTTTGCGCTCGCTGCTTTCTTAATCACGGCCACTGTCATTGTTTATGAGCAATTTAACTACATGACGAACTATGATTTGGGATATAATGATAAAAATGTAGTTGTTTTAAGCCTGGATAACGGGGATTTGATGAGCAAATTCCAAAGGGCCGGCGGGCAGGCTAAAACTGACCAGCTGGGTGCTTTCAGAAACGAACTGTTAAAAGATCCTTCCATAGAAAATGTCACTGCAGACCAGGGCGATAACCGGGAGGGAACGGCTATCATTAATACCGGTGAAAAGATAACATTTGCTTTCATGAACGTGGATGAGAACTTTCTTCGACTTCTTCAAATCCCCCTGGAAAAAGGCCGGAACTTCTCAGGAACCACCGCCGCTGACACCGTGCAATCAGTCATTATCAACCAGGCCTTTGCACGCGCCGCCGGCTGGAGGGAGCCTTTGGGCAGGCAGGTTAGTCTTGATATGAATAAAAAATATACCGTCATCGGCATTATCAAAGATTATCATTATGCCTCGCTCGCCGAAAAAATAATGCCCCAGCTCTTTTTGATGAACCCGGCAAACGCATTCGGCACGGCATATATAAAAATAAAGCCAGGTAACCCGGCGCTTGCCCTGGCCCATATTGAAAATACATTTAAAAACATTTTCCCCAACAGGCCCTACCAGTTTGATTTTAAAGAAGCGCAAAATGCTGCGCAGTATGAAAAAGAAGCCAGGTGGAAACAAATTATTACCTGCAGCGGGGTGCTGACCATCTTTATTTCCTGTATCGGTCTGTTTGGATTGGCCATGCTCACGGCCAGGAAACAGGCCAGGGAGATCGGCATCAGAAAAGTGCTGGGCGCTTCAGTTCTCACAATTGCCTGGAAGCTTTCAGCTGATTTTTTAAAGCTCGTGATCCTCTCGCTTGCCATTGCCCTTCCTTGTGCGTGGTGGACCATGCACCGGTGGCTGCAAAATTATCCGTACCGGATCGGGATCAGTTGGTGGATGTTAGGTACAGTGGCCATATTTGTTTTACTGATCGCGTGGCTCACGGTAAGTTATCAATCGACCAGGGCAGCCCTGGCAAACCCGGTAAAAAGCTTAAGGATGGAATAGCATGAAAAATCCGCACCGGCTTTTGTCTATTTACATCAAAAAAAGTAATCTATATGAAAAAAGTGCATTTACTTATTGCGACCTTGCTGCTGCTGGCTCTTTGCAGGGCAAGCGCCCAGGTAGTGAAGGTACCCGCTACCCCGGACAGGTGGGATACGATAAAAGTAAACAGGGACGATACGACAAGCATAAACCTCGCGCCGGGAATTTATAAGGGCAAAGCCTGCCTTGTCCTGCAGTCAGGTATGATCGTCCTGAAAGGCGTTGATTTGCGCGACGGTATTATTGAGGCTGATCTCAGTTTTCCGCAGCAGCGCAGCTTTCCCGGCTTCGCAGTACGGATGAAGGACATGGACAATTTCGAAAGTTTCTACCTGCGCCCCCATCAATCGGGCAATCCGGACGCGACGCAGTATACGCCTGAATTCAACGGGCAAACGGGGTTTCAGTTATACTATGGCGAAGGATATGACGGCGCCTATGCTTTCCGGTTTGACGATTGGCACCACTTCAAAATAGAACTCCACGGGTTACAGGCGGAGTTTTATATAGACGGCACGCCGGTGATCAGGGTGAAAGAACTGCTGACGGGCTGGAAGGCCGGGAAAATTGCCATCGGTACAGACGGGGCACGGCTGCGAATTGCCAATGTGCAATACACGATTATGGGGGCCGCCGCCCCGGGACCAGTACCGGTACCCGCGAGCGGCACGGGCGGGGTGGTCACGCGCTGGCAGGTCTCGAACCTGGTTCATCAGCGCTTGTTTGAAAAAGCGCTCCGCCTTACGCCGGAAATAAAAAAGAAACTGATATGGACGGCCCGGACAACGGAACCTTCGGGCATGATGAATTTGGCCCGTTTTGGCGGGGTTCCAACCGACACTGGGCGGACAATGGTAGCAAGGCTATTGGTTGAATCAGCTAGAGACCAGGTGAAAGCGCTGCCTTTTGGCTTTAGCGATTATGTAAGGGTTTACCTGAATGATACAATCCTTTACTATGGAGCCGACAAGCAATATTCGAGGGATTACAGGTTCTTAGGCACCATCGGGTATTTTGACCGTTTGTTTCTTCCGTTAAAAAAAGGCACAAATGAGTTATGGCTGGTCGTCTCAGAGGACTTCGGCGGATGGGGTGTAAAAGCAAAGTTTGAAAATATGGAGGGCATTTCGTTTAAATGAGACGCTAAGTTTGAGAGCAGAGTAACACCCGAACCAAAAAGGCGCATGGTCGGCGATATGTCGGACACGATTAAAGTATTGGCCGGGCTCAGGCCGCCCGTTAACTAAATAAAAAGGCCGGCGGTATTGCCGGCCTTAAACTATAAAATTGCACAGTATTATTTTAACTCAATCTGGCGGCTCGCCACTTTGGCTTCTTCTTTTTCCCCGATATCGACTTTAAGCACACCGTCTTCGTAGGCGGCTTCGATCCGGGTTTGATCCGCCAATTCGGGCAAGGTAAAGGAACGCACAAATGAAGTGTAGCTGAACTCTTTTTTGCTGAAACGCTTGCCTTCCTCATGGCTTTCATTTTGCTGTTCCACCGAGATATTCAAAACATCGCGGTCAAGACGAAAGCTGCTAAAATCGTCCACCAATGCAAAAAGAATACCAGGAACAGGACAAAGCAGGGCGCCAGGCACAGGACCTTAAGCCAGCTGAAAAAAGGCAGCCAGTTCTTGCGGGTCTTGAAAATATTCAGCCTGGAAAAAAATTCGGCTATAATTTGTTTGGCGGCGGGCTTTACTAAAGTTCCGTTTTCATCCTTCCAGCCGTAGGAAGGAGTTTGGAGTACATGATCTAAAAATGGCATGCTAAAAATTTAATGGGTAATGGGCTACCGCCTTTCTCTTTCGGGATTATAAGCGATAAGATATTGTAGTTGATCGCGGCCGATCGTTTTGACATCGGTGACGACAGCTCCGAACTGGTTTAATTTCGCTTTGACGATTTCAAACATGGCGGAAAGATCTTCCGGATTTGCTTTTGCAGCTACCGCGGCATGATACTTCTTTTCAATAGCGGCTTTGTCCGCGTAGGTAACCAGGCTGAGCTGCCATTTTTCATCCGGCTTAAAGCCGTTCTCTGCGGCCGTATTGCGCAGATCGTAAAGGTATTCGTTGGCCTGTCTGAGGGCTGATTTTTGATCGTTCATGTTATTTTTTCTTATTTCCGGCATTTATATCAGCTGACACTGATTTCTTCCCGGCCTGGTAATCGGATGTCGCCTTTTTACCCTCGGTAGCCGGCGCTTTTTTTACATTTTTACTGCCTTTATCTTTACTCATGTTGTTATTTTTATAGTTAATGAATTATGTTAATAAGCTTTTCTTAATTTAATAATCCGGAGCCAGTGCATGATCTTCATCACCGGGTAGACCGGGTCGATCTCGAACCAGCGTTTGGCGAAGTTGGCACTGTTGGGATGTTTGTGGTGGTTATTCTGGAACAGCTCGCCCAGCATCAAAAAGTCGAAGGGCGTTGTGTTTTTGGATTTGTCCTTATTATCGAAATTACTGTAGCCGTATTTATGACCGCACCAGTTGACGATCGCGCCATGGATCGGGCCCATCATGAAATGGATGGGCAGCAACAGGAACAACCACCAATGCGCGGCGAAAAAGATATAAAATGTGGTATAAGCCGCGCCGAATAATAGCCTGGACAGGAGGGAAGAACCCATGCGGTCGATCAGCGGCCATTCCGGGTAATGCCCCGGGAACTGGGCTTCCGGGTCTTTGATCCTTTTAACATAATCCCCGAAGGTGATGATCGTCGCTTTCATCATTTGATACACATCGACGAAAAAGTGCGGCGAATGCGGGTCCTGCTCGGTATCGCTGTAAGCATGGTGTGCCCGGTGCATCAGCGCATAGGCGCGCGGGTTCAAAAAGGAGGCACCTTCAAAGAGGTAAGCCAGTAAATAAAATACCCGCTCCCAGAGCTTACTGGTGGTAAACATCCGGTGGGAGGCATAGCGGTGCTGGAAAAAAGTTTGAAAGAATAGCGATAGAAACCAGTGCGCTATGAAAAATAGGAGTATGATCAGCACAAAATAATTTAAGGAGGTAAAATACAGACATGGCTTTTCCATGGCTGGTAGCAGGTATGGTAAACAGAGAAAGTTAATGGTTCACTGTCGGCCTGGGTTTGCCGCTGAGCTGAGCGCTATAATTGATTAAGCTAAACTTAGTTTCAAACGGGAAATGTTTGTGGCGCGTCGGGCCAAAAACGGCAGGTGCTTGGTAGATCTTCCCGAAGGACTATGATAAATAAACGGTAAATTAACTTGTTTATTGTTGCCAGATCGTTTGAAGCAGCCGGCGATAACGGCATTTTGGTGCCAGGGCTGTTTATGCCGCTTCCGAATTTTTAAAAAGGGTTGCCGGCATTACTGAAGTCAGTTCGCCCATCTCATTGACATAAGCCATCATTTGCTCTAATTGCCCTCCCGTCGAATACTCCCGTCGTTCCTGCTTACGTGTTGCTTTATCTTCTTTTTTCTTTTGGCGATTTTTTTCGCGCTGCTTCTTCATGAAGGTAGCCTGTGATTTTGCCATAATTTTAATATTTAAATTTCAGTTAACAAAAAAGCACCCGCCGGTAAAAGCGGATGCTTTACGATAATTTTTATAGTGATGTATTAGGTTACTTTAACATTGATCGCGTTGAGGCCTTTTTTGCCTTCCTGTACATCGTACTCCACCTGGTCGTTTTCACGAATCTCATCGATGAGCCCGGTAACATGAACGAAGATCTCGTTCCTGTCGTCATTTTGTGAAATAAATCCAAAACCCTTTTGGTTATTGAAAAATTCACTGTTCCTTCTTTTTGCATTGTATTTATATTAATAATAGGTAAGATAAGCAATTTTATTGACTTATTTGCTTAGTAGTATAATACATTAACAATATGTTAAATATATGACATAGAATTAACAACCGGTTTGGATCGTTTTTTCATGACCAGGCCTTTATTTTTGATTCGTTTTTGCAGGCTGCTGAAATTTAATTTCATTGCTCAAGCTTTCATGAAAGGCCTGGACAAAGGCATTTTTAAGGACACCGACAAAGTGACCCAGCCGCTGGTCTTGGGATTTTTGACATTTCCCTTGATGGGGATCACCGTGGCGATCTTTTTTGTTTTAGGATTGGTAACCGCCTTGGCGAACAGGCCGACGACCGCTTTTTTGACTACCCGCAATACGCCGCCTTTTTTCTTGATGTCCTTCTTGGCATCCAATACTTTCAAATCTTTAATAAACGGCTTGACATAGCCATTCATTTCGCCGTCTTTCAATTGGAGCTTGCTGAAAATATCAATGCTGCCCCGCGATATTCATTTTGGCGTTGGCTTCGAAGAACCCGTTCAGGCTGAGCAGGTTGGCGCCCGTTAGCCGCAAACCCATATCAAAATCGGGCAAATCCTTTAATACATTCACTTTCATATCCAGCTTCAGGTGCCCTTCTCCAATGGATATACCGGTGAGGTTAACCTGCGACGGCAGGGGATTCCCTGACTTTTCTACATTAGCCAGGTTCAGGGCCGTTAACTGCATCCGGTCAATATGCAAGTTGGTATGCGGTTGTTTATTAAGATCGCGGTAAGCAAAATTCCCATTGTTCACTTGAAGCCGGTTGATCGTCATGGGCATCAGCGCTTTAACTGTCTTTGTCCAGCTTTCCTTGGAGGGCTCCTTGGAAATTTTTTCGGTCGTCAAAATGTTGACCGCCGGCTGATCGAGGATCACTTCGCCCACCAGCCGCCCTTTGAACAGGGCACTCCATTCCAGCGACAGATCCGCATGTTTGATCTGCAGGAAGGGATATTTCTCCGGGTCGGATTTTTTCTTTAATAGCAAATCATGGATCACATAGGCTCCGCGCAGGAGGTGGATATCAATATCACCCACATGCCCGGTATAGCCGGGCAGCTCATTCAGCTTTTTATTCACATAGTTTTTGACAATGCCCGGCAAGGCCAGCCGGACCACGATCACCGCCAGGACGACGATCACCAGCAACAGGTAAAGCAGCCGGACACTTTTCAAAAAACCAATAAGAGGCGAGGGGGACTTCTTTTTCATGCACTATAAATAATTGGCGGTGATCTCTTTTAAAAGCAGTTTGTCTTCCCTGGCCTCATCAAAGCATTCCAGCAGCATCTGTTCTATACCGGGTTCCCCCAGCTTACCTGCAACAAAGATCATCATCTTAAAAGAGGCCATTTCGATACTCTCCATGTTTTGCAGGTAAAACAAAATAGACAGGTCACGCAGCGCCGGGCTTTCCCCCGGAACACCGATCGACTGGAATACTTCATCCAGGATGCCGGCCAGTCCGGCACAACCCTCCGGGCGGTAAAAAGCGTCCAGCGCGATATACATTTGTTTGATCCGGGAGATCTGATCCTCTACAGTTTCGACAGTTTCACCGATCGCCTGCCGCAGGTCCCGGAAATGAGAACGCCTGGCCAGTTCCGGCAGCTTTTCCACCAGTTGGCTCTTGGCGCAAAAGATGCGGTTCAGATGACTGATAAAAAATTGACGCAATTCCTGCCGGCTAAGCTCCTTTAAGGGGGTACGCGGTTCGGTTTCCATTTGGCCATCTTATAAGTAAGGGCCGCCGAGGCGACCCTTACGGTTTAAAACTATGGTCTACTACTTATTATTCTACTTCGGCCGCCGCCGCTTCATTCACATAATTTTCCGCTACCAGGGTCAGCAGCGAATCGGCGTTCTTTTCTTCGGCTAATGTTTCGTCGAACAAGCCTTGTGCTTCGCTGTAGCCTAAAGTGCCGGCTAAGGTACGCAGCGTGCCATAAGAGGCGATCTCGTAATGCTCCACTTTTTGCGCGGCCGAAATGATCGCCACGTCGCGCACTTCAGTTCCCTTTTCGGTGTCCGATAACAGCTCGGTAGCTTCCTTCAATAAACCTTCCATGGCCAGGCATTTCTTAGCTACGGCTTTTTCGCCGATGGAAGCGAATACGCTTTCCAGCCGGGTCACCTGGTTTTTGGTTTCTTCCAGATGATTGCTGATCGTTTGTTTCAGGTCTTCCGAAGTTGCCCCTTTGATCATTTTGGGCAGGGCGGCAGCTAAATGCTTTTCGGCCCAGTAGATGTCCTTGATCTCGTCAACGAATAATTCTTTTAAAGCACTTTCTGCTTCTGGTGTGCGGCTTGCAGCTGCTGCAACCGCCTTTTTGTTTGTTTTTGTAGTAGGCATTTTGTTCAGTTTTTAATTTTAATACTAATAAATCAGACTGCATTGATTATCATGTGGGTGGATACAATTTCCGTTCCAAAGAGTCCCTATTTTCTGATCGCGCTGATCTCCCCGTTGCGCTCCATATAAACTTTTTGGATCAGGTCCATATTTTCGGTCAGCGCAGACTTACGGACGCCCTGCATCAGGTCTTCCTGGCAAACCAGCGCCTTTTTCATGTGCTCTTTTAAGAACACACCGTCCTGGAAAAGCAATATTTTTTCGCCTTCGATAAAACGCCCGAAAGGCTTGCTGACGGCGATCAGCCAGCCCACCAGCCGGTGGATCAGGACGATCACAAAACAAGTCACGATGACCGGTAAAAAATCAGAGGCGCCGACAATGGCCCGGCTCAGCACCGCGCCCAACGATATGCTGATGATATTATCCAATGGGCTGCGTACCCCGAATGACCGCCGTCCGGAAATCCGGATCAGGGCCAGCGCGATAATGAAGACCACGATGCCGCGGCAACTCATTTGCAAGGCGTTTAAATCCTTTCCCTGGCCGAATAAAGTGATTAGTGTTTCCATGTCAGTTTCATTTCCAGTTAATTTTAATTTGTTGGTGGCCGCCGACGGTGTATTCGATATGCCCGTCTTTCCGGTGCTGGCCTTTAAGTTCCGTTTCCCCCCCCTGTACCGTAAATGCCGGCAAAGCCTGTTTGCCTTTCACGATGAGCATGCGGCAACTCAAGCGCGCATCACCCTTGACTTTAAAAGTGACGCCGCTGCCTTTGCGGTATTTAAAACTAGCGGTCGGGTAATCCAGGTAGATCATAAAATCTTCACCGGGTACGTGGTAGAAATGGCGGGGCACAATGCCAAAGGCTACGCCCGCACCGTACACTTCCTGGCCGACCGTGCCTGATTTTTCCCAGCCATCGTGAATATCCTCGATGGCGATCCAAAGCTTATGATCAACTTGCCCTGTCTTCACTTCATCTGACAGCATTTCTTTAGGCAGGTTAGGCGGATAGTAATAGGCCGCCCTGTTTAAGATGTATTTCAGGAACTCCGGGATCAGCAGCGACACGGAAGGCAGCATATCCTCATCTTCGGCGTACAGCAGGAAATTATGCATAGCTGCGAAAACCTCCTGTTCCTCGTACGCTGCGGTATAAGGCGCATCCCCAAGGGGGAACATCGCAAAAAAGGTGGCGTAATCTTTCGCATAACCGTAGTTACATTCCCATAACTGGAAGTTTTGGACAATATTGGCAATGCATAGATAGGCAAGGTCCAGGTAAAGCTGTTCCCTTGTTTCTTTGTACAGCCACAGCATGGCATTGGCGGAGAAGGCGGTATTATTGGCCTGGTAAAATAGCTGGAAGCCTTTACCCTGTAAAGTTTTTGCCGCTTTTTTAGCCTCCAGTAAATACTTGTTTTCTTTGGTCAGCTGCCAGGCATGAAGCATGACCAGGGCGTATAAGCCGGCTACATCTTTTTCCCCGCCCTTGCCCGGCTGGGTTTCCGCTTTAACCACTTCCAGCGTTTCCATATCGTATAGCACCGGCCATTCATAATTGAAATGCCGGGCGACCTTTACGGTAAAACCGATCGAATCCAAAAAAAGCTTTTTCCCCTGCTCATCCCCGCGGATCGCCAGTCGCCCTAAATTCAGCAAAGGATGGTGCAGGTACCAGGAATCCATCACATTGGGTTTCAGCTGCTCTTCCGAGCCGTCCAGTTCCTTCGCCAGTGCCGGCAGGAAACGCACCACCGTTTTCAATTTCTTATTGTAAAAAGCGTCCAGGCCATTTTGGATCTTTTTAATAGCCGGCAGTTCGGTTTTGCACCAGTCGTAATAATCGGTCAGCGGTAACAGCACGGCTAATTGCACCATCAGTTCGGGCGGCGTTTTATAATCGGCCACGTAGGCATTCAGGTAATCCTGTTCCGCGCCATGCGACCAGCAGCCATGGCTGAACTCCAGGTCATGCAGGCCCTTTGCCAGCGTATCCGGCCAGTTGTAATATTGGGTAGCAGGCTTGGGTAAATGCAGGTAAATATCTGCCAGCAGGTTCAAAAACTGTTTGGCCTGCTCCAGCTCATCCTTGGGGTTTTCCGGGCTAAAAGCCAGGAAGGCATCTGAAAGCACAAACTCTTTATGCGCAGGCAGCGGTTTTTCCTTTAGCGTAGGCGGCAGGGCAAAACCCATTTCCGGCCAGCTGCCGCCAACCACGCCACCCAGCGAGGTTTCCGTCGCCTGGGCATAATCGTTCAGTGCGGTCAGATTTTGAAAATATAGGAGTGCGCCGGAACCTGGCTGGTCCAGGGTGATATACTGCAAACCTGAACGCGTGCCTTCCTGTTTGATCAGAATTGTTCCCTCCGGGTCCTTATCGCTTTCGTCCGGACCGGTGACCACCAGGTCCCTCGGCCAGAAGGGCACCAGTAAAGGCTCGCGGGCGGTAAGGGTAGTCGTATAACGAAACAGCGGCTTTGCCTTGTCCGGGAATTCCAGTTTGACCTGGTAGTGGCCGATGCTGGCCGACAGGTTAAGCGTAACCCCATTTGCTTCCCGGCTTACTTTCCCTAATTGTAAATAATCATTGGGTGCATAGGCCGGGCGGAGTACGGCCTGCGTTCCTTCGGGGCAGGTAATGGCAATCCAGACCGAATTATTCAGGCTATGGATTTTTACACCATAACCGGCGATTTCTTCCTGATACCGGGCGGGCAGGTCCTGCCCGTGAAATAATGCTTTGACCGCAGTGGCCCAGGGTGATCGTGCATTCATGGTAAAAAATTTAATCGGTTAAACAATTCAATAATTACGTGAACGCTGCTAAAAAGCGCCATTAAATAAAAACGTGTACCAATAACTACGGCATGCTGATATTGTTTTTAAAAAATTTAATTCTTTGTTAGCAGAAACATTAGACGAAAAAATCAGGTTAAACAGCCATGAAAGATCTGGCCCGGCGCTTCCCGGAAAACCCGCTGTTGCTGCCCAAAGACGTTAAGCCAAGTAACCCGGGCCTGCAGGTGATCAGCCTGCTGAACCCTGGCGTATTTCAGTTTGAAGATAAAATCTGGCTGCTGGTCCGGGTGGCCGAAAGTATCGCCCAAAAAGAAGGGGTGTTATATTTCCCGGTCATCAACGCGACCGGTAATACCGAAATCATCGAAGTACCCCTGAACGACCCCGACCTGGTCGCCACCGATGCCCGGGTCATTAAATATAAGGGGCTGGATTACCTGACTACGATATCTCACTTACGATTATTAAGCAGTACTGACGGAATCCATTTTATTGAGCCGGATAGTCATGCTTCCTTATTCGGCAGCGGTGAGCTGGAACGCTTCGGCATCGAAGACTGCCGGGTAAGCCGCATGGCCGATACTTATTACCTGACCTATACCGCCGTATCCGATAGCGGGGTTGGCGTCGGATTGCGCACCACAAAGGACTGGGTCAACTTTGAAAAGAAGGGGGTCATCTTCCCGCCGCATAATAAGGACTGCGCTATTTTTGAAGAAAGGATTGGCGATAAATATTATGCGCTGCACCGACCCAGCAGCGTCGAGATCGGGGGTAATTATATCTGGCTGGCAGAATCCACGGATGGTGTCCGGTGGGGTAACCACCGGTGCCTGATCAAAAGCCGCCCGGGACTATGGGACAGCGCCAGGGTTGGCGCCGGCGCCGCACCGATCAGGACTGAACGCGGCTGGCTGGCGGTCTACCACGGGGCCAACGCTAAAAATCAGTATTGCCTGGGCGCCTTCCTGATGGACCTGGATGATCCATCCCGGGTATTGGCCCGGACCCCGGACCCCATTATGGTGCCGACCGAAACCTATGAGCTGAGCGGCTTTTTTGGTTACGTCGTTTTTACCAACGGGCATATTGTCAGGGGAGACGAGCTGACCATTTATTACGGCGCGGCTGATGAGTTCGTTTGCGGTGCTAAATTCTCCATCTCAGAGATATTATCGGCCCTGGTCTGAAGCGCGGATTATTCCATCAAACTGTCTGCCAGGTGACCATTCACGGTAGCGAGCAGTGATTGCAAATCGAAAGGCTTATACAGGATACCGTCGCAGCCGCCGGGCTTATGGGTATCGGCAGGCGTAAAATAGGCCGAAAAGATGATCACCGGAATATGCCGGTATTCCGGCGTATCCTTGAGCTGCCGGCAAAGGTCGCCGCCATTGGTGTCCGCTAATTTGTAGTCCAGTAAGATCAGGTCCGGCCTGAAATCCCGCACGGCGACGAAAAGCTGGCTCCCCAGCGCAATATCCAATACCTCGAAATGCTCGTAGGCCAGGGCTTCAGCGACAACTTCCAGGATCGCCGGGTGGTCGTCTACTATTAAAATACGTTTTTTCACGCGGTGATAATTAGCCTAAAATATCGTGTGTCGGGTAAGTTGAAAGGAAAACTTAAGCGATCCGCTGTACGGTAGGTGATGTGTGATTAAGGATATAACAATTGGGGAGCAGAATGTTTTGATAGGCGCCCCGGGGGGCAAATCCGTTTTCCGATTGGTATTGTTTTTGTTTAGACTTAACTCCAACTATCTGAGCCATGCCTTCAGCTGTTATCGCCGCTTATGATTATGATGCCGCCTCGGAAACGCTCACCATACGCTACCATTCGGGCAAAGTCTATCATTACCTGAAGGTTCCGGAAAAGGTTTTCCGGGAAATGCGTTCGACGATGGTTAAAGGCATTTGGTTCAACCGCCATATCAAGGGTAAGTATCCTTTTGAGGAAGTAACGCCGGGGCTAAAACAGGGCAAGCTATTTGAAAAAAAATAAGTTGTTGGTGTATGCTTACATTTGCTGGTAAACAATGAATATTTGATGAAGAAAATTGGATTTTTATCATTCGGGCATTGGTCTGATCATCCCGCTTATCAGACCCGTACCGCAGGGGATACACTACTGCAGTCAATTGACCTAGCTATCGCCGCCGAAGAAATCGGTTTGGACGGTGCTTACTTCCGGGTTCATCATTTTGCCCGGCAATTGGCCTCGCCATTTCCCTTGCTTTCGGCTATCGGCGCCAGGACCAGCAAAATTGAGATCGGAACCGGTGTCATCGATATGCGCTATGAGAACCCACTTTATATGGTGGAAGATGCCGGTGCGGCCGATCTGATCTCCGGGGGCCGTTTACAATTAGGCATCAGCCGGGGCTCGCCCGAGCAGGTCATCGAAGGCTGGCGTTATTTCGGTTTTGCACCTGCTGAAGGAGAAAACGAAGCGGATATGGGGCGGCAAAAGGGTTTAGAATTTCTGGCGCAATTAAAAGGTGAAGGATTTGCCCGGCCTAATCCCCATCCGATGTTTCCGAACCCGCCGGGCTTATTACGACTGGAACCGCATTCGGGCGGATTGCGGGAACGGATCTGGTGGGGAGCGGCCTCTAATGCAACCGCGGTTTGGGCCGCCGAAAACGGCATGCACCTGCAAAGCTCTACCTTGAAATTTGACGAAAACGGCAAGCCGTTCCATATCCAGCAGGCAGAACAAATCAGGTTATATAAAGAAGCCTGGAAAAAAGCCGGGCATCAGCGTGAAGCGAGGGTTTCGGTCAGCCGCTCCATTTTTGCGCTGGTAAATGAGCAGGACAGAGCCTACTTCGGACAGCAAGGAAAAGGGGCAGATAGCTTTGGTTATATCGAAGCCGATAAACGGGCGGTCTTCGGCAAGAGCTATGCAGCTGAACCAGATCAGCTTATCAAAGAACTGGCGCAGGACGAAGCCATACAGGAAGCGGATACATTGCTCCTGACCATACCGAACACTTTGGGCGTTGATTATAATGTTCATGTCCTGTCTGCTATTTTAGAGCATGTCGCCCCGGCATTGGGCTGGCGATGAAAAATATTAAATGAAGATTTGAAGATAGCTGCGCTTTTTTTTAACGAGCGGAATTTATACCTTGCCTTCATCAATGGGAACCACCAAACTCCATAGCATTATCCTGAGCACAATAATTATTGTGGTGGTCCTGATTATTCCTATTATTCCGGGAGCGTCCTGATATTGTCTTAAAACTTGAAACATATCACCAGCCTCCCGGACAACCGGGGGGCTTTTTTATTTTATAACGATGATGAAAAAAGCAACAACCCAATTACCAACTATCTTTTCGATCTATGCCGAAGACAAAAAAGGTCTCGTTGGCCAGATCCTGGTTCATTTTAACAAAAGGAGCTATGAGATGCTCAGCCTGAATGTGGCCAGGACCGACATTAGCGACCTGGTGATGTTAACATTAGAAGCAGTAGTCCCTGCAACAGGTTTGTCTCCTTTTGTTAAGCGGCTAAAAAAGATCGTGGAAGTTTATGCAGTGCAGACTTATGGCGATAACCTGAAGAAAACCGGATTTTATCGTTTGGAGAGCGCGGCTTTAACAAATGAGCTTTGGCTTTTGATCGGGAAATACGGCGCTCATTTAAGCAGCCTGGGTGAGGGGACTTTTGTAATTTCGAAAACGGGAAGCGATGATGACCTGGCGGAATTGTACCGTCGTCTGGAAGGTCCCTATTTGCTGGGCTTTTGCAAGAGTGGCTTGATCGTCGAGGAAAGCCTGGTGCCGTTTGAGGAGTTATAGATTTTTGGAGTTATCTACCACTAAGTAGCAAAACCATTCTTAACTTTATCTTAAAAGAAATTATGCCAGGAAAAAGAAACCCCGAGGATAAAATATCCAGGCTGACCGGGGCGGTCGGCGAGACTTTAAAGGAGAAAGGCTATCAAGGTTTAGGCGTGAATAAGATCGCGCTTCGCGCAGGCGTGAGCAAACCGATGGTTTATGAATATTTCGGCAACCTGAATGGTTTGCTGAAAGCCTACATCGGGCAGAAAGACTCCTGGCTGCCTTATTTTGCATCGCTGGAATTGCCGGATAAATCGACTACAGAGGAATTGAAGAACTGTTTTATCCAAATGCTGCAGGATCAGTTCCGCTATTTCCACCAGGAAAAGGAAATGCAAAAGCTGGTGCATTGGCAGATCAGTGAATACAATCCGCTGATGCGGGCCGCTTGTCAAAACCGTGAACGGGAAGGGGTCCGCTTGCTGGAGCTGGCGGAAAACCATTTTCGAAACAGCGGGATCAGTTTAAAGGCGGTTATGGCGATGCTGGTCGGCGGGATCTATTTTAATGTGCTGCATGACAGCGCCGATGCCGGCACGGTGGCCGGCATCGATCTGAAAAATAAAAAGGATTTCGATGTGATGCTGACTACCATCGCACAGGTGGTCGAGTGGGCTTTCCAGGCAGCCGAACTTGCTAATGCCGCAAAAAGTACTTTATTTTAGCAACCTTTTACATTTATCATGATCAAATTATTTGTAGGCGGATTTCCGCTGGATATGGATGAACAGCAGTTGGCGGAGCTGATCGCGCCGCACGGCGATATCAAAACAGTGAAGCTGGTACGGGATAAGAAAACCCGCGTCTGCAAGGGTTATGGATTTGTGGAGATGGCCGACCTAAAGTCGGCGGAAGGTGTGATCCTGGCTTTGAACGGAGAGCAGATGGGGGACCGGCAGCTGACAATAAGCATCCGGGAAGAAGAGCCGGTCAAACCAGTGTTTCAAAACAGTGAAGCGGTTAGGAAAAAGCGACCGCGGCGGATCACCACGGCAGTGACTGGAATATTGGTTACGCTGTTCCTGGCGGCCTGGGGAAGGACAGGGCATAGCACGATCGGTTTAATCGCGGCAAACCACTTGACGAGCCAGGCGAAGGCCGGGGTGACGGCTTTATTAGGCAATGAGTCGCTGGCGGATGTGGCGAGCTGGGCGGATGATAATCGGGATAGGTCGACTTCGTCCTGGCATTTTATTAATGTGGAATTGGGTTTGTCGTTTGAGGATTTTAGCAAGCAAGTAAGCAGCAAAGAAGATGTTTACACGGCATTGGTAAAAGAAGAAGGAATTTTGGCTGACGATAAAGCCAGCAGGGAAGACCGGGTCAATGCATTGAAATATGTCATTCATTTTGTAGGCGATATTCATCAACCGATGCACGTCAGCCGGGCTGAGGATAAAGGCGGCAACACCATCCAGGTGCGCTATGATGGCAAAGGCACCAATTTGCACAGCCTCTGGGATACGAAGATGCTGGAGCACGCCGGTCTAAGCGAGACACAACTCGCCCAAAACTTTGACAAAGCCACCCCACAGCAAATCGCCCAATGGCAAAGTGATTCCCAAATGACCTGGGCCTGGGAGAGTTACCAGATCAGCACGCAGCTTTATGGTGAAATTAGCAAGAACGGGACAAAGATCGATGATGCTTATTACCAGGCGCATATGTCCATCGTCGAGAACCGGATTGAAAAGGCGGGTATACGGTTGGCAGGTTTATTGAATGCGATCTTCGCGAAAACAAACATTGCAACATCACCTCAGCAAAAAGTTCAGACGTTGGTAGCGGTAATGACCATCAAAGAATCGGATGTCGCTAATCACATCGGAGAGACGGTGAAAGTCTGCTCCAAAGTTTATGGGCATAAGGATTTTGGCAGCATGGTTTTGGTAAATATGGGTGGGGCCTATCCGAATTCTTTATTTACGGTTGTGTTGAGGGGAGATTCAAAAGGACTGGCTGACAATTTAGACGGGAAATTGATTTGTGTGAGCGGGAAGGTGATCGATTATAAGGGTAGACCGGAGATTGTGGTGACGGAAAAAGTGCAAGTGGAGCAATAGGTTAACGATTATAGCCCAATTGTATGGGTCTTTGATTGTCGAAAGTAAACGCTGCAGCCATTTGCTCTTGCTCCTGGCGGGGAATGTTTATATTTTGAGCATGTTCCCGCCAGTTTGATGTTCCGGCTCTGACATCTTCGATGATGTGGTTCATTTCGTTATTGTTCAACTGAAAATATTCACCAACACTTTTGGCAAGATCTAAGTCAAGGTCATTGCTATCTAAGTCAATATTTAGTCCTAATCCAGTCTTATCAGTAGATGGATTAAGATCATAAGCCGGTGAGAGTCTCCAGCCTTTATCACTTAACAAAAATCCATGATTTCTTAAGTGATCATCAGTATTTGAAACGGCGATGTTAAAAATGATCCTACGCCAGAGTTGTTGTAAATCTTCTTTACTGGCGGTCGCGTCATGTTGAATAAATTCGGCAATTTCTAAATAGCTCGGATTATAGTCTTTTATAAGTTCCTCATGATAACCGGTCATGGTCATTGCCGACGAAAAATGGATACGCTCACTAAATGATCGGTCAAATCTTTTTGTGAAAAAAGTATTATAGTCACCATACACATTTTCCAGCCGGCAATCTGACATTTGGATTCCGGACTGAATAGCAAGCATATGCGCAAGATACTCCCAATTGGCTTTATCGATGGTATCGTTCCGTGAGGGGAATTTCGCAATCCATAACTCGCCCTTATCATCAACAATATTAGCTTTTGGGCGCGCCCCACCCAAAGAAGATCCTGGCGCAAATAGTGATTCAATCCATCTTTCTTCTTCTTCAGTTACGTCGTGTTCAAAAGAGCGAGCGCTATATTGCAGTTCTCTTATAGAAGTCCAGGGTGGAGCGGGTCTATGTGGGTCGTTGTCTAAAAAGGGACCTGAAGGATCAGTTTTAAAACGTAATGCTCCCATTCGTGTAAAATCGTGAACTCCTAACAAATAATCCACTTCGTAAAGTCCAGATGCTCTTTTTCCTTCTGTTTTCGCAATATGGGCCGCTTTTCTTTGCATCAATTTCCGTCCCCACGTATCTGGCATGGAGTCTGTGAAAATCCCAAAATTTTGTTTTTTCTCTGGGAATTGTGGGCCGCCATACCACCCGATATCAGGGTCTAATAATAATTTTTCGCGGGAATCCATCCAGTTGTTATCGTACTGAAAACTAAATGACTTTCTGCCCTTTGCTTGTTGCGCGGTAAGTATGCCGACCAGCTTTGGTTCTTGCATTCCTTTCCAATGTGCAAATACCCAAATATCAGTTGTGTTACTTGTTACCATAAACGTTATTTCAAAATTGATAAATCCTGTAACTTTCTTCCAAAGGTGTCGTCGGCCGCCACCTTTAAAATATCCTCTTGCAAGTTTAAAACACGTAATACATTTATGTAAGCACCTAGCGAGACACTTGGATTGCCTTTCTCGACCTCCCGGAGTGTGCCCCGGTCAATTCCTGCCCGTTCTGCCACTTGTATTGCCGTCAATTTGCGACGTTTTCTCGCAAGTTTCAGGTTTTCGCCGAATTCCTCTAAAAGCTTCATTTGTTTTGGAAAGACAATATGTTTTTTAAAGCTCATGATGTATATTTTCATCAAAAATAACTATTATGGAGGAAATTTACATCATTAAACGAAATTAATGATTAGGAAGTTTTGACCGCATGTATTCTCGAAATGCCTGTTCTCCTGAGTCTCGTCCGGATTTGCGTTTGTTTCTGACGGATACCCTCCAGATAAATAATGCCCAAGCTATAGCCATGACGGCGAAATAGGGGTAGGGGTTGGCTGCTTTGGTCGCGCCGAGGAGCGCACCGGTGGAAATAAAGCAGGTGAGAATGAAGTGGATGAAAGTTTTCATAACATTAATCAGACTAAATTACTAATAATATTAGCATTTGATTGCTTTTTCTTCAGATAGTTTAATTGATCTCAAAAATCCGGTTGTGCTGCCGACTGTCGAGGACGCGTTCGCGAATGATGTCTACAATATCGGATTGGGGGATGCCACGGAGCCAGAGAATGGGATTTTCGGGGTCGGTAGTCTTGAGATGGAGATCCATCAGTTTAAAGATTTGCAATAGGAACGGTTCAGTGATGACATAATCCTTAACCCGGAACATTTCAACAGTGTCGACTTGTTTGAAGAAAATACCTTTTGTTATACGGATATATTCCGTTGTAACAAGATATATAACCCGACGGATAAATATATAGCGGTATATCCCGAATGCCAGGCTGAAAAGGCTGGGCCAAATTAAATCAGGAACGTACCTGCTCGCCAGAAATAAGAGCCCTAAAGTGCATAGGGCAAACGGCAGGATCTTCAGAAAAGCAAAAATAGGCGAGGGCCTAAGGGGGATGTCGGTTTCGGAGTAGTTCATAATAGGTGCTGGCATTTTTTGGTTTATGGGTGCGGATCCGGAAGTTGTAGCCGGTGGCTTTTTCGAGCGCACTAAGGCTCAAATGCTCAAATTCATAATTCTTATTTTCGAAATTGACCTCGTAGCGTTGTTCTTCATAACTGATCTTTAATGGTTTGTTGCGAATAAAGGAAGAGAACTTGAGGTCGCAGATGGCTCCTAGTGAGTCTTTACTGAATAAGAAATGGAGTTTTTTTTTGGGCATATATTTTTGGATGGTTTCTGCATGATAAGAATGGGGCACATTTCCGGTGCTGATAAAGCAAAGCGTTTGGAATTGGCGGTAGCGATGGCCATTTAAATTGAGCCAGGCTATCGCGTCCATGGCAGAACCGCAGATAAAAATGTCAGTTGCTAAGGTTAGTTCGCCGGCGGTCCAGAATTCTTCAGTAATTGGTATTTTATGAAAATCTGCGCTGACATGCTCGTAAGCATTACCATGATTAAAAATTAGCGTCTCGCCTGTTATTGTTAAATAGGGTTTAAAGAAGGACTGGACTTTGGGGTGGATGCCCAGTCTTTCTAAGTAGCTTGTCAACGGGAGTTGACGTTCTGACCTTTCATCCGGTCTTTGACCTGGCGGACTTTCATGTCTTCCAAAGCATGGTAATAACCCCGGCTATAGTCTTCAGAGACTTTCGGTTCTTTTTTGCTCATGGCCTTCAACCCCTTATAAAGCACATAACTCAGGCCGCCGTCCACGATGAGCGAGGCGATCAGGTGCAGCCGGTTGGAGCGCATACCTTCCGAAGCGGTTGCCGAGAACCGGAATTTTGTGCCATCCTGTAGTTCAACTTCTTTCCCTTTCTTAAAGCGCTGTTTCTGCTCCGGCGTCAGCTTCTCATTATTGACCAGGTCAGGCGCCAGGATACGCTCGGTGTCGGTAATGACAAACTCCTGCGTGTCCTGATCAAATTCTATGACCACCTCTTTCTTAATGCCGTTTACTTCAACGACTTTATCAAGGGCTGAGAGCTCACCCGTGGAGAGTTTTTCCGCTTCTTCGTCCGTCACATAAGCAGGCGTCATCATCTCCCGGTAAACGGGATGGATCAACAGGTCAAGACCACCTCGCTCGTTTCTTTGAAGCGACAGCTTGGCGTCCAGGTTCATAATTTTGATGTCGCCATCCTCGAGGTTATGCAAACGGAGCAAATCCGTACGCCGGAAAGCAGCACTTTCAAGTCCTCCGCTCCCAAACTGAGCCGCCCGTCTTTGGACAAGCCGATGTTTTCAAACTCCGCTACTGGGATGTCCTCTTCTTCAAATACTTCCTGCATCATCTGGCTATGGCATAATTTTGTTGTTCCTCACTTTGTTTCATTTCGTGCACCACGGCTTCGTGTTGCTACGGGTTATTTTTCGCATTAACCAATGCAGCATACAAGCCGTCTTTTGGCCCTACCTTGAACTTAGCCCCGTCGGAGTTTTCGACCTGGGCGGTCTTGCCTCTCAGAATGGCAAGGACTTTAATGGTATCGCCCTTGTAGGAAATCTCGTCGCCTTTATTCAGCACCGTGGTCAATGCCTGTTCGCTGGCTCTTTTTTTTTCAAGGCCGATTACTTTGTCGGCGATGTATTGCGCGTCATTAGCGGCTTTGAACAGTTCAGCGGGTTCTTCCTTGATCAGCTGGGACCAGGATTGGATATAGCCGACATATTCCCCTAATTCAAAAGGGAGGTTCAACTCGGCGCTTAAAAAGAGGGCGGCGATGTTGGCTTTGAGTGCATCTTTTACAGATGATTCGTTTGGCTTTTCAGCTATTAAGCTTCGGTGAAACGGACATCGATCTTAAACGTCCGTTTGCCTGCTTTTTTTGGCGGACGCCCTTTTCGTTTTGGATCCTCGGCCATAGGGAAAACAAGTTGCGAAGTTTTACAGCTACCCTTTAGGGCAAGAATCCTTTTGGCGGCGGAAATCCGTTTCCGTCCGACAAAAGGACATCTTGCTCCGTAAAAAAACAAAATATAGCGGTGTAGCTGTGGTGGTGTTTTTTGCGTTAAAGTTCCCGGATGAATGTTTCTTTGCCGGTGGCGGGGTCGATTTCAACAAGTACTCTCCGGCCGCCGGGATATTCGAGGATGAATTGGCCGGCGGTGCTGGTCGGGTGTGTGATATGTTCTGCTTCTTCGGTTTGCATGGGTTCCCAAATTTAAGCTTTTTAGGGTGCTGGCAAAGGGTTGTTGAAAAATGTCCGGGTTTGGTGGAATTCTTTTGCTTTGGCTAATCCGGCCGCTAATAAGCCGGGATCGTTCAGGATGATGATATGCGCCTTTGTATTTAGTAGCTCCGGGTGGCGGAGGTAATCAAAGCAAGTCTCAAATAGCCAGGCTTCATCTTTTTCGCCCGGAAAAATAGTCAGGGCGGGACGACAAAGGCAACCGGTGAAATTAGGCGCGGCGACTTGCCAGTGCCCCAGTTCATTGAGCCAGCCTGCGGCGAAAAAGTTCTTACGGCGATTACTTTCGTCCTGTACATAATAGTAGACTTCTTTGAGTTTGTTTTGGGCTTGTAGCCAGATCCCGCTGGTGCGGAGATAGGCTTCGATCTCGTGGTTTTGGCCGAGCGGTTTGACTTCGGCAATTTGATAATGCGGCAGCCGTACTGCGTGCCGCCTTTTGCGTATGTAAATCATTTATAAAACAAAAGGGAGCCTTTTTGGGGCTCCCTGGAATATCTTGGTTCGGGAATACTCGCGTCACATCCTACGATATGGGCATTTCAGCCTGCCCCGGCGCTTTCGGGTTTTGCGGTTTTACGCTCACTTTCGCCGGATTCTCCGCTGCTGGCAGAGTAATGTTTCTTCCCTGGATGTCAAACAACGTGCTGTGGTCGGGCTTACAGTTGATTGCCGGCGACAGGACAAAATTGCCTGGATCGGTGAGGGGCTTTGGGTAGCAGAGAGGGTGGGAACCTGATTTAATCGGCATTAAATTAATGGGAATTGAGGATCAATGATTTGCCACTGGTTTTTGCGGAAATTGTCTTTGAATATGCAGGTGTTGGGTACCCTGAGTGTCCCCCATGGAGGGTAGAATGAAGTGTTGTCCCCTGACCGGATAAGAAGTCAATGGCAGCTTATCTCAAATTGTGATAAGCTCCTTTTATTTAAATTTGGTTGGAATGTTTGTTGTTTATGAACTTTGATGTCACAAATTGTGATATCAAAGTTTGGTCAACGGTGCAGTTCATGGAAATAGGTTTGCCAGGCCAGGTGCTTCCACCATGGAGATCGCCGATGATAATGTGTTTCATTTAAATATCAATTTCATAGAATTCTACTTTCGTGGTTAATACATCTGTGTAGGTCATCGATCTATTGGTGTAGCTGATGGTGCGTATTTCATCGACGCGGTTATGGCCGACAACCTGGTGGTAGCCGTTCAGCATGTCGGTAAAGGATTCTTTGATATCCGCCCAGAGCGGACCGCCATAGCCATAGCCGCCACGCTCTAAACCCGCATCATACAGGAGGCCGCGGTGAACTGTCCGTTCGAGCCGGTTCAACTGGCCCGCCAGATTTTCTTCCTGCCCGCAAATTTCTTTAATGACCGGGCTGCGCATGATTTCATCATACCAATTGTTTGTCACTCCGGCATGCATAAAAAGATAGTTGTTCTTTTGGTAGGCGATACGGAAGAGATCGGCATTTTTTTGAAAAAGTGCGGTTAGGTCCCGCTGCATCGATGGGCGGAAGCCTGAACATTGATAGCGAGGGAAATGAAGGTAATGTATGTCATGGTTGCCGAGCAGCAGTACCACTTTATCCGGGTGGCGTTTTTTCAGGCTGATGATGTTCTTTATATTTTCAAGTATGGCAAAGTCGGATAGCTCGGAGCTGTCACAATAGTCGCCGATAAATACTATTTTGTCATAGTCTTTGATTTCAATCTCCTGCCAGTTATCGCGGCCGTGGAGGTCGCCGATCACGATATGTTTCATGCTGCAAAGTTATAGTGCTATATAGCTTGATAGTGGTAGATAACTCAATAATAGTAGTGGTTTTTGCGGAGGTAGACGCGCATGCAGTGTTCTTCGAGTTGCTTCCGGCGGTGCCAGGCGCGTATTCTTCTTCTGCGGGGTTCGGTTACCAGGTAATAAACGATCCGCTGGCTAGCGGATAATGATGGCGCCGAAGTTGTGAAGGGGTTGTTTGGCGTGCAGGCCGCCCGTCAGGCAGCCGACGGTTACGAACAGGCAGATAAAAAACAGGGTTGCGATTCTCATGTGTTTGCGTTTTTTGTTTCGACAAACGTAGGTTGAAGAGCCGGGATAAAAGGTGTTTCAAACGGGTAGAAACGGCTATAAACGGATCAGAGCGGAGTAGAGGCTGCCGCCAAAGCGGGAGGGGGCTTCAGCGAGTTTGGTGATGGCGCTGTAACCGAGGCTGGCAAATAGTTGTTGTAGATTTTGGTAGTTGATGGGATAGGGGACCCAGGCATTGGATCGGGTGGTGTCGTATTCGACGATGAGGAAGGTAGGAACGGAGGTGAAATACGCTTCGAGTTTTTTAATGAGTTTTGTTGTATCCCGGATGTAATGAAGGGAGTTGGCCAGGAGGATGCCATCGAGGCCGGTCAAATTGAGATCGTCTTTTTCAAAGTCGGCCTGAAGGAAATCAACAGGTAGTTTTTGAGCTTGTTTGTCTATCGCGGTGATGTGGCTGCCAGTTGGGAGAATGCTATTTAAGGCAATTGAAAAAGTGCCGTTGCCGGAGCCAAGGTCGGCCCAGCGTTGGGGTTGGTTGCCGGTGATGGCTTTTTGGATCAGGGTGATGGCCTCTGGTGGTTTCATGGATTGAGTTTCCAGTCAGGTCTTTCGAAGTGGCAGGTGTAGCCCCAGGGGTTTTTCTGGAGGTAGTCCTGGTGTTCTTTTTCGGCGTCCCAGAAGTCACCGGCGGGTACGACTTCGGTTACGATTTTTCCGGGCCATTTGCCGGAGGCTTCCATTTCGGCGATGAGTTTGCCGGCAATGTCATGTTGTTCTTCATTTAAATAGAAAATAGCGGAGCGGTAGGAAGTACCCAGATCGTTACCCTGCCGGTTGCGGGTAGTGGGGTCATGGATCTGAAAGAAGTATTCGAGGAGCTGGCGGTAGGATATTTTATCCGGGTCAAAGGTGACGGCGATACCTTCGGCATGGGTGCCGTGGTTGCGGTAGGTGGCGTTTTTGACATTGCCGCCGGTGTAGCCGACGATGGTCGAAGTGACGCCGGGCTGTTGGCGGATGAGTTCTTCAACGCCCCAGAAGCAACCGCCGGCTAAAATGGCTTTTTCAGTGTTCATATCGCAAATTGGTATATTTTTTTAAATTGTTCCGGGATTAATTGGTGGCGGTTCCGGCGAATTTTCCTCCGGCGGGAACTCATCGGGGATGATCTGCGGGTCTTCTTCGGGTACTTCCGGGGATTTTGGGTCACTGGGTTGGTTGACTTCCGGTGTTTCTTTGGGTACCGGCATTTCGGGTTGTTCGTTTGGAAAGGTGTCGTGTTGCTTGCCCATGGGTGTTTATTTATAATGGGCAACAGCGGGCGCCGGGAATAGTTCATGATTAAAAAAACAAATCTGAAAACCCGGCAGGGCTTTTGCTGTTGATAGGCAACATGGAAACAGAAAAACTCAAGACGAGGTACAGCGATAACGAATTGAATGAATTTAAAGTGCTGATCGGGGAGAAGATCCGGATGGCGCGCGAGGAATTGCAGGAGCTGGCGGGTACGCTGAGCTCGGCCAATAGTAATGGCGATGACGCGGCTATCGCGGGTAAGACGCTGGAGGACGGTTCGGCTACTTTTGAGAAGGAACAAACCAATCAATTGGCAGCGCGCCAGAAAAAGTTCATTGAACAACTCGAAGCGGCGCTGCTGCGCATCCAGAACAAAACTTATGGTATTTGCCGCGTGACCGGCAAACTGATCCCGGCAGAACGGCTGCGCGCGGTACCGCATACGACGCAAAGCATGGAAGCCAAGTTGAAGCAGGCTTGATGGGGGAGGGTAGATTTTACGGCGGGACGAGCGGCCTGCAGATTTCGCTGCCGAAGCGGGATTTTCCGCCGGAGCACCAGGAAAAATCCCGGCTGGCTTATTACGCCCACCACGAGAACAGCATTGAGATCAATAGCTCATTTTATAAGCTGCCGCAAATCAAAACCATTGAGCGCTGGGCGACTGAAGTACCGACAGACTTCCGGTTTGCTTTTAAGCTTTGGAGGGAGATTATGCATCAGAAAAACCTGCTTTTTAAGGCCGATGATGTCAGCAATTTCATGCAGGCCATTTCCGGCACCGGCGAAAAGAAAGCCTGCTTGCTGCTGCAGTTTCCGCCCAGTTTGCAGCTGAGTGCAAAATCACAGCCTACACGGTATTTATTGATCAGTTCTTCAATTTCATTGTTTTCCATCAGCCTGGGTTTATAATAGCTAAAGTCGGCCCAGCAATGGCGTGGGCGTAGATGAAAATGAAATTTTTTTGATTTTTTGTAATTTTTCGCTTTGAATGGCGCATTTTTTTCACTTATGATGGCACATAAAACCCACCTCAAGCGTCTTCTTCAATTTCAAGGTATTTAGTTTAGCTATTATTTGTTGGGCTGTCCGCTTTCTTTGCTATCCAATTTGCCTAGCGAATCCATTTTAAGAGCCTTACCGTTTTTCTTGCTATCCAATTTGCCTAATGAATCCATTTTAAAAGCACTAACGGCTTCTTCATGGGAAAGTTTACCCGGAACAATTTTGTCATTCGCCCGGTACTTATAATAGCCTAATACCAATGCGATGATTAACAGTAAAAGCAAAGCAGCCGAAGCGTAAATTAATTTGAACGATTTCCGTTTAAGAACAATTTGGTTGCGGTTAATCGTGCCATGAAAACAATAACCCGTCTTCGGAAGTGTCTCTATGATACGTTTATCATTGTCATTGAGCAATTTCCGTAAAACCGAAATGGCCTGGTTTAACCCCTCGTCACCGCCGGGATAATCATTCCAGATTTCTTTAATGATCATTTTTCTTGAAATTGTCTTCCCCTCGTATTCTGCCAAAAGGCACAAAAGCTTCATCAACCTGGGTTCTATACGGTCAACCTTACCGGTATGTCTCTCGGTTACCTCATTGCGTAAGGGATCGACATAAAAACGATCATTAATAAGCATATTCTTCAAATATTTATAAAACTAAGCTTTTCTTGAGGTTTTATAAAGCTTTTCTCAAGAGGCTTTCCCCGCCATACAGCTAGATTTGCATCAAAAAATAAAATTTCCATTCCTTTAAAATACAGTATGATCGTATGAAAAAAATGTTTTTAATTCCCATCATGACAGCGTTGCTTGTGTCAGGCTGTTTTTTAACTGTCCTTGCTCAGCGTATGACAAGTTCACCTGGTGAAAAAACAGATAAGTATATCCGATTAATGATGTCAAAAAAACATATTCCGGGGCTTTCAGTCGTCATTTTGAAAAAAGGGCAAATTCTGAAAATACAAAGTTACGGTTTGGCTAATATCGAGACCCGCTCGCCTGCTACTGCTCAAACCGTTTACAAGCTCGGGTCGCTCAGTAAACAGTTTATTGCGGCAGCAGTGATGTTGCTGGAGCAGAGCGGAAAGGTAAACCTGGATTCACCCATCAATGCATACCTTGACAGTTTGCCCTCAGCCTGGCAAGGCATTCGTGTGCGCAACCTGCTTACCCACACTTCCGGACTGGTTAGAGATGCCCCGGATTTTGACCCGCTTAAAGTACGTTCGCTTAATGAAGATATCAAAGCCATCTATCTTTTGCCACTTGATTTCGCTCCCGGAGCACAATGGGACTATAGTAATATGAACTATTATGTACTTGCGGCAATTATTGAGAAAGTCACCGGCGCAAACTGGGCCGTGTGGATTAGCAAGCATGTTTTTGACCCTTCCGGCATGAACCAAACCCGTACCTGCAGCATTATCGATCTGATCCCACACCGTGCAGACGGCTATGAAAGAACAAGCGCAGGCTGGAAAAACGCAGAGGTATGGCTCGCGCTGCGCCCAAGCGGGGCTTTTCTTTCCAGCATAGCTGACCTGGCAAAATGGGACTGTATGTTTTATAGCCATACGTTTTTAACAGAAACCAGTAAAAAACAAATGTGGACAGCCGGGAAACTGAACGATGGTAAAAATGCACACTACGGCTTGGGTTGGTTTATCGATTCGGTTAATAACCATTTGCGTGTCCATCATGATGGGGGCGTTCCGGGATTCAGGTCGGATTTTGAACGCTACCCGGATGACCAATTCTCGGTGATCGTGCTAACCAATGTTGGCAGCGCTAATGCAGAGCGCATGGCGCAAAATATTGCAGGATTCTACATGCCTGCATTGAAACCTTTAGCTGCAATAGCCCTGCCTGATAAGGAACCTGAAATTACAATCAGGGTAAAAAAATTTATTAGTAAACTGCAGCAACAATCCACTATTGATACCAGCACTTTATCAACGGACATTGCTAAGAATTATACGAAATCCCGCGCACGCACACTGGCCGATGCGATTAGTGGTAAGATCTACTTTATAACGCTAATCGGACGGCGGGAAGGAAATGGCCGGCGAACCTACCGTTACCGTTTGGATTATGGGTACGACTATACAGACCTGATTATACAATTCGATTCCGGAAACAAAATTATTGGCTACGGCATCGATGATTAATCAGTGAGTCTTTTCCAAAAAAAAATTCAATGAACTAAAGAAGAATCCCTCAAAATCGAACTTTATTGGTTCTAACACTTGCAGACTGCTCAAGTTTTGTTTAACCAAAATATGATTTGGGAGAATTCGGTATTTAGTTGCGTTACAGAGAAATAGTGTCGGCTTTTTGATTACTGTGCCATCATAAGTGAAAAAAGTGCGCCATTAATAGAGAAAACTGACATCTTTATAAAATAAAAGCGGTGAACAGGGTGGCGCCTAATTTAGATCGCAAAATTTTCAGGGAATTATTCACTTGCTTTTTTACTGTTTTTTCCGAAATGTGAAGCTTTTCGGCGATTTGTTTATGGCTGAGATGCGCTGTCCGGCTTAATTCAAACACTTCCCGCATTTTAGGTGGTAGTGCCGCGATTTCCTGCTGGATAAGCCGACAGGGTGGCCTGTATCTCTAACTCCTCTTTTTTTTGCCAAAGGCTGCTAAAAAGATCATGAACAATATCCCTTGATTCCTCGCGGTTCCTTAATTTATTGAATACGTGAATGTAATAGGGCGTGATAGCGTTTGTGAATTTCTGTATAGGCACTCTGGTCCCCCTTATTTAAAAGGAGGGATAATTCCTCGTCGCCTAGTTTATCATACGCTGACATTGATGAGCATTTGTAAAGCGAAAATAGCATTAAAATAGGTTGACCTGCTAATCGATTTGATTCTCAATTCATACCGAGTGTACTAATGACATCAATTTTTAAAAAGCGGTATTATCATAGAGGCACAATAATTTATCTGACCGCGCTTTTTAATCAAAGCGAATAATTTTTTGTGGAGAATAGCAGGATTTACATTTTGGCATTGCGAAGAACGCATATTCTAAACTTTTACCCGGACGTGAAAAATGCAAAAGTCTTCATGGCACCGGCATTTCCGGTTTTTCCCCCGGAAAGGTATCATGTTGTTTTCTCATGTTCGGTTTCTTGATAGTCGATTAAACCATTTACCAGTTTTTGCCATTGTGTCCCGGATAAACCGATCCTGGCCATCAGCGCGATAGCGGTGTTGCGCACCTTATCATGCAGGTCCACGTCCTCGTTGTTCGGCGTTTCATTCCTGCCATGCGCGCCCGCGCTGAGCATCAGTCCGTCCCGGCGCACGATAAAGGTACTGGTCGATACGTCTTTATAAAAATGCGCGATCTCCGCCGCTGCTTTGCGCGGATCGGGCACCGGGCGCACGGTCATCAGCACATACTCTTCCGCCGTATGCAGGCTACCCTCCGAAACCAGGCGCTCGATCATCACCCATTCCAGCCCATCACCCGCGTCCGGACCCGGACCGGGCAGATCAATGCTAAAGAAAAAACCTTCTTCGGCCATCACCTCAACTGCCTCACCCTGGTTATTGCAAAGCGTAAACTTCGCCGAGCCCGCACCCGAATACTCGTGCCAGTTGCTGACTGAAAGCAGCCTTCCGACTGCCGCCTGGAAAGCGCGGTGCGCTTCATCCAAACCCTCAAATTTTTGCTCATGGGTAAAATCCGTCTGCCGGCCCGTTTCCTGCGGCGGCAGTTGTTCCAGTGCTGTTTTCATAATTAAGGAACTTCCGAGAAGCCTGGCTTGTTTGCACAATTTTGAATTTTAAAAACCCTGCGCGTAAAAAGGCGTTTTTATATCAAAGCATCTATATGAAAGCAATCAGGATACCTGAGTTTGGCGGGACGGATGTCCTCCAGCTCGAAGACATCGAAGTGCCGCAGCCCGGGGCGGACGAAGTGCTGATCAAGCTCGCCGCCGGGGACTTTAAACCTAAACCGGCAGCGCATAGCAGCGGGTTGGCTGCCTTGTAGGGTAAAGGTAAATAACATCATCTTAACCAGTAGTATCATCACAGTTATAAGCTCATCGACGACCAGCTAACATACAAGGGCTTGATAATCCGGTGCTCATCGATGAGCAAATAAATTAAAAAGACGGGCTGGCTGGTCAGTTAGCGGTATTCTCCGTCCCGCATTACAGCTTTGAACACCTCCTCACGGATAGGGCTCACGTTATAGTAGGCCTTGTTTTCGATCAATCCCTCTTGCTGGCGGTTGATCAGCAGGATCACCGAAATATGCCGTGAGGGGACAACCGCGATACTGGTACCGGTGAACCCGGTATGCCCGAAAGAACCCGCCGGCCCGCCTTCAATGACCGGGTTCTCCGGGTCCATCATCCAGCCCAGGCCATTTTTGAATTGATCTTTGGTCAGGAAGGTTTGAATGGTCTGCGCGGAGATAAACTGCTGGGTACCCACTCGGCCCTGATGGATCAGCATATCGGCCAGTTTCTGCAGGTCGTCCACGGTCGAGAACAGTCCCGCCGCGCCGGCCACGCCTTTTTCAGCATACCAGGCGTTGCCATCGTTTACTTCTCCTCGCAATACATAGTGGCGCCAGCCGTCCCACTGGTCATGTTTGATCTCTTTGAACTGGTACCCGAGTGAGGGGTCGTAGACCATCCTTTTCTCAAAAGGGTTCCCGAACGATGTAGCGGCGATAGCGTAATGTTGGCCCTTGGTAAGCGGGTTATACATCGTATGATTCATGCCCAGCGGAAAAAAAATATTTTGCGCTTCAAACTGCTCAAGCGGCATCCCCGAAACTTTTTCAATGATCTCCCCAAGGACCGTAAAGCCGAGATCGCTGTAATGCCGGCCGGCTCCAACCTTGAAAGCAAGCGGCAGTTCGCCGATCAGTTTGAAGGTTTCCTCCTTATTGGATGCCCAGTAGTACATCGGGT